>CAMZAX010000005.1 GCA_947304355.1 uncultured Selenomonadales bacterium
TTTTTACTCGCTGCTTCTGTTATTCACTTTTAATTTACCAACAGCCCCTAGAAAAACTTTTCCCTAATCCCTACTAGTTCCTAGTTCCTGATTCCTAGTTCCTAGATTTTGCGATTGTCGATGACGCGAACTGCCTTGCCTTCGCTGCGCGTGATGGATTTCGGCGCGACGAGCGTGACTTTGGCTTTGATGCCGAGCATGGAGCGCAAGCCGTCTTCCAAAACTTTGCGACGCGCCTGCACTTCGCCGACGTTATCGGTGAACATATCGGGCGTCATTTCTACTTTGACTTCAAAGGTGTCGGTGTTGTTGACGCGCCCGACGATGATTTGATAATTCGCCGCGTATCCGTTGTTCATGAGCACGGTCTCGATTTGGCTGGGGAAGACGTTGACGCCGCGAATGATAAGCATGTCGTCCGAACGTCCCTTGGGCTTCGTCATGCGGATATTCGTCCTGCCGCAGGAACATTGTTCGCGCGTGAGCGTGCAGATGTCGCGGGTGCGGTAGCGAATCAGCGGGAAGGCTTTTTTATCAAGCGACGTGAAAACCAATTCGCCCTGCGTGCCTTCGGGAAGGACTTCGCCCGTGTCGGGGTCGATAATCTCGGCAAGGAAGTGATCTTCTTGAATGTGCATACCGCGCTGTTCGGAGCACTCGAACGCCACGCCGGGGCCGCTGATTTCCGTCAAGCCGTAGATGTCGTAAGCTTTAATGCCCAACGTCTTTTCGATGTCGCGGCGCATTTCTTCAGACCACGCCTCCGCGCCGAAGATGCCCGCTTTCAACGGAATGTCTTCGGGCTTGTAACCTGCCTCTTTGAGAGTCTCGGCGATATAAGCGGCGTAGCTCGGCGTGCAACAAAGAATCGTAGCCTGCAAGTCCATGATGAACATAATCTGCCGCTCGGTGTTGCCGGAGCTCGTCGGGACAGTCAAGCAACCTACCTTGTGACTGCCGCCGTCAAGACCCGCGCCGCCCGTGAACAAGCCGTAGCCGTAAGACACTTGGCAAACGTCGTCCTTGGTGCCGCCCGCCGCGCAGATTGCACGCGCCGTGCAGTCTTCCCAAATGTCAATGTCTTCCTGCGTGTAAAAAACGACGACGCGCTTGCCCGTGGTGCCCGAAGTCGATTGAATGCGCACGCAGTCTTTGAGCGGCACGGCAAGCAGCCCGTAAGGATAAGCGTCGCGCAAATCCGCCTTCGACATGAACGGCAACTTGTAAAGGTCGGCGGTCGATTTGATGTCGTCGGGCGTGACGCCGTGCGCTTCCATTTTCTTGCGGTAGTAGGGGACGCGCTCCCAAACGTAACGAACCTGCGCGGGCAGCAATTCATCTTGCAACGCCTTTATCTTGTCGACGGGCATGCATTCGATTTCCTCTTGAAAATAATTTCCCATGTTTTAAAACCTGCTCTCTGAAAAACTTTGAATGACCGCGATTAAATTTCCACGGCGCAAAAAAAAATCCTGCACTTGGCAGGAAATTAGGGACAAGGGGTCAGGGGTAAGGGACAAGCTTATTTTGTCGCGGCAATGACGATTTGCGGCTTGGTGAGCTTGTCGGGTTGCGCGTTGAAGTCGATTTCGCCGAGGTCTGCATTGACGGGCAAAATTTCGGACAACTGATTGTCAAGCGTGCCCGCGTAGACAATTTGCAAAGCGTTCGCAAAGTCGTTGTCGTAATTCGGCAGGAAGTCGCCCGCGAGGTCTGCGCTTATCACGGTGCCGATACCGTTGCCCGCCGCGTCGATAGTGAACTGTCCCGCCGCATACGTCACGCCGTTGTAAATGAGCGAGCCGTCGGGGCTGTTTGTGAACGTCGAGCCCGCGACGTAGTTGGTTATGAACGTGCCGTTGACCGCATAGACGCCGACATCATTCAGTACAACGGTGTCTGCGATATTAGAAACCAAATCGGTGCCCGCGCTGAGTTGCGTGAAGCGGGAAGAATTGCTTATGTGGGAGCCGTGGCTTACTAAGTATACTACGTCGCCGAAAATTGCAATGCATTGCCCAGCTGTCGAGACGGCAAGGTCGGGCGTTGGGTTACCCAAATGCAATGTCGTATCGGCACTCGATGCAATGACGGCAATTGAAATACCTAAAGCTTCATCAATACCCGTCAATGTGGAGCCTTCGCTCAAAATTATGCCGCCCGAATCGTAAGTCGCGGTACCCGTCAGCTTTATGTTTGATAAAGGCTGATTGAAGTTGCTGTTATCAAACGTCGCAGTGATTGCTTCGGGGTCTGTCGTCGTGATTTGCAAGCCGCCGTCCGTCAAATGAACCACGCCGCCGCCGTCCGTGTTGGAGGTAATGACAAGTTCCACGCCCGACGGCCAGCTGTTGGTGACGGTCGTGCCCGCGCCGAGCGTGATTGAGCCGTCAAGCGAATAAGTGACTTCGCCGACGACGTTCAACGAAGCTTGACGAGTTACGCCGCCTTCCGTGACGGAAAGAATCAAACCGCCGTCGCCGCCCGCCGTCCTGAACGTCAAGCCGCTCGTACCGAAAGTGAGTTGTCCGCCTGCATTGTCCGTCGCCGTCAAGTCTATGTGACGCGTGCCCAAGTCGACGCCGAGAGTTGAGCCTTGCGCGAAAGTCAGCGTGTTGGTCAACGGGTCGAGGACAATCGCGCCGCTTAAAGTCACGTTGTTGAAAGGAATGCCGCCCAAGCTCAAATTCGCGCCGACAGTCCCGTTGGTTGTCAATGCGATTTGCGTACCATTGACGAGTGTGGCGTAAATGTCATTGACGCCGTCGCCGTAAATGGTGCCCGCGAGCGGAACGCCCGTGTAAGTCATCGCCGCCAAGTTCAACGAAAAATCTTTCGGGATAGTGATTACGGGGACGCCCGCCGCGCCGAGTGTGATTGTGCCCGTGCCGTTGAGTGACACGCTGAACGTCGCGCCGTCCTTAGTCGCAACCAAACCGAGCGAGCCGTCGCCGACATCGGGAGTGAAGCTCAAGCCCGCGTCGTTCAAGTCGAACGTGCCGCCAACGGTGCCCTGCGCAACGACTGCAATGTTGGCATTGACGCTACTTTGCGCAAAGGTGAAGTATGCGCCGTCTGCCGCGTAAAAGTGATTGTTCGCCGTGTCATAAGCTATCGAGCCGGAGGCAGCGAAGGCGTCAATCACGGTCTGCGCCGTGCCGAGGTTGACGATTGCCGCGCCGTTCGAGTAGCCCGTTGCGAGAATGGCGTTGTTCTGCGTCGTGAAAACGCCGTCGACTTCCGCCACAACCGTTGCCAATGCGTTGGCAATGTTGATACTGGTGAGCATTGAAATCACTCCTTGAAACTTTTAGGTGAAACTCTTGCCAAGTTCAAACGCCCGACGATTTATATCGAGGAACTTCGCGGGGACGTTCGCCTTAAGCGAATTTTGCCACGAATCTTCAGATATGTCAAAGTAG
This sequence comes from uncultured Selenomonadales bacterium, assembly GCA_947304355.1. Classification (GTDB taxonomy): domain Bacteria; phylum Bacillota; class Negativicutes; order Selenomonadales; family Selenomonadaceae; genus Quinella. Next base: position 3,423 of record CAMZAX010000005.1, read on the forward strand.
TGCGACAGCCGACCGAGCAAGACGATGTTGACGGCCTTTTGAGAGCCCGCTTGCCGCGCCAACGTCAAGCAGTCCATTGCGTCGATTTTGACGCCCTCAGCCCGAATTTTGTCGACGAGGTTTGACGGATATTCCGCCGCGCCCGTGATGACAGGCATTGGGTCAATCTGTTGCGTGTTCGTGACGATTTGCCCGCCCGCTTTGAGATACGACAGCCAACGCGCCGTCTCCAAGATTTCAAACGAAACGATGAAGTCGGCTTGCCCCTTGTCGACGACGGGCGAATAAACTTTGTCGCCGAAGCGGACGTAAGTAATGACGGAGCCGCCGCGCTGACTCATGCCGTGCACTTCGCTGACTTTCACGTCGAAGCCTTCATTAAGCAACAGATGCCCCAAGATTTTGCTGGCAAGCAACGAGCCTTGCCCGCCGACGCCCACGATTATTATATTTTTAGTCTCCACGGTTCAAGCCTCCTGTGCTGTGCTGACGAACGCTTTTTTCGGGCAAAGCTGACTGCACACGTAGCAGCCGACGCATTGCGTTTGGTCGACAACCGCTTTGCCGTTTTTCATGCTGATAGCCGGACAGCCGATCTTCATGCACGACTTGCAACCGATACACTTGTCCGCGTCGACACGAAGCGGCGGCTTGTGCTTGACGGTTTTCAGCAGGGCGCACGGGCGGCGCGATATGATAACGCTCGGTTCGGCGGCGGCAAGTTCCTCCTTAATCGCAACGTCGCAAGCGGCAAGGTCGTAGGGGTCGACGACGCGCACGCGATTGATTCCCATTGCGCGGCACAACGACTCTAAGTCAATCTTGCCGGCGGGGTCGCCTTTGATGTTCAAGCCCGTTGACGGATTCTGTTGGTGCCCCGTCATGCCCGTGATTGAGTTGTCGAGGATGATGACGGTCGAATTCGATTGATTGTACGCGACGTTCGCCAAGCCCGTCATGCCCGAATGCATAAACGTCGAATCGCCGATAACCGCCACGGTCTTGCCCTCCGACGCCGCGCCAAGCATTTTGTTAAAGCCGTGCGTCGCGCCGATACTTGCGCCCATGCACAGCGTCAATTCAATCGTCGACAGCGGCGGGACGGCTCCGAGCGTGTAACAACCGATGTCGCCCAGGACGGTGCATTTGCGTTTCTTCAGCGAATAGAACAGCCCGCGATGGGGACAGCCTGCGCACATGACGGGAGGCCGCGCGGGTAAGTTAGGAGTTAGGAGGTAGGAGTTAGAAGTTAAGTGTTTGCCTAATGCTTGCGCGATTACATTTTGGCTGAACTCGTCGATACGCGGCAGAAGTTCACTGCCTTCGACTTGCAAGCCCAACGCTTTAACGTGCGTCTCAATCACGGGGTCAAGTTCTTCGACGACGACAAGCCGCTTGACTTTCGACGCGAAATCTTTTATCAGCGCGACGGGCAACGGATTAATCATGCCGAGCTTGAGGACGGACGCCGATTCGCCGAAAACTTCCTTGACGTATTGATAGCAGGTCGACGACGTGATAATCCCAAGTTCGTCGCTCGCAAGTTCAACGCGATTAATCGGCGTCGTCTCCGCGTAGTCAATCAGCTTGCGCGTGCGCTCCTCAACAATCGGGTGGCGTTTCTTCGCGTTGCCGGGCATCATGACGTACTTTGCGATATTTTTTTCGTAAGCCGCAGAATGTTCGACGCGCTCGCCCGTTTCGACGACGCTTTGACTGTGCGCGATGCGCGTGCACATCTTGATTAGGACGGGCGTATCGAATTGCTCGGAAATTTCGTAGGCAAGCTTTGCGAACTCCAACGCCTCCGCGCTGTCCGACGGTTCAAGCATGGGGACTTTGGCGGCAACGGCGTAGTGGCGGCTGTCCTGTTCGTTTTGCGAAGAGTGCATTCCGGCATCGTCCGCCACGACGACGACAAGCCCGGCATTGACGCCCGTGTAGCTCAGCGTAAACAGCGGATCCGCCGCGACGTTCAAGCCGACGTGTTTTTGTCCGCAGAAGGCGCGACGACCCGCCAAGCACGCGCCGAACGCCGATTCCATTGCGACTTTCTCGTTCGGTGCCCATTCGCAATAAATGTCGTCGAACTTGACTGCCTCTTCGGTTATCTCGGTCGACGGCGTGCCGGGATAGCTCGACACGAATTTGACGCCCGCCTCCCACAGTCCGCGGGCAAGTGCTTTGTTGCCCAACATCAGTTCTTTCAATTAAAACATCTCCCAAAAATTTTTTACGGCGAATAAATTTTCCGCGCACAAAAAAAAGCAACGTGACGTTGCATCCAACGGACGCGCTTCAACGTTGTAACAAGCAAAATAATTCACCGCGTTCATACGTAAATTTTTACCTTAGTCTTCGGTTGTCGGTTAAATAACGGTTTCCTGTTCGGGGATTTGTCTCCAATCGATGCTGAAAATTTTGTTGAAGAGTTCTTCGGGCGATTCGGCTTCGACGTCCTCGCTCTTGAAGACGACGGGCATACCGTCATCCTCGGATTCGTCGTCGGCTTGAGCTTTTTCCTCGGCGGCTTTGCGTTCCTCGGCGCGTTTTTCCAGTGCGGCGTCAAGGCGTTCCTTTTGGTCGGCGGAAAGCTTTTCGAGTTGCGCGAACAGTTTCATGTTGCCTTCGCTGTCGAATGAAACCCCAAGTTGCGCGAATTGGACGCCCTCGCCCAAATCTTTTTCCCAAATGTTTTTGAGCATGTCGACGGCGTCACCGACTTGCCCCATGACTTTTTGCGCGTAGTCTTCGTCGTCCGCCATCTGTTCGAGTTCTTCGGTCGTGAAGATAACGGAATACTCTTTGTCGGAGTCGGCGGTCTGCGCGGTGTCAAGATTGTCCGATACGACGAAATTGTAATCGCCGTACTTTTCGCGGAGCCCGTCAAGGAAACTCTGCGCCTTGGCGGAAAGGTGGCTTTCGTCGTCGCCTTGACTTGCCTGCAGTGCGTTGCGTCCCGCGTTGGAGATTTCTACGGTTGCGTCGGCTGCGTAATTCGTCAAAGCGTTTTGTTTGTCGACGTTGTTGAAATTTTGAGCCGCCGCCTGCTTGCCAAGCTGCCCCGCGTTTTGATACTGCAGGAAATAGTTGTTGTTAATTGCGTTCGTCATGAGATGTGCCCTCCCTAACAAAACTTCAATCCTTTGCTTAAAGCTGGACCGATTATATCACGCCTTGCTGAAAAAACAATTAGCTTTTAGGTTTTGTGCGGCATTAAACTTTTCAGCGCGCTTAAGATACGGCTCAGCAAGTTGGCTTCCGTCTTGAACGTGAGGAACAGCCGTTGCGAACTCTCGATGAATTTCAAATCGCTGCGGAAGACTTTCGACAAGTCAATCAAGCCCTGCGCGGCAATGCGTTTCAAATCGGTGAAGACAAATTCGACGCGCAGATCCTTTTCGGTGACGGAGCGGACACCCAAATTTTTCGCGGCAACTCTGATACGCGCCACGAGCAAAAGATTTTCGACGGGCGCGGTGATTTTGCCAAAACGGTCTGTCAATTCGTCGCGCAGGTCGCGAATCTCGGCGTCCTCGCGCACGACGGCAAGTCGCCGATAAATTTCAATCTTGTCGCCGGCGTTGTCAATGTATTCGCGATTTATGAACGCCTCGACGGGCAAGCTGATAATCGGGTCGGGCTCTTCGACGCGCTCCGGTTCTTTGTGTTGAAGTTTATTAACCGCATCTTCCAACAGCCGGCAATACATCTCGAAGCCGACGCCCGCAATGTGTCCGTGTTGTTGCGCGCCGAGCAAATTTCCCGCGCCGCGAATCTCTAAGTCACGCATGGCAATCTTAAAGCCCGCGCCCAGTTGAGCGAATTCGCGCATGGCTTGAAGACGCTTTTCCGCCGTCTCGCCAAGAATTCTGTCGGCGCGGTGCACGAAGTACGCAAACGCCATACGGCTCGAACGCCCGACACGCCCGCGCATTTGATACAGTTGCGCAAGCCCGAAATTGTCCGCGTCGTAAACGATAATCGTATTGGCGTTGGCAACGTCAAGCCCGCTCTCGATTATCGTCGTCGTCAGCAGGACGTTGAACGCGCCCTCGTAAAAGTCCATCATGATTCGTTCAAGGAAATTTTCCGCCATCTGTCCGTGCGCCGTCCGAATCTGCGCTTCGGGCACCAACGCCGCCAAACGGTCGCGCATGATGTCAATCGTCTCGATACGGTTGTAAACAAAGTACACTTGACCGCCGCGCCGAATTTCGCGCCGAATCGCTTCGCCGATAATGTCGTCGTCGTCCTCGATTATGTACGACTGCACGGGGAAGCGTTCGGCGGGCGCAGTCTCAATCAAACTCATGTCGCGCGCGCCGACAAGGCTCATGTGCAACGTGCGGGGAATCGGCGTCGCGCTCAAAGTCAGCACGTCAACGCCAATGCTCAAGGCGCGAATTCGTTCCTTTTGCTTGACGCCGAAGCGTTGTTCCTCGTCGATAATCAGCAAGCCCAAATCCTTGAACCGGATGCGCTCGGACAAAATGGCGTGCGTGCCGATAAGAACGTCGACTTGCCCGGCGCGGACTTTCTGGAGCGTGACGCGTTGTTCCTTGGGCGTGCGAAAGCGGCAGATAACGTCGACGGTCGGCAGGAAGCCCGCGAATCGTTCGGAGAACGTCTGATAATGCTGTTGCGCAAGGACGGTCGTCGGCACGAGAACAGCGCATTGCTTACCGTTCATTGCAGCCTTGTACGCCGCGCGAATCGCGATTTCGGTTTTGCCAAAACCAACGTCGCCGCAAATCAGCCTGTCCATAGGTCGCGGGCTCTCCATGTCGCGTTTGATGTCGGCAACGGCGCGAACTTGGTCGGGCGTCTCTTCGTAGGGGAAGGCGTCTTCAAATTCGCGTTGCGTGGCGTCGTCGGCGTCGAAGGCGAAACCGGGTGCGTTTTGGCGGCGCGCGTAGAGTTCAATCAATTTTTCGGCAATGTCTTCGACGGAGGCTTTGGCGCGCGACTTTGCTTTAACCCAATCGCCCGAACCGAGCCGCGACAATTTTGGTACGGTGCCATCGCCCGAAATGTATTTCTGCAGATAACGCGCCTGGTCGACGGGAATGAACAGCTTATCCGCGCCGCCGTATTGGATGTGCAGGAAGTCGGAGCGCACGCCGTTGAATTCAAGCGTCTCGACGCCGATGTATTTGCCGATTCCGTTTTCGACGTGAACGACGTAATCGCCGGGGTGAATGTCGCTGAACGTGCGGATTCGTTCTCCCGCCTCGGCAGGTTTCAAACGTTGGCGACGAACTTGCCCGCCGAAGATGTTTCGTTCCGTCAAGACAGTCAGCTTGATGTTGGGCAACGTGAAACCGTCGCTCAAGTTGCCGAACTGCAAATTAATATCCCGCAAGCCGCGTTCGTCAAGCAAGCGTTTCATGCCCGTCATCTTGGCTTCGCTCGTGAACAGGAAGAAAATTTTCTGGTCAAGCTCAAGCATGTGAACGATCTCGTCCATGAAAAATTTTGTCTGCCCCTGAAAGCTCGTGACGTTGGCGGCGGTGATTCCAATCGTTTCGGTCGGCTCAAGGGCGCGGACGTTTTTCAACATCAGCTCGAAGTGAATCAGCGAACCTGCGCGGGAGGCTTGAACGATTTGCGCGAACGTGAAAATTTTTTTCTTCAGGTCGGGGTCTTCGTGCGTGAGGGCTTGAATCGCCTCGAAAATGCGTGCGGGCTCGTCGAAAACGATTGTGCCGTTTTCGCCCGCGCAGGTCGTAAAAGGCTCGCTGGTCGCGCCGAATTTTTTTATCGGGAGAATCGTGACGGCTTGGAGCTTTTTCGTTGAGCGGAGCGTTTCAAAGTCAATGGCGCGAATCGAATCAACCTCGTCGCCGAAAAAATCCACGCGACAGGGTTGCGGCTCATTTATCGGGAAGATGTCGACGATGCCGCCGTGCACGCTGAATTTGCCGATTGCGTCAATCTCGTCGGCGCGCTCGTAACCGAATTCGTTGAGCCGCGCCAAAAATTTTTCAAGCGTCAATCGTTGCCCGACTTCGACGCGTTCTTGGAACTTCAAAAAATCTTGCCGCGAAAAATCTTTCTTGACGGCAGCGGTCGCCGTCGCCAACACGATGAATCTGTCGCCGCGCAGGAGCCGCGCCAAAACTTCCAGCCGCTTGGCAGAGCGTTCGACGCCAACGGTGCTCGCCTGCACGTCGATTAAGTCAAGTTCGGGCAGCTCGGCGACTTCGACTTCGGGCAAGAATTCTTTTAAGTCGTCGCGCCATTCGGGGATTTTTTCTCTGCCGCTTACCAAAATAATCATCGGGCGCGGATTTTGCGCAAACGCCGCCGCCAACGTCAAAACTTTTTGCGAACCCGTCACGCCGTAAATCACGAACTCGCCGCGCCGTGAAAATTTCTTTGCCGCCTCGCGAATCATTTCGTCGCGCAGAGCTTCCGTCAAAATGTTGTGCATAATCGTCGCCTCGCGAATTTTTGTGACGATTATATTTGTCGGCGAAATCTTTTTCAACGTTTGGCAATTCTGTTTGACATATGCCCGAAAACTGTATACAGTCACGTCGGTTTTTGCATAGGTTACAAATTGAATATTAACCGTCGTGTTTTGTAAAGAGTGATTTGAATTGAGCAAAGATCTTAAAGCCGAATTGGACGCGATAGCCAAGGGCGAGCAACTCAGCGAAGAGGATCTCGACAACGTCGCCGGCGGCACCCACGCACAGAACATTCAGCTTTAATTCGTGGAAGTTTTGAAACAGTGCATTCCGTCTTGACGATTGACTTCATGCGATTCACTGAAAGCAGGTGACAGCATGTCTGAAAAAGAAAAGACTCCCGAAACTCTTACCGAAGAGCAACTCGACGAAGTGGCGGGCGGCTCCAGAGAACAGTTCAACGAAATTTGCGAACTGCTCGGCAAGAGCCCCACATTCAGCACGCGCAACGGCATTCGCACGTATCTCAAAGAACATTGCGGAATCGGCGTGGCGCATTGGAACACCGGCGACAGAATGTCAAGCGGCACCGGCGACGCCGAATTCGTCGACCTTTACGGGCAATGGTACAAGCCTGGCACTCCCATTTCCTACAAAAACGTTTACCATATTATCAAGAACGGAGCATACAGGGAAGGCATCGGTACTCACGGCTACGCGGAACATTGGGAACCGATGTAACGACTTAACGATTTGAAACGTTTTCACCTCGCGACATGCGGTTTTTTTTTTAGGGACAAGGGACAAGGGACAAGGGGAATAGTAAAAAAATCCCGCCGATTGTCGACGGGATAAAATTTCGGGTTGCGGTAAGTTAAAGGTCAGAGGTTAGCTTTAATCAGCGCGAACAGCTTGGAATCGCTTGCCGCGCCCGTGAAGTGAGTTATCGCGGCGTCAATGCCATTCGCTTTGATGAAGTCCTGCACTTCGACGGCTTCCTTGTCCTCGGCGTAATCGAACTTCAACGCGGCGGCGATAACCTTTGCCAAAGCGTCGGGCGTCTTGCCGCGTTCAATCAGCTGCGTCGCGGGCGAAACCAGACGGTCGGCGGCGGAAAGTTTGCGCTTCGGACCGCGAGCCACGCGCGTAACTTCGTCGCTGATTTCGGGATTCTTAAAACGCGTTTCCGTCGTGTCGACGTATTTTTGATGAACGGCGGGGTCAAATTTGTATTTGTCAATCAACAGCGCGGACGTTTCAGCCCACACGGCGCGAGCAGCCGCAACGATTTCGTCGTCGCTCATGGCGGAGCTGATGTCGGGCAAGCCCTTTTGATACGCAAGGTAAGCAATCGACGCGTGACCGGTGTTGACGGTGAACAGCTTGCGCTCAATGTACGCGCCGAGATTGTCGACGAGCGTCATACCTTTAATCGCGGGCAGTTCGCCGACAACGCCCTTGGAGTCAACGTCCCATTCGGCGTAGGGTTCGACTTTGACCAAAAGTTTTTCGTCGTTCTTCTGGAGCGGGACAATTCTGTCGACAGCCGCGTCGGGGAAGCCGATAAGTTTTTGGACAGCGGGCTTAACGTCGTCGGCAAGGTTTTCGTAAACGAAATTCTTCAACACCGTCGAGCCGCCTACCATGTTTTCGCAAGCAATGATGTTGAGCGGCGTCTTGTTGACGGCGACGCGCTTGGTGAGACCCTTGGCGATATTCGGCGCGATGAACTTCAAGATGTTCGGTCCGATTGCCGTGGTTACGATGTCCGCGTCGACAATGGCGTCGAGCAGGGCGTCAAGATTTTCGTTGCTGTTGATTGCGCTGACGTTGGTTACGAGCGTCTTTTCAGCCGCGCCGAAGATTTGCACGTTGTATTTGCCGAGCGTGTTGATGTCGTCGACGAGCGGAGCCGCCACGTCCACGAACGTCACGTGATAGCCGGCTTGCGAAAGCAACAGCCCGATAAAGCCGCGCCCGATATTGCCCGCGCCGAAGTGTACAGCTTTTTTCATGTCATAACCTCCTACTTAAGACTCTTGAAAAACTTTTCGTCCACAGGTTCAAGCCACTCCGTCGAGACTTCGGGGCTTGCCTGCATGATTGACAAGTGTTGCATCATTTTGCCGGGAGCTGCGCCGTGCCAATGCTTGACGCCTTCAGGGACGGTGAACACGACGCCGGGCGTAAGTTCGACGGGTTCTTGTCCCCAGATTTGAACGTAGCCCGCGCCCGATTCCGTCACGAGGATTTGACAGCTGCCGTGGTGGATGTGCCAAAACGTGTGCGCACCGTCAATGAACGTGACGTTTGCGACGCCCATTGATTGACCCGACGTGAGCGGCGCAAGATACGTCCGTCCCGTGAAATATTTTTCGTAAGTGACGTTCGGCTTGCCAATCGGGAAGATAACGCCGTCGACTTCGGTCAGCTTTTGAATAACTTCAGCTTCCGAAGGATAGTCCGCCGCTTGAGCCTGCGCGCCGAATGTCAAGCACGTTGCCGCGATCAGTGTTGCGAATGTTTTTTTGAATGAAATCATTTTTGTCACCGTTAATCTTTCCAATTACGCATTGCGCATTGCATTTCAGCCCTTCGTGAACATGTCGAAGAGAACTTGCGGGTCTTTGGTCGTGTAGGCTTTCTGCAAATCTTCTTCCGAATACTCCATGGTAATCGTCGCGAGGTTCGCGATAATCGCAAGGTGGTCGTCGCCTTTGCCCGCGATACCGACGATAAGATGAGCGGTGTTTTCGTCCGAGAACTTGACGCCCTGCGGATATTGCATGACGACGAGACCGGTTTTGATGACGTGTTTCTTTACAGCGTTTTCGCCGTGAGGAATCGCGATGCCTTGACCGATGTAAGTTGAGATGTCGCGTTCGCGAGCCAACATGCCGTCGATATATTCTTTTTCGACGTAGCCGCTCTTGAACAGGAGTTCGCCCGCCGCTTTGATGGCTTCTTCCTTGCTGACGGACTTCAAGCCGACTTTGACGTTTTCTTTGAGCAGGACGCCTTCTTTTAGGGTCTGCGCGGGTTCGTCTGCGCCGCCGCCGTCCGATGCGGGAGCTTCAACGCCGCCGCCCTTCAAGCGTTCGCTGATGATGTCGTAAACGTTGTTGTTGGTGAAGTCTTTAACCCAAATGTGTTCGGCTTGCGGTGAGTCTGCGCGTGCGCGTTCGGCAAGTTTTTCGTGGCTTACGACGATCTGCGCGTCCTTCGGAATGCTGCCGATTGCGAAGTTCTTGACGGTGATATTTTTGTAGCCGTCCTTTTGGAGTTTCTTGCGCAGAGCCGCCGCGCCGAGTGCACTGGAGCCCATACCCGCGTCGCAAGCGTAAACGATGAACTTGATGTCCGCGCCCGCAACTTGTTTTTCGCCTTCGACCGACTGACCTTTGGAGGCAGCCTTCATGGATTTCATGTTTGCTTGCGCCGCTTCGAGGGCGTCTTCTTTTTCGGCGTCCGCCGCCGCCGTCGCTTTGATAAAGACTGAACTGACTGCAAAACTTACTGCGCCCGCAGCCGCGACCGCCGCAATGTTTGCGAAGTACGCGCCGGGAGCCGTCATAGCCATAATCGCGATAAACGAGCCGGGAGCCGCCGGAGCGACCAAGCCGCCGTTGAGGAGCGTCAACGTGAACACGCCCGTAACGCCGCCCGCCATAACCGCGAGAATCAGCGCGGGTTTCATGAGGACGTAGGGGAAGTAAATTTCGTGAATGCCACCGAAGAAGTGAATGATGACCGCGCCGGGAGCCGAGCCTCTTGCGTTGCCGACGCCGAACAGCGAGTAAGCAAGCAGGACGCCCAAGCCGGGGCCGGGGTTCGATTCAATCATGAAGAACACGGATTTTCCGACTTCCTGCGCCTGTTGCATGCCGAGCGGCGTGAAGACACCGTGGTTAATCGCGTTGTTGAGGAACAAAATCTTTGCGGGTTCGACCAAGATTGAAACCAGCGGCAACAGTCCCGCGCTGACGATTGCGCCGACTGCCGAGGCAAGTCCGTCCGTTATGCTTGACACTATCGGACCGACGAAACTGTAAGCCGCACAGGCAAGCACGCCGCCGAGGATACCCGCCGAAAAGTTGTTGACGAGCATTTCGAAGCCGCCGGGGATTGAATCTTGCGCCGCCTCGTCGAATTTTTTAATCGCGACGCCGCCGATGGGACCCATGATCATTGCGCCCATGAACATCGGAATATCTGTGCCGACGATAATGCCCGCCGTGGCAATCGCGCCGACGACGCCGCCTCTGTGACCGTAGACGACTTCGCCGCCAGTGAAGCCGATTAACAGCGGCAACAGCCATTTCGCCATAGGTCCGACAAGTTCTGCCAGACCTTCGTTGGGAATCCAGCCGGCCGGGATAAAGAGTGCTGTGATAAAGCCCCAAGCAATGAACGCGCCGATATTGGGCATGACCATTGCGCTGAGGAAGCGACCGAACTTTTGCATGGCCTCTTGCATTTGAAACACCTCCAAAAAAACTTTTGGTTAATTCATGTTGCCATTATAAGCGTCGGCGTTCACGGCGGCAAGCAAAACACATTGCGCCCTGTCCGTAATCCCTGCGGACAAATTAACTTGACAAGGCAACTGTGCAAGTTATAATAGGCACAAACTTTACGAAAGGGCGTTGCCGTTATGGAAGTCGGCGAGGTTGTTGAAAAAAATTTCTTGAGACCGATTGACAATACGTCGGTGGTGCAACAAGTCATTGACCGCTTAACTTACGCGATGATTTATAAAGAACTCCGTCCCGGCGACAAGCTGCCGACGGAAATGGAATTGGCGGCGAGTTTCGGCGTCGGGCGCAATTCGATTCGTGAGGCGATAAAAATTCTGGTGTCGTTCGGCGTGCTTGACATCCGCCGTCCCGAAGGAACTTTCGTCGCCAACGGCTTTTCAGACAAGATGATTAATCCGTTGCTGTACGGAATAATTCTCGACCAATCCGATTCAATCGATTCGCTGAAAGAATTGCGCGAGTGGGTTGACTACGGCATTCTCGAATTGGCTATGGAGAAAGCCGAGCCCGAAGATTTGTTTCAGCTTGAAGAACAGCTCAACAAATTGCTGACGGAAATCGACGGCGGCGACGCGCACAAAATTTTCATTGCCGACGACGAATTTCACGAAGCGATCTCGACGGCGGCGCATAATTCACTGCTCGGACAAATCGCCAAGCTCGTGCGGACGCTGACCAGCGAAATGCGCATGAACACAATCAGCAACATGATTAAGCTCCGCAAGCGCGGCGAACTCAAAAAAGCGCACGAAGACCTTTTTAATATCGTCAAGCGCAAAATCAACGATTCGGCGCGCGAATTGCTCGTCGAAGGCTATTTCTATCGCTACAACGTCTTGCGTAAGTGAATCTGCAACAAAAAATCCCTCCGCATGTCAACGGGGGGATTTTTCGTTTGCAAGCGTCGTCACCACGCCAAGTATCGCTCGATGTGTTCAAATATCTCGTCGGGCAATTTATTTTGCGTGTACGCGCCGAAAGCAGACGTTACCAACAGCGGCGTGAAGAACAGCGCACCGACCGCCGCCGCGCCAACTTTGTCGATCCATTTTGCCATGCCGACGTTCACCAAGACTTCACGCGCCTCGCCGGGAATGATTTGAACTTGCAACGCGTTGCCCAAGCCTGTCAGTTTTTTCCACGTCGACGTTTCCTTTGCTTGAATCAAGTAGCCGTTGTGAGCCGCGAAACCCTCGACCGTCAATTTCTTTTCGTTGCGCAGAAAGTCTTCGACGACGTGAGCAATGTCCTCGACGTGCACGCCCGCCTTGAGCGCAAAAACTTTTGAATCAGCCACGTTAATACCACCTTTACTTAACCAATCGCCGCGCAGTCACGACGAAAGCAATCATCAACGGCAACAGCCCGCCAATCCACGCCATCGGCGACGCAAGACACGCGCCCAAATATCCGAGCCAATCGACCAGGAAAATCGCCGCCGCTATCCGCATGACGAGTTCGACAATCCCCGCCAACGTCGGCACAAAACTTTGACCGAGCCCCTGCAACGTGAAGCGAAAGATAAACAGCAGAGCCAACGCCCAATACGACAGCCCCGTCACGATAAGGAACAACCGCCCGTATTCGATAACCTGTGTCGCCTGCGTGCCTACGAACAATTCGATTATCTCCGCGCCGAGGTAAATGTTGAACAGCGCGACCACAATGCTGAACGAACACGACATCAGCACGCATTTCTTGACGCCTTCGACGATTCGCCCGAATTGTTTCGCTCCGAAGTTCTGCGCGGTGTAAGCAGCCATTGCAATGCCGAAAGACATCATCGGCATGACGGCAATCCCGTCGACTCTGTGCGCCGCCGCGAACGCCGCAACCGCCACGCTCCCCAAGCCGTTAAGCGCGATTTGCAGGACGACCGCGCCGATTGCAATGATTGACGACTGAAAACCCATAGGCAGACCGATTCGCAAATGTTCAAACAGAAACGCCCTGTCGAACTTGAAATCTGCGCGGCTTACATGCAAATAGGGGACGCGCCGCTTTATGTAGACGATGCAGATGATATTGCCGAGCGTGAGCGCAACAATCGTCGCCGCCGCCGAGCCGGGAATGCCCAGACCGAGCCCGATAATCGCAATCGGTTCAAGCAAAATGTTTATGCACAACGTCGTTGCCTGAATGACCGTGGGCATTTTGCTGTCTCCGAGCGCGCGGATTAAATTCGTCAGCATCTGCTGAAAGACAAACATCACGACGCCGCCGTAAATGATTGATATGAACGAGTACGCGCCGTCGAGAATTTCGGGCGGGGTGTCCATTGCAATGAGCAATTCGCGGCAGAACGTCACGCCGACAATCGCCAAGACGACCGACGCCGCCAACGCCAACACTATACAAATCGCCGCGCTCTTCTTGACGCCGTTGAAGTCCTTCGCGCCGAAACGTTGTCCCGTGCAGATTGAAAAGCCGCTCGTCATGCCGAAGCAAAAGCCCAACATCAAAAACATCAACGACCCGGTGCAACCGACTGCCGCAAGCGCGTCGACGCCGAGAAACCGCCCGACAATCAGCGTGTCGACGAAGCCGAACAGCTGTTGAAAGACGTTGCCCGCCAACAACGGCAACGTGAAATAAAAAATCAGCCGCGCAGGTTCCCCGACGGTTAAATCTTTGACTGCGCCGTTTTGAGCTTGCATAAAATTACTCCCTGCTGTGCCGCGTGATCTCAACGAGCCCAAGCGGCGTCATGTCAACAATTTTCGTTTTGTTGCGGTCAAGGGCGGCCTTCGTGCGCAGGAAGTGCATCAAAATATTCTTGTGCGCGTCGCCGACCATATCAATGAAATCGACGATAACAATCCCGCCGACGTCGCGCAACTTCAGCTGTCGAAGGATGAGTTCCGCCGCCTCCAAGTTGGTTTTGAGAATCGTCTCGTCGAAGTCGTCGCGCCCGACGAATTTGCCGGTATTCACGTCGACGGCAGTCAAAGCCTCGGTTTTGTCGAAGACGATTTGCCCGCCGCTGGGCAAAGGCAGTTCGCGCTTGTCGACGGTCGCAATATCCTGCGCCACGCCGAACGCCTCAAAAATCTGCGCGGTACCTTCGTGTAAGGAAATTTTTTCGGCGGGAACAAGTTTTTCAAGCCGACGATAAATTTTCAAGCTGTCGACGACGATTTCGGTATCGGGCGTGAATTCGTCGCGCAGGAGCTTTTCAATCAAGTCGTTGTCGCTGTAAAGCAAGGCGGGCGATTTGCGCTTTGAATTGCGTTCGACAATGTGCGCCCACAGTTTTTGCAAGGCGGCAAGGTCTTCAAGCAAAGCCGTTTCGTCGCAACCTTCAGCCGCCGTCCGAACGATGATGCCCGCGCCCGCCGGACGAATTTTTTTCGCCAAGTCGTGGAGCCTGTCACGTTCCGCGCCGCGAATTTTACTCGACACGCCGACATAATTCAGATTGGGCAGGAAAATCGCGAGCCGTCCCGCCAAGCTGATGTTGAGCGTCGCGCGTGCGCCCTTCGTGCCGACCGCGTCCTTTTCGATTTGCAGCAAGACGCTTTGTCCGATGTAAAATTTTTGCGCCGCCTTCGTCTGCAGGAAAACATTTTTGTCGCGCCCGATGTCTATGAACGCCGCCCGCATTCCCGGCAAAAAGTTTTGCACGCGCCCTTTGTAAATGTTGCCGACAAGTCGCGGATCGTCTTCGCGCGAAGAATAGACCGCCTCAAGCTCGCCGTCAATCTTCACCGCCGCGCAGGTCAAAACGTTTTTGTGACTAATCAGTATCCGTTTCATTGAATCAGCTCGCTTTCTGCGCCGTGATTCTATCACATTGTCCGGACGCCGCGCAAAAAAATTTTTGACACCCGCGCGGAAAGGTTATACAATCTTCGCCGAAAGGAGCGATTGGCATGGATGGTTTGAAACGGTTCATTCAATTCGACAACGACCGCATAAATCTCGACGAAATCGTAAGCTACGGCAGCGGCACCGACGAGGACGACGACCGCTATCTTTACGTCGAAACTAAGACCAGCGAAGACGTTTTCCAGTATTACGAGGAAGACTCCGAATTCGACATTGACGAAAAGCTTGAGGAGCTCGACGAGATTTTGCTTTGCCGCAAGCCCTGACGCGTCGACTTTGAACAGAATTGAGCTACAAGTCGCTGAAATTTTTTGGGGAGGTTATTACATGTCGGTAATCGATGAAATGCTTCAGACGAACGAAAAGTTTTGCGCAAACCTGCCGGAAGAATACAAAGCCTATGAGCACGAAGACCACCACGACAGCAAGTTGCCGAAGAAACACTTGGCAATCGTCACCTGCATGGACACGCGCCTCGTCAATTTCTTGGAGCCCTGCCTCGGAATCAAGCGCGGCGACGCGAAGATTATCAAGACTGTCGGCAACTGCCTCAACGGCGTCTTCGATACGACGGTACGCAGCCTGTTGGTTTGCATTTACGAACTCGGCGTGCAGGAAGTCGCGATTATCGGTCACCACGAATGCGGCATGGCAAAGACGACTTCGCAGAGCCTGACCAACGGCATGACGGCACGCGGCGTGTCGCCCGATGCTATCAAGATGGTCGAAAAGGAACTCGTCGAATGGACGGACACTTTCCAAAAGCCCGAAGAAAACGTTATCAAAGTCGTCAAGGAACTGCGCAACAATCCGCTTATCCCGAAGGACGTAAAAATTCACGGGCTGATGTTCCACCCCAGGAGCGGCAGGCTCGAATTGCTCGACAAACAAGACTGATTGCAACGCGATAAAATTTTTCGGGCGTCGATAAAAATCGGCGTCCTTTTTGATTGACGCGCCATTTTTTTTTGATACAATATTCGCAAAAGAATCGCAGGAAGTCACGGACGACAACTCAAGGAGGAATTACAAATGTCAATGGTCATACGAACCAACATGGAAGCAACGCGGACGCTCAATCAAATGACGGCGAACCACGCGCTGGCGCACAAACACTTGATGAAAGTTTCGACGGGGCTTAAAGTTCGCGACGCGCAGGACGACGCCTCGGCTTACGCCATATCGGAAAATATGCGCGTAAGAATTCGTGCACTCGAACAGGCGCACTCAAACACCCAAAACGGCTCCAACATGATGAAGACCGCCGAAGGTGCCGTCGCAAATATCATCGACGCGCTCCGCACACTCAAGGAGAAAGCGATTAACGCCGCAAACGATTCAAACACCGACGAAGACCGCCGTATGATTCAGCGGGAATTCGATCAGCTCGTCGACCAAATCGACGAAGACGCCCTTATCACTTTCAACAACAAGTATCTGATTGACGGGACGCGCAACAACTCCTTCGTGCCCGCCAAGACGATTTTGCTCAATCAAAGCTTGCACGACGAAACGACGACCGATACGGCTTTGACGGATTTGCGCAACCGCGCCGGCGATTCGCTCGAAATCCAATCGACTGATTATTATCAGCTGTCATACGTCATGAACGGGAAAATGACTTCGGTCAGCGGACAAGTCGCGGACACTACGCTTGGAACCCTCTTGACGCAAGAAGACGTGTCCGAAGCGCAGGCGACGACCGACGGGCAAATCACCGGCATTACCGACAAATTCGGCAACGACGTTTACACGCCCGACAGAAAGCAGGGCATTGTTGTTTCGTCAATCTACAACGACGGCGACGACATCTTAAGTACGCAAATCGCCGGCTTCGCGATAAGCATCCTGGATTCGGAAGGACACGTCAAAAAATCCGCCAACGCCGCGCTCGACAAGTTCAAGCAGTATCAACGCGCCGAAACGCAGACGGGCGACCAAGCATTGTCGTTCCAAGTCGGCGCAGATGCCAACTTCGCGACAAAGTTCGCCCTAAGCGACATGCGTTCGCGGGCTTTGGGCTTGAAGGGCGAAGACGGCAGCATTATCAGCATTTCCACGAAGGAAGACGCCAACGCCGCCATTAACGTTCTTGACAACGTGCTGACAAAAGTTTTGGACGAGCAAAGCCATATCGGTTCGGCTCTGTCCCGATTGGAATACACGGCGACGAATTTGACGACAGCCTACACCAACGACCAAGCGTCCGAGTCCGTGATTCGTGATGCCGATATGGCGACGGAAATGGCGGGCTATCTCAAATACAACGTCTTAACTCAAGCGTCGCAGGCAATGTTGGCGCAGGCGAATCAAAATCCTATGGACGTGCTGGCTTTGCTCGGCAACCAGGCGACAGAATAAGGAAGTTTTCATTTGAATATATTTTTGCTTTTGACGGCGGCACTTGCAATCATAATCGTGCTGTTGCGATTCAAATTTCAAATCGGAGTCTGCATGTTGGCAAGCGGACTGTTTATCTGGGCTTTGCGATCCGCGAGCCCAATTTCTTTGTTGCAGGCGGCTTACGAGACGTTCACGCTGTCGCGCACGTATGACATAATCTTCGCACTGTATTTCGTTATGTGTCTTGAAATCGAGTTGCGTTTGAGCGGCGCGCTGACCGATATGGTTAAGGCGTTGCGGCGCATGTTTTCGAACGTGAAGTTTTTGCTTGCGGCAATGCCCGCGTTTTTGGGCTTGTTGCCGAGCGTCGGCGGCGCACGCTTTTCCGCGCCGATTGTTCAAGAATTGAGCGCGAACTTGACACTGCGCCCCGAACACAAGGCGGCGATTAATTTCTGGTTCCGTCACATGTTCGAGTTTTCGAGCCCGATAATCCCCGGCATGATTATGGCGTGTTCAATCGCGGGCGTGACGTTCGGCACGTTCATAAGCCACTTGTGTTGGCTGACGCTTTTGGCAATCGTCGTCGGCTGGCTGATTCTGATTCGCCCGATAAAAGTTCCCGCAACGCACAAAGTAGCGGAGACGGCGGCGGAGATTCGTCACGAGCGCAACGGCTTGATATTGGCTCTGTTGCCGGTGGCGTCGGTGTTTATGGTCGTGGTGTTCGGTGGGCTCAACGCGTCGACGGCAACGGGTTTGGTCGTGACGGCGTGGGTGTTCGTGTTGGCGGCGGTCGGGCGCGGCGTCAGCGTCAAAGAAATTTACTTCGGCGCGTTCGATTGGAAAATGACGCTGAACATTTGCTGTATCCTGTACTTTATTCAGCTGCTGAGCGTGACGGAAGTTTTGGGCGAAATCGTTGCTGCGTTCCAAGCGTCGCCGTTGCCCGTCCCCGTAATAATCGCTTGCGTGTCGCTGATAATCGGCGTGCTGACGGGCATGAGTCAAGGTCACGTCGCGATAGTCATGCCGATAGTCGCGGCGATGGGCACGGGCGATTTGAATTTGGCAGGCGTGGCGATGGCGTTCGGCGTCGCGGGGCAAATGCTGACTCCAACGCACTTTTGCCTTATCGTGACGACGGATTATTTCAAGGCGGATTTGCTCGCCACGCTCAAGCCTATATTCTTCGCGGAAGTCATCATGCTGACGGTCTTCAGCGCGTACACTTACTTAACGTGGTGAATAAGGGAAAAGGGACAAGGGGGCAGGGGTAAGTTAAAAACCCTTGTCCCTTAACCCTTGTCCCTTAACCGACTTGAATCAGTTCGTATTGCGGGTTGCCCATTTTGTGTTCCGCCATTGCGCTGAGCTGACGCAAGCCGTGACGCGATTCTATACGTTCGCGCAAATCCGCGCTGTCGGCGGCGGTGTAAACGAAATCGCAACACGCTTGGTCAACGGCAAGAATGTCCGTCGACGCGCAAATCCCGATGTCCTTCATGGTCGGTTCGGCGGCGGAGGTGCCCGCGCAATCGCAATCGACGCTGAGCCGGCGCATGACGTTGATAAACACAATCCGCTTGCCGAAGTGGTCGCAGGTCGCCTTGCCGCTGTCCGCCATGCGTTCCATGAATTCTTCTTTGAGCGGCATGTTCACGCCGTCAAACCAATACGGACCGGGCGGCGGCATTTCGGAGCGTTTGTAGCCGTGAACTTGCACTTTGCCCACGTGTCCGCTCGCCATGCCGATTGCGATATTTTTGAGTGAGCCGCCGAAGCCGCCCATTGCGTGTCCTTTGAAGTGCGTCAACACGACGACCGAATCGTAATCAACAAGCGTCTTGCCCATGTTGACTTTCTGCAAGTGAAAGCCGCCGTTTACGGGCAAGTCGACGCCGCCGAATTCGTCCATGATGTCAACTTTGCAGAAGTCCCAACCGTTCGTCGTCAAGGTCTCGCGGTGACCCGGCGTCTCGTAACGCGCGCCGTCGTAAAGCGTGTTCGTCTCGATGATGTTGCTGTTGGGGATTTGCGCTTGAAAAGCCTTGACCCATTCGCGCGGCAAGATGTTCGGACCGTGCGGCTCGCCCGTGTGGAGCTTGATGCCGACTTTGCCGAAAATTTCGCCGTTAATCAGATTGTACAGCTTGATGAGGTGCGCGGCATCGATTTTGTCCGTGAAGTAAACTTTCGCCGCCGTGCCCGCGTATTTGGTGCCGGTGACGTTTTTGGAGCCGACGACGGGAGCCGCTTTGAGCTTGACAGTTTTAGTCGCCGCCTCGACGGGTTGAACGTTGAGCTGACCGACTGCCGCGCCGACTGCCGCAACGCCCGCCAACTTGAAAAGGTCGCGCCGTGTGATGTCCATGATAAAGCCTCCTTACATTAAGCCGAGCCGCCGCAGATTTTCGACGACGGTTGATTCGGCTTGTGAGCGATTGTTTTGCGCAACCGAGCCGCGCATTTCAAAGCCGCGCAGAACCTTGGCGGTCGGGCACGTCATAGAAATTGTCTGGTCGGTACTCGAAAGCCCGCTGCCGCCGTGCGTGCAGAACGGGACGATTTTCTTGCCGCCGAAATCGTGACGTTCAAGGAACGTGTAAACAATCTGCGGGGCATCTCCGTACCAAATAGGATAACCGCAGAAAATCATTGTGTAGGGCGCAACGTCAATGTCGCCGACAAATTCGGGACGAGCCTTGGTCGCCTTCTCGCGGCTCGCAACTTTTTTGCAGTCTTCGTAGCTGTTGGGGTAAGCCTGCGCGGGTTTAATCTCGAACAGGTCGCCGCCCGTGCGTTGCGCGATAATCTCGGCGACGATTTCAGTGTTGCCCTTGCTGATGTTACCGGTGCCGTATTCCTCGCCCGTGCGCGAAAAGTAGACGACAAGGATTTTTTCATTGGTCGCGGCTTCGACACGCCCGAACGACAACGCAAGTCCCGTCGCGCCCGCCAGCTTGAGAAAATCTCTGCGCGTGATGTTCATATCAACACCTCCGAAAAATTTCTTCGTGTCGATTATAAAATCTTGAGTTTACTCCATGCAAGCAAAAAAATTTCCCCGCGACATTCGCAGGGAAAATTTTTTTACGCATTAATAAAACGGTTCAAAGTAGCCCCAACGAACTTCCGAATCGTAGTAGGAGCCGGGCGTCTCGTCGTAAGTCACGCAAAAGCGATAGTAGACGTTCGCGCCGATGTTGTCGTCGATTTGCGGGTCGAAGACGTATTCCACGCCGTCAATCGCAATGACGCACCAGATGTGGCCGGTGTAGCCGCCGTCAGCGCGCGCCGTCTGTCCGTAGACCGTGTAGCAGTTCAAGCCGATTGCACGCGTCAGAGCGGCGAACGCGCACGAATAATCGTCGCAAGCCCCAACGTGACCGACAAGCATGCCGTAGGCGCGGGCAGTGCCGTTGTCTTCGGGGAAGTCAAGGCGCAGGACGTTATCGCCGTAGCTGCACGTGTCGACAAGATAATCGTAGCACGCGCGCACTTTGTCGCAGGTCGTCATGTTTTCGGTCGTGATTTGATTGAGCGTCTGCCAAACGATCTCGTCGCAGTAGTCCGCGCCCGTCGACGTGGGATTGAGCTCGGCGTTGTTGAGCAGATACTCCGCGTCGGTCGCCTTTGCCGAACTCGTAAGCAACAGCAACACCGCCGCGCAGGTTACGAAAAAATTTTTCATTGCTTAATCTCCGTCAGCCACTCGCTCCACGGCAAACCGATTTGCTCGGCGCGCGTGCCTTGAACGAATTCGTAGAACAGGCGAATTTTTTTTGCGCGGTCGCGTGACTTTTCGGCGTACCAATCGTCGCCTTCGGGCTCAAGCAAAAGATTTGACCCGCCCAAAAGGTAATGCCGCTTGCAAATTGTTTCCAGCGACACGTCGGGATTTTTCATAATGTCGTACATGACAAGGAAAGTCGTCGTGCGCCCGTGACCCGCTTGGCAGTGGAAGTGCAACCACGCATTTTCGGGCAGGTTGGCGACGAACGTTACAAAGTCGTCGACGATTTCGGGCGCGGGAAATTGCATGTCTGCCGCCGCGAATCGCACGTATTCAAAGCCCGCCGCCTCGGACGTGTCGCGCTCGGTCTGAATCACGCGCGGGATTATCGTTATCGGCTTGAACGCCAGCTTGTCGGCGTTGCCCAAAGGCTCGAAGGTCGTTTCGACGCCGCGTAATTTGTTCAGTCGTTCGACTTCGTCCGCCTCGACTTCGGAAACGGTCTTGCCGGCATTGGCAGCGTTGTGTTCGACGTACCAGCTGACGGGCAACAGATTAACGAAGCCGTGAGATTCTTGCCGCAAGTCAACCATGAAAATTTTTGCGTCGGGCTCGCGCTCGCGAATCGTCCGATAAAGCGTCTTCAGCGCGGCGGGTGAAGGTTGACCGCTCGCCGAAGCCCAAAGCTCGTTCAAGCCTGCGCGGTCGGGCTCTTTGCCGCGAACGTCGTTTTGCCACGCGTCGAACATGAAACGGAAGTTGCGCGGCAAGTCAGCGGAGGCAGCCCCGTCCAGTCGCCATTGCCCGTCGACTTTTTTCTTGGCGTCGGCGGCGGCGAACAGCGTCAAGCTCAACAACGCAATCAGCGCGCCGATTAAAAATTTTTTCGTCAATGCGAATCACTCCTTGCAAGCCGTCGAATCTCGCGCAGTTCGTCAATCAAATGCGCCTTAAGTTTGTCTTCCAACTCGTCGCGGGTTGCGGCGTCAAAAGAGTAAACGACTTGCGGCGCGCCGTCAACGCGTCGTTCGCCGCTGAATTCGTCGGTATAAATGTTGCGGTAAAGCACGAAGTCGCTGTTCAACGCGAAGTCGGCGTAATTGATGACGATAACCGATCCGTTCGTGACTTCGACGGGCGCGGCGGGGCTTATGAACAGTTTGAAACCTTCAAGCGTCGCGGGCAGGCTTTGACCGTAAGCCCATTCGTCAAGCTTGAGTTTGCGCAGGAAACGATTGCCGGTGCCGCCGCGTATGCCGCGCAGATTTTTCAACACGTCGGCAAGTTCGGCGTCAAGCAGCTCCTTGAAGTGCGCGAAGTCCTCGGTAAAAAATTTCGTCAAGCAAAATTCCGTCAAGCCGATTCGCTGACGAACTTTGAACTCGGCGGTCTCCTCGTGAAAGTAAGTCGTCAACGCGCAATGAATCTCGTCGTCGGCGCACGTGTAGAAAATAAATTTGTCGTCGGCGGGTGCGAAGATTTTTTTCACCGCGAAACCCTCAAGCGCGTCGGGCAAGTCTTCGGCGAAGTGCAACGCGTCAACCTGCGCGGCGATTTTGTTTATGGTGTCGTCCTTCAAGAAATTTCCTCCGTCAAGATTTTTCAAGCATGGCAATGAATTCTTGCCGTCCCCAAATCGTGTGGCACAGCCTGAACAATTTCAAGTCGATAAGATTCAGCTTGTTGAGCAAGTCGACGATATAACCGAAGTTGTCGGGCGTGAATTTCCAGTTGTGCGCGCTGATGTACTTGCCCTGCTCCAAGGCGTCGGAATAACGCTCAACCATATGCGCAAGCTTTTGGAAACTCGCGCCCTTGCCGTCGTCGGAAAAATATTCGTCCAAGATCTCTATTTGAGCGTTGGGCTCAAGCAACGTTTTTTTATAGCCGTAGCGTTCGCCATGCACGCCAAGCCAATGAAGTACCGCGTTGTTGTGCGTGCGCGTATATGACGTGACAGCTGAAGACGATATCGAACGTTTCATTGACGACGCTCAAGTCGCCGTTCGCGCCCACGAAGTCAATCTGCGCGGGCAGGTGCTCAAGGTGCCGCTTGACGCCGACAGTCGCTTTGCGCAAATCATCACCGCTCACGACTTCAAAATATTTGACGGTCTCGCCGCGCAGGAAGGGACTGTCCCACGGGCTTATCTCCAAAGCTTTCAAATGATTTTCGTCGATGGTTTTCTGCAATAACACTTGAAGATATTCGCGGCGGTCGTAAAAGCACGTCGAACGCCCCTGCTCCACGGCGAAGCGTTTACAGTGTTCCGCAAGCAACTCGTCGGGAAAAGTGTTCAGTTCAGGATAAGCTTGCCGATAGTAATTCAAATCTACTGTATGGGGGGGGGTTAATGATTGCCATGTATAAAGCTCCTTTCAAGACCACATCTTAGCCTTGAGCACGTCGTAATAATTCTTGTCGTCGAACTTTACGATCTGCGCGGTCTCCTTCGCCTTGCGGACAACAATGTCGTCGCCGGGCTGAATCTTGTGACTTACCTGCCCGTCAAGCGTGACAATAACGTCGGGCATTGCGTCGATTTTGATTAAAACTTCGTCGTCCTCGTTGACGATGAGCGGGCGCATTTGGAAGGTGTGAGCGCAAATCGGCGTAAGCAACAGCGCGCGAACAGTCGGGTTGAGTATCGGGCCGCCCGCGCTGAGCGAATACGCCGTGGAACCGGTCGGGCTCGCGACGATAATGCCGTCCGCCTTGTAGTCCATGAGGTGCGTGCGATTGACGTAAAGCCCAAGGCGCAACATGCGTGCGACGCCGCCTTTGGTGATTACCACGTCGTTGATTGCGTTGCCCAAAAATTTTTCGCCGAGTTCGTTGCGAATGTAGCCGCTCAACAACAACCGCCGCTCGACGCGATATTGACCAGCCAAAATTTTCGCAAGACGGCTTTCAAGTTCGCGCGGCTCGATGTCGGCAAGGAAACCCAACGTGCCAAGGTTGATTCCGCAGACGGGGACGCTTTGCCCGCCGAAACGACGACAGACGCCCAATAACGTGCCGTCGCCGCCGATACTCAACGCCATGTCGACGTGCACGCGTTCGACGCAGGGCAAGCCGTATTCTTCCTTGCGAAATTGGCGCGCCTCGGTCGCGGGCATGACAAGGCGCACGTCTTTGTTTTGGTAGAAATTAAAAATGCGGTCGACGATTTCACCCGCCCGCCGCTTGCTCATGTTCGGGAAGACCGCGATTTGCATCATGCCCGCTTCGACGCCGAACGCCGTCCCAAAAATATTTTGTCTTGCCATCAGTCAAGCTCCTGTTCAATGCGCAATGCGCAATGCGTAATGAAAACGTTGCGTCAATCCAAAGCTTCATGGGCCGAATCAACAACCGATAAAATTTCAACGTCCGTCGACGCGCCGCCCTTCGACAGGTGCGCGAGGTATTCGATATTGCCTTCGGGACCTTTGACGGGCGAAAAGTCTAAGCCTTGAACTGCAAAGCCGACGCCCGCCGCAAAGTTCAAGACGCGTTCGATAACGGCGGCGTGAATCTTTTTGTCGCGGACGACGCCTTTCTTGCCGACGTGTTCGCGACCCGCCTCGAATTGCGGCTTAATCAGCGCGACGACTTCACCCGAATCGTCAAGCACGTCGAACACCACGGGCAAAACTTTTTCCAGCGAAATGAACGACACGTCGATTGAAACGAATTCCGGCAAGCCGTAATAAAAATCGCGACGCGTGATGTTGCGGATGTTGGTGCGTTCCTTGTTGACGACGCGCAAATCACGGCGCAGTTTCCAGGCGAGCTGACCGTAGCCCACGTCGATTGCGTAAACCATCTTCGCGCTGCGTTGCAACATGCAATCGGTAAAGCCGCCCGTCGACGCGCCGACGTCCGCCGCCATTTTCCCGACGAGGTTGATTTTGAACACGTCGAGAGCTTTTTGGAGTTTGAGCCCGCCGCGACTGACGAAAGGCATATCTTCGCCGAGAATGCGAATCTGCGCGTCTGCGGGGACGAGCGTGCCGGCTTTGTCGACCTTTTGCCCGTTGACGAGGACTTTGCCCGCCATAATCATCGCCTTGGCGCGGGTGCGGTTGTCGAAGAAATTTTGCTCCGTCAAGAGTACGTCGAGTCGTTGTTTCATGTCGCTTCCTCAATGATTTTATTAAAAATGGTACTTTATTCCGCTTTGCCGCATTATAGCGTTCGCCGTGTGTCTGGATTTTATTTTGCTGTCCACAGTGAAATTATTTTTTGTAATCGGGCTGTAATAAATGTCGTGGTCGCCTTTACCGTGACGAACAAATTCACAACCGTTTTGTTTTAGCAGTTCGCGAACTTTCTTTTCATATTCAGCCATTATGCGATAACTACTCGTTCGTTCCGTGTCATTGAGAAATTAATTGCTTTGCAGGCGGATAAATTATTGAGTCTGATTAATTCCGGCGCGGCTTCTGTGACACGTTTCATCAAATATTCGGGTGATTCATCTTCCAAAACTAAGCCGACTATATCATCGCTGGTTGCTATCCAAACTCCTGCATCATTATCGTAGTCAACCCTAACTTGATACTCTTTTTGCATGTTCTCACCTTATTTCCGTCAAAAAGCCGAAAATCAAATCGTTAAGGCGTTCGTGAATCCGTTGCGCGATTTTTTCGGCCGTCAAGCCGCACAAGTTCAAAAGCTCCGCGCGCGTGCCCTGTTCGACGAATTTATCTGCAATGCCGAGCCGCAACAACGGCGTCGAGATTTTTTCGTCAGCCAAAAGCTCCGCGACCGCCGACCCGAAGCCGCCCGCCAATGTGCCTTCCTCGCACGTGACAAGCAGTTTCGACGCCCGCGCAGATTTTTTTATCAGTTCGGCGTCAAGCGGCTTGACGAAGCGGGCGTTTATCACGTCAACGGAAAAATTTTTGCCGCGCAGGATTTTCGCCGCGTCGACGCAAGCTTTGACCATCGTGCCGACCGCGCAGACCGTCACTTCCGCCGCGTGTGTGTGTTCGACGACTTCGGCTTTGCCCCAAGGAATTTCTTGCGGCTTGACTTCGACTTTGATGCCGAGCCCCGCGCCGCGCGGGTAACGAATCGCCACGGGGAAATTTTTATTCAACGCCGAGAAAATCATTTGTCGCAATTCGTTTTCGTCCTTCGGAGCCAAGACGTTCATGTTCGGAATCGTGCGCAGATAAGCCAAATCGAACGCGCCGTGATGTGTCGCGCCGTCCTCGCCGACCAAGCCGCCTCTGTCCAAACACAACAGCACGGGCAGATTTTGCAAGCAGATGTCGTGCAAGATTTGATCGTAGCCGCGTTGCATGAATGTCGAATAAATGGCGACGACGGGACGCAAACCGCCCGCCGCCATGCCCGCCGCCAACGTTATCGCGTGTTCTTCGGCAATGCCCGTGTCGAAGAATCTGCGCGGGAATTTTTCGGCGAATTTCTTCAAGCCCGTGCCCGACGGCATTGCGGCGGTTATCGCGACGATTTTGTCATTGCGAGCCGCGCAGTCGATAACGGCTTGCGAAAAAATTTCGGTGTAGCTCGGCGGCGACGGACGCTTGAAAACTTGACCCGTTGCCTTGTCGAATTTGCCGACGCCGTGAAATTTTTCGGGCGAAGTCTCGGCGGGCGCGTAACCCTTGCCCTTTGTCGTGCGGACGTGAATCAAAACGGGCGCGTCAATCACGCCGACCTTTGAGAAGACTTCCTGCATGGTCTTGATGTCGTGCCCGTCAATCGGTCCGATGTAATTGAAGCCGAATGCCTCGAAGATTGCGCCGGGGAAGACAGCAGCCGTCACGCCCGCCTTGACGGAGTTCGCCGCAAGCAAAATTTTTTCGCTGACGTCGCGGAAGGGCAGATTGCGAACGAAGTCCTCGAATTCGCGTTTGGCGCGGTGATATTGCGGCTTGAGTCTGATTTTGGACAGATATTCGCTCAGCGCGCCGACGTTCTTGTCGATTGACATTTCGTTATCGTTTAGGACGACGAGCAATTTTTTCTTGAGTTGCCCGGCGTGATTGAGAGCCTCGAACGCCATGCCGCCCGTCAATGCGCCGTCGCCGATAACCGCGACAACTCGGTTTGACGTGTGCTTGAGTTCTTCGGCGATTAGAATGCCCAACGCCGCGCTTATGGACGTGGACGCGTGCCCGACGCCGAACGAATCAAAAGGCGACTCGGCACGCTTCGGGAAGCCGGTAATGCCTCCCAAAGTCCTAAGCGTGTGGAATGTGTCGCGTCGCCCTGTCAAAATTTTGTGCGTGTAAGCTTGGTGCCCGACGTCCCAGATGAGTTTGTCGCGTCTGAAATCGAACACCGAATAAAGTGCCAGCGTCAGCTCGACCGTGCCCAGGCTCGGCGCAAGATGCCCGCCGTTTTTCGCGACCGTCGTCAAGATTAGCTCGCGAATTTCGCCCGCCAATTCCTCAAGTTGCGGCAAGCTCAGCTTCTGAAGTTCGGCGGGCGATTTTAATCTTTTCAACAGCCCCGTGTTAATCGCTCCTCAAAATTAAATTCCGGATGAATCGATTCTCTTGTAGCGTTTGCCTTCGACAATCAGATTTGCCTCGAAGTACTCAACGTCGATAACCGAAGCGACGGGAATTTCTTGCCAGTTGTCGTTCGCGCCGTTGTAGTGCATGTCCGTCAGTTGCGCGCCGGAGGCGGTGTAAGAAATGCGCTCAAGAATGCGGTAATATCTCTTTTCGCCTTCGCGTTTGAATTGCATCTTCGAAATGTTGTAGGCGAGGTTTTCGATACCGCGCGGCATTATCGAGTAGTCGCGATACCAATCGATCAAAGCCTTACGACCTTTGTCGCTGTAGTCCATGCGAAACACCGCGTCGAAAATGACATCATCACGTTCGCTGGTCATTTCAGTGATCTGCACGGAGTCCGTGTCAAAGAGAATCGCGTTTTCGGTGTCGTCGAGATAAATCTGTTGCCAGTTGGCAGCCAACGCCGTCGCCGCGCTCATCATGAAAATCATAAGAGCCGCAAAAAAAACTTTACGCATAACAAACAACTCCTTAAAAAGATTTCCGGCAGTATTCGGCGCGGCGCAGTAAAAATCCTTTAGCCGAAATTATTTTTCGCGCTCGCGGCGAATGGTTTCGAGTTCCGCCATGATTTCGTCCCAAGTCATTTCGGGGCGTTCAGTTGCTCCACTACCGTTTGTAAATCCTCATCACTCAGCGCGGTGAAGTCGCAGCCTTTCATTGTACATTCGCGGCGCAAACGAAAGGGCAGACACTTGCCGATTTGACTTTCGACGGCTATAATGTCAAAATATCAATGTGAGGTGAATCATCATGCTGAACAACAAAGCAGACACGATTGAAGAATACATTTTGAACCGGCTCAAGCAAAACTCGGACAAACAGATTGAATTGAAACGCACGGCACTGGCCGACGAAATCAGTTGCGCGCCGTCGCAGATAAGTTACGTCCTTAGCACGCGATTTACGACCGAACGCGGTTTCGTTGTGGAGTCGCGGCGCGGGCTCGGCGGTTACATTCGCATTGCGCTGATACCGCAGGAAATCGACCAAAAGCAAGTGCTTTATCGCAAAATGCTTGAGGAAATCACCGCAAGGACGCCGTTCGCCGAAATAAAATCGATGCTCGACTTCTTGCTGAAAAGCAACTTAATCACACGGCGCGAAGCCGAACTTATCGCGCAAATGTCAGCGAATCTTTACAAGTCGGAGGCGTCGGAGCAAATCACGGCGGAGGAACGCGCCAAGCTTATTCGTTCGATTTTCGCGACTCTGGCGAAGATAACATGACGAGGTGAGTGCTTTGAAACTTTACATAGCCGAAAAGCCGTCGATGGCGCGCGAACTTGCCGCCTGCCTGCAAGTCAAAGGCAACGGCAAAGGTTTCATACTTACGGCGGGCGGCGTCGTGACGTGGCTCGTCGGTCACGTGTTGGAGCCCGTTAAGCCCGAAGCTTACGACCCGAAGTATAAAACGTGGCGCGCCGAAGATTTGCCGATTGTCCCGCGCCAATGGAAACTTCAAGTCAATCCGTCGACGGCGGAGCAGTTTCAAATCGTCAAGACGCTGATTCGCCGCGCAGATGTTGATTTGATAATTCACGCCGGCGACCCCGATCGCGAAGGTCAGTTGCTCGTCGACGAAGTTCTTGATTACGTCGGCAACACCAAGCCCGTCAAGCGAATCCTGCTCAACGCGTTGGACGAAATAAGTATCCGCCGCGCCAATGACGCCCTGCGCGACAACGCCGAATTTTTCAACCTCAAGCAGTCCGCATTGGCACGCAGCCGCGCAGATTGGCTAATCGGCATGAATCTTTCGCGGGCGTACACGTTGGCAGCACGGCGGCTCGGTCACGATTTGGTTTTGCCAATCGGGCGCGTGAAGACTCCGACACTTGCGCTGGTTGTCCGCCGCGAACGCGAAATTGTGAACTTCAAGCCCGTCGACTTTTTCACGATACGGGTGACGTTCGCGCACCCCAACGGCGATTTCGTCGCGAAGTTCAAGCCGTCAAAGAAAATGCTCGACCTGTCCGCCTTCGACAGCGAGGGACGATTAATCGACAAAGCCTTCGCCGAGGTGCTGGTAAAAAAATTTTCGACCGCGCCGCGCGACGGAAAAATCTCCGTGTACAAGACGACCGAAAAAAAAGAATCGCAACCGTTGCCGTTCTCGTTGTCGACGTTGCAGGTGGCGGCGGGCAAGGCGTTCGGGTACACGCCCCAACAAGTCCTCGACGCCGCGCAGAGTCTTTACGAGAAAAAGCTTACGTCCTACCCGCGTTCCGATTGCGAATATTTGCCGACGGTTCAATTCAAGGACGCGCCGACAATTTTAAGCAACCTGAAACGTTCGGGCAACGACGCCTTGCAAAAATTGTTCGCGCACGCCGACGCCGAGATTAAAAGCCGCGCTTGGAACGACAAAAAAATTTCCGCGCACCACGCCATCATCCCGACGCGCAAACCCTTGACGGTGAGCCTGACGACCGCCGAGTTCAACGTTTACAGCCTTATCGCCAAAAATTACGCCGTGCAATTCTATCCGCTGCACGTCTACGACGAAACCGTTGTCGAAGTCAAGTACAAAGGCGAGACGTTCACGGCGCGCGGCAAGGTCGTCAAGCAACCCGGTTGGCGCGAATTTTACGTTGCGCCGAAGGTCAAAGCCGACGACGAATCCGAAATCCTCCTGCCACAAATGCAGAAAGGCGACGGCGTTCAATACAAGTCAAGCGAACTCAAACAGGGCACCACGACGCCGCCCAAGCGTTTCACTTCGTCGAGCCTGGTGCAGGGCATGAAGGACATTCACAAGTACGTTAAAAATCCCGACGCGAAAAAGCAACTCAAGGACGTTTACGGAATCGGCACCGAGGCGACGCGCGCCGCGATTATCGACGATTTGATTCGGCGCGGCTTCTTGAAGGTCGCGAAAAAAATTTTGCAACCGACCGCGCAGGCTTACCTGCTGATTGACGCGCTGCCCGACGCAATGACGTATCCCGACGCGACGGCGATTTGGGAAGACAAATTGCACTCCATGAGCGCGGGCGACGGCACGCTTGAAGATTTTCTTGCGGGTCAAGTGCAGTTTACGAGCGAGCTTGTTACGGCGGCGACGACGGCGAAATTTGCTTTGGCGGAAGGCGTTTTCAAGTGTCCGAAATGCGGCAGTGCAATGGTCAAGCGCAACGGCAAGAACGGCGCATTTTGGAGTTGCACGGGCTATCCTGAATGCAAGGCGACGTTCGACGACGTGAACGGTAAGCCCGATTTCGACGGCAAGCAACGCTCAGAGCGACTGATTAAAGACGGCGCGCCGACGTGTCCGAAATGCGGCAGTGCAATGGTCAAGCGCAACGGCAAGAACGGCGCATTTTGGGGCTGCGCGGCTTATCCGAAATGCCGTACGACTTTCGACGACAAGGACGGCAAGCCCGACTTCGACGGGAAAAAATTTCTGTTGCCAGCCCCGACCGTCGACACGCCCGCCGATTTCAATCCTGCTGACTTCGAGCCGATAATTTCTTCCGCCGATTACGATTGATAAAAAAATTGCCCCCCGCTCCGTTGCGAGGGGCTTTTTTGTTGCGAAGAAACAATCACTTCATGAGCACTGCGACAACCATTGCTCCGACGCCGATTATTACCGTGATGAACATGTTGCGCACGTTGCTGTTTAGGCTCTGCCGAATTTCGCGCATGTCCTCATCTTGTCGGGCACGATCCGCTCGTACTTCGTTTTTGAAATCGCGTAATTCGCTTACGACCAAGTCAATTTTATCTGACAAGGCGTCTACCTTAGTTGCCACGACCGACACTTGCCTTTCCAAGTTCGTGACGCGTTCGTCGAGGTTGCTGTTGTCCGCCATGATAATCGCCTCCTGTCAGGCGATGTCCGCCTTCCACAGTCCGTGCAGGTTGCAGTACTCGTAGGCGGCAACGGGCTCGTCACCGTCCGCAACGACGAATTCGGCTTCGGGCTTGTCGTTCGCGCTCAGGTGCACGTATTGCCCGCCGCGTTTGGTCTGCAGGTAAATCCACTGAATCAAATGCGCGTCCGTCATTGGGTGCGCGACGCTGCCGACCTTGACGGAAATTTTTTTGCCGTTGACCGTCACTTGCGGGACGTGCTTTTCCTGCGCGGCGTCAGTGGTGTTCGCCGTCAAAAAGTTCATGGGTTTGCCGTCGCAAGAAATGTCTGTGCCTTTGCCGCCGATAACCATGATAACCGATTTACGGTCTTCCGAAATCAACAGTCTGCTCATACGAATCCCTCCCGGAAATTTTTTTCAGCTTAAAGCATTGGGCGTTGTTCGTCAAGCAAAAAGCCGTCCGATAAATTTTCGGACGGTGTTTCACTTTACGAATTGAATCAAGCAACTCAAGATGCCGAACCCGACAGCCGCAGTAGTTGCCGCTTTTATGTAAGACAGCACGGAGAGTTTTTCTTTCAGCGCGGCGACTTCGGCGGACAATTTTTTATTTTGCTCGTCCAGCCGGGTTATCAAAGAATTTTCAAGCTCGCGCCTGTGCAAGTCCGTCTTCCGCGACAATTCGTTAAGCAATGTTGCTTGATTCGCCGCC
This sequence comes from uncultured Selenomonadales bacterium, assembly GCA_947304355.1. Classification (GTDB taxonomy): domain Bacteria; phylum Bacillota; class Negativicutes; order Selenomonadales; family Selenomonadaceae; genus Quinella. The sequence continues at coordinate 35,357 of CAMZAX010000005.1, forward strand.
GAAGATTCAAGCGCGCCCTTCGCCAAGTCGATTTTGTTTGACAGCGCGGCAAGCAGGTTGTTGTAAGTTTCAAGATTTTTCGTGTTGTACTTGATGAGCAGGTTTTCCGTGTCCGCCAAAAATTTTTCTTGCGACGCCTTATGCAGTTTCATGAAGTCGTCAATTTCCTTGCAGGTCTTTTGCAATGCGGCATTGGTTTCGTTGAGCGGCGCGGCGATTCCGTCGAGTACTCGGCGTGCGTCCGCGACTATCTTTTCGTGCACGACGACAACCAGCTGTTCGCGCTCCTCCGTCTCGTGTTTCGCGAACGTTTCGAGAAGGGCTTTGGTGTCCGCCAAAAATTTTTCCTGCGAAGTTTTGTGCGCGGCGATAAGGGCGTCGAGTTTTTGAGCAGTTTCAGCTAACGCCGATTTGACGGGCGCAAGCGGGGTCGTCACGCCGTCGATTATCTGCCGCGAATCAGCCGTTATCGTGTTGTGGATGTCGGTGACCAATTTTTGACGCGCCGCCGCCTCGTTAGCCGCGAATTTTGACAGTGCCGCGCAATCTTTTTCAAGTCCCGCTTTGAGTTCCGTCAGCCGCTTCATTGCGCCCTGAAAATCTTTGCCCGCATCCGAAAAGAGATCCGTCAAGTCGTCGATTTCCTTTATCAGCTCGTTTATCTTGGTCAGCTTGTCGACTTCGCGGTCAAAATTTTTCATTGACTGTTCAAGCCTTTCCGAATAGCCCATGCAAATTCGCCTCCAATGAATTTTTTATCTGCGCGGCGCAACCGTCGATTATAAGCGCAAGGGAATGCATGTCGTTCAATTCCTCGTGAACGCGCCGCAAAAGTTCGGGGTAAATGTTCAGCAACGTCTCGCTGAGCATATTTTTTTCCGCCGCGCCGAAGTTTTTCGCCAAAGCAAAAGTTTCGTCGAGAATGTCATTTACCGCCGCGTCGGGAAGATTTTCCTTGACGCTCTCCAAACCGTCGGCAAGACGCCACTCGCCGTCGCTGCCCGCGTAATTCCCGCAAAGCAGCCGCAACATCCCGCACAGATAATTCAAGCCCGTGTTGTTGCCGTAAGATTCAAGATAGCGCAACAGCGAAGTCAACAGCGGCTCGGCGTCGCCCGACTTCAAGACTTCAAACCAAAGCTTGTAATCCAGCGGCTGCTGAACGATGGCGTCGAACAAAACGGTTTTCTCGGTGTAACGGAAGAAATCATTTATCCGTTGCCGAAAAGCCTCGTCCGATACCTCCGCCGCGCAAAAGTCCAGCATATTCTTCGCCGACTGCAGGCGATTGTAAATTATCTCGTCGTTCGTCCACTCAATCAAAATCAAAAGCTGTGTCCGAAGGTCGTCGGGATTTTCCTGTGCGAGCCGAAAATATTTTTCGTAACGAGTATTCTTGCCGTCGAGCGAAAACTCTACGTCGTGTTTGTGAATGTATTTCAGCATGGAGCTTTGCACGCGCGTCAAGTCGACGCCCGCATAATCGACGTACACTCTGCCGCTGTCCAAGTTGAAATATTCAATTGTCCAATCGCGTACAATCCCCAACAACGCGAGCTTATAGAGCGCGAATTGACGACTGCTCAAGGAAAAATTTTCGTCGGCGCGGTTGTCGAAGTCGAGAACTTTTATGTCGCCTTCCGAAGACGCTTTAAGCTCCGCAAGGATTTTCAAGATATTGTCGCATTCTTCGGCAGGCGGCACTTTGCCGAGATTCAAAAGATACAAGACCGTGCCCAAATCGCTGGTCAGTCGTCTGCAAAGTGTCTTGCGCTCGGCGACGCCGGTGTTCTTATTGAAGATTTCTTCGATTATCGCGGGCGCAACTTTTTCGGGCATGTGCAAAAGGTAGCAATACGATTTCGTCGATTTGTCACTGTCGCGACCTGCGCGCCCCGCCTCCTGATAGAATTCCTCAATCGACTTGGGCAACGACGCGTGAATCGTGTACTTGATGTTCTCCTTGTCGATGCCCATGCCGAAAGCCGTGGTGCAAACCATCAAGCCCGAAAAATTTTTTTGCATGAAACGTTTTTGATTTTGTTCCTTGACTTCGGACGAAAGCCGCCCGTGATAAATTTCAACGTCCCCGTTCAGCTTTTCGGCGCGGAGCCAATTATACATAGTTACGCAGGCGGGTTTGTCTTTTGGGAAACCGGGATTGACCGTCTGGCAAAAAATCAGCCCGACACGATTTTTTTCGACGCCGCCCGCCGTGTAAGTCCCCTCGTTTTCGTGAATGATTTTTAAAATCGCCGCGTTACGTGCGGGATTATTTGCAACCGTCAACCGCTTGAAAATCAATTCGTCTCTGTCCATCGACTGCAACGCTTTGATTCCGCTGCCGTCGTTGTCGAATTCGGCTTTCAGGTCTTCAAGGACGGCTTGCGAGGCGGTGGCGGTCAAGCCCAACAGGCAAGCACCCGCGCAATATTTTCTGAGCGTCGGGATAAGGCGCAAGTAAGAAACTCTGAAGTCGTGCCCCCACTCCGAAAGGCAATGCACCTCGTCGATAACCGCCGTCGAAAACTTCATCGTGGCGTTGATTTCGCCGAGTGCCTCTCTGAACGCCGCATTTTGAAGGCGTTCGGGCGAAACGACCATGAATTGATATTTGCCCGCCTTGAAGTCTCTGATAACCTTGGCGCGCGCGTCGCCGCTCACCGCGCTTGAAATGTAATCGACGCGCCGAATCCCCTTTGCCTCCATGACGCGCTTTTGGTCTTGCATGAGCGAAACCAGCGGGACAATCACGATACTCACGCCGGGCTGGAGCAACGCGGGCAGTTGGTAGCAAAGCGATTTGCCCGTACCCGTCGGCAAAATCCCGATCGTATCTGCGCGGCTCAAAACGTTTTTCAAAATGGGCATCTGTCCCGTGCGGAAGTCGTCGTGCCCGAAAAGATTTTTCAGCAGGAACTTAAGGGCGGCGGCGTCCTTGTGTTCGTCCTTCGCCGTGAATCGGTACTTAATCGGCTCGGCGGCGGCAAGGCGGAAATAATCTTTGTCGGGGAAATAATCCGTGCGGACGTAAAGCGCGTTCTTGGCGTTGAAATTTTTATCGGCGTCGGCAAAGCGACTGAACATGCAAAAATCCAGCGCAAGGGCAGTTTTGTCGTTCGGCGGAGAAATTTTCAGCGCGGGCAGTTTCAGCTTGACTTTGGCGAGTTGCGCGACGTTTTCAATCCACAGGCGCAAATCTTCGTAAGCCGCCTTCAACAGCTCGTCAAGAGTTGCAAGGTCGCTGTTCACAATTTTAATTTTGATTTGCCGCTTGTTCGGGTCGAGGACGCCGCTGTGCAGGCAAAACAAAATCGCCATCTGTAAACGCATGACAGCATCGTATCGGACGCGCAAATCGTCGGGCGGGACATTCAGCGCGGCGCGATAAAGATTTATCGTTTCGTCGCGACGCAATCGATTGAGGAAAGACGCCATGACATTTTGGAAGCGCGGCGTTTCGTCGTAAATGTCCGCCGTCTTAAATCGCACGGCAGTTATTCCTTCGCGCCTTAAAGCGGCGTCGCGCAGACGGTCTTTTTGAATCTGCGCGGGCGTATCGTGGCTTGCGCCGTCGATTTCGAAGACGCATTTCATTTGCGGAAAGTAAAAGTCAACCTGTTGCCCGTCGAAGCTCCTGTTCTGCGTCAAGATGTCGGCGAAGTCTGTTTCGGGCAAAATCAGATTGCGCACGAAGGAATATTCGCCCAAATACTTTTCAAGCAACTCGTTGTAAAAAGTCCGCGCAGGGTAATTGCCCGCCGCGTCGTCGCCCTTGATGTTGTTCCACGTGATTCGCGTGCCGTCGAGCAGACAAATTCTTTCGGCGGGCGGCGCGCCCAATGCGGACTGCAAAAAAACGCTCGGCTTGGTGACGAAACTGCGCTGAAGAATATTTTGGACGACGCAAAAAATTTTCAATACATCGTTCGACGGAATTTTTGATTGAGGCGGCGGCAAAGCTTTGACGATAAAATTTTCTTGCGTCCCGCCGTATGTCGCGCTGAATTTTTCTTGAGCCATTAAATTTCTCCCGAAAAACATTTTGACGCCGATTGTAGCAAAATTTTTCCGCGCCGTCTACAAAAAAAATCCCCGCTCGTTTTGAACGGGGACAACGTTATCGCACCGAAATTTATTTCGTGAGCAGGTCGGTAATCTTGCCGGCGAAGTCTGCGGGATTGGCGGGCAAGACGCCTTCAATGAGCAACGCCAACGAGTAAAGCGTCGTGCACAGGTCTTTGAATTCGGGCGCGTCCTTGCCGAGCGCGTGCAGGCTTTCCAGCTTCTTGAAGACGGCGTGATTCGGGTTGAGTTCCAAAATCTGTGTCGCTTTGAACAGCGGATTCTTCATGTTGGCGAAAGTTTTTTCCATGGACAGCGAAGGACCGCCTTCGCCCGTGACGAGACACACTGCACCCGATTTCAGCCGCGAAGTCAAGCGAACTTCCTTCACGTCGTCGCCAATCGCGTCCTTGACGTCCTTGAGCAAATCTTCATGCGACTTGGCGATTTCGGCGACTTCGGCTTTGACTTTCTGTGATTCGGCGTCGTCAAGGTCAAAGTCTTCGCGGGTTATCGACTGGAATTCTTTTTCGGCGTAATCGTGCAGGACTTGAATCGTGAATTCGTCGACGGGATCGGTAAGGTAAAGGACTTCGAGCCCGCGATCGCGCAACAATTCCATTTGCGGGAGCCGTTCAATCGCCGCAGAGTCTTTGCCGGGCGCGACGTAAATTTTCTTCTGGAAGTCGGGCATACGCGCAACGTATTCGGCGAGCGTCGCAAATTTGTTGTCCTTGGACGTTTGGAACAGGAGCAAATCTTTCAAGCTGTCCTTAACCTTTGAATCAAACATGCTGTTGTAAACGCCGATTTTGAGCGACTTGCCGAACTCGTTCCAAAATTCTTCGTACTTGGCGCGGTCGTCCTTGAGCATCTTGCCGAGCTGACGGAGAATATTTTTTTCCAACGCCTTGCCGATAACTTGGACTTCGGTGCTCTTCTGAAGGATTTCGCGGGAAATATTCAGCGGCAGGTCGGGCGAATCAACCAGCCCCTTGGCGAAACGCAGATATTCGGGCAAGAAGTCTTTGCACTTGTCCATAATGAACACGTGGCGCGAATACAGTTGCAGGCCGGCTTCGTAGTCGGTGTAGTAAAAATTGTAGGCGGCGTGCTTGGGAATGCAAAGCAGCGCGGTGTATTCGACGGTGCCTTCCGCCTTGACGTGAAAGACTTCAAGCGGCGATTCCCATTCGTGCAGTTGTTGCTTAAAAAATTCGTCGTAGTCTTCGCGGGTGAGTTCGGACTTACTGCGCGTCCAGAGCGGCTTCATTGAATTGACCGTGCGGATTTCGATTTCGGGCGTGTCTTCGGGCTTGCCCTTGACGGAAAAACTCATCTTGACGGGGTAGCGCACGAAGTCGGAATATTTTTTGATAAGGCGTTCGAGCTGATAAACGTCGGTGAAGTCGTATTCGTCGTCGCCGCAGAATTCGGGCTTGAGGTGCAAAATAACGGTCGTGCCGTGCGTCTCCTTGTCGCAGTCTTCGATTTCGTATTCGCCCGCGCCGTCTGAAGTCCACTTGACGCCCTGCGTGGTGCCCGCCTTGCGCGTGATGAGTTCAACTTTTTCGGCGACGATGAACGCGGAATAAAAGCCCACGCCGAATTGACCGATGAGTTCCTGCGCGGCGGCGTTGGAGGCTTCGCGAATCTTGTCGAGAAAATCTTTGGTGCCGCTTTTGGCGATTGTGCCGATGTTGTTTATGACTTCTTCGCGCGTCATGCCGATTCCGTTGTCGCTGACGGCGACGGTTTCGGTGTCGGCGTCGGGGATAACGAAAATTTCCGGGTCGAAGTCGTCGACGAGATCTTTGTTGGTGAGCAATTCGATTCTGAGCTTGTCGAGGGCGTCGCTTGCGTTCGAGATGAGTTCGCGCAAGAAAATTTCCTTGTTCGTGTAGATTGAGTTGACCACGAGGTCGAGGAGCCGTTTGGTTTCGGCTTGGAACTGCATTTTTTCAGCTGACATAAAAAATTTGCCTCCTGTGTTATTTGGAAAGGATTGAGTAAAGCACGCCGAGCGCAATGCCGACCGTCGAAATAGTTGCTATTTGTCCGTGGTTTGTCGAAGACTGCATAACTTTACGCAAATCGTTGATATTGGCATTCAATTCTTGCCGGGTAGATTTCAGTTCTTCTTCAAGTCGATCCATTCTATGTTCGAGCCTGTCCATGCGCTGATTGAGTTCTTTACGCGTTTCTTTGACTTCGGTTTTAGTATCTTGCAACTGTTCCCAAAGTATTTCGGTATAAGTCGGACGTTCGCGAGTTTGACTTTTACCGTTGAGTTGCGGTGCCGGCATAGAAATTCCTCCTTGGAAAAAAAATCAGCGGCGAATGCTCACCGCCGAAGGAATTTTTATCGCAACTTATTTAAACAACACGCTGACCGAGCGGTGCGACTGAATGTTCAAGATAACGTCGCCGATAGCTTCTGCCATGCTGAGCACGGTGATTTTGGGCGACTGCTTTTCGGGCGGCAGGGCAATCGTGTCGGTGATAACAAGCTGTTCGATGTCGGAGTTGTTGATTTTTTCGACGGCGTTCTTGCTGAGGACGGCGTGTGTGCACGCGGCAATAACCTGTTTCGCGCCGAGTTTCTTGAGAGCCTTCGCGCCTTCGCAAAGACTGCCCGCCGTGTCAACGATGTCGTCAATCATGAGCGCGACTTTGCCGTTGACTTCGCCGATAATGCTCATGACTTCCGCTTCGCCGGGACGCGGACGCCGCTTTTCGATTATGGCAATCGGAGCCTTGAGATAGTCCGCCAATTCGCGGGCGCGAGTGACGCCGCCGAGGTCGGGCGACACGACAACCAAATCGTCGCCGAAATTGCGTCCTTTGAAGTAGTTGGCGAGAACGGGTGCGGCCTTCAAGTGGTCGACGGGGATGTCGAAGAAACCCTGAATTTGTCCCGCGTGCAAGTCGACAGTCAAAACCCTGTTCATACCCGCCGCGACCATCAAGTTGGCGACGAGTTTGGCGGAAATGGGCTCACGACCGCGCGTCTTGCGGTCTTGGCGGGCGTAGGCGTAATACGGGACGACGGCTGTGATTGAGTGCGCCGAAGCCCGCTTGCAGGCGTCCGCCATAATCAGCAAGTCCATCAAGTTGTCGTTGACGGGCTGCGAAGTCGGCTGAACAATGAAAATATCCTTGGCGCGAATGCTGTCTTTAATCATGACTTGCGATTCGCCGTTGTTGAAACGTCCGACGAAGGTGTCGAAGATTTCAACGCCGATGTGCTTGGCGATTTTCGCCGCCAATTCGGGATTGGCGTTTCCCGTCATCAAACAGAGTTTACTGACCGCGTTGGTGCTCATGCTCACGTTGAACAACTCCCCTAAAAAATTTTTGCGTTCTATTTAAGCGGTGTCTTCTTGCCGTAAAGCAACAAATCCCAAACGTCGTAGGCTTGCACTTCGCCCGAAAGGACGCCTTCCGCCGCGTGCAACAGATTGCCGCCGCAAAGTTCGGGACTGAGATAAAAGCCCGACTCAAGCTCCGTTTCAAACGGCACGAAGCAAGCCTTTTTGGCGTAAGGCAGGCAGTCAAACCGCTCCAACACGGCGGGGCTTGACGTGTGCATCGTCACCAGGACGTTTGACCAGTTGATTTTGTCTTTGCGCGCGTTCCACAGTTCAAAGGCGTCGGCGTCGCTTGTGTAGCTGTTCATAAACCATTGCGTGCCGTCAAGCCAGAAAATCGGGTAGCTGAGCCCCAAATCCGCGTTGTATTCCGTGCGCTCAAAGTGCAAGTCTTTCTTGAGGTGCCAACGCGCCTCCGGCAGGAAGTTCATGAAATGTTCTTCGGAAGTGTACATGCCGATTGTCGGCGACAGTTCGGGCAAGCCGAGCTTGTGATAGGCGATGCCTGCCCACCAGCCCATTGACAGAATCGACAGATTTGACTTGCGCAGCGCGGCGTATTTTTCGGGCGTGAAACCCGGCAAGCAAACCGTGCGGTCGAGGACAAATTTATCGGTGTCGAGACCGAGCTCCTTAGCTTCCGCGACAATCGGCGCAAGGTCGACGTCGTGACCCGTAACCAAAATTAAATCGTAGTCGAGTTTAAGCAGATCGCGCTTGTCGATTGTGTTGAGCCTGTTAATCGGCATGGGCACCGACTCCACGACGCCGACGAGATTCGCACTGCCGCGCGGCTTATCCAACGCGGCGAAGGCGGGCTTCAAAAAATTTTGACCGTGCGCCTTGGCTTGCGTGGCAACCGTGTCGTACTGCACCCAAACTACAATGTTCATGAAAAGGCCTCCTTTGGAAGGGACAAGGGTTAAGGGACAAGGCAAAAACTCTTGTCCCTGCTCCCTTGTCCCTTATCCCTTCCGTTTGTCGTTCCAGACTTCGATATTCGTTTGACGCGAGCGCGCGACGGCTAAGTTGCCCTTGGGCACGTCCTTGGTTATGGTCGAGCCGGCGGCAATGTACGCGCCTTCCTCAACCGTGACGGGCGCAACCAGATTCGTGTTACAGCCGATAAACGCGTTGTCGCCGATTGTCGTGCGGAATTTTTTCTTGCCGTCGTAATTGCAAGTGACGGTGCCGCAACCGATGTTGACGCCTCTGCCGATGTCCGCGTCGCCGATGTATTGCAAGTGCGGGAGCTTGGTGCCTTCGCCGACGTTGGAGTTTTTGATTTCGACGAAGTTGCCGATTTTGACGTTCTCGCCAATCGTGGTGCCGGGGCGAATGTGAACGTAAGGACCGAGCGTGACGCCGTCGCAAATCTCCGCCTCGTGACAGTAGCTGAACTGCGCGGTAACCCGATTGCCGACAGTCATATCCGTGAAGCGAATGTTCGGGCCGATGTTGCAGTCTTCGCCGATAACGGTCTTGCCCTCAAGGTAGGTGTTGGGGCGAATAATCGTGTCCTGCCCGATTTCAACGTCGCAGTCGATAAAGGTCGTGTTGGGGTCGACGATTGTAACGCCGCTGTCCATGAGAGCGCGTTCCTTGCGCATGCGAAGGGCGCGGTCGGCTGCGGCGAGTTGCACGCGTGAATTTATGCCGAGCGTTTCGTCGGCGTATTGAGCTTTGAACGCGCCGATTTGTTCGCCCGCTGCCATGAGAATCGGCAAGACGTCGGGCAAGTAGTATTCGCCCTGCGCGTTGTCGTTTTTGACATTGGCGAGCGCGCCGAAAAGTTTTTTCACGTCGAAGCAATAGACGCCGGCGTTGACCTCGTTGATTTTCTTTTCAAGTTCGGTGGCGTCCTTATCTTCGACGATTTTTTTAAACGCGCCGTCGGTGTCGCGAATGATTCTGCCGTAACCCGTGGCGTCGGGCATTTTGGCGGTCAGGACGGTCGCCGCGCAGGCAGAGCCTTCGTGAGCCGCGACGAAATCTTTCAGCAGTTCGCCCGTCAAAAGCGGGGTGTCGCCGCACAAAATTAAAAGCGTGCCTTCTGAGTCGGTGAAATTTTTTTCGGCGGCAAGGACTGCGTGACCCGTGCCGAGTTGTTCCGCTTGCAAGACGAATTCGACGCCCGTTATGGTTTTTTCGACGAGCTCCGCGCCCGAACCGATTACGACGACCTCACGCGACGAGCCGGCTTTTTTTACCGCGTCGATTACGTGTTGAAGCATGGGTTTGCCGCCGACTTTATGCAGGACTTTGGGTACTTTGCTTTTCATGCGCGTGCCCTTGCCCGCCGCCAATATCAATGTTTCCAGTTTCATAAGCCAACCTCCTTTAGGCTGTCTTCCTGAATTTTTTTGCCTTATTGCGTTTCTTCATATCCAAGATCTTCCTCAACTGCAACAAATCTCCGTAAAGTTCGGTGTCCGCGTAAACGTACTGCGCAAAGCTGTTTTTGTCGTCAAGCTTAATGTCTTCGAGTTTGCTCGGCTTGGGGATAGGGTCGCCGCATTTTTCCGCGTCCCACAGCATCAAATTCAAAACGTCGTCAGCGTAATCAATCGCTTCTGCTAAGGTGTAACCATACGTAAAACAATTTTCCATATCGGGAAAGTGAACAGAATACGTTTTTGATTCCTCGTCCCACGTGAAGACGGCAGGGTAAATGCATTTCATAAAAGACCACTCCTCATCTTTTTATGCCGGCTTGTTTAAAAATGTCTTCTGCCAAATATTTCGGCAAATCTTGTCCCGAATGGCGCGGTACGCTAAATTTTTTCCCGTTGGCGTTTATCCACTTTTCGTGATCAGAACCATTCTTCCAAAATTGACAACCGTGTTGCCGCAAAATTTTTAACAATTCGGAGCATTTCATTTGCCAACACCCTTGCGCATGGCTTTAAGCAGAGTTTCTTCGGCGCGTTCCATGTGGCGTTCGGCGGCGTCGCGAGCGGCGTCCACGTCGCCGGCAGCAATGGCCTCAACCATGGCGCGATGTTCTTCGAGCGTCTCTTGCAGTCTGCCGGGGTAAGACATGGACAACGTGCGGAAGCGGGCGAGCTGTTCTTTAAGGTTGCTGATAATCGCGACGAGCCGGTCGTTGCGGCTGACCTGGTAAAGCAAGCCGTGAAATTCAATGTCCGTCGCGACGATTTTGTCCATGTCTTTGCGTTCGATGTGCCCTTCGATTTCGGCGAGCAGGGCGCGGAGTCTGTCCAATTCTTCGGGCTCAATGCGAATCGCAGCCAAACCCGTCGACAGCGATTCGAGTGCCGAGCGAATCTCAAAAATTTCTTTGACGTCGTGCACCGACACGCTTGAAACGTAAGTGCCCCTGCGCGGCATCATGATAACGTAACCTTCCTGTTCGAGCTTGCGAATGGCTTCGCGGACGGGCGTGCGACTGATTCCGAGCTCTTCGGCAAGCTGAACTTCCATGAGCCTTTCGCCCGGCTCCAAAATCCCGCGCCTTATCGCGTCGCGCAACGCTTCACAAACGGTTTCGCGCAACGGCTGATAGCTGTCTATCGTTATCGGTTGCAGTCTGTTGCCCATAGTCATTCATCCTTACTCAATGAAACTTCGTGATAAAAACTTGCGTGTCGACGGCGGCGGCAATTCTTTTAGCCGCAGCGTCGTCGTCAGTCAATGCAAAAACCGTCGGACCGGAGCCGCTCATCAAAGCGACTCGTGCACCGGCGGAAAGGAACTTCCTTTTGCAGTCGGCAACGGCGGGGATTTTCTTAAGCGCAACGCTTTCGAGGACGTTGGAGAAATTTTTAAACGCCGCGTCATAATCGCCGCTTGCCATCTGCGCGATAATCTCTTGCGTGGGCGGGTGAACGGTTGCGGGTTGCGCGTCGTAGGTTTTGTAAGCCCAAGCCGTAGAAATTTCGCCGTCGGGTTTGGCAAGGACGACGCCGAACTTTTTCACGGGAGCGAGCCGCGTCAAGACTTCGCCGCGCCCTTCGGAAAGACACGTGCCGCCGATTATGCAAAAGGGAACGTCCGAGCCTACACACGCGCCGATTGTGCAAAGTTCGTCTTCAGTCAAGTGCAGGTCGTAAAGGCGATTCATGCCGCGAATAACCGCCGCCGCGTCAGCCGAGCCGCCCGCCAAGCCTGCCGCCGCCGGGATTTTTTTCGTCAGCGCAATCGCGACGCCCAAATCTTTGCCGCAAAATTTTTGAAACTCGACAGCCGCGCGCCACGCCAAATTTCGTTCGTCGGTCGGAATGGTTTCGCCGCCCGCTATGCCCGTCGCGTCCATTGCCAACGTCACGCCGCCCGAAATTTTTTCAAGCGTCACCGCGTCCGCCAAGGCAATCGTCTGCATTATCATCGACACTTCGTGATAGCCGTCCGCACGCACGCCCAAAATATCCAGCGTCAAGTTGATTTTCGCCCGCGCAAATTCCTTAAGCATTAACTCACCACGCCTATTAAATTTTCGGCGAAATTCTACCACGCTTTATTTTAGTTGGCAAGGTTGACGTTCATTCGTGCCACTCAAACTCAAGCCCGCCGATATGAACGGTCGTGCCCTCCTTGATTCCGCGAGCCTTCAACAGAGCGTCGAGGTTCTTCATGCGCCAGATGAATTGGAAACGGCGCAAACCCTCCGTGTTGTCGAAGTTGGTCATTGCGACGATTTTCTCAAGGTTCTTGTTGCGAACGATGAACTCCGCCGCGTCGTTGCGTTCGATTATGACGGAGTCGTCGTCCTTAGCCACGTCGAAGACTTTCACGGCGTCGACGACGGGTTCAACTTCCTTGCCGAGTTCGTCAAGCCGCTTGCCGACGAAATTAATCAGCGCGTCAAGATTTTCGTGCGCGGCGGCAGATATTGCAAAGAACGGAATATTTTCCTGCGCGGCGAGCCGTTCAAGGGCGGGCAAGTTGTCATTGGCTTGCGGCAGGTCGATTTTGTTGGCAACGAGGATTTGCGGACGCTTGGAAAGTTTTTCGCTGTAGCGTTTCAATTCGGCGTTAATCTTTTGAAAATCGGCAACGGGGTCGCGTCCGTCAACAGCCGCCGCGTCGACGATGTGCAGGATTAATTTCGTGCGTTCGATGTGGCGCAGGAAGTCATGCCCCAAGCCGACACCGTCCGCCGCGCCTTCGATAAGCCCGGGGATGTCCGCCATGACGAAAGATTTTTCGTAGCCGAGACTGACAACGCCCAACACCGGCACGAGCGTCGTGAAGTGATAATCGGCGATTTCGGGGCGCGCGGAGCTGACGGCGGCTATCAAGCTGGACTTGCCGACGCTGGGATAGCCGACAAGCCCGACGTCCGCCAAAAGTTTCAGTTCAAGCAACAGTTCGCGACTTTCGCCGGGCTCACCGTATTCGGCAAAGGTTGGGGCACGTCGCGACGCCGATTTGAATTTGGCATTGCCTCTGCCGCCGCGTCCGCCGCGTGCGACGATTGCGCGCTGACCGAGCTCCGTCAAGTCGGCAAGCACTTCACCGGTCGTCGCGTCCTTGACGAGCGTGCCCTGCGGGACTTTGATAACGCAATCGTCCGCGCCGCGCCCGAATTGTTTTTTAACGTCGCCGGCAGTGCCGTTGTCCGCCGTGAATCTGCGGTTGAATCGGAAGTTCAGCAGGGTGTTGACGTTCGCATCGACTTCAAGAACAACGTCGCCGCCCTTGCCGCCGTCGCCGCCGTCGGGTCCGCCTTTGGGCACAAATTTTTCGCGGCGGAAGGACGATTTGCCGTTGCCGCCGTCGCCCGCCCGCACGCTGATTTTGCCTCTGTCTATGAATTGCATTTGATTTGCCTCCGTCATAACATCTAGTTCCTAGTTCCTAGTTCCTAGTTCCTAGTTCCTAAATTCTATATCAGTCTTGATTAAAAAACAACGATTTGCTACAATCGACGCGGTAAACTCAAATGCGATTAGGGGAGGAATGATTATGGCGAAAGAACACATCGGCTTGGTTGCGAAGGACGGCTGGCTCGAACCGTTTGAGGACGCGATACGCGGGCGGCACGATCACGCTGTCTGGAAAATCTCACAGCTCACGCAGGACGGCAAGCGCACGCTGTCCGATTTCGCGTCGGGTCATTTGTATTTCGGGTTGCACAAGACGGCGGACGGTTGGGTTTTCCGCGAATGGGCTCCGAACGCTTCGGCAATTTATTTAATCGGCGATTTCAACGGCTGGCAGAAAACCGAGGAATATCGTTGCAAGCGAATCGACAACGGCAACTGGGAACTCAAATTGCCCGCCGACAAAATGAAACACGGCGACCTTTACAAAATGTACGTGCGCTGGGACAACGGCGAAGGCGAACGCATTCCCGCATGGTGTCAACGCGTCGTGCAGGACGACAACACGAAAATTTTCTCCGCGCAAGTGTGGGATCCGCCTCAAAAGCACGAGTGGCACGACCAAGGCTTCAAGGTTGACACGAACCCGCTTTTGATTTACGAATCGCATGTCGGCATGGCGCAGGACGCAGAGAAAGTCGGAACCTACACCGAATTCAAAGACAACATCCTGCCGCGCATAAAAAAAGCCGGCTACACCGCCGTTCAAATCATGGCGATTCAAGAGCACCCTTACTACGGCAGCTTCGGCTATCACGTGAGCAGTTTCTTCGCGCCGTCAAGCCGTTGCGGCACGCCCGAAGAGCTCAAAGACTTAATCGACACCGCGCACCAAATGGGCTTGGGCGTCATTATGGACATCGTGCACAGCCACGCCGTCAAGAACGAAGTCGAAGGCTTGGGCAACCTGGCGGGCGACCCGAATCAATTCTTCTATCCCGGCGACCGTCACGAACACCCCGCTTGGGACAGCCTCTGCTTCGATTACGGCAAGGACGACGTGTTACACTTCCTGCTGAGCAACTGCAAATACTGGCTTGAAGAATATCACTTCGACGGCTTCCGCTTCGACGGCATAACGTCCATGCTTTACTACAGCCACGGGCTCGGCGAGGCGTTCTGCGGCTACGGCGACTACTTCAACGGACACCAGGACGACAACGCCATTTGCTACTTGATGATTGCCAACAAGCTGATTCACGAAGTCAAGCCCGACGCCGTCACGATTGCCGAAGACGTTAGCGGTATGCCCGGTCTTGCAAGCAAATTCGAGGACGGCGGCTTCGGATTCAACTACCGCCTTGCAATGAACGTGCCCGATTACTGGATTAAGATGATTAAGGAACAGCGCGACGAGGATTGGAAACCGTCAAGCATTTTCTGGGAGATGACCAACCGCCGCGCAGACGAGAAAACCGTTTCCTACGCCGAAAGCCACGACCAAGCATTGGTTGGCGACAAAACGATTATCTTCCGCCTGATTGATGCCGACATGTATTGGCACTTCCGCAAGGGCGACGAAAACGACGTTGCCAATCGCGGCATTGCCCTGCACAAGATGATAAGGCTCGTCACGCTGTCGACGTGCAACGGCGGCTACTTAAACTTCATGGGCAACGAATTCGGTCACCCCGAATGGATTGACTTCCCGCGCGAGGGCAACGGCTGGAGCTACAAATACGCGCGCCGTCAATGGCACCTGCTTGACGACCAGACACTTTGCTATCACGAATTGGGCGACTTCGACCGCGCGATGATTGCTGTCATTAAAGCGGAGCCCGACTTCGTGAACTTGCCCGTCCGTGAGATTTGGCACGACGACGCCGACCAAGTGTTGGCTTACATGCGCGGGCGGTTGTTGTTCGTCTTCAACTTCTCGCCGACGAAATCGTTCACGGGTTACGGCTTCCTCGTCCCCAAGGGCAATTACGATGTCATGCTCAACACTGACGACAAGGCGTTCGGCGGCTTCGGTTTGACCGACGACACGATTGTTCACGAGACGAATTACGACCCGCTTTACGACCGCGACAACAAAGATTGGCTCAAGCTTTACATCCCGGCGCGCAGTGCCGTCGTCCTTTGGAAGAATTGATAAGGGACAAGGGGTAAGGGACAAGGGACAAGGGATTTGTTTTTAAACTTGTTCCTTGTTCTTTTTTTTTCTTGTTCGGAGGCGGTGATAACATGATACCCGTGATAATCGGCGCGGCTGTCGGTGCGGCGGCGGCTTACAAATTTTTTGACGGCAAGCGCGAAAAAAAATCCCGCGAAGAAACTTTCACGCGTTACATTTCCGAAGAGGACGTTCCGCCCGACGTGCTTGAAAAAATTCGCGCCAAACGTCGCGCACGGCTCGGCAAGGACGATTGTTAAAGCGGCGGCGTTGTGTTACAATCGGCGTGAAAAATTTTTGCTTCGCGCAGGAAAGGCGGAGACTGATGGCTGACATCGAATATTACAACGAGCTTGCTCAACGGGCGACGACCGACGAAGACGCCTTCGAGGAGCTTTACGAACATTTTTTCCCGCGAGTGTACAATTTCATTTTCGCGCGGCTGAAAAACGCTGCGGACGCCGACGACGTGACGAGCATCGCTTTCATTAAGATGAACGAGAACTTGGAGCGGTACAATCCCGCCGTCGCCGCCTTTTCGACGTGGCTGTTCCGTATCGCGTCCAATGCGATAATCGACCACACGCGCCACCACGAAAAAAGTCAGGAGACCGAGTGGGAAGAATTCTTCGACCCCGCCGCGCCCGAATATCAAGAGCCCGAAGCGCAGGCAATGACCAACGAGGACAATCGCGAATTGTTTGAGGCACTGGACAAGCTCAACGAACGCGAACGCCGTATCGTCGAACTGAAATATTTTTCGGACATGGACACGCGCGCAATCGCCGAACTGATGTCGATGACCGAAGGCAACGTCCGCACGACGCTTTCACGCACGCTTACAAAGCTCAAGAAATTTTTAACCGACGTGTAACAAATTCGCCGGCGCGACGTATAAGGTGCAGAAAACAACTTAAGGAGTGATTGAAATGACGACGATAGAAAACAAACTCGGCAACGTAGATTTCTCACAATTCAGCAAGGTGAAGGACAGCCTCCTGTTCCGCTTGAAACTTCGCCGCCGCGCCATCAACGAGGAAATGAGCCTTGAAGATCTCGACCAAGTCGCCGCAGCCGGCAACCCGAACTTGAAGCCCGACTTCAACAAGATACCCGTCGTATGAAACTTTAAAACCCCCGCCGATTGTTGACGGGGGCTTTTTATTTGACAACGCGGCGCGACTGTGATAAATTGACTGCGTTGTTAAGGCAACAACTGTAACCAGTACTAGCAGTTCAAACGTAATTCTCACCGAAACGAAAACCCCCGACGGAGTGATGAACCGACGGGGGCTTCGTTTTGCCATAACCGGTTGATGAGACCGATTAGCGGGCGGACAATTGGACGTTCTGCCGCTTAAAAGAAGCGTTTGATGATAAGGTAAGCGATTACGCCACCGGCTGCGTTTGTTGCTACGTCTAAGAGCACGTTAACCAGTACTTCAAACATAATTCCACCTCCCTCCTCAAGCGTCGAGTTACCGCCTTAAGAGGTACGGCATTGGCGTGATTATATCAGAAAGTTTTCAAATGAAAAACCCCCGCCGCGTTGACGGGGGTTTTGTTATTCGTCGAAGGGCGCGGGCGATTCTTTTATGACTTCCGCGTCCGGGTCGTCATGATTGATTGTCGCCGCCTCCAGGGATTTCGGGGAAGATTTGCCGGACTGCTCGGCTTCGGTGTAAAGGAGCGCGTCAATCACGACGGGCACGCCCATTGCCTTTTCAAGTTGGGCGCGGCTCGTATTGTAGTTGTAAACGGCGGTGTAGTAATTGTTGCGCGTCTCGACAACCTTTTCCTGCGCATTCATGACGTTCAAGTTGGTATCGACGCCCTCGACGTAGCGAATCTTCGCGATAGAGAATTCTTCCTCGGCCTTGTCGACGGCGGCTGCTGTCGTCGCGATATTTTTTTCGGCGGTTTTAAGGGCGATGTAGGCTCTGTGAACTTCAAGCTGAATCGTTTCGATTTGCTGGCGGGCGATGGATTCGGCTTTGCGCTCGGCGGCCTTGTATTGCTGAACCTGCGCGGACGTTATGCCGTTGTCGAAAATATTCCAGCTCATTTCCAGACCGATTGACCAACGCTCGTTGCGGTGGTTTGCGTTAAGGTAACTTTCGCCCGAACTGCTCCCTTGAACGATGGCTGAAATGTTCGGGCGATAACCTGCCTTCGCGGAGGAAACGTCTGCACCGGCGCGCTTGACGGCGTAAACGGCGGCAATCCCGTCGGGGCGGTGACTCAGCGCGTAGTCAAGGCAATCGGCTTCGGACAGATTGTATTGCACGAAGTCAATCTTATCGCCGGCGGCAATCTCGGTGTCGACGGGCAAGCCCAAGACGTTGTTGAGTTGCGCGACGGCGGTTTGATAATTGCCCTGCGCGGTGTTCAAGCTCTGTTGGCTGTTGGCAAGCTGAACGTTGGTGGCAAGCACGTCGGACTTTGCGACGGTGCCGACTTCGTATTGGACGGAAACCATGCGCAAATGTTCCTGCAAAAGCTGAACCGCCTGCTCCTGCACGCCGACCAAGCTCCGTTGCTGAAGGACTTGATAATAAGCCGAAGCCGCCTGATACTTGACTTGCTGACGGGAATTTTCAAGCACCAAATCAGCGGCGTTAAGGCTGTAACGTGCCGCCTCGCGCTGATTCTCCAGACGCCCGCCCGTGTAAATCGGCATACGCAGTGACAGGCTGTGCGTCGCCTCGTAATTGTAACTCGGATAAAGATTCATGTTTATGGGCTCATAGCCGTACTCCGCTCTGTGCTGCGCGTTTCGCATCCTGGCATTGGCTCTGTTAGCGCGATAGCCTGTGTTATAATATTTGCCGCCGATTCGATACAGCGACGAAGCCCAACTTAACATTGGACCGGAACTGCGGCGCACGGCGGACAGTTGCCATTTGGCAGCCTCGCGGTCTTCCTCCGATTGTTCGATCAGGCGGTTGTTCTTCAACGCAAGTTCAATGGCGTCGTCGAGCGTCAAGGACATGCCGTCGGCGGCAAGGGTTGTGTTCGGGAAAAGCAATGCCGCCGTTGCCAATGCCGCCAAAAATTTTTTCATACCGAATCACTCCTTAAGCCGTTTGACGTTTAACCAAGTTCGCGAAGATGCCGCCTTGCGCAACAAGTTCGTCGAAGGTACCGTTTTCGACAATCCTGCCCGCGTCCATGACCAAAATTCTGTCGCAGTTGCGAATCGTCGACAGGCGGTGGGCAACGATTATCCGCGTCGCTTTGAGATTGTCCAGGCTTTTGGTTACGATTGCCTGCGTGCGGTTGTCGAGCGCGCTGGTCGCCTCGTCGAAGATGAGAATTGACGGCTTTGTAACCAACGCACGGGCGATAAGAATTCTCTGGCGTTGACCGCCGCTGATGTTCGTTGAGCCTTCGCTGATAACGGTTTGCATACCCATTGGCATCATCGCGATATCTTGAGCAATGCCCGCCGCCTCCGCCGCCTGCCACGCGTCTTCTTGCGTCAAGGCGTTCGTGCCGATTATGTTCGTGAAGATGTCGCCCTGCATGAGCTGACCGTTTTGTAAGACAACGCCCATTTGCGTGCGCACGCTCGGCAAGTTCAGTTCAGCCAAGTCTTGACCGTCGAAGTAGATTGAACCTTTGCGCGGCGTCTCGAAACCCAAAAGCAATCGGACAAGCGTGGATTTGCCGCAACCGGAACGCCCAACGATAGCGACGTTTTCGCCCGCCGCAATCTTGAAGCTGACATCGTGCAAAACGTCATGACCTTCGTTGTAGGCGAAGGTGACGTTGTTTAGTTCAATCGCGCCGCTTAAAATGCCCGCGTCCGCCTTTTCGCCGACGCTTTCGGGCACTTCCTTGAGTATCGGGCGCAAGTTTTCAATATGCGGCTGAATCGCGAAGTACTGACCAATAAGCGGGACAATGCCGTTGAGCGTGGCGTTGAAGCTTGAGAACGCGCCTTGGAACGCAATGAACTGCGCGTAGGTTATGCCCTGTACCATTTGCCCGTTGGGGCCGACTTCGTTCGTGCCGTAGACCGCGATATAGTACAGAGCCATCGTCAAGATAAACGGTTGCACGCTGCCGATAATCGCGTTGTAGTTGCTTTGCCAGCGCAATTTCAAGTTCCACTTCCACGTTTCGCCGAAGACGCCGCTCCAAAGCCAGTAAGCCTGATTCTCTGCGCCGTGTTCGCGGAACTTGGCGAGCCCCTTGAAAATCTGTTGGACAATGCCAGCCTCTTGGTTGGTCGCGTTGATTAAGTTGCGTTGGAAGCCGATGACACGCCGATAAATGAACGCCGTGATAATCGCGTAGATGAACCAGATGACAATCGCCACAGCCGTGAGCTTGAGGCTGTAGTAGCACATGAGGAAAACGCTCCAGAAGCTGAAGACGAAGCCGAACAGACTGCCGATAAAGTCCGCGCTGACCAAACCTTTGATGACGCTGATGCCTTGCATGCGGCTTGCCAATTCGCCGGAGGTGAATCGGCGGAAAAATTTCGTCGGCAAGGTAAGCAGTCGTCCCCAAAGCGCGGCCTCGGTCGCCATGTTCATGCGCGTCGTTATACGCATGACGGCTATCGTGCGGACAATGCCCAATGACGCCGTCGTAAAGCTTGTGACCATGATGACTTGCGTGACGGTCGCGAGTCCTTGACGGTCGAGAATCGGGATGATGTCGGCGAAAATCGTTTCCGTGACCAGCGGCATTGCCAACGGGATTATGCCCGCGACGAGGCTGATGACGATAACGGTTTTGTAATCGGTGAACCAACACTGCTTGAAGATAAACTTCATTAGGTCGAGAATACCCAATTCCCGCGCAGGAAAGCCCGCGTAACACTCAAACGCGCTCTTGTCAATCTTCGCGGCAACGTCGTCGGTTATCGGAATGCCGTCGGGCTTGTCCTTGGTGATGAGCTTGTATTTGCCGGGCGCGGTCGGCACGAAGACGGAAAGCGTCTTGTTTTCGCCATAGTAGCCGATGATTACGCCGCTGTCGTTTTTGTGCCAATCTTCGACGAGTTCGATAAGGCGCATTTGCATGTTGCCCTTTTGCACGAGCCGCCGAATCAATCTGATTTGGTCGAGCTTGTGAACGATCTCCGGGTCGATTTTGATGTTGTCGGTCGGCATATTCAGCGCGACGGCAGCCCGCCGCACGATAAACGACGCCTCCTCAAGACGTTCGACGTGTTCGGTCGTTTCGCTGTATTGGGTCGTCTCTTCGCCGAGCAGGTTGGCTATCGAGTTGTCGAGCAGTCGCCGCTGATTGCGCGAGCGGACTTCAACGCGTTGCGAGAAACGTTTATCTTCGGCTTGAAAGCGCACGCCCAACAGCATGGAAAAAATTTCTTCGTTTTCGCGGAAAGCTTCGGTCAAATCGTCCGCGTCTTCGAGTACCGAGCCGTCGAGCCACGTGCCCAAAACGTCGTCACCCTTGTCGGCAAGCAGGCGCAACCACGGCAACTTAATCAGTTCGACGAACCAGTTGCGCATGAAATTTTTCAGCGCGTCGGGCGACACTTCGTCGAACGTGAGAATTTTTATTTGCGTGTCTTCAGTGGCGTAGATAAGCGTTTCCGTCTGTTCAAATTCGTCGAGCGACGGGAAGGCAGCTTCGCCCGTTGCCAACTCAACGAGGAATTGCTGACGGAAGGAACCTTCGGCGCGAGTGACGGCGTAGACTTCGACCTTGCCCGAATCAATCAGCGCGAGCCGTTCGCCGTCTTCAAGGCGGACGCGTTCGCCTGCCAAGAGAGAAAAATTTTTACTCAAGCGCGTCACTCTCCTGACTTCGTTCCTCAATCAAGCGGCGATAAGCCCCGTCGTGTTGAATCATTTCGCGGTGGGTGCCGCGTTCGACGACTTGCCCTTGTTGCAGAACGATAATCTCGTCGCAGTCGCGAATCGTCGACAGGCGGTGCGCAACGATTAGGCACGAACAGCCGCGCCGCCGAATATTTTCCAACACGGTCTGTTCGGTCATGGGGTCGAGCGCGCTGGTTGCCTCGTCGAGAATCAACAGCGACGGATTGTTGGCAAGGGCGCGGGCAATTTCCAAACGTTGACGTTGCCCGCCGCTGAAATTCAAGCCGCCTTCCGAGACTTCCGAATCGTAGCCCTTGTCGAGCATTAAAATATCGTCGTGAATGCACGCGTCCTTCGCCGCCTGAATTATATCGCTGCGCCGAACCGAATCGTCGAACAGCGCGAGGTTTTGCGCGACGGTGCCCGTGATTTGAAAAACGTCCTGGTCGACGGCGGAAATCGAGTTGACGATAACTGCGCGGGGCAGTTCACGCCGAATCACGCCGTCGAAACGAACTTCGCCGCTCCACTCCTCGTAAATGCCCGTGACGACTTTGGCGACGGTTGACTTGCCCGAACCGCTTGCGCCGACGACCGCCACCCAATGCCCCGGCTCAATGTGCAGGGAAAATTTGCTAATCAACGGCTTTTCCAGCGGGCTGTAGCCGAAGTCAATGTCCTTAAGCTCCAATTCGCCGTTCAAGCGTTCAATCGGCTGACCTTCGGGAAGTTTTTCGTCGCGGCAATTCAAGCTGTCGATTTCGTATTTGCGCACGTCGTCGAGGCGTTGCATTTGCATTTCGGTCGTCTGCAACGTCGAGCCCAAACCCAAAAGTGCGCCGACGGGTGCCTGGAAACTGCCCATGAGCGATTGGAACGCGGTGAACATGCCCGCCGTCAAAACGCCTTCCATAATCGAGAAGCCGCCGATTGTCATAATCAGTGCGCCGTTTATGCCGCCGAATAGCGTCGGGATAATCGTCGCGGTCATCTGCCACAGCGCAACGTCTTGCCCGGCTTTGAGGACTTTGGCGCGATAGCCCGCCCATTTCGCGAAGAAATCGGACTCATTGCCGTTCGCCTTAATCGTTTCAATCATCATCAAGCCGTTCATCGTCGTGCCGTATTCCTTGCCGGCGTCCTGTTGAATTTTCATATTCATATCGGTGAGGTGTCGACGGAGCGCGAAGAACATGATTATGTTGATACTTGAAAAGAACACGCCGATTAGCGTCAACGTCACGTGGTATTGGAGCAACAACACCAAATAAAAAATCGCGACGAGGAAATCCAAAATCGCCGTCGCTGCCGGTCCCGACAAGACGCCCGCGATTGATTCGTTGAAGTTGACGCGCGACGCCACTTCGCCCGCGAAACGCTGATTGAAGAACTGCATGGGCAGGCGGAGCAAATGCCAGAAGAAACTGCTTGAATCGGCGAGCGTCAATTTTTTCTGCCAGCGCGTGAGGATAACGGCTTGCAACCACGTCATGACGCCGCAGACGACCCAAGAGACCGTCATTGCCAAGCAGAAGTTGAACATCCAATCGGGGTGCTTTTTTGTCAAAATGTCGTCGAGGAAAATTTGACTGAAGACCGGCGACGCGAGCCCCGGAATTATCATGCCGAGGTTGAGCAGGATGATGAATAGCACCGCCCACTTGTCCTGCGCGAGTTTTCTTGCCACGTCCTTGAAAATGTTGTAGCGTTCGCCTTCGGGCTTGAATTCTTCGCCAGGGACGACGTGCAACGCCACGCCCGTGTAAGACGTGCGGAAGTCAGCCCACTTGACGGTGCGTCTGCCCATCGCGGGGTCGTTGAGATAAACCGTGTCGCCCTTGATGCCTTCCAAAACGACAAAGTGATTAAATTCCCAGTGAATAATCAGCGGGAACGCCATAACTTCTTTCAAGCGGTCGGCATTCCAGCGATAACCGTTGGCGGTGCAGCCGCGATTGCGAGCCGCCCGAATCACGCAACTTGCTTTGGAGCCGTCGCGATTGACGCCGCATTCTTGACGCAACTTTTCGAGCGGGAGCCACAAGCCGTAATGCGACAAAATCATCGACAGCGACGCCGCGCCGCATTCGGTTGCCTCCATCTGCAAAATCGTCGGCACCTTGACGCGCGAATTGCCGAAGCCGAAGAAATCTTTTATCTTGTCTAAAAAATTCATTCCTAATCCCTACTAGTTCCTAGTTCCTAGTTCCTAGTTCCTCATCTGCTCCTAAGCCACTGGCTGAGCTTGTAGAAAACTTTTTCAATCGGCGGCTTGCGTTCAATGATAATCGAGCCCGTGCAGAACGAGCCCGCCGTTATCGGTTTGTGTTCGCCGACATGCGAAGTCCACAAGTAGCCCGACTTGTCGTCCGCGTCTTTAACCAGGTCGAAAGTCACTTCCATGAGCGACGAGTTTTGCGCCTGAAAAAGCCACTGCGCGAGCTGCGCGTTGCCGATGTGTTGCTGAAGACCCTGCGCGGTTATCGGGTATTGCGAAACGGTGCGAACGACGCCGATTAGTGAGCCCGTCTGCGAAACG
This sequence comes from uncultured Selenomonadales bacterium, assembly GCA_947304355.1. GTDB lineage: Bacteria > Bacillota > Negativicutes > Selenomonadales > Selenomonadaceae > Quinella. The sequence continues at coordinate 59,095 of CAMZAX010000005.1, forward strand.
TCCGCGCCGTTGGGTGCAAGCTGAATTGTCATGCCGGGTTCGACGCGTTTGCCCTTGTCGAGCGGGATATAGAGCAAGCCCGTCAAGTCGTCGCGGTTTTGCGTCATGCGCACGGAACAAATCGGCGTGCCCGCAGTGACGAGCGTCCCGACGTCCACCATGACTTCATCAACAATGCCGTCGTAGTCGCTGTAAATATCTTCCGCCACGTCCTGTTGATAGCGTTTTGCGTCGTATTGGTAAGCGCGTCCCATTGCGTCGCGGTCGCTGGAGGCGAGCCCCATGCCGTATTGCGCCATGCGCGTGTCGGCGGATTGTTGAGCCTGTTCCATGTGCGCGATTAAGTCGCCTTTTTTAATCCTCATGCCGGGGCTTATGTAAAGTTGCGCGATTTTCCCGTTGGCGGTGTGCGAAACGTTCATCAAGCCCGCCGAGTCCATTATAAGACCCATGCCGTCCGCTTTGACCGTGAACGCGCCGTAAATAGACCAAAGCACGACTGCAAACAATAAAACCAACACAGCGATTAATCCTATCCAGCTGACAGGCGTCGTGATTGGCAACATTGTATCGAGCTTTTCGGGCGAACGGAGTTTGTCGAGAGCCTCTTGGCTGAAGATTTGCGAATTCTGCTGTCTCAAGTGTCACCACCGCCAATCAGCGTGACGGTGACTTTCATGCCGTCTTCGAGCCCTTCGGAGGCGGACGTGATAACGGTTTCGCCTTCACTCAAGCCCGTGAGAATTTCAATGTATTCGCCGTCGTCCGCGCCCGTCTTGACTATGCGGCGTTCGATTGTGTTTTGCGGCGTGACGACGAAAACGGCATTGTGATTTGAATCGGTCATTGCGTCGAGCGGGACAGCCAACAGCTTGCGCGAACGCGAAGACCTCAACACTGCGCCGCTGTAGGCTTGCTGTTCGAGGAGCCCGACGCGGTTGTCGACTTCCCAAACGATTTTGCGGAGCGTCGCGGGTTCGTTCAAAGGCGGCATGATGTCGCGGACGTGCACTGAAAAAATTTCGGCGTCGCCGCGATTGCCCGCCGCGTATTCGGTATCGTAAGCCTTGCGCAAAATTTGACTGCTTGTGAAACTCAATTCCGCGCTGTCGCCGACGGCAAGTCTTTTGGCGTGTTTGTCGTCGATTGGCATGGAAAAGAACAGCCGCGAGAAATTTCCGACCAGAGCGAGCGGCGTGCCCGCTTGAACATACGCGCCCTGTTGCTTGTACAGAATCAAGATTTCGCCGTCAATGGGAGCAATAACGTCTTGCCGCGCAGATTGAACGAGCAACTGTTCCTTGACGGTTTGCGCCTCTTTCAACGCCGCCTCCGTCGCAAAGAACGCAGCTTCCGCCTCGTCGAATTTTTCTTTGGAAGTCGCGTCGCGATCCATCAATCGTTTATAGCGGGCGTAGTTGTTGCGGGCGTTGGCGAGCTGCGCTTCCGCTTTGGCGATTGAACTGTCCGCCTGCTGAATCTTTAACGGTATGTCGTCGTTTACCAGCGAGAAAATCACTTGCCCGCGCCGCACGTTTGAGTTTTTCGAGACGAATATTTGATCGATGCGCCCGTCAATCAGCGCGACGGCGTCCGCCATTTCCTCCGAGTAAAGGTTGACCGTTTCCATTTCGATTCGCGGGTAGAAGTCGCGCACTTGCACCTTCGCGCCTTGGAGCGGGATTGTTCTATTCGCCATGCGTTCGGTGATTTGATTTTCGCCCGTTTGATTGAGCCACGCGCCGTAAGCAATCATCACTCCGGAAAACAGTAAGATAAGCACAAGCCCGACCATGTACGATTTTTTCATGTGGATTAACGACCTCCTTTCGGCGATTATTTCGGGGCAAGTATAAAATAATTGGTTTGCACTGTCAAACGAGAAATGCCTTGTCGCACGCCGCTTGCACGTGATATAATCGCGAAAAAATTTTTGGGAGGAAAATTTTCATGACAATCATAGTGACGGGCGGCGCGGGCTTTATCGGCGGCAATTTCGTTTATTACGAGCTCAAGCACAATCCCGAAGACAAAATCATTTGCTTGGACAAGCTGACTTATGCCGGCAACTTGGAGACGCTTGCCGACGCGCAGGGCAATCCGAATTTCAAATTCGTCCGCGCGGACATAGCCGACCGCGGCACCGTGTACAAAATCTTTGAAACCGAAAAACCCGACGTCGTTGTAAATTTCGCGGCGGAAAGTCACGTCGACCGCTCAATCGAAGACCCCGAACTTTTCTTGCGCACGAACATAATAGGCACGAGCGTTTTGCTTGACGCCTGCCGCAAATACGGAATCAAACGCTTTCATCAAGTTTCGACCGACGAAGTGTACGGCGACCTGCCGCTTGACCGCCCCGACTTGTTCTTCACCGAGACGACCAACTTGCACACGTCGAGCCCCTACTCCGCGAGCAAAGCCGCCGCTGATTTGCTGGTTCAAGCGTATCAGCGCACGTATCAAATCCCCGCGACGATAAGCCGTTGCTCCAACAACTACGGTCCGTATCACTTCCCCGAAAAGCTGATTCCGCTCATGATTATCAACGCGTTGCACGACAAAAAGTTGCCCGTCTACGGCAAGGGGCTCAACGTCCGCGATTGGCTTTACGTCGAGGATCACTGCGCGGCGATTGACTTGATTATCAGGTGCGGCACCGTCGGCGAAGTCTACAACATCGGCGGGCACAACGAACGCGCCAATATCGACGTGGTTAAGACGATTCTGCGGATTTTGGGCAAGGGCGACGACTTGATTGAATTCGTCACCGACCGCAAGGGGCACGACCAACGTTACGCCATTGACCCGACGAAAATCACCAACGAACTCGGCTGGACGCCGCAAACGAAATTCGACGACGGCATTAAGAAAACCGTCGCGTGGTATCTGGACAATCGCGCTTGGTGGGAAAAAATTATCAGCGGCGAGTACAAGAACTATTACGCCAAAATGTACGACAATCGCTGATATGAAGAACCTGCGGAGCAGCTACACGACGGGAGCCTGCGCGGCGGCGGGCGTCAAGGCGGCTTTGATTCTGCTGACGACGGGCACGGTTGTCGAAACGGTTGACATCACTGCGCTGGACGGAACGCCGCTGACAATCCCCGTTGCCCGCGTTGAAAAACTTGACGGCGGCGCACGAGCCGAAGTCATAAAATTTTCGGGTGACGACCCCGACATAACCAACGGCGCATCGGTTTTCACGACGGTGCGCAAAATTTTTGGCAACGATATAATTTTCCGCGCAGGCATCGGCGTCGGTCACGTCACAAAGCCCGGACTGCAACTGCCCGTCGGCGAACCCGCAATCAATCCCGCACCCCGTAAGATGATTCAGAGCGTCGCGGCGGAATTCAACGTCGACGGGCTTGAAGTAGAAATCTCAATCCCTGCGGGCGTCGAGCTTGCCAAACGAACACTCAACCCCGTGCTGGGCGTCGAGGGCGGCTTGTCGATAATCGGCACAACGGGCGTCCTGCGACCCATGAGCGAAGACGCGTTCAAAAATTCTCTCGTACCGCAAATCGACGTGGCGAAGGCTGCGGGCTTCAGCGAATTAATCTTCGTGCCGGGGAAAATCGGCGAGACCATTGCGCGACGAATCGGCTTCCCCGAAGGCGCAATAATCCAGACGAGCAACTTTATCGGCTTCATGTTGGAGGCGGCTTCCGAGCGCGACGTTGCCAAAGTGATTTTGTGCGGACATATCGGCAAGCTTGCGAAGGTTGCGGCGGGCGTCTTCCACACGCACAATCGCGTTGCCGACTGTCGCCTTGAGACGTTGGCGGCTTATGCGGCGGCTGAAGGTTTGCCCGCGCGCGAAGTTCAAAAAATCCTTGACGCCAACACCGCCGAGGACGCCGCGCAGATTATCGCCGCCAATCATTTGGAGCGCGTCTACAAAAAAATCGCGGCGCGTGCAAGCTTGCGAGCCGAGCGTTACGTTTACGGAAAACTGAAGGTCAACACAATCCTCGTCGATTACGCGGGCAAGATTTTGGGCACCGACAACGATTGAATAAAAAAAATCCCCGGTCGCTTTGACAGGGGTTTTTATTTTGTCCGAATCAGCTTCGCCACGAAAAATCCGTCTGTGTTCGTGACGTGCGGCAGGAGCGTTTGCATTTCGACGAGTTGAAAATTTTCGTGCGCCGCCAAAAATTTTTCGACGACGTCTTGATTTTCGCGCTTAAGGATCGTGCACGTGCTGTAAAGCAAAGTTCCGCCGGGTTTGAGCGTTTTCTCCGCGCCCGACAATATTTCAAACTGCAGGGCGGGCAACGCGTCGACTTCGGCGGGATTTTTCTTCCAGCGCAAATCTGCCTTCCGCCGCAACACGCCCAAGCCCGAACACGGCGCGTCGACGAGAACTTTGTCAGCCTGCGCGGGAAATTTGTCGCCGAGCCTGCGTGCGTCGAGCAAAAGCGGTTCGATAATCGTAATGCCGAGGCGAGCAGCGTTTTGCTTGACGTGATTCAGTTTCCTGTCGTAAATGTCCGCCGCGACGATTCGCCCGCGATTTTGCATGAGTTCGGCGAGGTGCGTTGACTTGCCGCCGGGTGCCGCGCACGCGTCGATAACGAATTCGCCGGGCTTCGGGTCAAGCAAGCGCGCCGCCGTCATTGAGCTTTCGTCCTGCACTTGACAGAGCCCGTCGCGCAGTGCTTGAAACTTGTCAAGCGCGCCGTGCCCTTTGCATATGACGCCTTCGGGCGCGAATGTCGACGCCTCCGCCTGAAAGCCGAAAGTCCTGAGCGCGTCCAAAATGTTTTCGCGCGTCGTCTTGAGGAAGTTCACGCGCAGGCAAAGCGGCGGGTCGGTGTTGTCGAAGTCGAGCAGGCGTTTCGTCGCGTCGAGCCCGAATTCTGCCGCGAACAACTTCACGAGCCACAGCGGATGAAATTTCCGCAATGCCAACGCTTGAACGTCGTCTCCCGTCGGAAAGTCCGATTTATGCAATTCGCGCACAGCCGAGCGCAAAACGCCGTTGACGAATTTCGATTCGGCGAGCCCGCAAAATTTTTTCGACAGCTCCACCGATTCGTTGACCGCCGCCGAATTCGGCACGCGCATGAAGAAAATCTGATACATGCCGCCGCGCAGGACTGCCAAAATTTTTTCGTCAACCTTATTCAGCGGACGGCGCAAGTACTTGGCGATTTTCCAATCGAGCGACGCGCCCGCCTTGACTGCGCCGTAAACGAGCTCCGTGCAAAATTTTCTGTCGCGGTCGTCGAATTTTTCTTGCCGTAACATCTGCGCCAGTTCGACGTTCGCCCACGCGCCGTTCGCCGCCACGTTGTAAAGGATTTTCGTCGCCGTCAATCTCACGTTGTCCAAAGCGTACCTCCTTAAATTTTTCAAATGAAAAGCTCCGTGACGAAGACGACGCCGCAACACAGCAACGCGACCTTGAACAGACTCGCGCCGAACCACGCCGCCGTTATCCCCGCCAACAGCGCAAGCCAGCCCGATATTTGCGATTGCGTCGCGTCGATTATCGCGGGGAAAGTCATGACAGCAAGCGTCACATACGGCACGTAATGCAGGAACGAGCGCACCGTTCGATTTTTTATTTCGCCGCGAATCAAAGTCAGCGGCAAGATTTTTATCGCCAAAGTCACCGCGCTTGCGACCAAAATATAAGTCCAAATGTCATGCGTCATTGTCGTCCTCCTTGACGGGATACAAAACGGCCGCCGCGCCCGCGATTAAAAGCGTCAAAGCTATCGTTCGATTGCCCGCCGAGACTTTGGGGAAAAATTCCGTCGCGAACCAACTCAACGTGAAACTCACGACGACCGCCGCGCAGATGATTTTGTCTTTGCGGGCGGGCGGGACAATCACGGCGAGAAACATGCCGTAAAGCGCGACGCTCAACGCGCTGACAGCCGACGCGGGAAAAAAATTCCAAGCCATAATCCCAAAAGCCGTGCCCAACGACCAGCCGGGCAGAGCCGTCAACATTGCGCCGTAGTTGTAAAACGGATTCAGCCAACGTCCGCCGCGTGCTATCGCTATGCCGAAAATTTCGTCCGTCACGTCGAAGCCGACAAAAATTCTGTGGTAGAACGGCGTATCGGGCGAAAACTTTTGACTCAAGACCGTGCTCATCAAAACGTAGCGGGCATTGGCGACGAGCGTCAACAGCGCGATTTCAAGATAAGGCGCGTCCGAGCCGATAACCGTGAATGCCGCGTATTCGCCCGCCGAAGCGTTGTTGAGCAGGCTGATAACGAAACCCTGCAACGGACTTAGCCCGACGTACTTGGCGACGATGCCGAGCGTGAAGCCCACAACGAAATAGCCCAAACCAATCGGCGTGCCGTCGCGGAATCCGTCGAGTAAAGCTTGCCGATTTTCAGTCGTCATAAAAAAGTTTCGCCTCTAGTCGTCAAAGAATGTCAAGCCGTCGCCTTCAAGCTCCGCGCGCAAGCCGCGCATGAAAATTTTTCCGGGGTCGGGCTTTACCGCGTAATAGTCGGGGACAAGCTCAATGTGCAAGCCGCTTGCCCGCGCCGCGTCCTGCTGATAGTGCCCGAAGACGTATTCAATCGTAGGATACTTCGCGTGCAACCAACGAATCAGGCGGACGTTCGCGGCAAGTTGCGCCTCGGTCAAATCTTCGCGCCCTCCGTAGCCGCCGACGTTTTCGATGCCGATTGCGCAATGGTTGTAGCCGATAATGTGGCGCGCGAATTTATTTTCGGGCATGAGCCGCCAGGTCGTGCCGTCGCGGTCAACGATGAACTGCGACGCGACATTTAACTTGCCTTCGTCGTCAGGCATTTCTTCGGCGTAGAAATATCTCCAAACCGATTCTAGGGTGCCGAACGCCGTCCAATGCACGACAACCGCACGCGGAACGATTTCGCGGCAAAGCATGCCGTAATGTCTCTGCGTGTAGTCGTCAATCAATTCGTCGCGGTGTTCCGTCCACAGGATGAAATTGTCGACGAACGGCAATTCCTCGGCGCGCGCCGTCGACGCAAAAAAAATTACTGCCGCTGACAGCAATGCGTAATGCGTAATGCGTAATGCGTAATGAAAAAATTTTTTCATCTTGTCCCTTGTCCCTTAACGATACATATCCATGACGCGCCCGACGTAATTTTTGGTTTCGGAATAGGGCGGAATGCCGCCGTAACGTTTGACTGCGCCGGGACCTGCGTTATAAGCCGCAACGGCAAGCGAAACGTCGCCGTCGAAGGTGTCGAGCATTTGTTTGAGATACTTCGTGCCGCCCGCGATGTTCTCGTTGGTGTCGTAGGGGTCGACGCCCAAGCCCGCCGCTGTTTCGGGCATAAGTTGCATGACGCCGATTGCGCCTACGGGCGAAATCGCGTCTTGATTCATGTTCGATTCGGCAGTCGCAATCGCCTTGACAAGTTGCGGGTCGACGCCGTATTCGTCAGCGGCTTGCGTAATCAAATCTTCGACGGAGGCGGACGCGTATTCAACGGCGGGCAAGTCGTCGCCAATCTGCGCGGGCGCGAACTGATGTTGATTGATGTATTCGACAATGCCGCGAACTGTCTGCGGGTCTACGCCGTATTCGTTGGCTGCCTGCATGATTAAATCCTCGGTCGGCGTGACTTCTGCTTCCGCGCCGCTGTAGGGGCTGTCGAAAATTTTATCGTCGCGATTGGGAACTTCAAGCTCGGTGTCGGGCACTTCGACGCGTTCAATCTGCGCGGGCTCAACGGGTGCGGGCGGCGGCACTTGCGGCTGATTGATTTTTTCGGGCAGAGCCTCTTCGCCGGGCAAATAATTTTTCGCGGGCTCGGCAGGCTTAACGTCCTTCGGCGCGGGCTGATTCGCTTCGGGAATTTCGGCTTCGCGCAATGCTTGAGCGACCTTTGCCGAATTGGCGGCGTCGTTCTCGTTGACGGGCTGAGTTGCGCCGGGTGCTTTGGAGGCGTCGGCAACCTTCGGGGTTTCGGCAACGGCTTGCGTCGGCTGAACGGCGGCTTTTGCCTGCACTGCTATTGCGCGTTCGAGCGTGGCTTGGAAGTCCGCGCCGATACCCGTCATGCCGATTTTCTCTTCAATCGCCGCGATTCGTCGACGAATTTGGTCAATCCTGTGCGTCATGTCAACGCGCTGAATCGGTTGAATGTCAATCACGGTTAATCATCTCCTTTCTTTGAACCGAGAGCGGAGGACTGCTGTTTTGGTTTTGGGAACATCAAATCCAAATCGGCGCGTTGCAAAAATTCCTTGTAGGGGATGTCCGCGCTGTGAATTATGCCGAGTTTTTTTCGACCGTCCCAAATGAACTTATGCCAATCGTCATAATACGTCGTCAAAATTTCGTCATAAGCGGCGGGCGCGGGCAATTCAACCAATTCGAACGGCAAGTAAATCGTCTCGTCAAACCAATCCTTTTGGCAAAATATCTTTTGCATGTCTCTGCAGGTACGCTCCAGCCAATTCACCCTTGTCGACCAATCGAACAAGCCTTCCGCAAAAACGTTCAAGAATTCAAATTGCTTGGCTCTGTCTTGCACGGCGTGAAGTCCTTCGATAACCGACCAATCGTTAAGTGTTCGGCGACCTTTATTCGCGTGTTCGACAAGGGCGGGATAATTGTAAATTGTTCCCATGAGTTCGTTAATGGCGTTGACGGCAAAGTAGGCGTCCTTTGTTCCGTCGGGCGCAATGTCCATTGAGAAAACGTCGACTACCAGCCCTTTGGAGCCGGTCATATCGTTCAAGTCTTTTCTGATAAGCGCGGTGGTTTGCGAATGAGCAACGGTGAGTGCCGAGGAAGTTTTTGTACGAACTTCAAACAAGCCGCCCTTAAGCTCGTCGTCAATGATTTCGTAGAAACGATTATATTCGGGGCGAAACATACACAAATCCATATCGTCGTCCCAAGGAATGAAACCCTTGTGCCGAACCGCACCCAAAAGCGTCCCGTAAATCGCGTGATACTTTATTTTGTGCTTGCGACAAATTCTGTCGATCTCCTGCCAAATCTCAAGCTGCCGATTCCAAACTTTTTTTCTGTCCGCCATAACGAGAAAGCCGTCGCGAATTTCGTCGTTGTTCAAGTCTTTAACCAATGCCATTAAATAATCGCCTCTCTGAAAGATTTTTACGCAAGGGAAAAACTTATCCTGTTGACGCCGCCTTCGTATTCGTGGGAATAATTTTTCGAAAGGTTGTGAAGAATCATCGCGCCCAAGTTGTCTTCATCAATCTCGTCGAAGTTTTTGTTCAGCGGATTGTACGCCTTGCCCGCGCAGGTGAATTTTATTTCAACGACACCGTCAACCTCGGAATAAGCCACGTCAAGCGAAATTTTCACGTCGTCGCCCGCGCAGGCGTTGTCAAGCATTTCGTAAATCAGCTCCTCGCAACAAAGCTGCAGGCGATTGGTGCGGCGGGCGTTGAAGCCGTATTTTTCCGCGAACGTCTGAATGCCGCCCTGCATTTTCGGCAAGTCGAAGGCGCGCTCGGTTATCTCGAAGTCGAAGTATTTCAGCTTGTGGATAAAGGCGACAGTCTTTGGAAGTTTCGGTGCGTCGAAAATCTCGGCGGGCGTGCCCTGCTCGTAAATCACTCCGTCGGCGAAAAACAAAATGCGCGTGGCGACTTCGCGGGCAAAGTTCATCTCGTGCGTCACGATAAGCATCGTCAAATCCTGCTTGGCAAGCATACGGATAACGGCAAGGACTTCGCCAACCATCGTCGGGTCAAGCGCACTCGTCGGCTCGTCGAAGAGAATGACTTTCGGATTCATCATCAGGCTGCGGCAAATGGCAATGCGTTGCTGTTGCCCGCCCGACAAAAATTCGGGGTAAGCGTCCGCCTTTGAAGTCAAGCCGACCTGCGCGAGCAAGTTCATTGCCTTTTCGCGGGCGGCGTCTTGCGTCATACCCAAAAGTTTCATCGGCGCGACAGTCAGGTTTTCCATAACGTTCATGTGCGTGAACAGGTTGAACTTTTGCCAGACCATGCCCATGTTGCGGCGGATTCGGTCAATGTCGACGTTCGGCGCGGTCAGCTCTTCACCGGCGATAAAAATCTGTCCGGCGTTGGGTGTCTCCAAAAGTTCAAGGCAACGCAGGAAGACGCTCTTGCCGCAACCCGAACCGCCGATTATCGCAATGCGTTCGCCCGCCTCCACGATTAAATCAACGCCGCGCAGAACGTCGAGCGAGCCGAACGATTTCTTCAAGCCGCGAACTTCAATGACGCTCATGACTTTGTTGCCTCCGTTCCGTCAAATGAAACAGCGCGTAAATCAAATAGCTCAGCGCGAGGTAAATCAACATGCCGCCCGTTATCGTGATAAGCGGTTGCATTGTGCGCGAGGCAATGTTGTTAATGACGCGCGTCAAATCGGTTATCGTGACGTAGCCGACGACGCTTGTCCACTGAATCAGATTGACGACCGTCGACTGATAGACGGGCTTGGCGATTCGCGCCAGTTGCGGCAAAGTCACAAGCTTGAACGCTTGCCACTTGGAAAAGCCCAACGTCCGCGCCGCTTCGACTTGCCCTCTGTCGAGAGCCATAAGCGACGAACGCAACAGCTCCGCGACGTGCGCCGCCGTGTGCATTGAAAACGTTATCACCGCCACGAGGACGGGGCTCATGCCCGTGCGCGCGAACACGCCGTAGAACAGCAACATCAACAGCATTAAGACCGGCGAGCCGCGAACGATTGAGATATAAACCTGCGCGGCGACGCTCAGCGGCTTGAACTTTCCGACGCGAAAAAAACACAGCAGCGAGCCGAACATCGTGCCGAAAATAAGCGACAGCGCGGAAATTTCCACCGTCACCCGCAATCCGTTCAGGATGGTCAGCCAGCCGCCGTCCTTGATGAAAATCTTGTAAAGTAAATCTGTGAACTCCATGACTTATTTCTCTTTGGCTTTGAAAATCATGTGGACGATTTTATCCTTGAAATACGGCTCGGTCAAAGCAACGCCGTCGGGCTTGTCGCTGTCTTGGGGCATGATTTCGCTTACAGGGACAATCGCCCAAAACACAACGTCGACTTGCTTTGAGGTCAAAGCCGCCGCGCGTGCTCCGCTTTCGACTTGCACCAGTTCGATATTGCGCAACATGCGATTGCCGATTTCGGCGAGGACAGCCGTGTTGAAACCTTCGGGCGTGCCATTCGCGCTGATGTAGTCAAGCGGCGGCAGGTCGCCCGTCACGGCAACTTTCAGCGTCGGCGCGCTGTCGAAGTGCGGCAACTCGATTGCGGGCGGTTCGCGGTCGGTGTTTATGTCGGTGATGTATTCCTTCGTCAGGCGGTCAAGCGTGCCGTCGTCCTGCATTTCCTTTATAACCATGTTGAGCGAGTCTTTAAGCTCCGGGTCGTCGTCGCGCAGGGCGAAGCAGAACGAATCAATGAACTCAAGCGAATGGTCTTTGAGAATTTGAAATTCCGGGTCTTTCGCTATGATGTAACGCGCCACGCTGCGATAGGTACTCATCTCGGCGATTTGCCCGCTTTGCAAAGCCATTTCCATTGCGTTCAGGTTGTCGAAGAAAACCGGCGTGTGCGAGGCGATTTTAACGTCGAGCGTCTGTTCGACTTTGGTCATGAATTGCCCGAAACTTTCTTCGCTGGCGTTGAGGCGGGTTATCATGCCGATTTTAACTTTGTCGGGGAGAGGTTGGGGTTTCACGTCGGGCTCAACGCCGCAGCCCGTCATCAACGCAAACGCGCAAATCATCAGTAATGCAAAAATTTTTTTCATCGAATCAGCTCCTTTTTTTATAGGGACAAAGGTTAAGGGACAAGGGTTTTACTGACCCCTGACCCCTTATCCCTTATCCCTTAACTTTGACGTGGGCAATCGCGTCCGTGAAATAGGGCGCAGTCAAAATGACGCCTTCGGGCGTGTCGCAGTCGGGCGGGGCAAGCGTGTCGGTTTCGGGCACGGCAACCCAAAAGATAACGTCGACTTCCTTGGCGGTCAGCGCGACGGCACGCGCGCCGCTGTCGACTTGCACGAGTTCAAAATTCTTGCCGATAAGTTGACTTATCTCGGAGAGGACAGCTGTGTTGAAGCCCGCAGGCTTTCCGTCGGCAGTGATTAAATCAAGCGGCGGCAGGTCGCCCGTCACGGCAACTTTAACCGTCGGTGCGCCGTCAATCGTCGGCATTGCAACGGCCTTTGGAGTTTTGCTGTAATCGGCGTCGGTGATGTAAGTCTTGACGAGCTTTGCAAGCGTCCTGTCGGCAGTCATCTTCAAAAGCGCGGCGTCGAATTCTTTCTTCAGCGCGGCGTCGTCGGCACGCATGGCGCAACAAAACGCGTCGGACACATTGGGTATATTCTTCACAGGCTCAAAGTCGGCGTTTTGCGCGATTAAATATTTGGACACACTTTGATAAGTGCTCAGCGCGTTGATCTGCCCTTCCTGCAACGCCGCAAGCATTGAAGTCATATTGTCGAAGAAAACGTGCTTGGGCGCGTAAAGGTCGGAGGTCTGTTTCATGCGCGACGCCGCTTTTTCAAAGTAATTGTCAAGCAGCGTTTCCGTGACGTTCAGGTGCTTGATGATGCCAAGCTTAATCGGTTCTTTGTTTTCGGCGGGAGCTTTATTGTCGCCGCCGCAACCCGTCATCAGCACGAGCACTGCAAGCATAAGCGCGGCAAAAATTTTTCTCATTGAATCAACTCATTTCTTTTATAGGGACAAGGGGTCAGGGACAAGGGACAAGTGTTTTGGTTTTACTTTTCCCTTATCCCTTAATTTTTACGTGAACGATTCTGTCGGAGAAATACGGCTCGCTGAAAATCATGCCTGCGGGTCTGTCGAATTCAGCGGGCATAAGTTTTAAGTCGTTGGCGACAGCCGCCCAAAAAATCACGTCGATCGTACCGCTCAACAGCGCAACGGCACGCGCACCGCTGTCGATTTGCAGCAACAAAAAATTTTTCTTGATACGTTTGGAAATTTCGGCAAGGACGGCAGTATTGAAGCCCGCAGGCACACCGTCGGCGCGAATGTAGTCCATGCGCGGCAGGTCGCCCGTCACGCCGATTCTAACCGTCGGTGCACCGTCAAAAGTCGGCATTTCAATGGGATTCGGTATTACCGCGTGATGGATGTTGTTTATGTACTCCTTCACCAGTTTGGTAAACGTGCCGTCTTGCCGCATTTGTTGAATTGCCGCGTCGAATTCTTTCTTCAGCGCGGTTTCGTCGTCACGCATGGCGCAACAAAACATGTCAATCATCACGTGTTCGCCGGGCGTCCGCTCGAATCGTTGATTTTGCATAATGAGATAATCGGCGACGGTTTCGTAAATGCTCAGCTCGTCGACTTGCTCGGCAAGCAAAGCCGCCGTCATCGAAGGCAGGCTTTCAAAGAAAACATATTTGTACTTCCGTTGCATGTCCGCCGATTCGGGCTGTTGGTCATGAAATTTGTTAAAAGCCTCTTCGCTGACGTTCATGTAGCGGATTGTGCCGACTTTAATCGTTTTGTTGCTTTCGGATTCGTCGCCGCCGCAACCGGTAACTGCAAGGGACAAGGGGCAAAGGACAAGGGACAAGAGGATTGTAAGCAAAAATTTTTTCATGCGCGGTGCTCACTTGTTAAGCTTGAGGTGCGTGATGTCGTCCCTGAAGTAGGGCGCACTGAATTCGACATTTTCGGGCTTGTCAAGGTCGGCGGGCATGTGGTCGCCGTTGGGAATAATCGCCCAGAAGATAACGTCAATGTTCTTGGCAGTCAAAGCCGTCGCGCGCGCGCCGCTGTCGATGTCAATGACTTCGATATTTTTGCCGAGGCGTTTGCCGATTTCGGCGAGCAAAGCTGTGTTGAAACCCGCAGGCTGCCCTTCCGCGTTCACGTAGTCAAGCGGCGGCAGGTCGCCCGTCACGCCGACTTTAATTATGTCCGCGCCGTCAATCATGGGGATGTCAACTTTGGGCGGAGCTTGTCCCTTGTCGACGGCGGTGATGTATTCGTTGACGAGTTTATCAAGCGAGCCGTCCGCCTTCATTTCGCCGATAACTCTGTCGAGTTCGTTTTTGAGTGCGGTGTCGTCCTTGCGCACGGCGAAGCAGAACGAGTCGGACAAAGTTTTAAGCGTCGGGTCGTCGGTCACGAGCGCAAACTTGTCGTTGTTGGCAATGACGTAATCGGCGACGCTCTTGTAAAGGCTTACCTGGTCGACGCTGCCCGATTCGATACCCATGTTCATGAGCGACAAGCTGTCGTAATACGTGACGGCGTACTTTGAGACGTTGACGCCCGTCTTTTCGGTGACGTTGGCAAGAATTTCGTCCATTTTCTGTTCGGTGGCGTTCAGATGAGTTATCATGCCGAGTTTGACCGACGGAGCTTCGGACGCAGGTTTGTCGCCGCCTGAGCCGCCCGAAGAGCCGCCGCAACCCGTGAACAATGCGCCCGCCATCATGCAGGACAAAAGAACCTTGGCAACTTTCTTTAACTTCATTTGATAAGACCCCCTGTTTAGCTTTTAGCTTTTAGGTTATTAGCTTTTAGCTTTGAGCTTTTAGCCTGATGTGAGCAATGCTGTCCTCAAAATACGGCGCGGAAAATTCCAGACCGTCGGGTTTGTCCAGGTCGGCGGGCAAATGGTCGCCGGCGGGCACGACTGCCCAAAAGATAACGTCAATCTGCTTGGACGCCAGAGCCGTTGCGCGCGCGCTGCTGTCGATTTGGATGATTTCGACGTTTTTGCCGAGGCGTTTGGCGATTTCGGCGAGCAAGGCTGTGTTGAAGCCCGCAGGCGAGTTGTCAGCCAAAACCATGTCAAGCGGCGGCAGGTCGCCCGTCACGCCGATTTTAATCGACTCCGCGCCGTCCGTCTTCGGGATTTCAACGGCAGGCGGGGCTTGTCCCTTGTCGACGGCGGTTATGTACTTGCTTACGAGTTTGTCAAGGGTGCCGTCTTTTTCCATTTCGTCGATAATCCTGTCAAGGTCGGCTTTGAGCTGAATGCTGTCGTTGCGCACGGCGAAGCAGAACGAATCCCTGAGCTTGCCGAACGCGTCGTCTTTGGTGATTTTAAATTTGTCGTTGTTGGCGACGATGTATTTGGCGACGCACTTGTAAAGACTGACTTCCGCGACTTCGCCCGCCTCAATGCCCATTTGCATGGCGCGCAGGCTGTCGTAGAATTTCATGTTGTAGCGTGCGTTTTTGACACCCGCATGGTCGGCAAGGGTGTTGTACATTTCGCCGAGCGTCGTTTCGGTGGCGTTCAAGTGAGACAACATGCCGATTTTGGTTTCGGCGGGCTTATCGGCTGCGGGTTTGTCGTCGCCCGAAGAGCCGCCGCAACCCGTAAGCAATGCGCCCGCCATTAAGCAAGACAAGATACCCTTTGCGATTTTTTTGAACTTCAACTTGCAAGACCTCCGTGAAACTTATTTGTCGGCTTTAAGCCTGATGTGCGCGACGTTGTCCTTGAAATACGGCGCGGACAGTTCAAGGCCTTCGGGCTTGTCAATGTCGGCGGGCAAATCGTTGCCGAGCGGCACGAGTGCCCAAAACACCACGTCGATAAATTTTGATGTCAAAGCCGAAGCACGTGCGCCGCTTTCGATTTCGACAGGCTGAATGTTTCTGCCGAGGCGTTTACCGATTTCGGCGAGCATGGCTGTGTTGAAACCTGCAGGCGAACCGTCGGGCAGAATCAAATCGAGCGGCGGCAAGTCGCCCGTGATTCCAACTTTAAGCGTCTGCGCGCCGTCAATCATCGGGATTTCGACTTTCGGCGGAGCCTGTCCCTTGTCGACGTTGGTTATGTATTCGTTGATTAATTTGTCGAGCGTGCCGTCGGACTTCATTTCGCCGATAACTTTGTCGAGTTCGGCTTTTAACGCGGCGTCGTCCTTGCGCACGGCGAAGCAGAACGAGTAACCGATTTTCTCAAGCGCGTCGTTGGAGACGACTTCAAATTTGTTGTTGGTCGCGACGATATAATCGGCGACGCTCTTGAAGACGCTGATTTCCTGCACGTCGCCCGAATCAACCGCCATAACCATTGCCTGCAGGTTGTCGTAGAATTTCGGGCGGTGGCGCGAATCGCTGTTCAAAGTCGTTTCAATCTTGTCGAGCACGCCGCCGAATTTTTCTTCGGTGGAGTTCAGGGGCGTTATCATGCCGAGCTTGACTTCCGCGCCCGAAAAGTTGCTGCCGGGCTTGTCGACGCTTGCAGTGTCGGAGCCGCTGCCGCATCCCGTAAGCAACAAACACGCCGCGCAGATTGTAAGCAGAAATTTTTTCATGCGGATACCTCACTTTTAGCTTTTCATTGATTCAAGGGCTTTGCCTGTGCCGAGCGCAACGCAACTCAACGGGTCGTCGGCAAGCATGGCGGGGATGTTCGTTTCCTTGCGAATCAAATCAGCCAAGCCATAAAGCATTGCGCCGCCGCCCGTCAAAATGATTCCGTGATCCATTATGTCCGAGGACAATTCGGGCGGAGTGCGTTCCAAGACGCTCTTGACGCAGGTGACGATATTTTCAACCGAGTCGCGCAACGCGCCGGCAATTTCGTCCGAGCCTACGGTGATGTTCTTCGGCAAGCCCGTCAAGATGTCGCGCCCGCGCACGCTGATTGTGTCGCGTCGTGCACCTTCGTAAGCCGCGCCGACTTGCACTTTGATGTTTTCAGCCGTGCGTTCGCCAATCATCAGGTTGTACTCTTTCTTGATGTAAAATTCAATGTCGCTGTCGAATTTGTCGCCCGCAACGCGCAAGCTTTCACCGACGACAATGCCTCCCAACGAAATTACCGCAACGTCGCAGGTGCCGCCGCCTATGTCGACGACCATGGAGCCCATAGGTTCGGAAATGTCAATGCCCGCGCCCAATGCCGCCGCTATCGGTTCTTCAATCAATTCGGTACGTTTCGCGCCCGCTTGTTCGGCAGCCTCCTGCACGGCGCGTTTCTCCACGTCGTTGACGCCCGTGGGCACGCAAATCATCACTCGCGGACGAAATAAAAATGACCGCCCGATAACTTTTTCAAGGAAGTGGCGAATCATTGACTCCGTCATTTCATAATCGGCAATGACGCCGTCGCGCAGCGGGCGTATCGCGACGATATTGCCGGGCGTGCGTCCTATCATGTCGCGTGCCTCTTGACCAATCGCCAAAATTTTATCGTTGTCCTTGTCGACGGCGACGACCGACGGCTCGCGCAAAACGATTCCCTTGCCTTTGACGTAAACCAGAATGTTTGCCGTGCCCAAATCTATCCCGACGCTCATTGACATACCAAAAAACAAGTCGAAAACTCCTTTCCGCCAACGCGCAAATGAATTCTTATAAACCGCCCGAATTTTAACATGACAAGGGACAAGGGGCAAGGGACAAGGGACAAGGGGCAAGAAAATTTTTTCCGAATCCGTTTTGCCTGCGCAGCGTTATCGTGTATAATGAAAAAAATTTTTCCGTTGGAGGTCAGGCTTATGCTTAAGAAAACGAAAATCATCTGCACGCAGGGACCCGCAACCGACGCGCCGGGCGTCATCGAAGGGTTAATCGAAAACGGCATGAACGCCGCCCGCTTCAACTTCTCGCACGGCGACCACGCGGGTCACCAGAAACGAATCGACGCCGTTCGCACCGCCGCCAAAAAACTCGGCAAAATCGTCGCGCTCGTCCTCGACACGAAAGGCCCTGAAATGCGTCTCGGCGAATTCAAAGACGGTGCCGTTCAGCTCGTCGAAGGCAAAAAATTCACGCTCGTAAACGACGACATCCAAGGCGACGAATCGAAAGCCTCCGTCACGCACAAATTGCTTTACACCGAAGTCAACGTCGGCGATAAACTCCTGCTCAACGACGGGCTCGTTGAACTGCGCATTGACGCAATCGTCGGCAAGGACATTCAAACCACGATTCTAAACAGCGGCAAAATGAGCAGCCGCAAACGCGTCGCCGCGCCGGGCGTGTCGCTCGGTCTGCCCGCCGTCAGCGAACAGGACGAAAAAGACATTCTTTTCGGCATCAAAAACGACATGGACTTTGTTGCGGCAAGTTTCATTCAGCGCGCCTCGGACGTCAACGAAATTCGTGAACTCATAACCAAAAACGGCGGTCACATGGAAATCATTTCCAAAATCGAAAACCTTGAGGGCGTCAAGAACATCGACGAAATCATTGCGGCAAGTGACGGCATTATGGTTGCTCGCGGCGATTTGGGCGTCGAAATTCCCGCGCAGGACGTGCCGATTATCCAAAAGGAAATCATCAAAAAATGCAATGAAGTCGGCAAGCCCGTCGTCGTCGCAACGCAAATGCTCGAAAGCATGACCGTCAACCCGCGCCCGACACGCGCAGAAGTCTCGGACGTGGGCAACGCAATTTTCGACGGCGCGGACGTTATCATGCTCAGCGGCGAAACTGCGGGCGGCAAATATCCCGTCGAAGCGGCGGCAATGATGAATCAAATTGCCCGCAGGATTGAAGAGTCGCTTGAGTACAAAGAAATTTTCCTGCAAAAGGGAATTCACCATAAAAACTCGCAGACAGACGCCATTGCTCATGCCACAGTTCAGCTCGGTTACGAACTTAACGCTGCCGCGATTATCACGCCCACGCGTTCGGGCTACACCACCCGCGTCGTCTCCAAGTATAAACCCAAAGCTCCGGTTATCGCCTTCACGCAAAACGACCAAGTTGCGCGCCATCTGAATTTGCGTTGGGGCGTCTTCCCGATTTCGGGCACGCCGTGGCTCGACATTGTAAGCATGATTGACTATTCGTCTGCCGCCGCGCTCGAAAAGGGTTACGTAAAGAAAGGCGACCTCGTCATTTTGACGGCGGGCATGCAATACGGCGAAGGCGGCACTTCGTCGATTAGGTTGCACACGATTTGAGGAACTGGGAACTGGGAACTAGGAACCAGATTTTTTCTTCCGCTGCGTGCGGATTTTTTTTTTGCGCAAAAAAAGAGCCCCGACCGTTTAAGTCGAGGCTCGTGAACCGAAAATTCAGTTCAAGTTATGCCGTTAATTTGTCTCCTGTATTCGGGTAAGCTTACGCCTTTTTGGTGAAACCGTTGTGGCTCTCGTTGACGAAGTAAGTTTCGCCGTTGATGACGTAGCTGACGGAGTTGCCGCCGTTGTCGCCGACGTAGAGTGCGCCGCCGTCCTTGAACGCCAACTTGACGCCCGTCTCGGAGAATGCGAAGTTCGCGGTGTCGAGCTGGTCGAGCGTGACGCCTGCCAGGTTGACAATATCGCCGTCCTTCGCGCCGTAGATGGTGTCGGTGCCGTTGCCTGCCGTGTAGAAGAACGTGTTCTGCGAAGCACCCGCGATAAGCGCGTCGTCGCCGCGGTGACCGCCCCACAGGCTCTGTGCGCCGCTGCCTTCCACAGTGCTTGCGATAATGATGTTGTTGTAGTCGTTACCTGCAAGCTCTGCCTGACCGGTGAAGGTCGAAGCGTCGATGACGTGGATGTCGCCTTGGAAGTTGACGCCCTTGGAGCCGTCGAGCCAGACTTGCGCATAGTCTTTGTCGTTGTCGACGGAGATTGTCGCGTTCTTGCCCGTGGCGTTGTAGTAGTTGGCGAACTTGTCGAAGTGCAACTTGTCGGTGCCGACTTGCGCGATAACGTCTTCGACAATGCCGTCGCCCGCGATAAGGATGTCTTTCGCAGTGCCGCTGACCGTGTCGATTGCGTCTTCGATAACGACGGATTCCATGACGAAGCTGCCGTTCTTCGTGACTTCGACAACAACGTCGTCATTGCTGACCGCGACTTTGCTGACGTGGTTGGTGGGCAGGTCGAATTCGAGCTTATCAGCGGTAATCTTGCTGTTGTTGGTGTAGTTGTCGTCGTCGACGAAGTTGAACGCCTGGATGGTGTTGGCTGCGTAGTAGGCGTTGCCGAGGACGTAGAAGATTGTCTGACCTTCCTTGTCGCCGTCGGTGCCGTCGTAGCCGATGAGCAAGTTCTTGCCGCCGTCGCCGTAGAGGTGGGTTTCGCCGCGTCCCGCGATGAACGTCTCGTTGGCTTCGGAGCCCTTGACGTAGTTGAGTTCGGTGCCCGCATGGATGCTGGTGATGCCTTCGAGCGCAACAGCTGTGCCGTCGATGGACGAGCCGGTCGTCAACCAGTCGCCTTCCAGGTCGATGAAGACGTTGCCGTTGTAGAAGTCGAAGACCAAGCCGCTGTCTTCGCCCTTGTAGTAGTTGGCGCGGACGTCTTCGTCTTTCTTGACGTCGATAACCGAGCCCTTCGCGCCGACAGCCGCCTTGATGAGCGTGCCGTTGCTGTTGATGATCTGGTTGGTGTAGTTGTGGTCTGCAACCAGCGGGGAAACAGCAGCAGTCGCGACGGTGTCTTCGCCTTCGGTCGTGGTTTCGCCAGTGGTTTCTTCGGCTTCGTCTGCGCTTTCCGCCAAGTCGGAGGAGGCAGTTTCGGTCGAGGCGGTTTCGGTCGCCGTGTCATAGACGAGCGCGGTATCCTTGTCCGCCGCAACGATTGTCGCCAAGACGTTGGAGTCCGCAGTTCTGCTCTTGACCAGCAGGTTGGTGCCGTCGTATTCGACTTCCATGGTCGTAAGGTCGATACCCAGCGTGTCGCCGTGGATTTGGTCGAGAGTATTGTTCATATTCTCAATGACCGTGGTGCCCGCCGTGATTTCGATGTACGCGCCTTCGCGGTTGTCGTCGGCTGCCATGTTGATGTAGTTGTTGCCGCCGTAAGCGTTGATGAAGTCGCCTTCGCCCGCAAAGACGGTGTCGTTGCCGAAGCCGCCAAGGAGCGTGGAGTCGCCGCGTTTTGCGTCGTTCTTGTTGCCGATAAGGATAACGTCGTCGGTGTCGGAGACGTCAACCGCAGCAACGCCGCCCGCCAAGTGCGTGAAGGCAACTTTCTGCTCTTTGCCTTCGGGCGTGAAGAGGTTGACAACCGAGCCGCCAACGCTGTTGGTGCCGCCCGTCAAGCCGTTGGTGCCGCCGGTGGTGCCGTTGAGGCTGACTTCCGTCGTGCCGGAGGCGGTCTTCAAGCTGATAACGCCGTCGCCGAAGTCGATGATACCCTTGTCGATTGCGCCGGCGATGCCGCCTACGCTGTCGCGCACTTCGTCTTGTTCGAACTGGATGCCTGCGCCGGTGGACGCGTCGTAGTTCTCGACGTTGATTCTGGCGTTGGCTCTTGCGAAGGTGACAACCTTATCCTTGCCGCCGAGAGCCATGTTGAAGTTCGTTCTGACGTTGTCGCGCACGAAGATGGTATCCGCGCCGTCGCCGCCGAGGATGTTGACTTCGTTGCCGATTGCGTCGCCTTCGTCGATAACAACCACGTCGCCGCCTGCCAACGAGCCGCCGGAGCCGAGCACGATGTTCTTGACGCCTGCGGTTGCCTTGTACGCGCCGTCAACGCTGTCGTAGTAGATGCCTTCGACGTGTGCGAGGTTGCCGCCGTCGTTGTTGAACGCAACGTTCTGCGGACCGTTGAACAGATGTACCTGCTTGGTGAATCTGTAGTTGCTGAGGTCGATGTCTTGCGGTACGGTGGTGTCGGGGTTGGTCGCGTAGATGATGACGGACTGATCCTTGTCGTATTCGCTGTTGGCAAGGTATTCGTCGACAGCTTCTCTGGAGACAGGATAGTTGAACGAGCCGAGCGTCGCGTTGAAGGTGCCGTGTTGCGAAATGCCCGTGAGCGATTCGATCTTGCTGAGCGAAGTCGTCTTGCGAACAAGCATGTCGTCCGGGTTGTAGAGATACGCGCCGTTGGAGGTGCCGACAATCGTGTCGCCGACAACCGCTTTGATAGCCGTGCCGTTGACAGTGTAGGTGCCCTCTTCGGTGACGTACATGCGTGCGTCGTCGTCGAGACCGACAACCTGTCCTTGACCGTTAATTGTCACGCCGTCCGCGTCGCCGACGAAGTATTCTTCGTCGTAGTCGTTGCCGTTGACAGCTTCGTCTGCGATAAGCGCGAAGACCGTGTCGTTGACGGCAAGTGCCGAGTAATTTTCGCCCGCCGGGACAGAGCCCATGGCGATGGACGCGTTGTCGAGGTTGCCGTTAATGATGTCGTAGTTGTTGAGACCCTTGACGTCGGTGATGTTCGTGCCGTCCGAGGAGACGCTGACAGCCTGAGGATTGAGCGAGTCGCGGCCGTTGAAGAATTCGACGTAGTTGCCGTTGACAGTGAGTTCTTCCTGACCGTCTGCGATAACAACCGTGCCTTCCAGGCCGCTGACGCCCGTGAGGTCGCGATTTTCGTCCGTCGTCATTGTGAAGACGTCGTTGTCGTCCGCAACGGTGTAGACTTCGCCGCCTACGTTGAACACGCCGTCCTTGTCGACTTCAATCGTGCCGTCTTGGACGTTGACCGTCGCAGGAGCCGTGTCCGAGCCGCCCGTGACCGAAGTGAGCTTGGTGGTCTCGAAGTTTTCAACAACAACGCCGTAGTTGTCGTCGCCGTCGTCGACTTCGAAGTAGTACTTGTCATTGGGCACGTCGCTGTTGTTGGGTCCGACGTAAATCGGGGTCGTAGCAGTGACGGTTGCATTTTCAAGACCGAGGACGTAGCCGAGCTTGGTGCGGTTGCCTGCGTCGTCGTATTCGCTCTTAATGCCTGCCACGCCGACAACATCGCCGTTCGCGTCAACGGTAAGTGTTGCGTCGTCGTTGGTGGAGAACTGAAGCTCGTCGTTGAGGTCGTTGGTGTGCGATTCGTTGGCAACGTCTTCGTCCGGATTGATCTTAATCGCGCGGGTCGTGGTGGTGTTGAATTCAAGCTGACCGCTCGTGAAGTCGCTGACGCCGACAACGTCGCCCGTGTCGTCGAGTTCAAACGTGACGGAGGTGTCGCCCGTGACGGAGAACTTCTCGCTTGCGAACTGTCTTGCAAGGCTGCCCGCCGCGTTGACATAGACGTTGCCGTCGAAGGTGTAGACGCCTTCGCCGTCGGTGCGGACTTTCGCTGCGTCGCCGGAGCTGACAACAACCGCACCTGCGTCAACGTCGTTGATAGCGGTTATGCCGTCTGCGTCAACCGCGCCGACAACCGAGATGCCGTCGCCGTCGCCCGTGACTTGGACGCGCTGTGCGTTGACATTGCGTGCGTTGGTGAAGTCGCCCGCGACGGTGCCTTCCAATTCGCCGACAGCCGTGACCGATTCGCCGTCGTTGAGTGCGAAGACAACGGAGCTGTCGCCGCCAACGGTGAACTTGTCGCCGGACTTCTCGAAGATGTAGACGCCCGCTTGATCGGTGACGATGGAATCTGCGCCGCCCGCGCTGACAACGGTGACAGGAACTTCGCCGCCGACTGCGTCGACTGCCTTGATACCCGTTGCGCCGCCGACAATGCCGAAGATGCTGTCTCTGTCGCCGGCGATAGAGACTTCGGAGCCGTTGACAAGCAAGCCGTTGACTGCGCCGGTGAGGGTCGCGTCTTCGTCCACGTCGCTGATAGAAACAACGTTGCCCTTGTCGTCGAGACCGAAGAGTGCGCCGTCAGCGTCGTTTTCGAGCGTGAAGCCTTGCTGTTCGTCGCCGGTGCGGAAGGTGAATGTGCCGCTTTCGTCGGTCTGCACAGAAGTCGCGCCGTCGGTCGCAAGAACGGTGTCGCCGTCTTTGACGCCGCTTAATACGTCGCCGTCGATTGTCAAGTTGGTGGAAGGATCGCCGTTGGGTGCAGTGATGACGTAGATGGAGCCGCCGCCGTTGATGCCTTCGGGCAGTTGCGTGATGTCGCCTGAGACTGCGCCGCTTACGCCGCTTGCGCCGATGAAGCGAGCATTGCCGTCGAGGAGCAGTTCAACGCTGTTGTCGGAGGCGAAGGAAAGTTTCTTGCCGTCGGCGTCGGTGAAGGTGCCCGTCGTATCGGTGTAAGCGTAGGAGATACCTGCAGCCTCTTCGATAACGGCACTGTCGCTGATGTTGCGCAGGACGAAAGCGGAGCCGCCAACGTTTTCAACGGTGATGTCGTTGTCGCCGGTTACGTGTACAGCCCTGCCTTGGACATTAATGGCACTAGTGAAGTCGCCGCTGACATAATCGCCGTCGGTTTCAACGCCGATGATGGAAACAATGTCCGTGTCGTTGTTTATGGCGAGAGTCGCCGAGCCGCCCGCCGCGAAGGTGTAACGTTTGCCGCCGAAGTCGAATTCGCCGTCGGAGGTGAGGTTGACGAAGTTCGCGTTGCCCGTGGCAGAGACGATAGCAACGCCGTTGTCGCCAACGTCGAGGTCGCCGAGTGTCTTGACGTTGCTTGCGTCGACAGCGTAGGAGATGATGTCGTCTTTGTCGTTGCTGATGGCAATGGACGCGCCGTTGACGGAAGCTTGAGTGAGTTCGCCCTTGACCGAGCCGTTAGCCAAATCGCTGACGCCCGTGACTTTGACGTTTTCGTCGACCGTGAAGGTGACGGAATTGTCGCCCGTGACTTCAAAGGCATTTGTGTTGCCCGCGAAGCTGAAGGAACCCGTGGTGTCGGTAACGACAGTGCTTGCGCCGCCCGTCTGTTCGACAGTCGCGCCGTCGCTGACTTTGGCAATGGAGACCACGCCGCTTGCGGAGCCGGTGACTGCAACCAAGCTGTCGCCCGCAACTTTAACGATGTTGCTGATACCGTTGACGCCGATACCTTCTTGGAAGTCGCCTTCAACAGTGCCGTCGAGGGCAACAATGGCGGTGACCTTTTCGTTTTCGTCAATGTTGAAGTCTACGCCGATGCCGCTGTCGGAAACGACGTTGAAGGTTTGCGAGCCGCCCGCGAACGTGAATTTGCCCTTGCCGTCAGTGAAGACAGCAGCCGCGCCGCCCGCAGATTTAACGGTAACGTCGTTATCGGCAGAGGAAGCACCAACGCCGCCGAGAATGGCAATGCCTTCGCCGTCCGCGCGAGTGACAACGCCCAGACCGTCGGTGTCGCCGTCGACGTCGATAAGCCCGCCGTTGACTTCCATGCCGTTGATAGCGTTGGAGCCGACGAACGCGCCTTCGCCGAGTTTGTCAATCTTGGTGACTTGACTGTTTTCGTTGAGCGAGAATTCAGCTCCGTCAACAGCCGCGCTGACGCCGGAAAGACCGAAGGTGTCTTCAACGGAGAAGCTCTGTCCGCCGAAGGTGAAGGAGCCGTCACCGTCGATAACAGCCTTGGAAGCACCGCCCGCGTTGATGACATTAGCACCGCCGCTGAGTTCTTCGATACGGCTGATACCGCTTGCCGCGCCGACGATAGCGAAGGAGCTGTCGCCCGTGATTGCGAAGGATACGCCGTTGATGGTCTGCAACTGGTCAAGTGCGCCGCGCAGTGTTGCGTCTGCAGCAAGACCGTTGACGCCATAGACGTTGGCAGTGCCCGCATTGACGAGGAAGTCAAGACCGTCTGCGTCGCCTTCGACTTGGAAGGTGCCGTTTGCGAATGTGAAGGTGCCTTCTTGAGCCGCATTGACGGTGGTGGCGGAAGCCGCACCGAGGACAGTGTCGCCGTCCTGAATGCCGCTGAGGATGCCTGCGGTGTCGTAGGTAACGTCGTGAGCACTTGCCGAGCTGATGGAGATGGCGGGTTGTTGCAAGTTGATGGTAACGTCGTTGAGTTTGCCCGTGACAGAGCCGTCGAGGTCGAAGATACCTTCAACGTTGCCGTCGTCAGTGAGGTCGAAGCCGACGTGACTGTTGGAGTCGCCCGCAATCGCGAATTCATTGCCGTTGAAGGTTACGGAGCCTTCGTTCTCAACCAAGACCGCAACCGAGACGCCCGAAGTCGAGACGATTGCGCCGTCCTTGAGACCGTAAATGCCCGTGCCGGAGACGCCGTTGTAGCTGCCCTTGACGAAGGTGATGTCTTCGCTGTTGTTGTCAACGTCAACGAATTGTTCGCCGTTAACAGTAATGCCGTTGGTGAAGTCGCCCGTGACGCGTTCGCCGTCTTCAACGCCGCTGATACCTGCAACAACGCCGTTTGCAAAGTCGAAGGTGGTTTCGACAGCGGAGTTGCCGCTAATGCCGAACTTCTCGTTGTTGCCCGTAAAGGCGAAGTCAAATTCGCCGTTGCCGTCCGCGCCGATTTGCGTTGCGCCGTCTGCGCGTGCAACCAGGACGCTTTCGCCGCCGAGACCGCCGACCTTGGTGATGCCAAGTTCGTCTTCGGTGCCCGTGACGGAGATGGAGCTGTTGGAATCGCCGACAACTTCAACGCGAGCGTCGTTGACCATGACGGAGCCGTCGAAGTTGCCCGTGGCGGTGCCGCTGAGTTCGCTGACAGCCGTCAAGCTTTCGCCTGCAACCGTGAACTTGACAGCCGAATCGCCGTTAATCGCCATGCTCTCGCCGAGGATTGTGAACAAGCCGTCTTCAGCCGTCGCGAATTCGGTGATATTGCCCGCGCTTACGACAGCGTCGCCGTCCTGCAAGCCCGTGAAGGTGCTTTCGGTTACGGTGTAGTTGTTGGTAACGTCGTCGGTGGTGACGATTACGCTTGCGCCGTTGATGGAGAATTCTGCGCTTGCCGAGCTCACGCCGAACGCGCCGGTAACGGATTCGTCGCCGTTAATGTTGGAAATGCCGCTTACGTTGATGTCGCCGTCTATGACGAAGCGAATGCCGTTTTCGTTGCCCGCCAGCGTGTAAGCCTTGGACGCGCTGCCGAACGTGTAAGTGCCGTTAGCGGTGTCGTCGATTGTGGTGTCGATGAAGCTTACGCCCGCAGCCTGCAGAATCTTCGTGCCGGCAGTGACTTCGGCGATAGCGGGAACGTTGTCTTCAACCATGCGATAGACGAACGCGCCGCCCACGATTTCAACGGTGCTTTCGTCGATACGGACTGCGCCCGTCGCGTTTTGAATGGCAACTTCGTCGCCCTGCGTGTTGAGGTTGTTAATGTTGAGCAGTTTGCCGTCGGTGCCGAAGAAGACTTCCGGTTCGTTTGCAGCGGCGTTGAAGGTTGCAACGGTGCCGTCTCCGAACGTGATAGTCTTGCCTTCCAAATCGCCATTGGGGTCATCAATGGAGTAGCACGGGTCTTCGTCGCGGTCGCGGTCGTAGTCGAAAGTAGTCTTGGTGATACGCGCCGTTGCCACGTCTTCGCCTTCGGTCACGACAGGAGCGTCGAAGGTGTTGCCCGTGGGCTGGTCGGTGAGCGTCAAGCCGCTGAAGTCGTCGGCAGTGATTTCGTCATCTGTGTCAGCGAAAGTGAAGCCCGTGGCGGTGTCGCCGTCAACCGTGAAGAATGCAGCCGGGTTTCTGGTGCTGTTGAATTCGCCCGCGGTCTCGGAGGTATATTCCTTAGCGTCGTCGCCCACGCCGAACGTGAATTCGCCGATTTCAATCGGAGCGTAAACCTTGGTAATCGAACCCGCGTTGACAATAGCGGTGCCGCCCGCCAAACCTGCGAGGCTGTTTTCGTCTTTGTTGTAGACAACTTCGCCCGTGGTGTCAGGAAAAGCACTGATGTTGACTTCGGTGCCGTTAATGGTGAACGCCGAAATGTCATCGTCCGGGATGTCTGCAAGGACGGTTGCCGCATTCGCGTCCATGATTACGGTGCCGCTCGCTACGGTGAAGCCGGTTATGACTCTTGCCGAAGTGAAGTTGACTTTGCCGCCGTCAGCACTGAACTCGAACGTAGCGTCGTTTCCGTCAATCACCGCAGTAACTTTATCGTCTGCCGCAATGCCGAAGAGATTGAAGCCTGCAACGTCGTCGCGTTTGGTGGTGGCTTTGGTCATCGTAATGCTGTACGAATCGCCGTTGGTCGTGGGATACGTAAGTTGCGGCTCGGAGTCTGTGGCGTCTCTGAGGTTGTTGCGGTAGTACAGATTAATGTTGCCGCCTTCGGGGATAGTGAGCGTATCGCCCTCGTCGACGAACACGAAGCGGACGCCGTTGGCATCAACCTTAAGGTGAGCTTGACCGCTCGGGCTGCTGTATTTATAGTCTACGCCTTGGTAGGTGAGGTTGCCGTCGGGTTCTTCGTCGCCTGCGTTTTCGGTTTCGGCGAGGATAACCTTCGTCTCGGTTGTATCTGTTTTTTCGAGCTTGGTAATGCCGTCGTCCGCTGAAGTCAACTTCAAAGCGGTGTCGTTGCTTGCCTTGCCCGCATCGCCTTCGACCATGTATTCGTATTTGCCGCTCGTGGTGGCAAATTCGACACCGTCAACATTGAAGTCTTCGGCAATAACGTTGCTGTTCATGCCGCTGAAATCAATGATGGTGCCGCCGACGTCAAAGCCGGTTCCCTTTGTTCCGTCAGCCTTGTTGCCTGCAGAAATGCTCTTGAGCAAGCCGTCATTGCCAAAGGTAAGGACTGCGGAAGTCGGGCTGTCTTTTCTGTTTTCTCTGGTCGTGGGCAACGTGAAGTCAATCGTTGCGTCGCCGACTGTGACGGTCGTGCCGTCGAAGACTTCAACCGTGAAGCCTTCGTCGTCTGCCTTCGTGACAATGTAATCGGAATCGGATCCAACGCTGAAGGAAACAGGCAACGAATTGAGATCCGCGAAGGACATGTTGTCGGCATTGTCGCCCACGCTGAGAGCGTTTTCGGTAGCGGGTCTGCCGTTGTAAAGCGTGAGGCTCGCGCCCTCAGGAATGCGAATCGCGTCGCCGGCGTCGCGGAAGACGAAGCCCGTGACTTCGTTGTTGGAAACGACAAATAAGCCGCCGTTGTCCGCAGCGTCGTTGAAGGTGTAATTCGTGCCGCCGATTGTAATCGTGTCGGTATCGATACCGTCTTTGTTGTAGTCGGTGGCAAGGAGGAATTTCGCCTTGCCCGTCTTGCTGACGGAGATGTTCTTGTTTGCCGAAGCCTTGTCGGCATAGGTGAGGTCGAGGATGTCGCCGCCTTCCGCGCCGAGTCTGTAAACGACAGGCGTTGCGGACGCGCCCGCGATGTTGGCGACGTTGACTGTGCCGCCTGCAATGGCGATGTCTTTGCCGACGTTGGCTGTGCCGCCGAACGCGATATCCGCAGAAACGGAATTGGCATTGCCCGCGAAGGCGATGGACTTAATCGTCTGCCCGTCGAAGGTCGTGGTTATTGCGGTCTTGCCGTCATTGACAGGCGTGGAGGTCTCTTTGATTTCGAGAACGATAGCGTCGTCGCCGTAGACATTGAGTGCCGCCGAGCCGCCGTTTGCGAATGATTCAATCGTATTGAACACTTTGCCGCTGAAAGTCGCGGTGCCGCCGTTTACGAAGTCTGCGGTAGTGCCGTTGGCAGTGGTGATTTCTTCGGTTGCCGCCGCCTGGACGTTTTTAATCGAGCCGTTGGTGACGTTGATTCTTGTACCGACATCCCAACCGAAGCTTGTATCGGTATCCTTGTTGTTGTTGCCGCCGCCGCCGAAAGTGAGCGTGTTGTTGCCGATGGCGATTGTTGCACCCGCGCCCGGGTTGACGATTGTCGTTGAGCCGATTGTTTTGAAGTTCGCCGCGCCGGTGAGGTTTTCGGCGTCGATTGCGTCAACGCGTTTGATGACGGTGACATCTTGGTCGTCGACAGTCGGGTCGTCGTATCTGCCCGAGACGAGTTCGAGCGCACCTGCGACGGTTTCATTGGCGTTGTCGACAGCGGGATTGAGTTCTAAGAGCGCACTCTTTTCCCAGAAGAAAGTCTGCCCTTCAGCAACGCCCTTGGAGACATTGGAGTAAAGCCATGCTCTGCCCGCGTTGTTGAACAGGTCGCTGAGCGTCACGCCCGTTTCGTCCCCAACTGCGCCGCCGTTGAACGTCTTGGTAGCGAAACGCTGGAGGTCGAAAACAAAACCGGTAGAAAATTCACTCATACAAAATGAACTCCTTTCAGCGAGTCACGCCGTTTGGGGGTCGTGACCCGGTTGAAACTTCTTTTAGCATTGAGCTGAAATTGTTACTCTGAACCCCTTATGAATCCCAAAAAAACTTAAAGCGTCGAACCTGCTTTCCCTACACTTGTTGCAAGTCCCAACGCCACAATCCTGAGCTTTGTCGCCGATTCCCCAATCGTTGAACAAGCTCCCCCTTATGTTGACGAGTCTGCGTCCACCAAACGCCTTGACTGTCGCGCGAATAATATTGCACGTATTAATTTTTGTCAAGCTTTGGAAGATTAATGATTGATTAAGTTCCGAAATACAAATCGCGAATTTCTGTAGCAATGCGCCCGATGTTGTTGGGCAGAAAGTGAATGTTGTAGCCGACGAAATACGGACTCGTAACGTAGCGCGACATGATTTTTGCGAAAATTTTATCTGCGCGGCGGTAGAAAAAAATGTTGTAGCTGGTCGTACGCGTGTTGAAAAAATTTTTGACGTAATGCACGGCGACTTGAATGAAATCGGCAAGCGCGTCCAATGAGCCGCCGCTTTCGACGACGCAATTAAGTTCGCCGAAACCCACGCGCGGGCAATCGGATATGTTCAGCTCCACGCCGTCTTGTTCGGCAATGACAATGCCGCGCAGTTCCGCCTCGTCGAAGAGCAAATCGGAATTCAAATGCGGAAAGCCGACAAGTTGCATGTGCGGATGGCGAATCGTGCCGCCGCTCATTATGCCGTAGTTCTTGAAGAATAAAACTTCCTCGTACTTGCCGGACGCCAAAAGATTTTGCCAATGACGCACGCCCATTTTGATGACGCGGCGCATTTTTTCGGGCGTGTAATCGGGCATATCGCTTTGACATTCGCGCCCTTCAATCAGAACGAATTGGTCGGCACCCTCGATGACGTTGTATTTGTTGCGCAGGAAAATGATGTCGCCGTCAACGTCGATTATGTCGGTCAGGTGTTCCACGTCGCAAAACGGGCAGGCGGTCTCGGCGTGAGCAAGTGTCGCGGGCTTCGTCTTGCCTATGTCCGTGTTGAATTTTACAAGGTTGATATTCACGCCGGGTGCCTCCTAAAAATTTTTATTTTAGCAATGCGCAGCGTTGCGTTTCGTCGCGGCGATTGACTTTAAAATATCTCAACGATTCGGCGCGTCTGCAGGATGCAACGTCA
Source organism: uncultured Selenomonadales bacterium (assembly GCA_947304355.1). Lineage (GTDB taxonomy): Bacteria > Bacillota > Negativicutes > Selenomonadales > Selenomonadaceae > Quinella. The sequence continues at coordinate 90,013 of CAMZAX010000005.1, forward strand.
CGTTGCCGCAGGCAATTTCCCAAATCAGGAACGCGTTTGTTCGTGCGTAATCCAAAAGCTCTGCCCGTTCGTCTTCGCTGAAACCTTTGCAAACCTTGACGTTCAGCGCGGGCAACGTCGCTTCAAGAAAGTCAAAGCCGCCGTTGACGGGACGCTCGAAATAAATGCGTATGAATTCCATGCCGTTGCCGTTGATGTGAATGTCGCCGAACGTCAAAGTCACGTCGTCAATCTCGGAGAAAAAATATTTCACGCCGCGCGCCTCCCGCAGTCAATTAAAATTCCAAAGTTTCGCCGTCGGCGGGCATGAGGTAATCGACGCCGCGACGTGCCAACAGTCCGCGCATTTCGTGACGGGTGATGGTTGCGTGCGCCACGTTGTCCATGTGCGAAACGACAATCTGCGCGGTCGGCAAAGTTTGCGCAATGCAGTCAATGTCTTCGTCGTTCATGATGAGCCGCCCGTAATCGACGAGCTCAGCCGCGCAGGCGTTGACAATCACAACGTCGGGTCGGAAGGTCGTCAGCGAATCCTGCACGCCGCCGAACCAGACGGTATCGCCCGCAAGGTACAAAGTTTTTTCACCGTCGGCTTGGAAGATTAATCCGCAAGCCTCGCCGCAAGGTTTAATCGTCCCGTGACGGGCGGGCGTCTTCGTCAGCTTAATCGCGCCCAAAACGTTTTCGCCGAGCACTTCGACGTTGCCGAACCCCGAACGCTTGAAAGCGGCGGCGTCCTCCGAATTCTGCACGAACAGCGGAACATTTTTATCGAGCGGCTTGCCAACCGTGCCGTCGGGCGCCATGTCCACGTGGTCGGGGTGAATGTGCGTCACGACGTAATAATCGACGCCGCGCAGAATTTCTTCGACGGAAGCGGGCAAATCGCAAATCGGCATTGGAATCTGTTCGCGAACGGGGTCGGGCGTGCTGAACGGCTTGCCGGGGATGTCGACGAAGCGTCCGAACTTCATTGCGCCGATGAGCCACGGGTCGACGAGAAACACTTTCCCGCCGTAAGTCAGCTTGAGCGTCGCGTTGCGTATCTGTTGAATCTTCAAATCAATCAGCCTCCGTTTTTTGAAAGGATTATAACACACGGCGGCGAAAGTAGTAACAGCTAAAACCTAACAAAGGTGCGAACAGAATGACAGAAACTAAATCCGGCGAGAAATTTTTAAAGGGCACGTTCATCTTGACGATCGCCAGTTTCGTCGTCAAGGTAATCGGCTCGTTGAATTGGATATTTGTATCGCGAATCTTGGGCGGCGAGGGCATAGGTCTCTATCAAATGGCTTTCCCCATTTATTTTTTCGCAATGACGGTTTCGCAAGCGGGCGTACCCGTGGCAATTTCAATCATCACGGCGGAGCGCGTCGCGTTGAACGACATTTACGGGGCAAAGCGCGTCTTCCGAATCTCAATGTTGCTGATGTTGTTTACGGGAATATTTTTTTCGGTGCTCACGTATTTTGCGGCGCGTTGGCTTATCGATTTGCAATTCATACGAGACCCGCGCGCTTACATGTCGGTCGTCGCGCTTGCACCTACGATTTTCTTCGTGACGTTTTTGGCGTCGAGTCGCGGCTACTTGCAGGGTTGGCAACGCATGACGCCGACGGCGGTAAGTCAGATCGTCGAGCAAATTTTCCGCGTGATAACCATGATCGTGCTTGCCGATTTGCTGTTGCCTTGGGGATTGGATTACGCGGCGGCGGGCGCGAGCTTGGGCGCGTTGGCGGGCGCAGTCACGGGCTTAATCGTCCTTGTCTACTTCCACATAAAGCTGAATCGCGACATAGAAAAAACTTACGGCACGGACTTGAAACCTTCGCCCGAAACCGCAAGCGAGTCGACGACTTCAATCATCAAGCGGATTTTCAGATTGGCGTTGCCCGTCAGCGCGGCGTCAATCATGTTGCCCGTCGTGTCGAACTTGGACTTAATGATTGTCCCGCAACGATTGGAGGTGGCGGGCTACAGCGTGCGGCAGGCGACGGAGCTTTTCGGCTACTTGACGGGCATGGCTGTCCCGCTGGTGAACTTGGCGACGATATTGACGGCGTCGTTGGCAGTGTCAATCGTCCCGGCGATTTCGGAGGCGCGCGCCCTCAAAGACACGGCGCGAATCTTTCGGCAGACGGCAGCGGCTGTTCGTATCTCAAACTTCGTGTGCTTTCCGGCGTTCGTGATAGTGTTCTTTCTTGCCACGCCGATAGCAAGCTTGATTTACAACGCGCCGGGCGCAGGACCTGCCGTCATGATTTCGGCGGTGTCGATAATCCTGCTCGGACTGCACCAGGTATCGACGGGCGTCCTGCAAGGGCTTGGGCATACGACAATCCCGATGGTCAACATGATTTTGGCGGCGGCGGCGAAAGTCGCGCTGAACTGGACTTTGACGGCAATGCCCGCGTTGGGAATCATGGGTGCGGCTTGGGCGACGGCGGCTGATATGGGCGTTGCGGCGTTCATAAATCTCTATTTCATTTGGAAATATATCGGCTATCGCATGGAGCTGGGGCAGCTGTTCAAGACAATCTGCGCGGCGGGAGCAATGGCGTTGGTCGTGAAGTTTTTCCACGACGTGACGTTGGCGCAATGGCACATGGAAATTGTCTCGACGTTCGGAGCAATCGGCGCGGGCTGTGTCATCTACGTCGCGACGCTTGCCCTAATCGGCGGCTTGCTTGAAGAGGACATGGCGCGAATCCCGATGATCGGACGCTTCAGCATAAAAATCTTCCGCAAGCTTGGGATATTCAAGTCATGAAAAAAATTTTGCTCGCTTACAATCCTGTGTCGGGGCACGCGGCGTTCAAGAATCAGCTGGACGACGTGATTGAAAATCTTCAACGTCGCGGCGTGTTGCTGTCGGTCTATCGAACGCAAGCGGACGACAATTCAAGTTTCGTCGACTGCGTGAAGTCTTCGGGCGCGGAGGGCGTGTTGGCGGCGGGCGGTGACGGAACTCTGCACGCGGTGATTAATTGGCTCAAGCGCAACGATTTGGATTTGCCCGTCGGAGTAATCGGCTCCGGCACGTCCAACGACTTCGCGGCGCACCTCGGACTTGACGCGGAAAAAACTTTCGACGCGGTGGCGGCAGGTCGGACGCGTCCCGTTGATTTGGGTTTGGCGAACGGCGCGGAGTATTTCATTAACGTGGCAAGCGCGGGCGTCTTCACGTCGATAGCTCACGAGGTCGATTCGCGCCTGAAAAATTTTTTGGGCAAGTCGGCTTACTATCTGCGCGGGCTCGGCGAATTGACGAACTTCAAAGCGGTGCCGCTTGACGTTGAGGCGGACGGACAAAAATTTTCGGTCGAGGCATTTTTATTCTTGGTGCTGAATTCGCCTTCGGTCGCGGGCTTCAAAAAAATTTCGGACGCCGCGCAGATTGACGACGGCAAGCTTGACTTAATCGCGCTGAAAAAATGTTCGCCGCGCAGTCTTATGACGTTGGCGAAAAAAATTTTGGCGGGCGGTTGCGTCGACGGCGACGAGAACATTTTGACGTTGCAAGCCGCGACGCTGACGATAAGCACGTCCGCCGCATTGACCAGCGACTTGGACGGCGAGGCAGGCGCACCGTTGCCGCTGAAGGTCGAAACTTTGCGCCGCGCGATAAAATTTTTTGCTTGACGATTTTTCGTAAGGAGAGTGAATGTCATGATTGTCGCAGCGATTTCCTTGGTGCTTGCGGGCTTGAGCTTGGCGGCAGCGATAATGCTGTTGCCTTTCCTGCTGAAAATGTTTTTGTACGGCTTGGTAACAATTTTCTTGGCGGCGGGCTTCGTCTTGCGTCACGCATTGCACGCGGTGCCGTGGATAATTTCGGCGGGCGGCGCATTGGCTTTCACGTTTTACGCACTCGGTCGGCAATTCTTCACGGGCGACGACGCACGGCTTACAATCGAACGGAGACTGCCGCCGCGCATCCGTAAAAAAGATTTGTCACTGCTTGCAATCGAGCTGATGTTGGAGCTTCGCAAATTTATCGCCACGCATTGAAGGATTAAAAATTTTTGCGGCGAAGTTTCCAAAAAATTTCTCATTGCGCATTGCGCACTACGCATGACGCATTACAATTCGGAGGCGGATTAGATGGCGAAAGATAAAGTTCGCAAGGGCGACGAGACTGCCGGCGACAAGAAAGGTATTTTGCTTGAAACAGGTACGAACGAATTTGAGATAGTTGAATTCAGCATAGGTGCCGTCAACTACGGCATAAACGTCGCCAAAGTTCGCGAGGTCATTCAGCGCACGCCCGTAACGGCTATGCCGCAAGCTCACCCCTACATTGACGGGTTGTTTACTCTGCGCGGCAAAGCAATTCCGTTGGTAAATCTGCCGCGCTGTTTGAACGTTGCCAACGGCGACGACGCAAAAAATATTATCGTCACGGAAATCAACAACTACGACATCGGCTTTTTGGTGGAAAATGTTTCGCGCATTCACCGCATATCGTGGAAGGACATGGAGCCCGCGCCCGAAGTCGGCGACCAGAGCCGCGTCGTCGGTATCATCAAAATGCCCGACCGTATCGTCCTGCTTTTGGACTTCGAGACGATCATTGCGGAGATTAATCCCGAAATCAACGCCAAACTCACGACGGTTGAAGACGCGGCGGCTGACGTTCGCGCAAAACGTGCTGATGTTCACGTCGTCGTTGCGGAAGACTCGGCAATGTTGCGCGACCTGCTTGTCACGACGTTGCACGATTCGGGCTATCGTTTCGTCCGCGACTTCGGCAACGGCAAAGACGCTTGGGAATATCTGCAGGGTCTTGCCGCGAAGGAAGGCGACATTTCCGAACACGTCGGCATTATCGTTTCCGATGTCGAAATGCCCATGATGGACGGTCACAGGCTTTTGAAACTAGTCCGCCACAACGAGCGGCTTGAAGACGTGCCGTTTGTCCTGTTCTCTTCGCTTATCAACGAGGAAATGCGTTTCAAGGGCGACGAACTGGGCGCGAGCGCGCAAATTTCCAAGCCCGAAATCGGTCAGCTCATCGACCTGCTTGACAAGCTTATCTTCAAGAAAAAACAGCAAAGCAAGTAACGCAACGCTTACGACAGCAAAAAGCCTCCCGACACCCGCCGAGAGGTTTTTTGTTTGCATAAAAAAATCGCCGACAAACTAAATTTGCTTGTCAGCGATAAGGTTGAGGTATTCGGGCGGCAAAATTGCCGTCGTGATTTTTACGAAGTAATCGATAATCGCACGTACTTCGTCGAAGTCGGCAGAAAAAAATTCGCCCCTCACGCGTTGCGGCGCGAGTTTCTTTTGGGCAGCCCACTCAACCAAGCGAGCGTCTTTGCGGGGCATTTCGGGCGTGAAATACATATCGACGACCTTCAAGCCGGTTTCGCGTTCGATTTTGGCGACGCGGGAACGAATGTTGTTGCTGTGACCGATTTTGACGATTTGAACGGTGCCGTCACTCATTTGGAACAAATAGACACGAGCCAAGTCGAGCTTTTTGACAGCAGGCGCGGGCGCAGCGGACGGAACGAGCGAATAGTAGCCGTGCTTGCGAATCGCCGGCAGGACTTCGTGATAGACCCAATTCTGGAATTCGACAGCCTCTTTTTTGCGGCTGGAAAAGATAAGCCGATAGAGACCGGGCTCGTTGACGACAAGCATTTTTTGATACCCTCCCAGGGTGTCGGTTAAAACTACACCCGTGGGGGATATAGAAATTTCCGCCAAATCTTTTTCATCGTCATTGAGACGACTAACAGCATCGCGATAATTTTTGATGTCGAGGGCGCGGCAAACGTCGGCGGCGACGAACCACGGATTGGACGGATTGCCGTCGGGGAGAAACACTCGGATTTCCCCGAACTTCGGATGCTTGAATAGCTCAAATTGGTTTCCCATAAATATCACCTCCTGAATGTTTTAAACGACGGGGACAACGGCTTTTCAGTCCATAAACACCGCCTCCTTTCGGTTGAACTTGACAATCGCCAAGCCCTTTGCTAGAATTGACAATACAAATCTGGGATGGGCGCGTTGCGCGTCACTTGTGGAAATTTTACAGCGGTGATTATACCGTAAAGCGGGTGAAGCGTCAAGCGAAAGTTGATTCTTCGCCCGCGTCAACAGGTCTTATTTTTTTGCAAAAAAATTCCCGCAGGAAAAATTCTTGCGGGAGTTTTTAATTGCGTCGACGTTCAGCGGACGGCAATGGTCAGCGTGTTGTAGGCAAGTGCTTGCAACGTCAACTCGGCGTTGGTGACGGCTTGCAGCTCGTTGAAGAGCGTCTGCGGAGAGCCGCCGTATTGCACGCTGAAAACCGCGCGTCCGCCTTCGTAGCTCGACAGGTTGACGTACTTGACGCGATTGACTTTGCCCAACGCAACCTGCACGGCGTTAATTTTGCTGAAGTCCGCGCCGTAAACAACGACCTCGACGCCTTGCCGCGAAGTGTACATGCCCGTTATCTGTTCGACGAAATAATTGCCCATCTCGTCGCCCGCTTTGGCAAGGGCTTTCTTGGCGGCAATCGCCTGCGAATTGTCGTAAGCGGAACCGTATTTGCCGTCAGCCGCGATAACTTGACCTGTGCGCACGATAAACATTTTCGCCTCGACGCGCGCGCGGCAAGCCTGCATGTTTGTCCGTTGGTTGCCGGGAAGATAATCGCCAACGTCGCCGACGCCTTCGCTGAAACTTTCGCCGACAATCATTATATCCGCGCCATAATCTTGCGCCGCCTGCCGCATCTGCGCGGCGTTCATGCTCATGGGGTTGGCGTAACTTAGCCCCGTGCCGACTTCGACGACTTGCGAAAAGCCCGCGTTGAGGAGCGTCTTGACAATGGCAGTCTCGCCGCCGGAGCCGCCGCCGAAGTTGTAATTCAAATGCTGTTCGGGGACGTAGACGGCGATTTTCGGGTTGCGCAGTTGCACGTTGATAATCCCAAGGCGCGTCAACTCGTTCATAAGTCTTGAGTTCGGTTGATCGTCGACAGTCGCGTTAATCGTCACGCGCCAGAGGTTGCCGACTTGTTCGCGGCGCAGGATTTGATAATCGTTGACGAAGCCGCGCGATTGCGTGTAGATTTGGTCGTCAATCAACATGCTGTTCTGAACCAACGTCGCTGAATCGACGAGGACGCCCAAAGTATTTTCGACAGCCGCCCTAAGCGCGTCGTTCTCGGCGTCGGAAGGTGTCGCGCCCGTGCCCGTCACCGTCACGTTTTTGGCTGAAGCCGTCGCGCAAATCATCAAAATCAGCGCGAAAAGAATAATCGCAAAATTTTTCATGTCATCAGCTCCTTTTAACGACGTCGCCTTTTTGAATGCCGCTCGTGTTATCGGAGGCGCGGCAGACGGAATAATCGGCGTTGACTTCGACGACTTTGACCTTGCCGATTTCTGTTTGACGCATGGCAACAACTCTGTCGTTGACGACGATGGGCGCGCCTTCGCGGACAACAATCAACGTTTCGCCGCGCCGAAGTCCGCTTTCGGAGCCTTGGTCAATGTAAATGTCGGAGCCGTTCACGTCGGCGACGCGCGCGCGGAATGGATTGAGTCCGTCGAGTTCTTTAAGAAAATTTTCGGCGGCGGCTTTGCAGGCGTTGTTGAAGGCGTCCGTCACGGTTGCGCCGCTTTTGCTGCCTTCGACGGTTTTGGCAAGGACGACTTCGCCGGTCTCGTTGTCGACGAAGCGGAATTCAAAAGCAATCTTGCCCTTGAACTGGTGGACGTAATATTCGGCGGCCGCGCCCAATTCGCCGAGCCCGATAAGCCCGCCGATTTGCGCCACGGCAGTAGCGGTAGGGTTGTTGCCGACGGTCGCCATCGTTACTTTGCCGAGCATGGAATAATCCGCGCCCATGAGCTTGCCCAATTCGACAGCCTTGCTTGTGTCGACGGCGATATTTTGAAAGCCCTGTTCGCGAATCACCGCGCCGAGTTGTGCACGTTCGACTTGCGTGTAAGTGCCGCTTGCTTGAATCGACACGATTAATTGTTCCGTCATGATTTCGGCGACTTTGTATTCGCTGTAGCCCGAAACGTTTTCCAGAGGCATGACGGCGACGCTTTTCTTTGCCGCCGCGCAGAAATTCAGCGAACAGACGACAACGACCGCGAGCATTGCCGAAAAAATTTTCCTCGTCATGTCAACGCGCCTCCTTGCATGTTTTTTTCAAACTATATCAGAGGCGGGTTAAAATCGCAATAAAAAAACGCCCTCCGTTTCGGAAGGCCGAAAACTTTAACGAATCTTAATCTTGAGGACGTTGCCCGCTCTTACCGGTGAATTTGTGATAGTTGCCGCCCTTGCGACGATTCATCAGCTCCGCGAAAAGTTCTTCGGGCTTAATGCCGTGCCACGCGAGCAAAACCAGGCAGTGATACCACAAATCGCCCATCTCGTACAAAATCTGTTCGATGTTGTTGTTTTTCGACGCGATAATCGTTTCGACAGCCTCTTCGCCGACTTTCTTCAAAATTTTGTCGTGACCCATGTTGAACAGATAATTCGTGTAAGAGCCGTCGACGGGGTGACGCTGGCGGTCTTTGATGACCGAGTACAGTTCGTAAAGGACGAGCGACAAATCTTCGGGCGGTTGTTCAATAACGGCGGGCAGATTTTTATTTTCGTCGAGTCTGCGCCCGCTGAAGCACGAATACGTTCCGGTATGGCAAGCGACGCCCGTTTGGTGAACTTTAATCAAAAGCGCGTCGCCGTCGCAATCGTAGTAGAGAGCCTTGACTTGCTGAACGTTGCCGCTGGTTTCGCCCTTCTTCCAGAGCTTTTGGCGGGAGCGGCTGTAAAAATGCGTGTAACCCGTTTCAATCGTCTTATTGAGCGATTCTTCGTTCATGTAGGCGAGCATGAGAACTTGTCCGCTTTCTTCCTGGACGATTGCGGGAACCAAGCCGTGCGCGTTGAATTTAATCTTGCTGATGTCAATTTCCATAAAGAGGCCTCCTTTGACGCGTTCATTGTAGCGAATTTCCTGCGGCAAAGCAAGACGGCTGTTGACGGAGGCGACGGCGCGCGCAAAAAAAATTTGTGCAACGCCCGCGCAGTTTGTATAATTAGGAATTAGGAATTAGGAATGAGTAATGAAAAAATAACTCCTAACTGACATAGGGGGCGCGGTCATGGCAGAACGAATCAGCTTGCGCAAGCAGAAAAAATTTCAGGCGCGACAGACAATCCTAAACGCCGCCGCGCATCAATTCAAACTCGTCGGCTTTGCCAACACGTCAATTGCGGGCATCATGCAAGCGGCGGGTCTGGGCGTCGGCACCTTTTACAACTACTTCGGCTCCAAGGAAGAAGTTTTGCTGACGTTGGCGAAGAATTTGCGCGCGCAAGTCGAAAAAAATATTTCTGCGGCGTGCGAAGTCAATCAAACGTCGTCCGAACTTTTGGAACGCTGTTGCGTGTGCGCCGCCGAACTCATCGACGAAAACCGATTTATCTTGCCGCTGTTCATCAGCGCGAGCGAACACTCCGACAAGCCCGAACAAATCCCGCAAAGTTTATCGCCGGGCTTCCGCGAGCTGTTTGAAGAAATAATCCTGCGCGGGCAACGCGGCGGCGAATTTCGCGACGACGTGCCGGCAAACATCATTTCGGAAATGATTCACTCGATTTACCAGACGACGGCTTTCAGCAAGTTGGAAATTCCGTTTACGGAGAATATTCGGCTCAAAATAAAAATTCTGCTCAAGGGGATTGTTTTATGATAAGCGTGACGAAGTTGCTCTTTGCCGACAATTATTTCGGCGACACTCTGCGCTACACCAAGGACGCGCACCGAATGCGTGACGGCGCAGCGGCGGGTATCGGTCCCGTCGTCGTGTGGAACTCAACGCGCACCTGCAATCTCAAATGTCGCCATTGTTACATGAATTCAGATGCGCGCAAGTACACGGACGAACTCACGACTGCCGAGGCGAAAAAGTTTATCGACGACCTTGCCGACTTCAAAGTACCCGTGCTGTTGTTTTCGGGCGGAGAACCGTTGATTCGTCCGGACTTCTTTGAACTTGCCGCCTATGCCGCCGAAAAAAATGTTCGTCCGACACTTTCGACAAACGGCACGCTGATTACCCGCAAAGTCGCCCGCGAAATCAAATCTATCGGCGTGGGCTACGTGGGCATTTCGCTTGACGGGCTGGCTACTGTCAACGACAAATTTCGCGGCGTCGAGGGCGCGTTCAATCTTGCAATGCGCGGCATAGAAAATTGCGTGGCTGTCGGTCAACGCGTCGGCTTGCGCTTCACGATTAACCGCCACAACTTCGAGGAGCTTGATAAAATTTTCGACTTCATCGAGGCGGAGCAAATCAATCGCGTGTGCTTTTATCATCTGGTCTATTCGGGGCGCGGCAGTCAAATGCTTGACGAGGACGTAACGCCCGCCGAATCGCGCCTGGCAATGGACACGATTATTCGTCGCGCCAAGGACTTTGCACGGCGCGGGCTCGCCAAGGAGATTTTGACTGTCGACAACCACTGCGACGGCGTGTACATGTATTTGAAGGCTTTGGCTGAAGGCGACGACGCGACCGCCGCGCAGATTAAAAAATTTATCGGCATGAACGGCGGCAATCGTTCGGGCATTGCGTTCGGCGAAGTGGATCCGCTCGGCTACGTTCACCCCGACCAATTCACGCAACACCACACATTCGGCAACGTCCGCGAACGCAAATTCGGCGACATCTGGACTGACGTAAACAATCCGATTTTGGCGGGGCTGAAGAATCGCAAGCCGCTGCTCAAAGGACGTTGCGCCCGTTGCAAATTTCTGGACAACTGCAACGGCAATTTCCGCACGCGCGCCGAGGCCGTCACGGGCGACTTTTGGGCAAGCGACCCGTCATGTTATTTGACTGACGAAGAAATTTTTTAGGGGCTGTTGGTAAATTAAAAGTGAATAACAGAAGCAGCGAGTAAAAAG
>CAMZAX010000006.1 GCA_947304355.1 uncultured Selenomonadales bacterium
TCAGAGAACTGCTTATGTTTTTCTTTTACTTGAGTTTACCAACAACCCCTAGAAATGCGCATGCATTTCGTATCGGCGCGGCGATTGGCTTATGTTATCGGACGTTGCAACGCGCTATCTGTTCCGCCACTTCTAAAGTGGCCTTTTTTGTTGCGGATTTCGTTGTCAACGGGCGCGATTTATGATTTAATAACCGCAGAAAATTTTTCGGACAGGAAGTGATTTTTTATGGACGCGCTGATTCTATCGCGGCTGCAGTTCGCAATCACAACGATTTACCATTTTTTATTCGTGCCGGTGACGCTCGGCTTGTCAATCTTCGTCGCGTTGCTTGAAATGTGGTACGTCAACAGCGGCAGTTACGAAGAGCGAATCAAACTCAAAAAGCTCGTGAAGTTTTTCGGGACGATCTTCCTGATAAATTTCGCAATGGGCGTCGTGACCGGTATCGTGCAGGAATTTCATTTCGGCATGAACTGGTCGGAATACGCGCGCTTCATGGGCGACATCTTCGGCGCGCCGCTCGCGCTGGAGGCTTTGACGGCGTTCTTTATCGAGTCGACGTTTATCGGGCTGTGGATTTTCGGTTGGGACAAGCTCAGCGAAAAATTTCACTGCCTGTGCATTTGGATTGTCGCTTTCGGCAGCAACCTGTCGGCGTTTTGGATTCTGGTCGCCAATTCGTTCATGCAACACCCCGTCGGCTATGCGATTGAGGACGGGCGCGCCGTCATGACGGATTTTTTTGAACTCGTCACAAATCCCTACGTCTTCGGCGAATTTTCGCACACGTTCTTTGCCGGCATAACCACGGGCGGCTTTCTGGTTATCGTCGTGAGCGCGTGGAAAATCGCAACCGACGACGACTCGCGTGAAATGTTCGTTCGCACGCTCCGCCGCGCAGTGCTTTACACGATGCTCGGCACGTTGGGCGTCATGGGTTCGGGTCACATGCACGCGCAGTATCTTGCCGAAGCAAACCCGATGAAGTTGGCTTCGTTCGAGGCTCTGTGGGAGACGGAAGACCCCGCGCCGTTCGCGGTCGTCGCCGACATAAATCAGGAGGCGCGTCGCAACGATTCGGAAATTCTTATCCCGAAAATGTTTACGTTCATGGTGCACAACTCGTTAAGCGGCGAAGTCAAGGGCATTAACGACTTGCAACGCGAAGCGGTCGAAAAATACGGCAACGGCTACTACATTCCCAACGACGTGCGCGGCATGTTCTGGAGTTTTCGCGCAATGGTCGGCGCGGGCGGCGCGTTGCTGGTTATCGTCTTCGTGACGGGCGTGCTGGTCTTTTTCTGCCGTGACACTCTTCGGGAGCACCGGTGTTGCTTGAAATTCATGCCGCTGTTGTTGCCGATACCGTTTATCGCGAATTCGGCGGGCTGGTACATTGCGGAGGCGGGTCGACAGCCGTGGATAGTCGTCGGCTTGCAGAAAACAGCGGTCGCGGTCAGCCCGAATTTGTCGGCGGGCGAAGTCTTTGTAACTTTGGTCGGTTTCACGGCGATTTATTTATTCCTTGCGGTGCTTGCGGTCTTCGCGGCGGTCATGTTCATTCGGCGGACGAAAATCACCGAAGAGGAGTGATTCCTATGTCTAAGCAAGAAAAAAAACTTAATCAAGTCGAGGCGCGTGTAAGCAACCTTGAAACGAAATTTGAAGCGTTTATGGAAGAAATGCGAGACTTCAAAACCGAAATGCGCGACCGTGACAATCAACGAGCGGCAGACATTCGCGAACTTCGGCAAGACATGAAAACCATGCAAGCTCAACTTGACGCAAAAATTGACGGCATTGGCAAGCACGTTCAAAATGTGACGGTTGCCGCGATGGTTGGCGTCGGCACGTCGGTCATAGCGGTCGTCGTATTGGTCGGAACTACGGTTTATGCGCTCTTGACGCGTTGAAAAATTCCCGCTAAGGGAGGTTGATTCCGATGACGGAACAAGAAAAAATCAACGCCGAAACTCAACGGCAACTGGCAATGCAGGACGCGAAATTTAATACGTTCATGCAAGAGATGCGCGACCGCGACAATCAACGAGCGGCGGAGATTCGCGAACTGCGCCAAAAACAAGAAGCTGACATAAAAGAAATTCGTACAAGCCTTGATGGCATCAGCAAACACGTTCAAAATGTGACGGTTGCCGCGATGGTTGGCGTCGGCACGTCGATTATAGCGGTCGTCGTATTGGTCGGCACTACGATTTATGCGCTCTTGTCGCACTGAGGGGTGAGGATTGTGGATTTAAATATCGTTTGGTTTATCTTGATAACGGTGCTGTTCACGGGCTTTTTCATTCTTGAGGGCTTCGATTACGGCGTCGGCATGATGATGGCGGGTCGCCCGAAAAACGAACGCGCGCAATTTGTCCGCGCAATCGGTCCGGTCTGGGACGGCAACGAAGTTTGGATGATAACGGCGGGCGGCGCGACGTTCGCTGCCTTCCCGCACGTCTACGCGACGATGTTCAGCACGTTTTACCTTGCGCTGTTCCTGATGTTGCTCGCGCTGATTATGCGCGGCGTGGCGTTTGAACTGCGCGGGAAATTTCAAGCGTCGGACTGGGTAAACTTTTGGGACTTCGGAATTATGTTCGGGAGCTTCGTGCCGGCTCTGCTTTGGGGCGTGGCGGTCGTCAATCTCCTGCGCGGCTTGCCGATAGATTATCAAATGCATTTCACGGGGCATTTCTTCGACTTGCTGAACCCGTGCGCGTTGCTTGGCGGAATATTCTTCGTGTTGCTGTTCGCGTTCCACGGCGCGAACTTCTTGCTGATAAAAATCGCGGACAAAGGTTTGCTTGAAGACATTCGCCACAAAAGCGTCTACTTGGGAATTTCGGCATTGGTCGCGTTCGCGCTGTTCGCGGGCTTTGCTTTTGCCGAAACGGACATCCTTGCAAAGTTGAGCACGGTATTTTTCTTGGGCTTCACGGTCGCCGCGCTGATTGCGAGTTGTGCGGGCGCGTATGCCGGTTGCGGTTGCAAGGCGTTCCTGTCGTCGACGTTGGGCATTGCGTTCCTGACGATCGGTTTTTTCAACGCGCTGTTCCCGCGAATCATGGTGTCGAGCATTTCGCCCGATTTGAGCTTGAATATTTATAACGCCGCGTCGACGCCGCACACATTGACGCTCATGACGATAGCTGTGGCGATTTTCGTGCCGATTGTCCTTTGCTACCAGGCGTGGACGTACAAAGTCTTCAAGGCGCGCGTGACGCCTGCCGACGTGCACTATCATTGAATCGTTAAGAAAATTTTGCGGAGGTGCATTTGTGGACTCGGCAAAGAAAATTTATCGCGACTCGTTGTTCCGCGATTACTTCCGGATTAAGGAAAATTTTGCGCAACTTTGCAACGCGGTCACGGGCTTGAACTTGACAGCCGACCGGTTGAGTGAAAATACGGTTGAAGACATTTTGTTCAGTAATTTGCGCAACGACGTTTCGTTCAGCGCGGACGGAAAATGTTTCGTATTTTTCGAGCATCAAAGCACGCGAAATTTCAACATGCCGCTTAGGATGCTGTTTTATCTGTCGATGCTTTACCGTCGTGCGGCGGGCGACAATTTGATTTATCGCGAAAAACTTATCGAATTGCCCGCGCCGAAATTTTTTGTGTTCTACAACGGCAAGGAACCTTGCCCCGAAGTCGGCACGCTGAAACTTTCGGACGCCTTCGCGCTGCCGGGCGACACTGAGCTGACGGTTAAAGTCTTCAACGTCAACTACAACGAGGACTTTCGGCTGATTCGCGAGTGTCGTCCCGTGCACGATTACAGCGTTTTCGTCGACAGAGTGGAGACGAATCGGGCGGCGGGCATGAGTCGCGGCGACGCGATTATCGAGGCAATGCGTTGGTGTATCGACAACGATATCATGCGCGATTACTTGAAAATTCGTATGCAGGAGGTGTTTGAGATGGTCAGCCTTTGGTGGAATGAGGAAGACGCCAAAAAGTCGTACATTGCTCAAGGTCGCGAAGAAGGTATCGCGCAGGGCGAACGAAAAACTTTGCTCGGTAATATCCGCAACTTGATGGACAGCTTGCACTTGACGGCGGAAGCGGCAATGAATGCCCTCAAAATTTCGCCCGAAATGCAAAAAGAACTTGCGCCGCTCATCTGAATCGGCTTGACAAAAAATTTTATCTGCTGCTTGCGGGCGGCAGATTTTTTTTGCGCGCTGTGTTATAATCGACAAAATTTTTAGTTAAGGAGCGCGTTCATTGCAATTACTTTACAACCTGGCGGCGATACTCGTCGTGATACTGATTATCCCGGTGTTCATGATTCGTTCGATACGCGAGCGCGGCTTCGTGGAACGAATCCGTCAAAGCTTCGGCTTCTTCCCGAAGGGCGCACTTGACCCCGTGGCGAAAAAAAATTGCATATGGGTACACGCGGCGTCGGTCGGCGAAATTGTCGCGACAAGCCCGCTGATTAAAGAGTTCCGCCGCGAATTCCCCAAGTCGCCAATCCTCGTGTCCGTCGTGACGACTTCGGGCTACGAAATGGCGAATCGGATCATCAAGGACGCGGACAGCATAATTTATTTCCCGCTGGATTTGCCGTTCGTGTCGGAGTCGGTGTTCAAAAAAATTTTCCCGCGAGTCTTCCTCAACGTCGAAACGGAGCTGTGGCCGAACTTCCTCAAGGCGGCGCGTGAAAATCAAGTGCCCGTCATGATGGTCAACGGTCGCATTTCCGAAAAGAGCGTCAAGCGTTACAAGTACATGTTCTCGATTCTGCGCGACATGATCGGCACCGTCAAGCTGTTCGCAATGGCAAGCGGCGTCGACGCGGGCTACGTCAAGGAACTCGGCGCGCCCGAAGACCTCGTTATCGTCACGGGCAATACGAAATTCGACCAGACCTACACGGACGTCACGGAAGCCCAACGCGCAAAGATTTTGTCGGACATGGGCTTGACGGACGCCAAGGAAATTTTTCTTGCGGGCAGCACCCATCGCGGCGAAGAAAATTTCGTGCTCAAGGCGTTCAAGGCGATTCGCGAAAATCATCCCAAGGCTCGGCTCGTCATTGCCCCGCGCGAACTTTTGCGCACCCGTGAAGTCGTCGCGCTGTGCAAGGCGGCGGGCTTTACCGTCGGCACGCGCACCGAACTCCAAAAGCGTCCGCCCGCTAACGAAGACATCATCATCCTCGACACAATCGGCGAACTCGGTCAAGTCTACAGCGTCGGCAACGTCATTTATGTCGGCGGCAGTCTCGTTTCGCACGGCGGACACAACATCCTTGAGCCGGCGGCGCACGGCAAAGCGATTATCGTCGGTCACCACATGGAGAACTTTAAGGACTTGCACGCGCTGTTCAAAAACCGCGACGCTTGCATAACCGTCAACGACGCGGACGAACTTGCCGCGCAGGCGAAGAAACTTTTCGACGAACCCGACGAACGCCGCCGCCTTGAGGAAGAGACGATCAAAATTGTTCACGAAAATCGCGGCGCGTCACGCAAATCCGCCGTCCTGTTGCGGCAAATGCTCACCGAATACGAAGCAAAGGAAAACGCCCGCCGCCTCCGCACGACCGAAAAGATTGAGAACGTCCAGACATATTTCCTTAAGCTGATTCACGACGAAGAAGTTCGCGGGGCTTTCACACCGCTGATAATCTTCGTGATGTATCTCGCCTCGCTCGTTTATCAAGGGCTGGTCAACTTGCGGTTGCTCGGCTACGATTTGGGCTTTTCGGGCAAGGAGCGGCTTAATTGTTTCGTCATAAGTCTCGGCAACATAACGGTCGGCGGGACGGGCAAGACGCCCACGGCTCAACGTCTGGCGAAGGAAATTCGCGACATGGGTTATCGCGTCGTGATTCTCAATCGCGGCTATCGTGCAAAGTTTTACGGCGAAGTCGGAATCGTAAGCGACGGTAAGACGCTCAAAATGGACGCGGCTCAGGCGGGCGACGAAGCCTTCATGCTTGCCAAACACCTGCCCAACGTGCCCGTGTTAATCGGTGCGCGACGAGCCGTCACGGGACAATATGCCATCGAACATTTCGGCGCGCAGGTCGTGATTCTTGACGACGGCTTTCAGCATTGGCAGGTTATTCGCGACTTCGACATATTGTTGATTGACGCCGTGTCGGTCTTCGGCAACGGACATCTTTTGCCGCGCGGGACGTTGCGCGAATCGATTTCACATATCAGCCGCGCGGACGTTTGCCTCATGACGAAGGTTGACCAAGCCCGCGAAGGTTCCTGCGAACTGATTCGCGACACCGTGCAAAAATACAACGCCGCCGCGCAGATCGTCGAGAGCATTCACGAGCCGCGCTGCCTGATACCGCTTGCCGATTGGTCGGTCGATTTGTCGGGCGAAGGCGTCAACGTCGACATCCTCGGCGGGCGAAAAGTTATGGCGGTCTCGGCTATCGGAAACCCCGCGTCGTTTGAGCGGACGTTGAGCGATTTGGGCGCGGAGATTATTTCGAGCCTGCGCTACCCCGACCACCACGATTACACCGTTGCCGAAATGGAAGACATCTTGCGGCGCGCCGAATCGTTTGCGGCTGAAATGATCGTCGTGACGGAAAAGGACGCCGTGAAAATCCCCGCCGAAGTTGCGCGCGAGGCGTGGAGCATTCCCGTTTACGTCATTTGCGTCGAAGTCAAATTCAAAGCCGGCGCGGACGATTTTCATAACGAATTGCGTCGACGCCTTGAAGCCAAGCTCGGCACGCAAGCTTGAACTTAACCGCCCGTAAAATTTCGTTAGACTTTGATTAATCGCGTTGACACTCTTTCGGGCTTTGTTTAGAATCGAATTGCCAACGGATTAAACGAAAGGAGGGCGGCGACGAAAGTCAACGGATTGGCTGAAGTTTCAACGTTACTCGGCAAAGGAGTGTTTAACGTGAATCTCACGAGGAAATTTGCGGCGTGTCTGACGGCGGCGGCGATTATGCTGACGATGTTGACGGTTGCGCTGGCGCAAGACCCCGACGGCGTCGAAGTCGATTATTTCAAGGGCGTCGTTCGCGTGACGGGCGAAGGCGTCGGCAAGCGTGACTACAAGAAAAATCCCGGCAAATATCGCTTGACGGCGGCGAAGGCGGCGCGTATGGATGCGCAAGCCAAATTGGTCGAGTACATCGGCGTTCAAGTGGAAACCAACGCCTCAATGACCGATTACGAGATAGACACTTACCAAGTCAAGACTTCCGCGCAGGGCATCATTCGTAACGCCGTCGAAGTCGAAGAGCCCAGATACTTTGAAGACGGCACCTGCAAAGTCGTCATGGAGATGAGACTTTACGGCGGCAAGGGTTCAATCGCCGAAATCGCATTCCTGCCCTTCAAAGACGAACCCAAAGTCGCCTTCCCGCAACCCGTCAACACCGCCGTGCTCAATCAGACGACGGTAACCAACAACCACTACACCGGTTTGATAATCGACTGCAGTTCCGTCGACAAAGCGATTAACCCCGTAATGAGCCCCGTCATCAAAAATGCAAACGGTCAGCCGATTTACGGTCATCAAAATCTGGACTACGATAAAATCATCCTCGAAGGCATGGCAAGCTACGCCGCGTCGCAAGCCGATTGCTCGCGGGCGGGCAGCAACCCCTTGGTCGTCAAGGCAGTCAGTCTTGCGGATTTGGACGCCAATCCCGTCGTTTCCGTTGAGGACGCCGACAAAATCCTTGCCGCCAATCAACATGACAAATTCCTCGAAAACTGCGCGGTCGTCTTCAAGAAATAATTTCACGGCGACGCGTATTCAAAAGCGGGCGTGCTTATCGGGCGCGTCCGTTTTTTTTTGCATGATGTTACAACTTGTCCCTTGTCCCTAATCACTTGTCCCTTTTTGCAGGAAAAATTTGCGGCTTGTCTAATAATCGTCATTAAAATTTTTTCAGGGGGTGTCAGTATGGGGAAGTTGGTCGTAATTGAAGGCTCGGACGGTTCCGGCAAAGCGACGCAGACGCGAAAACTTTTTGAACGCCTGCGCGACGTTGGCGTTGATGTGAGGCGGGTGAGCTTTCCCAACTACGAGTCGGAGTCTTCCGCGCTTATCAAGATGTATTTGCGCGGCGACTTCGGCGGAGACGCGGAGGCTGTCAACCCCTACGCGGCGGCGACGTTCTACGCCGTCGACAGATTCGCAAACTTTTTCGAGTGGAAGAAATTTTATCAGCGCGGCGGGCTCGTCTTGAGCGATCGTTACGTCGGCTCCAACATGGCGTATCAGGCGGCGAAGCTTGACGACGAACGCGAACGCATAAAATTTTTGGCTTGGCTGGACGATTTGGAGTACAGGCATTACGGCTTGCCGCACCCCGATTTGACAATCTTCCTTGACATGTCGCCCGAAATTTGCGCCGTGCTCCGTCGCGAACGCGGCCGCGAAGACATTCACGAGGCGGACGCCGCTTTCCAGAACAAAATTTACAACATGTACAAGGAATTGGCGCGCAAATACGGCTGGCGCGTCGTCAACTGTCAATCGGGCAGTTTCGCGCGCAGCACCATGGACATTCACGAGGAAATTTTGACGCTCGTCGAAGAGATTCTGATTTAAGGAGGAAATTTTTTGCTTAAGGAAGTTTTGATAGTCGAAGGCAAATCCGACACCGCCGCCGTCCGACGCGCAGTCGAGGCTGACTGCATAACGACAGGCGGCTTTCATTTTACCCGACGCACGCTTGAAAATATCGCGGCGGCTTACAAGCGGCGCGGCATAATCATTTTGACCGACCCCGATTCGGCGGGCGAGAACATCCGAAAATTTTTGTCGAAACGCTTCCCTAACGCCAAGCACGCTTACATTCCCCGTGACGAGGCGACTGCCAATGACGACGTGGGTGTTGAACAGGCGTCGCCCGAATCGATTCGCAGGGCGTTGAGCAAAGTCCGCACGCTTGAACTTAATCCTCGCGAAGAATTCACGGCGGCGGAGATGATTGCGTTGAAACTTGCGGGCGGCGACGACAGCTCACGACTGCGCGACAAAATCGGCGCGGCTTTGGGCATCGGCTACGGCAACGTCAAAACTTTCGTGCGGCGGCTGAACAATTACGGCGTCACGCGCGCTGAATTCACGGAGGCATTAAAAAATGTTACATCCGTTAATTGCTGACCCGTCGGCGACGCGCCACGTCTTGAAGAAATTCAAGTTGCGGGCAGTCAAAGGGCTCGGACAAAATTTTTTAATTGATGCGTCAGTCGTGCGCCGAATCGTCGAGGCGGCTGAAATCTGCGCGGGCGACGAGGTGCTTGAAATCGGCGCAGGCATCGGGACGCTGACGCAAGGACTGCTTGAAGCGGGCGCACACGTCACGGCGGTCGAAGTCGACAAAAAATTACCCGCCGTGCTGAAAGAAACGCTCGCGGGTTACGAAAATTTTCGACTCGTCGAAGGCGACATCCTCAAGGTCGACATTGCCGCATTAATGCCGCGCCCGTTCAAAGTGGCGGCGAACTTGCCGTATTACATCACGACGCAGATTTTGTTGACGTTGCTTGAAAAAAATTTGCCCGCGACAAAAATCGTGACGATGGTTCAGCGCGAAGTCGCCGAACGCATGACTGCCGCGCCCGGCTCAAAAATTTACGGCGCGTTGTCGGTGGCGGTGCAGTTCCGTTCGCAGGCGCGCATTGCCTTCGACGTGCCGCCCGAAAGTTTTTTGCCGTCGCCGGAAGTGACAAGCTCGGTCGTGGTCTGTGACGTGCGCAAACCGCCCTTTGAAATCGACGAAGAATTTTTCACCAAGGTCGTGCGTGCGGCGTTCGGTCAGCGGCGGAAAACTTTGGCGAACTCGTTGGCGACGTCGTTCCCGCGCGAAAAAATTTCGTCGGCATTGTCGGCGGCTCAGATTGACGGCGCGCGGCGCGCTGAAACTTTAACCTTGACGGAATTTGCACGATTGGCAACGGAGCTGAAAAAATTTTGACGGAATTTCATTTCGCGGGGCTCGGCACGCTGATTAACGTCGCGGGCATAATCGTCGGCGGGCTTATCGGACTGTTCGGCGGCAAGCTTTTGACGGAAGGCATTCGCCGCACGTTGCAGGACGCCTGCGCGTTGGCGGTCATCTTCCTCGGCGCGGACGGTGCCTTGAAAAATTTGGACACGATGCTTTTAATCGCAAGCTTAATCGGCGGCGGGCTTATCGGCGCGATTGTCGACATTGACGGCAAGTTTGAACGGCTCGGCATTTGGTTACGCACGCGGTCGGGCAATGACGGCGATTCAAAATTTATCGACGCGTTCGTTACGGCGTCGCTTACCGTTTGTATCGGAGCAATGGCGGTTATCGGCGCGATTAACGACCGCCTGTTGAACGACGCCACCGTTTTGATTGCGAAGTCCGCGCTTGACTTGATTATAATTCTGGTAATGACGGCGAGCCTCGGCAAGGGCTGTATCTTTTCGTGCGTGAGCGTCGGGCTGTTCCAAGGCGCGTTGACTTTCTGCGCGGGCTTTATCGAACCGCTGATGACGGAAGTTGCGCTTGCAAACCTTTCGAGCGTCGGCAACGTGTTGATCTTCGGCGTCGGCGTCAATCTGCTTTTCCCCGAAAGAAAAATCCGCGTCGCCAATCTCTTGCCCGCGCTGATAATTGCTTGCCTGTGGAAGTAAAGACGCGGCAGGAAATTGGCGGCGGCGATAGAATTAATCTTGCGAAAAAATTTAACGGAGGGAACAAATCAAACATGAAAGACTACAAAAGCGAAAGCATCAGAAACGTAGCATTCTGCGGACACGGCCGCTCAGGCAAGACCTCTTTGCTTGAAGCGGCACTTTTCGACAGCGGCGCGACGACCCGCCTCGGCAACGTCGACCAAGGCACCGGCGTCCTTGACTTCGAGCCCGAAGAGAACAAGCGCAAAATGTCTATCAGCGCGTCGTTGGCGGCTCTGGAGTGGAAGAACTTCAAAATCAACGCGCTTGACGTGCCCGGCTTCCCCGATTTCGTCGCGGAAATGCACGGTGCATTGGCGGCGGCTGATTCCGTCGTCATCGTCGTCAGCGCAAGCGCGGGCGTCGAAGTCGAGACCGAAAAGGCTTGGTCACTCGCCGAAAGCCTCAACCTGCCGCGCGCGTTCTTCGTCAGCAAAATGGATCGCGAACACGCCGATTTTGAAAAAGTCCTTGCCCAGCTCCGCGACAAATTCGGCAACGGCGTCGTGCCCGTTCAAGTCCCCGTCGGCAAGGAAGATTCCTTCAAAGGCGTCGTCGATTTGCTTAAGGTTTTCTCCAAAGTCAAAGCGGACGACGAACCGATTGACGCCGCGCAGGTTGCCGACGAAGTCGAAGACAAACGCCTTGAAATGCTTGACATTGTCGCCGAATTCAACGACGAGCTGATGGAAAAATATCTTGAAGGCGACGTTGAAGACCTGGACGAAGCGGAAATTTCGGACGCGTTGGCTGTCGGCATTCGCGAAGCTAAAGTCTTCCCCGTGTTCGTGGGCAGCGCGCTGAAAAATATCGGCGTCAAGAAATTCCTCAACGGCGTCGTTGAATTCTTCCCCGCGCCCGATTCAAAAGATTACAGCGGCATTAATCCCAAGACTGACGAGCTTGTCGAGCGCAAAGTTTCCGAGCCGTTCAGCGGACAGATTTTCAAGACTATGGTTGACCCGTTCGTCGGGCGCATGAGCTACGTCCGCGTAATCAGCGGCGACATGAAGGGCGACGCG
This sequence comes from uncultured Selenomonadales bacterium, assembly GCA_947304355.1. Classification (GTDB taxonomy): domain Bacteria; phylum Bacillota; class Negativicutes; order Selenomonadales; family Selenomonadaceae; genus Quinella. The sequence goes on from CAMZAX010000006.1 coordinate 11,688, forward strand.
ACTTATCAACTGTTCGGCGAAAATTCCGAAGGGCAGGAGCGTTTGAGCGGTCTGTTCTCCATGCAGGGCAAGAAACAAATTCCCGTCGACACGGCGCACGCGGGCGATATCGTCGTCACCAGCAAGCTTGCCAACGCAAAAACCGGCGACACCCTCTGCGACAAGAGCGCGCCGATTAAATACGAACGCATTAAATATCCCGAACCGATGTTGGCTATGGCTGTCACGTCCGAAAAGAAAGGCGAGGAAGATAAAGTCTTCGGCGCGATTACCCGCCAACAGGACGAAGACCCGACCATCATGCTCGTCAAGAACGCCGAAACCAAGCAGACGATTCTAAAGGGCGTAGGCGAAGTTCATCTCGACATCCTCAGCGAAAAGATTCAACGTAAATTCGGCGTCAAGATGGTTTTGGGCGAACCGCGCGTTGCTTACCGCGAAACCATTCGCAAGGAAGTCGAAGTGCAAGGCAAGCACAAGAAACAATCCGGCGGTCACGGACAATACGGCGACGTTTGGCTCCGAATCGGACCGAACAAGGACGCCAATCCCGAAGTCAACAACGGCAACGTCTGGTCTGAAAGCATCTTCGGCGGCAGCGTCCCGCGTCAATACTTCCCCGCCGTCGAAAAAGGCACGCAGGAAACTCTTGCCGAAGGCGTTATCGCGGGCTATCCCGTCGTCAATGTCAGCGTCAATCTGTTTGACGGCTCCTATCACGCCGTCGACTCCAGCGAAGCCGCTTTCAAGACCGCAACTTCAATCGCGATTAAAAAAGGTATTTTGTCAGCCAACCCGATTCTGCTTGAGCCGATTGAAGAAATCACTGTCCTCACGCCCGAAACTTACATGGGCGACATAATCGGCAACCTCAATTCAAGACGCGGCAAAATCCTCGGCATGGACCCGAAGGGCAAGGGCATGACCGAAGTCAAAGCGTATGTTCCGGCAAGCGAACTTTACAAGTATGCAACCGACCTCCGTTCGCAGACGCAAGGACGCGCCTCCTACTCGCTGAAATTCGCGCGTTACGACCCCATGCCCGACAAGCTTGCCGAAAAGATTATCGAAGAGCACAAAGCCGCCGCCGAAGACAAATAATCAGCTGTCAGCGGTCAGCAAAAAACTTCCGACGCGATTTGCGCAGGTCGTTGCTGAAACGTTCCTCCTCGCTGAAAAGGCAGCCGCAGTAATTTTGCCGATAAAGTTCAAGCTCCAAACTCAAGTCAATGCCTTCCTGCCAGCCCGCGCGGAAATCTTCATAAAAAAATTTTACGCCGAACACGTTCGCAAAGTGCTCGGCGATTTTTTTCATCAGTTCGTGATTTTGGTGGCGACTGTAGAACAACGTCGACGTGAAAACTTCAAAGCCGTGCTCGGCAGCGAAGCGCGCCGCCTCACTCAATCGCCACGAATAACAAATGCCGCAACGCTTGTGAAAGCCGTCCGCAAATTGAATCGTGTCCGCCTCGTCGACGACGCTCCAAACTTTTGACAGGAATTCGCGCATTCGGTAATGGTTGTCCGCATAAAGCTCAAGCCCGACCTTCGCCGCGAATTCCCGCGCAGTCTTCAGCCGCCGCCGCCACTCTTGATACGGGTGAATGTTCGGGTTGAAAAAGTAGCCGACGGGTTCAAAGCCTTCCGCCCGCAGTTGCTTGACGGGATAGCACGAACACGGTGCGCAACACATGTGCAACAAAATTTTTTCCATCAGTAAATGTGATACTCCTTCCACGGGATTTGATCCAATCGAATCGAACGCAGAAACGCCACGATGTCCTTGCGCCCGTAATAATGCGGCGTGCCGTTCGAATCCTGCGACATCAAAATTATCGGCATGTTGCGAAAATATTGCGACAGCGCATTTCGGACGCGAATCGCCCGCGACGTGTAATTGGTCACCGTGCGATTGACGACGACTATCGCGAACGTCACGCCCTGTTCGATTATAACCGCTCCTTGAATTTTCATGCCGCTCACCTGCCTGAACACGCTTGATTAAAAAACTTTTTTCGATTATAACAGTCTAAAGGACAAGGGACAAGGGACAAGGGACAAGGGGGAAGAGACAGCGGATGAAAAAATTTTCGACAATAATCTGCGCGGCATTGATTTTGGCAACGGGTTGCGGCAATCAGGCGACGAATAAGCCGCAAGAATTTTTGAATGTCTCCTACGACCCGACCCGCGAACTTTACGCCGTCTACAACGAAAAATTCAAAGCACATTGGGAAAACGACCTCGGCAAGGGCAAAGTCTTGCTCAAACATTCGCACGGCGGCAGCAGCAAGCAGGCTCGCGCCGTTATCGACGGTGTGGAAGCCGACGTTGTCACGCTCGCCCTAAGCTACGACGTTATCGCGATTAAAAACGCCGGGCTGATTCGCGGCGGCTGGCGACGTGAATTCCCCGACAACTCCTCGCCCTACACGTCGACAATCGTTTTCCTCGTCCGCGCCGACAACCCGAAAAATATTCGCGACTGGGACGATTTGATTCGCCCCGACGTAAAAATCGTCACGCCCAACCCGAAAACGTCCGGCGGCGCGCAATGGAATTATCTTGCCGCGTGGGAATACGCTCGCAGGCAATTCGATGACGACGAAGCGCAAATCCGCGACTTCATGCAAAAACTTTTCGGCAACGTCATTGCGCTCGACGACGGGGCTCGCGGCGCGACCAAACGTTTTCAATCCGGCGAAGGCGACGTTTTAATCGCGTGGGAAAATGAAGCGTTGCTGTCCGAAAAAAAAGCACCCGACAGTTACGAAATCGTCACGCCGAGTTTGAGCATTTTGGCGGAGCCGTCCGTTGCCGTCGTCGATAAAGTTGTCGACAAGAAAGGCACCCGCGAACTCGCCGAAGAATATCTGAATTGGCTGTACTCGCCCGAAGGTCAGGAGATTGCCGCGCAGAATTTCTATCGCCCGCGCAGTCCCGAAATTTTGGCGAAGTACAGCGACATTTTTGAGCCGCTGGAACTTTTCACGATTGACGAAGCGTTCGGCGGTTGGGTCAAGGCGCACGCGGATCACTTTGCTGACGGCGCAATCTTCGACCAAATTTATCGCAAGTAAGGGACAAGGGGTAAGGGATAAGGGACAAGTTCAATTCCCTTTTCCCTTGTCCCTTATCCCTTACCCCTTTAATGGAGGTGAACTTATGGCGGTTATCAAACGCAGGCGTCGTCGTCGACGCAGCCTCGGACGTCTGTTGCGCGGCTTGGTGTTCATTTTCGTCAGCGCGGCGGTCTTGGGCTTTTTCGTCTACGTGCCGTTCTTCACGCTCAGCGAAATCAAACTTGTCGGCGCGAAATATTTGACGCAAGAAGACATCATGAAGGTCGGCAACATTTACATGGGCGAGCCGCTGTTTCAGTTGGAGACCGACGTTGTTCAAAGCCGCCTGTCGAAAGATTTGCGCGTCGAAGAAGTTTCCGTTCGCCGCCACTTGCCTGATACGCTTGAAGTCAAAGTCAAGGAGCGTCGCCCGCTTGCAACCATCGTCTGCGATTACGGTTACCTCGACCTCGACCGCAACGGCATGATTATCGACAGCTACAAAACCTTAAAGACGATGCAAATCCCGATGATTAACGGTGCGACCGTCCGCGATTTGTATATCGGCGACACCGTGGAAGATGAGACCGTCAAAAAAATTCTCGACTTCCTGCAACGGCTCAACGAAGACACGCTTAACCGCCTGTCCGAAATCGCAATCGTCGAAGCCGATTATATCGTCCTCTACAGCGCGACCGAACGCCCCGTGCAGATTCGTATCGGCAAAATGGAACGCCTCGACGAAAAGGCGCGCTTGACCGAAGATTTTCTGCGCGACCTCGAAACCAACCCGCACCCCGTCGAATACGTCGACTTCAACTACACCGCGCCGTTTATCAAGCTTGCCGAATAGCCGCGTAAGTTGACAGCGGGCGGGCGTTGTTATATCCTGCACGTCAAAGGGAGTTGAAAATTTTGGTCAGTATAAAGAATCTGGATCTCAAACTCGGCAAGCGCGAAATTTTTTCGGACTTCAACTTGGAAATCGCACGCGGCGAAAAAGTCGGCATAATCGGCGGCGAAGGCTCCGGCAAATCGACTCTGCTTGACATCATGGCGGGCTTGCTTAAACCGACGGCGGGCGACGTGAAAATTTTCGGCGAAGTGCTTTCGGTCAACGGCAGCGTCTACGCGGACTTTTCCGAATTGCGCATGGCGGAAATGTCTGCAATCGACAAACTCAAACGGGCACTTCACGGGCTCAACGACGACGAAATAATTTTGCTCCTCGACGAGCCGACGAAGAATCTGGAATCGGACGGCGTGGAGTGGCTGATAAATTTCCTGCACGAACACAAAAACTTGACTTGCGTCATCGTGAGCAGCGACAGATATTTTTTGCAACAGGCGTGTTCGCGAACGATTCAACTCGGCGGCGCACCGATTGAGCCGATATTAATCAACTGCGCGCCGCTGTTGGAACATACGCCTTCGGGCGCGGTGCCCGTCGTGCTTGAGGCGAACAGCTTGCTGAAAAACCGCGACGGCGAGCCGCTGTTCAAAGACGTGAGCTTTACGATACGGCAAGGACAAAAAATCGCGTTCGTCGGGCGCAACGAGCGCGGCAAATCGAAACTCCTCAAGGCGTTGGCAATGGCTTATCAGAACGACGACGAAACGGGAGGTTGCCTGCTCGGGCGAATAAAATTTTCGGACGGCGTGAAAGTTTTCTACATGCCGCGAGTGTACACGGGCGCGGCGGCGCGAGTCGAATTTGACAAGCTTGCGTTCGGCACGACGAATTTTTTGTTGCTTGACAACCCGACGGCTTGCCTTGACTTGCCGACGATTGAGGCGTTGGAAAAAAGTTTAATCGCCTTCCCCGGCACGATAATTTTCGTCGACGAGGATCGCGAATTCATTCGGGCTATTGCGAATCGAATAATGGACATCGCGCCGCAGGGCACCGTTGACAGGATTTCAAACTACGACGACTTTCTTGCCAACGAGACGGTCAAGTTGCAAATCAAAGAAAAGTACAAAGCTTAAGGGGGCGAGCGCAATGGCAATACGCGGGATTCGCGGCGCGATTACAGTCGACGAAAATTCTAAGGAACAAATCGGCTTGGCGGCGCGTCAACTCGTCACTAAAATCTTATCGCAGAACGAATTGCACGTAGAAAATATCGGCGCAATAATCTTTTCGACAACGGAAGACTTAACCGCCGCCTTCCCCAGCACGGCGATTCGACAACGACCCGCGTTCCGTTTGGTGCCGTTCTTCGACACGCGTGAGCCCGCCGTTGAAAATTCTTTGCCGCTGTGCATTCGCGTATTGATTCTTGCGGACATCGACAGAGCGCAAAATAAAATTCATCACGTGTACCTTGGCGGCGCGAAAAATCTGCGCCCCGATTTGGAGACATCATGAAAGACAAAATCATCGCCGCCGCGTTGACGGAAATGGAAATTCATTCGTTGCGCTTCACAATGGAAGACTTGACGCGGCGACTTGGCAGGGTTGGCAAGATTTTCATCGGCGCACGATTCACACGGTGATTGAGCTGATAAAAATCGGCACGGACGAAGGGCTTTACCGCAACGTAAATCTGTCCGTCGTCGAAGAAATTGGTCTTATACGGCTTGAAGGCACGATAAACATTGCCGCTCCGACGGGCGGCTTTTTTGTTGCGGCAATGAACGAGCGGATTTATCCCGGTATGCGTTTCAAGTTGCTGAGGTAACGTCATGAAATTTTTTGCAAAAGTCTTTGAAGAAATTCGCATGATGTACACCGTCCACTTGCGGATAGCAGGCGTGTTGTTTTTTATCCCCGTCCTGTTCACGCTGATTTTCGGCGGGCTGTTTTACAAGAACTCATTGACTGGTGTGCCGATTATCGTTTGCAACTTGGACGACGGCTTTCGCAGTCAAGGGCTGATGTCGTTATCCCGAAGGATTATTCCAAAAACGTTTTGAGCGGCGCGGCGTCCGTCATTGAACTTATCGTCGACAACAAGAACACGGTCTTGAGCGGCACGGCGTCACGGGCAGTCCAATCGGTCGTCGGCGCACACAACTCAACAACCGTCGTCAATCGTCGAATGGCGGCAGGTTGGTCGTCCGCGCAGGCGCAGGGCGCGCTGAATCTGTCTTCGCGAATGCTCGACAACCCGACGCAAAGTTATCTGGAGTTTTACTTTTACGGCGTCATGCTTATGGCGACGCAAATCGGCATGATAATGGGCTTTTCGATGTCTATGTACGAAGACTTCAACGGCGGGTTCTTCGACAACGGCAACGCCGAAAAAATTTTGGCGGCGAAGTCGATTTTCTACCTGTTCATGAGTTTAGGCTCGATTGTGCTTGGAATGTTCTTTCTGTCGGCGTTGTTCAAGCTGCCGTTCAAAGGCGACTTGTTCTTGACGATGATTTTGTGCTTGGCGTTCCTGTTCGTCGTCGAAAATTTGTCGGGTATCGCGGCGTTGTACTTCCGAACGAAAAACGGGCTCTGCCAATGCATGGTTTTCTATACGTTGCCGGCATTTTTGATTTCGGGCTACATATGGCCGGAAATCGGCATGTTCGACGCGGTTATGACGCCATTTTACGCGCTGTTCAGATACAAGCTCGCGCAACGCTTGAAACGTTCGACTGCTGATTGACAGGACGCGCCGCAAAAAGTATATTTGTAGTGCAATACTTTTTTGGGAGGTTTTAACATGAGCTGGCTTGGTGAAGATGTCAAAAAGCTGGGCTTCGGACTTATGCGACTGCCCCGGCTTGAAGACGAGACCATTGACCTTGAGCAAGTCAAACAAATGGTCGACATGTTCCTTGCGAAGGGCTTTACGTATTTCGACACGGCGTGGGCTTATCCCGGCTCCGAAGACGCGATTCGTCAGGCGTTGGTTGAGCGGCACCCACGCGACAAGTTCACGTTGACGACTAAGCTTGCCGCGTGGATTAACTGCAAGACGCGCGAAGACGCCATTGCGCAATTCGAGACTTCGCTCCGTCGGACGGGTGCGGGTTACTTCGATTTCTATCTGCTCCACAATTTGGGCGAGGCGCGCACCGAATTCTTCGACAGGTTCAAGCTGTGGGACTTCGTGGCGGAAAAGAAGCGCGAAGGCTTGATTAAGCACTGGGGCTTTTCGTTCCACTCCACACCGCAAGAGCTTGACGAAATTTTGACGGCGCACCCCGAAGCCGAATTCGTTCAAATGCAAATCAACTGGGCGGACTGGGAAAATCCCGCCATTCAATCGCGCGGCTGTTACGAGGTCGCACGCAAGCACGGCAAACCGATCGTCATTATGGAGCCGATTAAGGGCGGCACCTTGGTCAATCTCCCCGAAAGCGTCGCCGCCGTATTCAAAGCCGCGAATCCCGAAGCGTCGTTGGCGTCTTGGGCTGTTCGTTTCGCCGCGAGCCTTGACGGCGTGATAACGGTCTTGTCGGGCATGAGCACCCTTGACCAAATGCGCGACAACGTCAGCTATATGGAAGACTTCAAGCGGCTTGACGATTCGGAACGGGCGACGGTTGAAGAGGCGCGCAAAGTTTTGGCGGGCATTCCTATAATTCCTTGCACGACTTGCCGCTACTGCGAGGCGGACGCCTGCCCGCACAACATCGGCATTTCGGGTTCGTTCACGGCGTACAATATCTTGACGCTGTATAACGACAAAAAGTTTGCCGACGGACAATACAGATGGCTTGTCGAAATGCACGGCAAAGATTACGCCGGCAAGTGCGTCAAATGCGGCGCGTGCGAAAAAGTTTGTCCGCAACACATTCCGATTCGCGCCAATCTCGTCAAAGTCGCCAAGGCATTCGGTCGGTGATTCATTCGTTGCGCTTAAACATTTCCTCGACGCTCATTTCGACACCGAGGAATTTTTTCAGTTAGGAGTGAGGAGTTAAATTCGCGTTTTTATAACTCCTAACTCCTACATCCTAACTCCTAACTATTAGAGCCGTCATTGTCAGTCTTTACCAACAGCCCCTATTTAAACGCTGAAAGAAAGTAGACGAGAAACAACAAAAAAAGGCGGAAGCCTCAGCCTCCGTCTTCGTTGTATGTTGAAATTCGTTTTTGTTACTTCATGTCTCACCTCCCGATTGCCGGCGATTGGTGGTCACCGCAAGTTTTTTGCCGCCGACCAAGTTGCGGGGACAACTCTTCGGCTTTGTGGCGTTTATGTGGTTTTGTGGGATTAACGGGAATTATATTTGAAGATACTTAGAGGATTCTTAGAGCCGGATTAATTTTCCTGCCCGAAGCTCTCAGTCTAACCCGTAGCTAAACTTTAGCAGAAATGCATTCCGTTTGCAAGCCGCTGTTCAAAAAATTTTCAGCGCGTGAAAAAATATTGTATTCACGGCGGCGCAGTCTTGAAAATATTCGGCGCGCTGAATATAATAATTCGCGGTTATAGAGGCATTACGACTTGAAAGGATGAATTTGAATTGGCAAACGTCGACAAGGAAGCACTCGCCCTGCACAAGGCTAATCGCGGCAAACTCGAAGTCAGGAGCAAAGTCCCGCTCGCAACAGCCAAGGATTTGACGCTTGCTTATACGCCGGGCGTCGCGGCTCCCTGTCTTGAGATTAACGCGGACTTCGATAAAATTTACGACTACACGAATCGTGGCAACCTCGTCGCAGTCGTCACCAACGGCACGGCTGTCCTCGGTCTCGGCGACATCGGCGCGGGCGCGGGTCTGCCCGTCATGGAAGGCAAGGCGATTTTGTTCAAGGGTTTCGCGGGCGTCGATGCAATTCCCATTTGCCTCGACACAAAGAGCGTCCCCGAAATCATCAAGACGATTCAGCTTATGGCTCCGTCTTTCGGCGGCATCAACCTTGAAGACATCAAGGCTCCCGAATGCTTCGACATCGAACAGGCGTTGAAAGAATCCGTCGATATTCCTGTCTTCCACGACGACCAGCACGGCACGGCGATTGTCGTTGCGGCGGCACTGATTAACGCGCTCAGGCTCGTCGGCAAGAAGTTTGAGGACATCAAAGTCGTCGTCAACGGCGCGGGCGCGGCGGGCATGGCGATTACCTATCTGATTCAAAAGATGGGCGCGCGTGACGTTTTGCTTTGTGACTCGACGGGCGCGATTTACCAGGGACGCGGCAAGGGCATGAATCCTTACAAAGACCAAATCGCCGCCGTCACCAACTTCGACAAGGAAGCGGGTCAGCTCGTCGACGTTATCCCCGGCGCGGACGTTTTTATCGGCGTGTCGAAGGGCAACCTCCTCACCGAAGAAATGGTCAAGACGATGAATCGCGACGCGATTATTTTGGCAATGGCGAATCCCGTGCCCGAAATCATGCCCGACAAGGCAAAGGCGGCGGGTGCTCGCGTTGTTGCCACGGGGCGCAGCGACTTCCCAAACCAAGTCAACAATCTGCTTGCCTTTCCCGGAATTTTCAGAGGCGCGCTTGACGTGCGGGCGACCGATGTCAACGAGGCAATGAAAATCGCGGCGGCATATGCAATCGCGTCATTGGTCAGCGACGACGAATTGAACGAAGAACACGTTATCACGACGCCTTTCGACAAACGCGTTGCCCCGACCGTCGCGGCGGCTGTTGCCAAGGCGGCTCAAGAATCGGGCGTTGCTCGCAACATGGCAATCACTCCCGAACAGGTTGCTCAACACACCCGCGACCTTTTGGGCATTAAATAACTTTTTAAAAGTTGTGCTCGTAGTCCAGTGGATAGGACGTTAGCCTCCGGAGCTGAAAGCGTGGGTTCGACTCCCGCCGAGCACGCCAACATAAAAAATTCAGCGGTTCCGATTAACTTCGGAGCCGCTTTAAATTTGATTGTTTAAATAGGGGCTGTTGGTAAAATCTGACAGTGACGGCTCTAATAGTTAGGAGTTAGGATGTAGGAGTTAGAAGTTATAAAAACGCTAATTTAACTCCTAACTCCTAACTCCCAACTGAAAAAATTCCTCGTCACATGATAGTTTTGATTTTACCAACACGCTCTAAAAGGTTTGGAAAATTTTTCGTAACGGTGTAGAATAGACGCGTTTGAAATCTACGGCAAAGGAGCAAAAATTTTATGCCCGTAATGGAATACTTGGAGCGCAATGCCGCGCTTTACGGCGACGAGATCGCGCTTGTGGAATTAAATCCCGCCGTGGCGGACGGTCGGCGCATGAGCTGGAAAGAATTCAGCCTGATTGAATCGAACACGTTTGCGCCCTATCGTCGCGAGATAACCTGGCGCGTCTTCGACGAAAAGGCAAATCGTTGCGCGAACCTGCTGATTGAACGCGGCGTGCGGCGCGGCGAGAAGGTCGCGATTTTGATGTACAACTGCCTGGAGTGGTTGCCGATTTATTTCGGCGTGCTCAAGGCGGGTGCGATTGCCGTGCCGTTCAATTTCCGATACGACGCCGCAGAGATTCTCTACTGCGCGGAGCTTGCCGAAGTCGACGTGATAATCTTCGGACCGGAATTTATCGGGCGTATCGAAACCAACGCCGAACGCCTTTCCAAGGGACGCCTGTTGATTTACGTGGGCGACGGTTGCCCAAGCTTTGCGGAGAGTTATCACCTTATGATTGACGACTGCGCGAGCACCAAGCCCGATGTCGGCGAGATAACCGAGGACGACTTCGGCGCGATTTATTTTTCGTCGGGCACGACCGGCTTTCCCAAGGCGATTCTTCACAAGCACCGCAGCTTGACGCAGGCCGCGCAGATGGAGCAGAAACACCACTTGACGGGGCGCGAAGACAATTTCCTTTGCATACCGCCGCTTTACCACACGGGCGCGAAGTTTCATTGGATGGGCTCTTTGGTTGCGGGCTCGAAGGCCGTCTTGCTCAAAGGCACAAAGCCCGAAATCATTTTGGACGCGGTAAGCAAGGAGCAATGCACAATCGTTTGGCTGTTGGTGCCGTGGGCGCAAGATATTGTCGACGCGTTGGACAGAGGCGACCTTAAGCTTGAAGACTACAAGCTTGACCAATGGCGGCTCATGCATATCGGCGCGCAACCCGTCCCGCCCAGTCTGATTCGCCGCTGGAAAAAATATTTCCCGAATCACGACTACGACACCAACTACGGGCTCAGCGAATCGACGGGACCCGGCTGCGTGCATTTGGGCTTGAAGAATATTCACAAGGTCGGAGCAATCGGCGTGCCCGGCTGGCGTTGGCAATGCAAAATTGTCGACGAACACGGCGAAACGGTTATTCGCGGCGACGTGGGCGAATTGTGCGTCAAAGGTCCCGGCGTCATGACGTGCTATTACAACGACCCGAAGGCGACCGCCGAAGTCTTGCGCGACGGCTGGCTTTGGACAGGCGATATGGCCATGCAGGACGCCGAAGGCTTTTACTTCCTCGTTGACCGCAAGAAAGACGTTATCGTCATGGGCGGCGAAAATATTTATCCCGTGCAAATTGAAGACTTCCTGCACAAGTTCGGCAAGATTAAGGACGTTGCGGTTATCGGCTTGCCCGACAGGCGGCTCGGCGAAATTTCGGCGGCGATTATCGAACTTCAACCCGGCGTCGAATGCACGGAGGATGAGATTAACAATTTCTGTCTCGACCTGCCGCGCTACAAACGCCCGAAGAAAATTATATTCGCCGATGTGCCGCGCAATGCCACGGGCAAAATCGAAAAGCCCGTCCTTCGCAAGCGTTACGGTGCGGACAAGCTCGTTGCGTTGGAAAACCGCAGCTGACCTCGCCGCCGTCGCAACCTTGGCAACGGCAACCAACTCGGCAAGCATGTTGCACTTGGCTTGACTGTTCGCATTAGCAAAAAAAGGGCAACACCCGACGTTGTGTTTGAAAAATTTTTCGCAAAGTTATTGCCTGCGAAAAGTGATTATGCTATATTAATCGGCAGTTATCGACAAGTTGAGGATTTTTTATTTGCCGATGACAATCAGACGGGTGGTAGTAATGGAAGTAATCTTGTCGGAGTGTTTAGGATTTTGTTACGGCGTCAAGCGGGCGATAAAAATTGCCGAAGAGCACGCGGATGGGAAAAGTTGCACCTTGGGACCTGTAATCCATAATCCGCAGATGGTCGAGCGACTGAAAGCCAAAGGAGTGGGCACGGTCGAAGATTTGACGGCGATGGAGGAGGGTACGATAATTATTCGCTCACACGGCGTGGGGCCGCAAGTTTACGAAGAAGCACGGGCACGGGGTTTGAATATCGTCGACGCGACTTGTCCGCATGTGAAAAAAGCGCAACTCTCTGCGAAGGAATTGGCACACGACGGACGGCAAGTCGTCATAATCGGCGAAAAAAATCATCCCGAAGTGAAAAGCATCTTCGAGTGGTCAGGCAAACGAGCGACTATTTTGGAAACGGAATCGGACGCGGAAAATTTCCCGCCCTGCCCGCGCCTGGGAATAGTCTCTCAAACAACGGTGAGCGGCGAAAATTTTGTTAAGACAGTGGCGCACCTGCTAAGCAAATCACACGACATAAGAATCTTGCGAACGATATGCACGGCAACCGATCAGCGGCAGAAAGCGGCACTGGAGCTCGCGTCGAAAGTCGACGTCATGCTGGTTATCGGCGGGCGCAACAGCGCAAACACGACGCGGCTCGCTCAACTTTGCGAAAAAAAATGCAAGACTTACCACATAGAAACAGCGCAGGAACTTTCACCTGTATGGTTAGAAAATGCCAACACGGTTGGTATCACAGCCGGTGCCTCAACGCCGGACTGGATTATCGGGGAGGTTTATACAAAGTGTCAGAGGATTTGAAAAACGTGGAAGACATGGGGGCTCTGCTCGAAGAGTCCGGAGACATTCAAAACATTCGCGAACATGAAGTTGTTGAAGGTACCGTCGTTCAAGTCAAGCGCGAAGAAGCTTACGTCGACATAGGTTACAAGCAGGAAATCGCCATTCCGAAAAAAGAACTTGCGTCGCCCGAACCCGATTCGGCTGAAGACGTCGTGAAAGTAGGCGACAAGATTCGTGTCTATATTCAGTCGCTCGGCGGCGAAAACGGCGGCGTGCTCTCCAAGATTAAAGCCGATGCCGAAGTCGTTTGGGACGAATTGCGTGCGGTCAAAGCGCACAACGACGACCCCGAAACGACCGATTTGCAAACCGTCGACGCAACGATTACCGGCGTCGTCAAGGGCGGCTTGACTGCAACCGTCAACGGGCTGCGCGGCTTTATTCCCGCCTCGCAGATGGAATTGCACTTCGTCAAGGATTTGAGCACTTACGTCGGGCAGACGGTCAAGGCTCTGCCGATTGAAATCGAATCGCACAAACGCCGCCTCGTCCTGTCGCGCCGTCAGCTCCTCGAACGCGAACGCGAAATCAAGCAGCAGGAAGTTTTCGGCACGTTGCACGAAGGCGATGTTCTCAAAGGCGTCGTCAAACGTCTCGTCGAATACGGCGCGTTTATTGATATTGGCGGCGTTGACGGCTTGGCGCACATTTCCGATTTGTCGTGGGAACGAGTCACGCACCCCTCCGATGTCTTGAAGGTCGGTCAGGAAGTTGATGTTTACGTCAAGAACGTCGACCCCGAAGCGCACAGGATTTCGCTTTCTATTAAGCAGACGCAACGCGACCCGTGGCTCGACAGGGCGGAAGGTTATCGCGAAGGCGACTTTATCGAAGGCAAAATCGTCAAGCTCGCGAAGTTCGGCGCGTTCATGGAGATTGAGCCCGGCTTCGACGGCTTGATTCCCATGGGCGAACTCAGCGACCGCCGCATTGAAAACGCGGACGAGGCCGTTGCCGTCGGCGATATTGTCAAAGTCAAAGTCTTGCGCATTGACCTGAAGCGCAAACGGATTTCCCTGTCTATTAACCGCGCTCGCCGCGAAGGTGCCAACGTCAAAGTCAAACGTTATAAGCCTCCGGTTGAGCCCGAACCCGCCGAAGCTCCTGCAGAAGCTCCCGTCGAAGCTCCCGCAGAAACGCCGGCAGAATAATCGACAAACAGACTCCCGCAAATTTAAAATAGCGGCTTAGTCCCCGTTTTGGAGACCGAGCCGCTGTTTTTTGTTGCGCCCGCCGCGTTAATTGGCATTGCGCTTGTAGTAGAAGACGTATTGTTGAAGAATGCCCGCGTTCTTGCCGAATTTCGTGAAGACGTTTTCGCCGCCGAAGTCCTCTTCAATCGCGCGCTTAATCCAAACGTCCACGGGCGCGCGGTCGACGCGGTGATAGGCGAACAGTGCCACGCAATTCGCAATCTTGTCGCCGACGCCGCTTATCAGTTTGAGCTCCTCGATAAGATCCACGTCCGAAAAGGTTTCCAATTCGGCAAGGTCAATCGCGCCGCTTGCAACTTTTTCCAACGCGTCCGCAATGTAAATCTTACGATAAGCAAGCCCGATTTCCGTAAGTTCTTCAATCGTCGCGCCCGCAATTTGTTCAATGCGCGGGAAAAGATACACGTCGCCGACGCGCCGCCCGAATCGCGCACAGATCTTTTCAATCGAAGTTTTAATCGCGGGGATGTTCTTGCGCTGACTGATTATGAAGCTTATGAGCATTTCAAACGGGTCTTGGCGAAGAATCCGAATGCCTTTGCCGAAATTTACCGCGTCGCGCAGCTTTTTTTCGTAAGGCTTGCCGCTCGCGAAATTCTCTATGTCGCGCCGAATGCCGGCGTAATTCGTGTCAAGGTCAAAATAATTGTGCCAGACGTCTTGCCAAACGTCCTCGGTGCAGTCCACGTCGAAGAGACCCGCGCCGCGTTCGGTGATGTTCAAAATGTCTTCGCCGCAAATGAAACGGAACTTGCCGGGCTTAATCTCTTTGGGGCGAAAGCATTGCCCGCTGTCGACAATTTTTTTCAAGTCAAAGTCATCGTTGATTCTGATTTCCATTACACAGCCCTCCGAAAATTTTTCTGACGACGGCTTCGGGCACGTCGCCGCAAATTTCAACTGTACCAAAATTTTTCATGAGCACCCAATTAACTTTGCCGCCGACGGTCTTTTTGTCGCGGAAGGTCACGCGGTAGAGTTTGTCGGCGTCGAGCCCCGCGCAACCGGTAACCATTTTAAACCGTTTCAGAAGATTTTCAAGACGTGCGACGTTTTTTGCCGAAGTTTTTCCAAGCTCCAAGCTGACAGCCGCCGCGCCGACCATGCCGATTGCGACAGCCTCGCCGTGACGATATTTTTCGTAGTGAGTCTCCTCTTCGACCGCGTGCGCCAACGTGTGCCCGAAGTTCAAAATTCGTCGCAAGCCCGATTCGCGTTCGTCCGCTGCCACGACTTGAGCCTTGATCTCGCAGGAACGCCGGACGACGTGCGCCAACGCCTGCAAGTCGCGGTTAAGAATTTTATCGGCATTGTCTTCAAGATACGTAAAAAATTTTTCGTCGCTGATGACGCCGTATTTGACGACTTCGCCGAGCCCCGACTTGATTTCGCGTTCGGGCAACGTCGCAAGGCATTGCAAATCGATAAACACCGCGCGGGGTTGGTGAAACGCGCCGATAAGATTTTTGCCCAACGCGTGATTGACGGCTGTCTTGCCTCCGACGCTCGAATCGACCTGCGCAAGGAGTGTCGTGGGGATTTGAATCAGCGGGACGCCGCGCAGATACGTCGCCGCGACGAAGCCGCCCAAATCGCCGACGACGCCGCCGCCCAAAGCGATAACGACCGATTTGCGGTCAAGCCCGAATTCGATTGCCCGCGTGTAAAGTTTTTCCGCCTCGCGCAGATTTTTGGCGGTCTCGCCGTCGGGAATGAACGTGACTTCATAGGCAATGCCCTGCGCGGCAAGCCCGTCCGTAAGAGCCCGCCCGTGCGCGTCAAAGATATTTTTTTGCGTGACGAGCAAGGCTTTCGGCGTGAACTTGCCCGCAATGAATTCGCCGACGCCGTTCAAAATGCCTTCGCCGATAAAAATTTCGTAACTCGCCGCGCCGAGGTTTACAGTTACCGTAGTCATTGAAAATTCCTTTCGTACAAACAGAATTGCGGAATGCCGGGGATGTTGCGTTCCAAATCAGCCGCGCCGACGAATTTAAATCCGCAAGCCTCGTAAAATTTCTTCGCGGGAAAATTTTCGGGCACGATATCCACACGGAGCGCACGATAATTTTCGGCGGCGTAATTTGCGCAGTACTCGACGATTTTTTTGCCGAGACTTTGACGTTGGCAATCGGGCGCGACCGCGAACGCGTGAAGCACCAAAAATTCTCCCGCCGCCAAATTTTTTGTCCACGCGCCTTTCGAGTAATCGCCTTCGGGATTTTCGCTCAAGACGAACGCCGCCAAAATTTTTTCGCCGTCGACGCAGGAAAAAAGATTTTCGGCGCGCGCCGCGTCGAGAGCGTAATCAATCGACGGATAAATTTTGTAACGCCACTTCGTATAGTTGACGTTGTTATCGTTCATGAACTTGACAACGGCGTCGTAGAACTCGCCGACAGCCGCCGCCTCGTCGACGGTGCATTTTCTAATCGTCATAGCCTAACTCCTGAACTGCCGCAAGTAACGGCAGATTGAATCGATGATTTGAATCGGTGACCAGTCCGTCGTGTCGACTTGATAATCTGCGCGGTCGTAAAATTCTTTGCGTTCGGCAAGGAGCTGTTTAATCGTCTCAAGGCGTTCGGAGCCGCCGCCGTCCAAAACGGGACGTTCGCCGCGCCGTGCCGTCCTGCGGAAAATTTCTTCGGGCGCAGTCGTCAAGCAAATCACGACGCCCGAACTTTTCAGCAGACGAAGATTTTCCTCGTCCTTGACGGTGCCGCCGCCCGTCGCTATCACGAGCCCGCGCCGTTCAGTCAACTCGCGAACAGCCGCTTTTTCAAGTTCGCGGAAGTGCGCCTCGCCGAAGCGTTCAAAAATTTTCGGGATGGAAAGTTGCGCCTCGTCTTCGATTTTCTTGTCGATGTCGACGAACGGACGACCGAGCCGCGCCGCCAACATTTTGCCGAGACTGCTTTTGCCGGTGCCCATGAAGCCCGTAAGAATCACATTGTCTTTCATAAGCCGAAATCCCTCGCAAGGCGCACGCGATAGTTTTGCAGGTTGGCAAGCGTGTCAGTCAGCGCGTCGCCGCCGAATTTGTCAACAATAGCGTCCGCCGTGACAAGTGCCGCCATAGCCTCGCCGACGACTTCAGCCGCCCATATCGCGCAGGTGTCCGAACGTTCCTTGCTTGCCGTGGTCGCGGTCTTCGTGGCGATGTCAACGGTTTGTAACGGCGTCATAAGCGTGGGAATCGGTTTCATTGCGGCGCGGATGATTAAGTCTTCGCCGTTCGACATGCCGCCTTCGAAGCCGCCCGCGCGATTGGTCTTGCGGAAGATTTTGCCGCCGTCGATAAAAATTTCGTCGTGGACTTCGCTGCCGAGACGTGAGGCGTTGGCGAAGCCGTCGCCGAGTTCGACCGCCTTGACAGCCTGAATCGACATGAACGCCGCCGCAAATTTCGCGTCAAGCCGCCTGTCCCATTGAATGTGACTGCCCAAGCCCGCAGGCACGCCGCTTACACGAATCTCGATGACGCCGCCGACGGTATCGCCCGCCGCCCGCGCCGCGTCGATACGCGCTTTAATCGAATCGTCGCCCGTGACGCCGCCGACGCTTAAAACTTCGCCACCGACTTCGACGCCGCAACACTGCAGGAAAATTTTGCACAGCGCACCCGCCGCGACGCGCATTGCGGTTTCGCGAGCCGAAGAGCGTTCCAAAATGTCGCGCACGTCTTGCCGAGAATATTTCGCCGCGCCCGTCAAATCGGCGTGACCGGGGCGGGCATTGGTGACGCGCGAGCCGACTTCGACGCCTTCCGCGCTCATGCGGTCTTGCCAATTCTGCCAATCGCGATTTTCGACGCTTAAAGTTATCGGCGAGCCGAGCGTTTCGCCGAAACGAATGCCCGACAAAAATTCTACGCGATCGCTTTCAATCTTCATGCGCCCGCCGCGACCGTAGCCGCCCTGCCGACGTTTGAGCTCTTCGTTGACGAATTCGCTTGAGACTTTGACGCCTGCAGGCAAGCCCTCCAAAATGCAAACGAGTCTTGAGCCGTGGCTTTCGCCGCCGCTGATATATCTGACACCCATGAATATTCCTCCAAAAAAAAATTAGCCGCATGTTTCGCGGCTATTATACCATTTACGCGTTGCGCCGTAAAATTTTATTTGAACAGGTTGGAGAATTTCTTTACGATGTCGTCCTTTTGTTCGAGGACTTCGGCGTAGTTGATTTTGATTCCGTTGTTGAGCGCGTCTTCGGGGGCGGGCAGGTTGTAGCGTTCGGGCATTTTAACATCGCGGCGCACAGGCACCGTTCCGGCTTCGGCGACTTTCTGTTGAGCCTCTTGCGTCATAAGATAATCGACGAATTTCTTGGCGTTGTCCTTGTGTTCGGCGTCCTTGAAAATTGCGACGGGGCTGGGCACCATCAACAGTTCATGCGGATAAACCATCTTGAGCGGCGCGCCCTTGTCGATTTTGCCGGCAGTTATGTAGTCGACGCCTAGGCAAGCGTTCAATGCGCCGTCAGCGGTGTCGTCGATAACGCGTCCGGAACCCTTGCTTTTGGTCGCGCCGTTGTCGTGCAGGCGGACGATATAATCCCAACCGAATTGCTTTTCAAGGAGCGCGATACTCATGAACGCCGTGCCGCTGAGCGCGGGGTCGGCAATGCCGAACGAATTCTTATACAGCGGGTCGGTTGCAATCGTCTCCCAACTTGCGGGGTCGGTCGTGACTTTGCTTGTGTTGATGACTATTCCGAGCGTTCCGAGGCGTGCGGCGGTAAACGAGCCGTCGTAGTCGTCGAAGGGGTTAAGCAATTCGTCGAAGCCTGCGGGCTGATATTTTTCGAGCAAGCCTTCGTTTTTCATCTGGTAGAAGTCGGGGACTTCGCTTGTCCAGATGATGTCCGCCATCAGGTGACCGCTTTGGCGTTCGGCGTCGAGTTTCGCCATAATTTTGCCTGCGCCCGCCGATTGCCAATCGACGTCAATGCCGGGGTTTTGCGCCTTGAAGCCTTCGACGATGCCGCCGATAAGCGATTCTTTCATGGACGTGTAGATAACGAGCTTGTTGGCGTTTTGTTTATCATTCGCGCCTTTATCGCCCGCCGTGTCGCCGCCGCAACCGCTTACAAGTGGTAAGATGATAAGTGGTAAGATTAAAAGCCGAAGAAATTTTTTGAACATGACATCAAGCCTCCCTTAAAGCATCCTTCATACTCTTGACGTACTCACCGACGAATTTCGGAGCGTCGTCGCCGTACTTGGCAAGCAGTTTGATAATCGCCGAGCCGACAATCGCGCCGTCCGAAAGTGATGCCATTTGCTTTGCCTGCGCAGGCGTGGAGATACCGAAGCCGATAGCGCAAGGGATTTTGGTATTTGCTCTGACCGCCGCGACGATTGAAGTCAAATCGGTTTTAATCTCACTGCGCACGCCCGTCACGCCCAGACTCGACACGATATAAACGAAGCCTTCAGCCTCGCGGGCAATCATGGCGATTCGATTTTCGGAGGTCGGCGCGATAAGCGAAATCAAATCGACGCCGTACTTGCGGCAGTAGGGCAGGAACTCGCCCTTCTCCTCGAACGGCAAATCGGGCAGAATCAAGCCGTCAATGCCCACGTCCGCGCAGGTCGAAATGAATTTGTCCGCGCCGTAGCTGAAGACGACGTTGGCGTAAGTCATGAAGACCAGCGGGACTCTGACATCGCCGCGCAGGTCGCGCACCAGGTCGAAGATTTTATCGGTCGTTACGCCGCCCTGCAATGCGCGAAGGTTTGCGGCTTGAATGACGACGCCTTCGGCTGTCGGGTCGGAAAAAGGTATGCCCAATTCGACGAGGTCGGCACCGTTGGCGACGGCGGCGCGGACGACTGCGGCTGTCGTCTTCAAATTCGGGTCGCCGCACGTGATAAACGGAATGAACGCCTTGCCGCCGGCGAACGCGCTTTGAATCTTGCTCATGAATGATTCTCCTTACAACTCAAAATCTGCCGACGATTATATCACCAGACGCGCGCGCTTGCAAAACAAAAGAGCCGACGATTGTTCGCCGACTCCAAGCGTTGAATTATTCAAAGATGTTGTGCTTAACCCGATCGTGTTCCTCGGATTTTTTGGCGTCGTTCCAGCGGTCGGTCGTGCCGACGAGATACAAAATGTTATCGACGGGCTTTTTATCCCGCCCTCTGCAAGTCGCCCTGCAGTTCGGCATATCTTTTCGCGCTAAGTGCCGTGCGCGGCGCGGTCTCGTGGGCGGATTATTTCACCGCCTATGCTCTGCGGCTGGCTAAATGCCTTCACCTCTGATTGTCTCGAAGAGAGTTCCCAGATTTTTACCGCGCTCCTGTCCGTCGTCTTCATGCGGCTTGACGGCAGCGGGGTATTTTATTTCCCGGTTATGCGCCGGATACGCTCGAATTTTTCGCCGCGTGCGGTGTAGCTCACGTCAACCAAACCGTCGTCGCACAACTTAACGTTGATGGTTTTGACGGGCTCCGATACGCGCCCGCGCACATAGGCGACGTAATTTGCCGCCTCTTCGCGTGTGGCGTCGTCAATGCCGATGAAGCTCACCTTAACGCCGTCGACAATCATAAGCAATCACTTCCTCAGGTCGATTTTTTTATCATCAGGCAAATCCAACGTGCGAATCGGGAACGGAATGTTGATGCCCTCTTCGCGATAGCGTCGCGTGATTGCCTTAATGAACTCGTGTTTAAGGACGTACTGATTGGTAAAGGTTTGGACGTGCAAGATCGCGTTGAAGTCAATCGACGAATCGTTGAACTTTTGGAAGCGGACGACGGGCGCGAGCTTGTTGATGTCTTTGCCTTCCGCGTTGAAGTGCGGTTTGTAGCCGTCGATTTTGATTTGCAGTTCGCGGGCAACTTCAATCGTCACGCGTTCGACGTGTTCAAGGTCGCTTTCGTAGCCGACGCCGATTGGCACGACAACAATAATATCGTCGCGCGGCTGAGAAAAATTCGTCGTGACGGAGCTTGCGATAACTTTGTTCGGAATGATGATGACGTGCGACTCGGTTGGGGGCATGACCGATATAAAACGCCAGTTGATGTCGATAATCTTGCCCTCGTCGCCGGTGGAAAGTTTTACGTAGTCGTTGACGCGAACTTGTTTTGAGACCATTAGCAGAAGTCCGGTAAAAATATTTTCCAACGGCTCTTTTACGCCCATGGCAATCGCCACACTGCCGAAGCCCATTGCCGCCATAAGCGGCGCGACCGAAATTCCGAAGTAGTCCAAGACGATAAGCGCGCCCGAAGCGTAAACTGCCACGCGGAAAAGCGTATCGAGCAACGTCGATTGCGTAATGTCGGTCGAGCCGGAAAACTTCATGCGAATAAAGCCCGACAGCGTCCGTTCAACGACGCGCGTTATCGAAAAGACAATCATCGCGAACAGAATGTAAGAGAAAATCTTTTCCAGACCGGCAGGCAAATCGGAAGTCGTGACGCTCCAGTAAAGCCCTATCACGATAGAAAGATAAATCGGGACGCCGCGCATCGCTCTGAAAAATATTTCAACGATTTCGGACTCGCTGGCTTTGACGCGCCCCGCCAACTTTTTTGTCAACATCTGATTAATCGCAATGCCGGCGAACAGCGCAAACACCATGATACACGCGGGGACAATTAACTTTTGCCCCAACGCAATCCAGTCAATGTTTTGAAAATACGCCAAGTAAAACACCTCTGCTTGAAAAAACTTTGTTGCTGATATATGATAACCGCCCGCACATTTGAAAGGAGACGACGACAATGCACGAAACACTGATAACGGGCAAGCGGCTGAAACTTCGGCGCGCGCACGAAACGGATTTGAACTACATCATGACGTTGCAGTACGCGCCGGAGAATTTGAAATTCATCGTGCCGTTCGACGAAGACTATCACCGCGCAATAATCGCTTCGGACGGCGCGGAGAAATTGGACGTGATAATCGAAGAACTCGACACGGGAATCGCGGCGGGCTACTTCATGTTGCGCAAGTTGGATTCGCTTTGCGCGGAGTTCACGCACGTGATAATCGGACGCAAGGGGCTTGGTTACGGTCGCGAGGCTTTGAACTTATTGCTTGAATGGACGTTCAAAATTCGGAAATACCACCGCGTGTGGATTGACTGCAAGGAATACAACGAAATCGCTCTGCACCTGTACGAAAGCGCGGGCTTCGTGCGTGAAGGCGTGCTGCGCGAAATCATTTTGACGAACGGTGTCTACGAAAATTTAATCGTATTGGGAATGCTCAATCGCGAATATCGTGCCCGCCGCGCGCAACAGTGACGCGTTCGGTGCCGAAAAAATTATCCCCGCGAAAGCCGCAGGGATTTTTTTATGTCGTGCGTCGAAAAATTTACACAGCCTTAGCCAAACTTTCACCGAGCTTGCGGCAATCCTCAAGCGCGGCATGATCGGGAGCGTTTTCGGCGATAACGGAGCCGACGAATTTTGCGCCCGCCTCTTTTGTGCGCTCAGTCCAATTTTCCATCCAGATGCCGCCGCCCCAGCCGTAGCTACCGAACAGACCGACGGGCACGCCGTTGAGTTTTGATTCTGCTTCGGTGAAGAACGGCTCGAAAGAATCTTCCTCAAGAACCTCGTCGCCCATGGCTGGGCAACCGAACAGGAACCCGTTATAATCAGCCATGTCAGTGGCGTTGAAGTCATCGACTTGGAAAACCTCAACGTCCGCGCCTGCGGCTTTTGCACCCTCGGCAACGGCGTTGGCCATTTCCTCGGTGTTGCCCGTGCCGCTCCAGAACACGACCGCGATTTTACTCATTCGGAATCGCCTCCAAAAAAATTTACTGCAAACCGCGCACATATTAACACAGCGGCTTTTGGCAGTCAACAAAATTGCCAAGATAAATTGCACTGCGCGGCGGCAGGTTGTATAATCGACGTTAATTTAGTTTTAATTTTTGGAGGGGGATTGAATGCGAGAACTGCTGACCCGAATGCACGATTGGATGACACGCTACATGAAAAGTTTTTATTCCGACGACGCGGAAGTTCAGCGCGGCATTTTGATTAAGGAAAAGCATACGGGCTACGTTACGGCGAATTGCGTGGAGCTTGCCAAATTCCTTAAGCTGTCGACGCACGGCACCGAGCTTGCCGAAATTATCGGGCTGTTTCACGACGTGGGACGCTTCCGCCAATACAGCCTGTACAAGACCTTCAACGACGCCGACTCCGAAGATCACGCCGACCTTGCGCTGAAAGTCATTGCCAAGTTGGAATTCTTCAACGAGCTGTCCGCGCCCGATTACGACGTTGTAAAGTTCGCGATTCAAAATCACAACAAGAAGACCGTCGCGCCGACCGACGACCAACGCAAATTGCTGTTCGCCAAGATAATTCGCGACGCCGACAAGCTTGACATTTACCGCGTGCTTGAACCGTTCCTTGCGCAGGCGAACGTCGACAAAATGCCGAACTTCATTAAGGCGCGCGGAAATCTTGTGGCGGACATAAGCCCCGACTTCGTGGAAAATTTCGTGACGGGCAACCAAGCCGACTACAGGAAGATTCGCACCAACGGCGACAGGAAAATCGTGCGGCTCATGTGGATTTACGACGTGAACTTTTCCTGGACGATGCAAAAGATTGTCGAACGCGGCTACATTGAAAAAATCGTAAGCAACCTGCCGCAAGACGAACGCATTGCCGAAGGCGTCCGCCGCCTGCGTGCTCACGTCGACAAAAAACTTTCTGAGGTGATTATATGATAAATTTTATTCAGCAAGAGATTGAAAACGACTTGAAGGCGGGCAAGTACACCGACGGCATTCACACGCGCTTTCCGCCCGAACCCAACGGCTATCTGCACATCGGGCACGCCAAATCCGTATGCTTGAATTTCGGGCTTGCGCTCCACAACGGCGGGCTTTGCAACCTGCGCTTCGACGACACGAATCCGACCAAGGAAGACGTTGAATTCGTCGACTCGATTCAAGAGGACATCAAGTGGCTCGGCTTCGATTGGGGCGACAGAAAATTTTTCGCGTCCGATTATTTCGGCAAGTTTTACGACTTCGCGGTTGAGCTGATTAAGTGCGGGCTGGCGTTCGTCGACGACTTGAGCGCGGAAGAGATTCGGGCTTATCGCGGCACGCTGACCGAACCCGGCAAGGAAAGCCCTTACCGCAACCGCAGCGTCGAAGAAAATCTGGATTTGTTCACGCGCATGAAGGCGGGCGAATTCCCCGACGGCTCCAAAGTTCTGCGCGCCAAAATCGACATGGCGAGCCCGAATATCAACATGCGCGACCCCGTCATCTACCGAATCACGCGGGCGACTCATCATCACACCGGCGACGATTGGCTGATTTATCCCATGTACGACTTCGCGCACCCGCTTGAAGACGCAATCGAAGGCATTACGCATTCCGTCTGCACGCTGGAGTTTGAAGACCACCGCCCGTTTTATGACTGGTTGCTTGACGCGCTCGGCTTCGACGTGAACACGCGCCCGCGTCAAATCGAATTCGCGCGCCTGGACTTGACCAACACAATCACAAGTAAACGGAAGTTGCGGCAGCTCGTCGAGGAAGGTTACGTGCGCGGCTGGGACGATCCGCGTATGCCGACCCTTTGCGGCTTGCGGCGGCGCGGCTTTACTCCTGCGGCGATTCGCGATTTTTGTGAACGTATCGGCGTTGCCAAGTCTAACAGCGTGGTTGACATTGCAATGTTGGAGCATTGCGTTCGCGAAGACTTGAACGAGAACGCCGACCGCGTCATGGCTGTGCTTGACCCGCTGAAGGTCGTCCTTACCAACGTCGCGGCTGATTCGGTTGAATACTTGACGGCGGAGAATCATCCCAAACGCGGCGGCAGTCGTTACGTCCCGTTCACGCGCGAGATTTTCATTGAGCGCGAAGACTTCATGGAGGACGCGCCGAAGAAATTCTTCCGACTCAAGCCCGGCGGCGAAGTTCGACTTAAGCACGCTTACATAATCAAATGCGAGGAAGTCGTCAAAAATTCTGCGGGCGAAGTCGTCGAGTTGCATTGCACAATCGACCCGACGTCCAAGAGCGGCGGCGCGACGGCGGGACGCAAAATCAAAGGCACGATTCATTGGGTCAGCGCGCAGTTCGCCCTGCCCGCCGAAGTCAGACTGTACGATTACCTGTTGACGACCGACGCCAACGGCAACTTGCCCGAAGACTTTATCGCCGCGCTGAATCCCGATTCGCTTATCGTCAAGCAGGCGTTGATTGAGCCTTCCGTTCGTTGGACGGCTGCGGGCACGCATTATCAATTTTTGCGGCTGGGCTACTTCGTCGTCGACCCCGACACCGCGCCCGATAAGTTGGTTTTCAATCGCGTCGTGGGCTTAAAGGACACGTGGGCTAAAGTTAAGGACAGGTGATTGACATGCCGAAAATTCCGCGCGGCTTGACCGACAAAGACATGGTTAAAAACTACATCGAAGAGGAAACGATTGAACAGCAACTGTTGACCGCCGCGAAAAAAGCCGAAAAAATGCGCTTGATTGCCGAGGCAGAGGCTCCGCCCGCACCGCTTGCGAAGGCAGGTTTCACGCCGGAACTCACCGACAAGCTCGGACGCGAATTGCTTGCGCTGCGAATCGAACTGTCGAACGCCGGCGTCAAAAGCTACAACTTCAAAATCAAACGCGACGGCGAACGAATCACGCTGACCGTCGTCGACAAGAAACTTAGGGACTAAGGAGTTTTTTTGATGGACACAATGACTTACGTGGCGATTGGCATTTTCATAACCGCCTACGCGCTGATAATATCCGAAAAGATTCACCGCACTGTCGTCGGGCTCTTCGGCGCAATGCTGATGATTCTGCTCGGCATTATCGACCAAGAAACCGCAGTGCACCACATCGACTTCAACACAATCGGACTTTTGATGGGCATGATGATTGTCGTCAACATAACAAGCGAAACCGGGCTTTTCAACTTCCTGGCGATCTGGGCGGCGAAAAAAGTCAAGGCGCAACCCGTCGCCTTGCTCGTCGCGTTGAGCGTGCTTACCGCCGTTTGCTCCGCACTCCTCGACAACGTGACGACCGTCCTTTTGACTGTGCCGATAACCTTCAACATCGCCGCGCAGCTGAAAGTTGACGTTAAGCCGTTCCTTATGGCGCAGATTATCAGCTCGAATATCGGCGGCACCGCCACGCTTATCGGCGACCCGCCCAACATTATGATAGGCTCGGCCGTCGGCTTGAGCTTCGGCGATTTCATTGTTAACATGACGGGCGTATCGATTTTTATTTTCGTCGTGACGGTTGCGATTTTGATGATGATTTACAAGGGCGACCTGCACACCAAGCCCGAACTGCAAGATAAAGTTATGCGCCTGAACGAATACGAACAGATAACCGACCACCTGCTGTTGAAAAAATGTCTGTTTGTGTTGGCGATAACGATAAGCCTGTTCGCGTTCCACGGCATGTTGGGGCTCGAATCGGCGACGGCCGCCTTGACGGGCGCAAGTTTGCTTTTGCTTATCACGTTCTCGCACAACGAAGAAATGATCGCCAAGATGCTCAGCAAAATCGAATGGCTCGCGATATTTTTCTTCGGCGGGCTGTTTATTCTCGTCGGCGCGCTGGTTGAAACGGGCGTCATAAAAATGTTGGCGGAAGAGGCGATTAAAGTCACGCAGGGCGACGTTACCTTGACCGCAATGATAATCATTTGGATGAGCGCGCTGGCTTCGGCGTTTATCGACAATATTCCGTTCGTGGCGACGATGATTCCGCTGATTAAAGACATGGGCGAAATGGGCTTGACGAACCTTGACCCGCTGTGGTGGAGCTTGGCTTTGGGCGCGTGCCTCGGCGGCAACGGAACACTTATCGGCGCGTCGGCGAACGTCGTCGTCGCGTCAATGGCTGCTCAGCGCGGGCGTGCCATTTCGTTTATCGGCTTCATGAAGGTTGCTTTCCCGCTGATGATTCTGTCGATAATCATTTCGACCGTCTACGTCTACCTGCGCTACCTTTAAGAGGCGACGACCATGCGGCTTTATCCCGACTCGAAAGTTTATATAGTTTGCCCCGGCAACGTGAACAGCGGCGGTCCGGAGCTCTTGCACCAGCTGTGCTCGCAACTGATTGCGTTCGGCGTCAATGCGTTCATGTTCTACACGCCAAGCACTTCCTTCAATGCCAAAGACCCGGTGCGCCCGTTTTACAAAAAATATCACGTGCCTTACACCTTCCAAGGCGAAGACTCGCCGCGCAACATTATCGTTCTGCCCGAAGTGAGCAACCCGACACTTTACATGACGAAACTTAGTCAGCGCGTCTTTTGGTGGTTGAGCGTCGACAACTACATTGGCAACGTTGCAAGTACGATCGGTGCACGCATGAGCAATGCTTTGGCGAGTCACATGCCGAAAATTTTCTACTTCGGCAAAGACGACGGCGACATTGATCATTGGGTTCAGTCGGAA
The DNA here is from genome assembly GCA_947304355.1 of uncultured Selenomonadales bacterium. Lineage (GTDB taxonomy): Bacteria > Bacillota > Negativicutes > Selenomonadales > Selenomonadaceae > Quinella. The sequence continues at coordinate 39,158 of CAMZAX010000006.1, forward strand.
TACGCACGGCAGTTCGTCAAGCTTAACGGCGTGCCCGATTACAAAATCTACATGGTCGAGGATTATCTGAATCAAGCGTTCCTCAGCCGCGCCGCCCGAGTTGACTTGACCGCCAAGAAAAATTTCGTCGCTTACAATCCGAAAAAGGGCTTTGAAGTCACGCAACAGCTTATCAAACTTGCGCCCGATATCGATTGGCGTCCGATTGAAAACATGACGCCCGCGCAGGTTCAAGAGCTGTTGGCGGCGGCGAAAGTTTACATTGACTTCGGCAACCACCCCGGCAAGGACAGAATCCCGCGCGAGGCGGCGATTTCGGGTTGCGTCGTGATAACGGGCAGACGCGGTGCGGCCGCCAACGACGTTGACATTAATATCCCCACCGAATTCAAATTCGACGAGCGCACGGCGGACGCACGGAACATTATCGACAAAATTCGCGAGGTCTTTGACGACTTCGACGCCGCGTATGAAAAGCAAGCCGCCTATCGCGCCCGAATCCGTGACGACAAAAATCGTTTCGCCCGCGAGGTCTCCGAGGCTTTCCATATCAAAAATACTGTAGGGGGGGGGGGTTGGCAATCCTACGCACCGTCGACGAGGAGAGCTTCCATTTCGCGCACTTCCTTTTCCAAAACGAGGACGGCAAGCCGATCTTTATCGTCGACGACGAATTTGCCGCTGCGAACGTGCCCGCCGAAGTCTTCTTGCGCGAACAGAATCGGAATTATCTGCGCGTCGGCGAAAATCTTGTCGAGATAATTACGCGGGACGATGCGAAGTTTTTGTACTTGGAAGGGCGCATAAAAAAATTCGCGTTGCTTGAACCGAACGACGCCGAGCTTGTCGCGCTGAGAGATTTTTACGCGCCGAATGTCGAGGACGTTTTGATTTTCGAGCGTTGAAATAAAAAACCGCCGAGCCGTTAAGCTTGACGGTTATTTTTTTGCGAAGACCGTGCGCATTTCGTACGAGTCGAAGACTTCCGCGACGCCGCCGAATTTCAGCACGCGCTTGTTGAGTAAGATGACTTTGTCGGCGAAACGTTCCAGCATTTCCAAATCGTGCGAGATTAAAAGAATCGCCATATCCTCCGACGCTTTGAGTTCGGCGACAAGTTCGTAGAAAATTCTCATGCCAACTTTGTCGACGCCGCTTATCGGTTCGTCGAGCAACAGCAAATCGGGAAGCGGGTCAAGCGCGAGTGCCAAAAGAATTCGTTGCAGTTCGCCGCCGGACAGCGCGCCCAATCGTCTGTCGATTAAATGTTCCGCCTTCACACGCCGCAGATTTTCCGTAACGCGCGGACGAATGAACTTGGAACTGCAAAGCCACACGGGGCGTCGCGTCAAACAAGCCATGAACAAATCCAAAACGGTCGTCGGGCTCGTCGCGTCGAATTTGAGCGTCTGCGGCACGTAGCCTATAATCGGGCGCAGGTGTTCGCCCTTGGCGTCGAAGTAGTTGAGCTTGCCCGTGTGCGCCACTTCGCCGAGGATGGACTTGAGCAACGTGGACTTGCCCGCGCCGTTCGGGCCGATTAACGCCGTCAGTTCGCCGCAATGAATTGTAAAGTTCACGTCCTCGAAAATCGTCAGCGCGCCGACCTTCACGCCGAAATTTTCAATCTGCGTCGTGCAAAGCTTGGATTGATTGTGCTTCACGTCGATAACCTCCTGAACATGCGCGTCGCCAGCCAAAGCAGAATCGTCGCGTAAGCCGCAAGAATCAGCATTGACGGCAAGTTGAACCCGTCGCGCAAAAGTTGACTCGTGTGCGTCAGCGGCAACAGTTCAATAACGGCGCGCACGACCGGCGGCAGTTCTGTCGTGCTAAAGAACGTCCCGCAGAGGAAACTCATCGGCATAAGCAGGTACGTGTTGACTTGCGCAAGTTCTTCGTAGGTTTGCACCTTCAACGCCGCGCAGAAACATACGCTCGCGAAGACAGCCGAATTCAGCACGACGACGATAAAAAAATTCACGGGGCTCGCGAAAAAGTTCAAGCTTGCGCCAAAGCCGGCGGCGACACATAAAATCAGCGCGGTGGAGATTAATGCCCGCACGACCGCCGATAAAATTTTCCCGACGACGAACGCGGCGGGCTCAATCGGTGCGCTCAAATATTCCTCAAGGCTTTTGTGATAGACGCGCTCGGCGTGGACGCCCGTGACGCTCATGTAGCTGACGTTCATTGTGTTGAGCGCGATGATGCCCGGCACCAAAAAATCCATGTAGTTGCCCGACGCCAAGTTGATGTTGCGACCCAAGCCCCAGCCGAACGCGACCAGATACAGCACGGGCGTAACCAGGCGCGACAAAATAAATTTTTTCAGCCTCCGCCGCAAGACGATCCAATCGCGCCACATTATCGTTGCAACGTCTTGAATCATGAATCGCGCAACCGTTCCAAGCGGGCGATTTCCTGCTTGTGGCGTTCAAGCGCGTAACCCATGCGAATATGTTCTTCCTCGGTGAAAGCGGGATTTTCGTAAGCCGCGCAGATTTTTGCAAGGCGTGCTTTGACTTCGGCAAGCTCGTCGTCCAAAATGAATTTGTCGCCCAACGCCAGCCCGTAGACTGCAAGGATTTGTTCGCGCGTCGTGCGGTAGTAAGAATCTTCGCCGGACAGTTCACCCAAAGCTTTTGCCAGCTCTAGGACGATTTCAAGCGGCGGCTTGCCCGCGTTAATCGAATCGGTCAGCGTCGTGCGAAGACCCTGCGCGGCTCCGAAAAATTTTTTGTCAGCCAAGAGAATCGCTCCTTTTTAGTGCAACGATAACACAATGACGCCCGCCATGCAAAGTACCGCGCCGAAAAATTTTGTGGCGGTGATTTGTTCGCTGTAGAAGACGCCGCCGACCGCAAGCATTGCCAACGCAAGTAAAACGTTCACGATAAGCGACGCCGTCGACATCTCGCCGCCCGCGCGGTAAATCATCACGAACGAGACTTCGACGCCCGTTATCGCCAAACCCATCAAAATGCACGCCCAATTACTGCGCGCCGCTTCAACCAAAAATTTTTCGTGCGGCGTCACGTAAAACAGCACCGCGCTCGCAATCAATGCCGTGGCGTAATTGACGACAAGACCCATGAACGCGTTTTGCTCCGGCGCGATTGACTTGCTCGCCACGTGGTAAAGGACATTGGCGGCGACCGCAACCGCTATCGGCAAATAAATCATTTCGACCCCTCCAAAAAGAAAAGGCACTCAACGAACTTTCCGAGGCGCGAAGCCCTTGCCTGCAGTTCGTGTGAATGCCTTGCGCGCACCATCCGGCGACGGCGCACGAGGATTTTTTATCGTCGATTTATCTTTTTATGACGGTTGTCATTTCGCTGAACACGTCGTTAAGCGAATCGTCATTTTCGGGAGCCTTTTGCAAGCCCGCCGGCACGTTGACCATCTTGTCCTTTGTGGCGGGGACTTGCGTCGTGTAGGAGTGCAATTCGCTGTAGTAGCCCATAACGTCGAGGAGGTCACGTTCTTCGTCGGTGAGGACGACGCGGCCGGCAGCCGATTCGTCAAGCACGTAACGGCAATAGGCGCGCATAATCGGCGTCAAGTCGAACGCGGTGGTTGCCGTCGTCCAAGTAGGCTTGTTGACCGTCCACGTAAAAGTTATGTCGGTTGATTTGAACGCCGAGAGCCATCTGGCGAAAATTTCTTTCTCTTCGGTGAGCTTGTCGCCCTTGAGGTTGGCAAACGTCGCCGCGCTGTTCTTTTCCATGATGTCGGCGAATTTCGTGCCGTCAAGCGTGACGTTCATGATTCGCATGTCGGGCGTATCCTTCAAGACTTCGACGGCTTTGACTGCGTTCATGATTTCGTTCATAAGCGCGGAATCCGTTGACTTCCAAAGGAGCGCGATACCCGACGGCAGTCCGGGCAGAAGCATTTTACTCCACTTGCCGCGCCGCTGAACGTAAAGCGTCATTTCGGTGTCGAGCTGTTCGATGTAAAACGGAATGGTGCTGTTCGTCGAGTAATTTTTTTTCAGATTGGTGTAAGTCCAAGTGAAAGTGCCGCCCATGCGAAACGAGCCGTCTTGCAACACTTGCGCCCGCGAATCGACGTCAACCAGGAACGTCGGCGCGACCAGCGTCATGTCCTGTTCATACACGGACGTGGACGTACTTTGCGAGGTGTAAGCCTCACGGAAAGCCCAAGTGTCGTTGTCGAGCGGAGCCGCGTTGACTGCATTGCCGCCAAAAAAAATCGTGCCGCCCACTGCCGCCGCTACTGCGATTCGGCGTAACTTCAACTTGTCCAAAAATTTCATTGCGATACCTCCAAAAAGTTTTTTGCAAGATAAGCTTGTCACTTTTATGATAAGCTTGCCACTTTTTCTTGTCAAGGCTAAAAAGTTTCGCTTGCGGCAGGAAATGTGCCGAAGCATGTGGAATTTAATGCAAAATTTTCGCGACGCGCAAGGCGGCTCGTCGTGAATCAAACCTTGCGAAAGAGCGGGCTAACTGCTATTATAACGAAATAAATTGAGGAGGCGGCGCAATGCGGAAAAGAAGCGGTTTCAACTGGTTTGCGTTGGTGATGTTCGCGATGATCGCTTACTTCTCGACGGTTTTGATTTCTCAGCAGGTGCACCTGTCGCACGTCAGCGAAAGTCAACGAATCGCCGACAAGCGACTGGAAAAAGCAAAGGCGGCGAACGAAAAGTTGCGCAAGGAACTCGCCGAACTGCAGGACATCAACAACATTGAACGGCTGGCGCGCGAAGATTTGGGGCTCGCCAAAAACGGCGAAATGCCCTATCAAGCGACGCGCCCGTAAGCTGAAGTTAAATTTTTGTTTTGGGAGGACAGTATTTTGGCAATGGAAGCAGGCAGCATTGTGGAAGGCAAGGTCACGCGAATCACGAATTTCGGTGCCTTCGTGGAGCTGGAAGACGGGAAAGTCGGGCTGATTCACATTTCCGAAGTCGCCGATGTTTACGTCAATGACGTGCACGATTTTTTGAGCGAAGGCGACAAAGTGCAAGTTAAGGTCGTAAACATCGACGGCAACAAGATCGCGCTGTCTTTGAAGCAGGCTAAGCCCAAGCCGCCGCAAGAGAGCGACGGGCAACAGTTCAGGCAAAATCGGCGCGGAGACTTTCGCAAGCCACAAAGGCAGCTTTCGGCCTCATTTGAAGACAAGCTGTCGAAATTTCTCAAGGACAGCGACGAGCGTCTGACCGACCTCAAGCGCAAGACCGATTCCAAGCGCGGCGGGCGCGGTTCGCGGCGCGATTAACAACGGGGGAGTTAGGAGCCGGCACAGCCGATTCCTAAAGATTTTTTTTTCATGCTGAAACGGTTCATTGACATTTGCTCAACGGCAAAAATTTTCGACGGCGTGCGCAAAGTTCTAATCGCGGTGTCGGGCGGCGCGGACTCCCTTGCACTTGCCGAGCTGATGATTAATTCGCGGCGGCGTTTCAAGTTGGAGCTTGTCATTGCGCATTACGAACACGGCCTGCGCGGGCAAGCCTCAATCGACGACGCGGCATTTGTCGAAGCCTTCGCACGCGAGCGCGGCGTTGAATTTATTGGCGGGCACGGCGACGTTAAAGCTTTCGCGGCGGAACAAAAAATTTCCGTCGAGACGGCGGCGCGGACGTTGCGCTACAAATTTTTATCCGAAACCCGACGCGATTTGAATTGCGACGCGATTGCCCTTGCGCACCACGCCGACGACCAAGCCGAGACGATTTTGATGCGGCTCCTGCGCGGCGCGACGTTGACGGGCTTATCCGCAATGAAGTTCCGCACGCGCTCCGACGATTACGGCTTGCTGATTCGCCCGTTGCTGAACTTTCGCAAGGACGCGCTTGAAAATTTCTGCCGACGACGTAACTTGACGCCGCGCCTTGATGCAACGAACTTCGAGACTGACGCCACGCGCAACAAGATTCGCCTTGAACTTATCCCGACGCTTGAAACGTTCAATCCCGCGCTTGTCGAGACGCTTTGCCGATTCGGTGAAGTCGCTGCGGACGAGGCTGACTTCATTGCCGCGCAGACCGATAAAATTTTCCCCGCCGTCGTCCGCGACAATTCAATCGTCCGCGCAGAATTTGTTAAGTTGCACCCGGCACTTCAACGCGCCGTCGTGAAAAAATTCGTCGCGCAAGTCACGGGCTCTGTCAAGGATTTCGGCTTCGTGCACTTCGAGGGCGTCCGCAACGTTTTAATCAGCGGCTTGACAGGCGTCGAACTGCCCAAACATTTCCGCGCAGATTTACGACACGGAAAACTTTACATAAAAACAAGGGAGCAGGGACAAGGGACAAGGGACAAGTAAAAAAAACTTGTCCCTTACCCCTTACCCCTTGTCCCTAAAAAGAAAGGGTTGATTGCTTTGAAGAGTAAAGAAGATTACATCGAACGCGTGCTGTACACCGAGGAGGAAATCGCCGCCCGCGCCAAGGAAATCAGCGCGCAAATCAGCGAAGACTACAAGGACATCGCCAAGCCGCTCTTGACGGTCGGCATCCTCAACGGCGCAGTCATGTTTTACACCGACGTTGTGCGGCGGCTGACCATCCCCGTCCAATTCGACTTTTTAATCGCCTCAAGCTACGACGCCAACAGCCACACCAGCGGCAAAGTCAACATCCTCAAGAACCTGGACAACGACCCCAAAGGGCGCGACATCTTGCTTGTCGAAGACATAATCGATTCGGGCACGACAATGAATTACCTTATCGATTACTTCCTGGACAAAAAGGCAAACAGCGTCAAAGTCTGCACGTTGCTCAACAAGCCCAGCCGTCGCAAAGTCGACGTTAAGATTGATTACTGCGGCTTTGAAGTGCCCGACGAATTCATTGTCGGCTACGGGCTCGACTTCGCGCAACACTATCGCAACTTGCCCTACCTCGGCATTTTGAATCGCAGCGTTTACGGCGGAAAATGATGAACAGTTTCTTGCGCAACGTCGGGTTCTATTTGCTGGTGATTTTTATCGCGATAACAGCCTACGATTATTTTTCGGTCAAGCCGCAGCCGGTGGAGGAAACGAGCTATTCGCAATTCCTTCAGCTGGTCGAACAGGGCGAAGTAACGAAAGTCGTCTTGGTCAAGAACACGATTAAGGTCACGAAAAAAGACGGCGGCGAGTTCACGACGACAGCACCCGACGAGCCGATTGGCGACGAAACACTTGTCGGAAAACTCGAAGCCAAGGGCGTAGAAATAACCGCGCAGAATCCCAAAGACCCGCCCTGGTGGATGACACTCCTTTCGTCGCTGTTGCCGATTTTGCTGTTGGTGGGCTTTTGGTACTTCATGATAAGTCAGACGCAGGGCGGCGGCGGCAAAGTCTTTTCCTTCGGCAAAAGTCGCGCAAAACTCATGGGCGGCGACAAAGTCAAAGTCACGTTCAACGACGTTGCCGGCGCGGACGAGGCAAAGGAAGAACTTGCCGAGGTCGTCGAATTCCTCAAGCACCCGAAAAAATTCAACGACTTGGGCGCGCGCATTCCGAAGGGCGTCTTGCTGTTCGGTCCGCCCGGCACCGGCAAAACCTTGCTTGCAAAGGCGGTCGCGGGCGAGGCGGGCGTCGCGTTCTTTTCGATAAGCGGCTCCGATTTCGTCGAAATGTTCGTGGGCGTCGGCGCGTCGCGTGTTCGTGATTTGTTCGCGCAGGCGAAGAAAAATTCCCCGTGCATAATCTTTATCGACGAGATCGACGCGGTTGGTCGTCAACGCGGCGCAGGCTTGGGCGGCGGACACGACGAACGCGAACAGACTCTTAACCAGTTGCTTGTCGAAATGGACGGCTTCGCGCCCAACGAGGGCATTATCATAATCGCCGCGACGAATCGCCCCGACATTCTCGACCGCGCGCTGTTGAGACCCGGACGCTTCGACAGACAAATCGTCGTCGACAAACCCGACGTGACGGGGCGCATTGCAATTTTGCGCGTGCACACGAAGGGCAAGCCGATTGCCAAAGACGCCGACCTTGACGTTTTGGCGCGACGCACTCCCGGTTTCACGGGCGCGGACTTGGCGAATCTTGTCAACGAGGCGGCTCTCTTGGCGGCGCGGCGCAATAAGCACGAAATCAACATGACCGAGCTTGAAGAATCTATCGAACGCGTCATGGCGGGTCCCGAACGCAAATCCAAAGTCATGAGCGACGACGAAAAGAAACTTACCGCTTATCACGAAGGCGGGCACGCGCTGGTTGGCATGATGCTTAAACACGCCGACCCCGTTCACAAAGTCACGATAATTCCGCGCGGCAGGGCGGGCGGTTACACGCTGATGTTGCCGAAAGAAGACCGCAGCTACGCCACGCGCTCCGAGCTGATTGACCGCTTGAAAGTCGCAATGGGCGGGCGTGTCGCCGAAGAAATTGTCCTGAACGAAATTTCAACGGGCGCGTCGCAAGACATTCAGCAGGCAAGCCGAATCGTCCGCGCAATGATTATGCAATACGGCATGAGCAACGTCCTTGGTCCCGTGGCTTACGGCGGCGACCCGACGCAGCAATACTATCTTGGACAACCGCAGAAAAATTATTCCGAGGAAGTTGCGAGCGAAATCGACAAAGAAGTTCAACGCTACATGGAGGAGGCTTACGACGCTTGCCGCACGATTATCAACGACAACCGCGACAAGCTTGAGCTGATTGCCAAAGCCTTGCTTGACAAGGAAACACTTTCGGCGCAGGAGCTTAAGGACATCGTATTCGGCGCGGACGTTCCCGAATTTGAACAGCCGTTTGAAAAGGACGAACCGCCGCCCGTGCCCGTTGATCTGACAAAGCCCGCGCAGGTCGAGCAACCGAAATTGCCCGACGAATCTACACCGAGTCCCGTTTAAAATTTTTCTTTGAGGAAGTGACCGACGTTGAGTTTGTTGCAACGCGGTCTTATTTTTTTTGGAGGAGGAAATTTTTTGCGTCACGACCCGCTTTAAAAGCGGGGGAACAGTTTTCGCGTTTGAGTACCCGTTAAATTTAAATCATTAGCCGCGCCGAAGGAGGAAATTTTTTGCGTCACGAATATTTGAAACTCGTCCCCGAAAATATTACCGTCACGTTCACGGACATTCACTTTTCCAAGCGGCAAGGCGAAAGCATAACCGTCCACCTGGAACGTCCCAACGCCAACGGCTTCGACATCGCCGAATACGTTTTGCCCGTTTGCTACTGCAAAAAATGCATGGGCTTCACCGAGGACGAGGAATATAAGTTGCGGCGGTTCGTCGAGAGAAACAGCCCGTTGATTTGGGAAATCGCCCGCGAGGACGGTGAGATCGTTGCCGATATTGTTTGAGCTCTACGGTTACAAAATTTTCTTTTGGTCGAACGAAAACAACGAGCCGATTCACGTTCACGTTGCCAAGGGCAAGCAATCCGCCAACGCCACAAAAATTTGGCTGCCCGCCGAAAGCAATCCTGTCGTCGTGCACAACAAAAGCCGCATTCCGCAAAAAGATTTGTCACGACTTTTAAAAGTCGTCGCGCAAAATCGTGACACGATAATCGCTCGTTGGTATGATTATTTCGGCAAGTGAGGAGGAATTTTTTATGAGTGAAGTTGTATTGCATTACACCCGCGCAGGTCACGTCGAAAACATTCATCGCGGCGACGTGGCAGCGGTCAACTGCAAGGGCGAAGTCGTCGCGGCGGTCGGCAACGCGCATCTGCCAATGTTCTGGCGTTCGGCGGCGAAGCCCTTTCAAGCGTTGCCTTTTGTGAAAAACGGCGGGCTCGAACGCTACAACATAACCGAAGAGGAACTTGCGTTGCTCGTCTCCAGTCACAGCGGCGAAGAAAATCACGTCGCGCTTGTTCGCGGAATTCTTGCTAAGTTGGGTCTCGACGAATCGGTTTTGGATTGCGGCGTCGTGCGACCAATGAGCGGCAAGGCGTTCAAAAAAATCATCTCGGCGGGCGAAAAAGTCTTGCCCGTGCACAATCCCTGCTCCGGCAAACATTCGCAGATAATCGCGCTGTCAATGATGCTCGGCGTCCCCTACCAAGGCTACACGCAACCCGAACACGACGCGCAGAAAATTATCTTCAAGCATGTGGCAATGGCGTCGCGTATGCCCGAAGACAAGCTCGAAATCGGAATCGACGGTTGCGGCGTGCCCGTGTTCTACCTGCCGATTTACAACATGTCGCTCGCCTATGCGCGCCTGTCGACGCCCGCAAAAGGCGATTGGGGCGAATACGAACTTGCCGCGACGAAAATTCGCGACGCAATGAGCCGCTACCCGCAAGTCTTGTCGGGCAACGGTCGAATCGATTTGGCGGTCTCGGAAGTCACGGGCGGCAGGATTATCGCGAAAATCGGCTCGGACGCTGTTTATTGCCTTGCTGTCAAGGACGGCGACTTGGGTATCACGTTCAAGATTGAGGACGGTTCTTACGCGGCAGTTACGCCCATGACGATCGCCGTGTTGAAACATCTGGACTTGCTCAGCAAAGACGAAGCGGCGGAGCTCGATAAAATGTTCCCGCCCGTGCTGAAGAATCATCGCGGCGAAATTATCGGCACAATCGAAACTGTCTTTTAATTGAAAAGTCAAGCCGTCTATGCTAAACTTTTATGCGAGGTGACGAATATGCGAAAGACGACGATTGTTGAAATGTTGAGGAATGCGGGGGAAAATTTTATTTCGGGTGAGAGCATCGCCGGAGAGTTGGGCATTTCCCGTACCGCTGTCTGGAAACATATTCAGGCACTTCGCGACAGCGGCTATGAGATTCTCAGCCGTGAGCGTCGCGGCTACAAGCTCAAAGACGCGCCCGACTTGCTTTTGCCCAGCGAAATTCAAATCGGGCTCGACACCGAAATTGTCGGCAAGGAAATGAATTATTATCCTTCCGTCGACTCGACCAATCGCGTCGCAAAAAAGCTGGCGTATCACGGCGCGGCGGACGGCGCAATCGTCGTCGCCGAGGAACAGACCGGCGGCAAAGGGCGGCTCGACAGAAATTTCTTTTCGCCGCGCGGCAAGGGCATTTGGTTTTCGGTCATCTTGCGCCCGAACTTTCTGCCCAAGGACGCGCCCAAGTGCACGCTTATGGCGGCGGTCGCCGTCGCCGAGGCAATGACGCGTTTTAAGTTCAAGCCCGAAATCAAATGGCCGAACGACATCATGCACGACGGTCGCAAGCTCGTCGGCATCTTGACGGAAATGACGGGCGAAATCGCCAAGATAAGTTACATGGTAATCGGCATCGGCATTAACGTAAATATCAGCCGCGACGAATTCCCCGAAGACCTGCGCGGCATTGCAACTTCCCTGTGCGAAATGAACGGCGGCGAGGAACTTTCCCGCGTGTATCTGCTCCGCGCTGTGCTTGAGGAGTTCGACAAGTTTTATCGCGAAGTCACGGCGTCGGGCTTCGACAAAGTTCTTGCGCGTTGGAAAAAGTACAACTTCACGCTCGGCAAAAATGTTCGCGTCATATCGGCAAGCGACGGCAGTTTTTTCACAGGCAAGGCGATTGATTTGAATCACGACGGCGCGCTTGTCGTCGAAACGGCGAACGGCTTGCAGACAGTCTACGCGGGCGACGTTTCCATTCGACAGACTTAAAGCGTGACGACAGGCTGAAAAGTTTTTGGCAAAGAGAATCCCTCAACCTGCGCGGGCGAGGGATTTTTGATTCGGAGGAATTTTTTTGAACACACGCGATATTGACATGCTGCGCGGCTCGTTGTGGGACAAGATAATTTTGTTCGCCCTGCCGCTTGCGTTGACGGGCGTCATGCAACAGCTTTTGAACGCGGCGGACGTCGTGACGCTCGGCAAATTCGTCGGCAAGCACGCAATGGCGGCGGTCGGCAACAACATTTCGATGGTCGGGCTTATCGTCAGCCTGCTCATGGGCTTGAGTCTCGGCGCGAACGTCGTCATTGCCCAAAACATCGGCGCGAACCGAATCGACAGAGCGCACGCGGCAGTTGGCACGTCATTCGTCCTTGCGACGGCGGCGGGCATTTTTTTCTGCGCGGTCGGAGAATTTTTGGTCGCGCCGATTTTTTATTTCCTTGAGGTGCCGCCAAGCGTCGTGGACATGGCAAAAACGTATCTGCGAATTTTTTTGCTGGGTCTGCCGGCAATGAGCCTGTACAACTTCCAAGCGGCGATATTCCGCAGCAAGGGCGACACGCGCACGCCGTTGATTGCGTTGGCGATTGCAAGCGGCGTCAATATCGTGCTGAACCTGCTGTTCGTCCTGCAATGCGGTTGGGGAATCGCGGGTGTGGCGGCGGCGACGGTCATTGCCAACGTCGTCAGCGCGCTTATCATGTTCCGCGCCCTGCTGAAGGCGGACGGCGTCATAAAGCTTGACTTCAACGCGTTGCACGTCGACAAGGCGGAGCTGTTTGAAATCGTGCGAATCGGCTTGCCGGCGGGCGTCCAAGGCATGGTTTTTTCGCTGTCGAACTTGCTGATTCAAGCGGCGATAAATTCACTCGGCGCGGACGCAATGGCGGCTTCGGCGGCGGCGTTCACGATTGAGATTAACGTTTTCTGCGTCGTCAACGGCTTCGGGCAGGCGGCGACCACTTTCGTCGGGCAAAACTACGGCGCGGGCAACTTGCCGCGTTGCAAGCGGGCGACGTGGGTTTCCATGGGCTTGAGTGCCATTTTCATGCAAACGCTCTGTTGCGTGATTCTGTTCTTTGCCGAAAATATTTTGAGCCTGTTCAACAGCGACCCCGAAGTCATACGGCTCGGCGTGATTCGCCTGTGGTATATCGTCGCGCCGGAGCTGATTAACGTCTTCATGGAGGGCTTGTCGGGTGCTCTGCGCGGCTACGGCATTTCGCTTACGCCCGCCGTGATTACGTTGGTGTGCGTGTGCGGCGTGCGCGTTGCGTGGGTCTTCACGGCGTTCGCGCACATCCCGACTTACGCGACGCTCATGGCGGTCTACCCGATAAGTTGGTTTATGACGGCGCTCGTGCTTGTCGCGGCGTATTTTTATCACATGAAACACCTTAAGCCCGCGCGCAGTTGATTGACAAACTTATTTTCGCGGTGATACAATGTTTTTGTCTTCGGAGAGACTTTCAGCGTTAATGCGCTAAAGAATTGTGTCTTTCCGGGCATAGAGGCGTTGATCAAACCTCTTAGCTGGAAGGCGCAAAAGGGCGCAAAAGGGTGCCTTCGGTGCCCTGGATTTGGGGTGGAAGGAAAGATTTGGAGGACTCCGATTCGTCGGCGTCCTCGTCAAAGCTCAACCGAATGACGATTCATCTTTTGTGGAGTGTCTTTAGCGACACGCCGCATTTTGCTTTTATGGAGGTGTTGCGTCTTGCATATCGACCAATTCGCTGACGACATCAAAAAACTTCGCCCAAAATATGAAAAAATTTACATCCCGAAACGCGGCGGCGGCACTCGTGACATTTTCATTCCCGATAAAAAAACGTTGATCATTCAAAAGGCGATCCTTCGCGACATCGAAACCATTGCCGAATTCCCGCCGTGCGTCATGGCTTTTCGCAAAGGAACTTCTATCCTCGACAACGCAAAGGCTCACCTCGGCAACCCATACATGATTCGCTACGACATAATGAATTTCTTCGACACAATCGGCAAGGACAAAGTCAAGGACGAACTCAAACGGCGCAACGTCGACGCCTCACTGACCAAAATTATTTTGAAGTGGTGCTTCGGCGGCGGGCATCTTCCTCAAGGCGCACCGACCAGCCCGTTCTTGGCGAATCTCGTTTGCACCAACCTCGACAAAAGATTTTCCGCGATCGCTCAAATTCTCGGCGCGACTTACACTCGTTACGCCGACGACATCATCATTTCCGGCGGCAAGGAAATCGTCAAGTACCGCACGATTTTCAGGCGAATCATTCGCACCGAAAAATTTACAATCAACTACTACAAGACGCGCGTCACCGTCCTCGATTCGCATACTACTCGACAAGACTATTCCGCCGAATGGTTCCGCAACAATCACATCGTAACGGGGCTTGCCGTCGCCGGCGACTCGGTCTCTGTCCGCGAAGCTTATCTCAATGAACTTTGGCGCAAAATCCGTGACGGCGAAGATAACCCGTCCACGCGCGGGAAAATTTCTTTTGTGAACTTCATAACGCCGAATGAAGGCGCGAAAATGTATCGACGCCTCAAATAAACAAAAACCCCGTCGAATCAATCGGCGGGATTTTTTTTATTGGCGGACGATTTACTTCAGCGCGGCGGTGAAAATTGATTTTCCCTTGTCGGCGTGCACGGAATACGTCACGAGCCCGCGTTCAGTCGTCCAATCGTAGGTGCCTTCGGTCGAAACTTCCTTGAGCATACGCAAATCGCGCATGACTTCGCCGCGGTCTTCGGCGTCCAGTTCGGGGTTGAGCGTCGCAATTAAAAGCCCCAACACGTTAATGACTTGAAACGACTCGTCTTGATTTTGCGGCTCGGCGAAAAGTTTCAGCTCGGCGACTTTGCCTGCGTCGTCAAGCGTGCCTTCAAGCGTGAGTTTCGGCGCGAATTCGTGACGGAACTTTTTCCCGTCGACGACAAACGGCGCGTCAATCGCAACGCCAAGGTTGGGCGCAAGTCTCTGCGCGGCGGCGTTGAATTTTTCGCGGAAGGCTTCGGGCGTCGTGCGGACTTCAAAACTTTTGTCGCCGCCGAAAATGTTCAGGTTGCCCGCCGACATGTTCGCGTAGACGAAAAACGCACAGCACGCGACGGCAAGCACGACGTTGGTCAGCCTGTCGAAGGTCGAGTACTTGTACATGAAAAGCCAGCCCAACGGCGGCAGGAAAATCAGCAACGTTATCATCGCCGCGATTCTTATGTAGGATGTCAAATTGCCACCTCCAAAAAAAAATCAGCCCGCCGAGCAATTTTATTCTTGTCTGCATGTTGTCTGCAGGGTTTTGGCGAAGACAGTCGCCGCCTCTTCCTGCATTTCAGTGTGTTGTGAGAAAAGCAAATCGCCGCCACCGAGCGTGCAAATCAGCGAGACACTTTCGGCGGGGGCGGCAGGAGCTTCGCTTGACTTAGGATATGCCCGTTGTCTTCGCGGTAAATAGCGACATAACGTTCGCCGAATTGCTTTTCATTTTCGGCTTGCCGTGTTTGCCGGCGGCGCAATTAACGTAACAGATAATTAACCTGACTTAAGCCTAGCACTTCGCTGTGTATTGGTCAAGAAAAATTGTAACAAGAAAGGCTATGCCAAGCGTTTCTGAAAAGGCGTCAAATTATTATTAAAAGAATGAGGACGAACGTGATTTTAAAAAACGCAGATAAAACCGGAATCCCTGTCACGAATCCTGCCGCAAGCCCGACGCCCGCAACCGGTGTTGCGTGTAAGTGAGATTTATGCTATTATATATTAAACAGACACATCAATCGATTGAAAAGCGTTTCCCGCAACACATCCAAGCTGATTCGCCACTCGGTAAAGCAATGCAAGACTGCGGGCTTGAAAACTTCACGATTGAAGTTATAGAGGAGTGCGAAACGCCCGAACAAGCCAAAGAGCGCGAACGATTTTGGATTCGGGTTTTGAAAAGCAAAGTGCCCAACAACTACAATCGCACAAACAGCGGTAAAGGCGGCATTCATAAACAAAGACACACTTCCTTAGTAGAGGAGGTGCCGGCCTGATGACAAAAATTCTTTCGTCGTTAAAGCCTCCTATTTACAAAAGGAAGAGGCGGAAAGACAGCGCGAAAACATGTCAGAGGGGCTGATTGTCGAAGGTTTATCGTGTCGACACAGACACAAGAATCAACTGCTCTAAAGACGCGCTCAACAACGGCAGAATCGTAAGAATAAAATTTCTCAGAGGGAAGTACAAAAACCGCGAAGGATACACCTACAGGAAATTTGTAGCGATAAGAAACTAAAAACCCCTCCACGGCGGAGGGAATTTTTTTAAGCGGGTGATTCTAATGGCGCAAGTCCGTGCACGATTCGGGATAACGAGCGAATCAATATCCCTTGCCGACTTCATGACGCATTGGCTGAACAACATCGTCGCGCTCAACGTCAAGCCGACTTCAATGCAGATTTATCGGACGTTGTTCAAGAATCACGTCGCGCCTTATCTCGGCGAAGTCAAGGTACATGAATTAACCCCGGCAATGCTTGACGAATGGTTGAGAAAACTCCTTCGCGCAGGTTTGTCGCGGAATGTATTGTTGTCAACGCGTGCGCTTCTTTGCCATGCGCTGAACTACGCCGTCTACGAAAAGCAATTCGGCGACAGTTGCGTCGCTATTTACCGCGAAGAGCCCCTGCCGTCGCTCGTCTCCGAAAAAGTCTTGTTGGTCTGCACGTGCAATGACGGGCAACCGGTAGCGCGATGGACGGTAATGCGCATTTTACATGCCTTCGGGCTAAATTCTCACTCTTTCCGTCATACGCATACTGCAGACGAAAGCGCAAATTACTCACTTGCGTTGAAGGTAACGTAAATGGGCAAACCTTGGCTGGCGTCAATCGAATACATACGCGGCGTGGCGATGTTGGGCGTCGTGGCGATACACGCGGGCTCGCAATACCTTTTGCTGAATCCCACGCCCAACGTCCACTTGGTCGCGCTGTTTGAAGTCGTCTCGCGATTCAGCGTGCCGATATTTTTTTTCGTGTCGGCGTTCGGGCTGTTCTATCGCATGGACTTGAACGCGCCGTTCGATTACGGAAAATTTTTGCGGCGGCGATTCAAGGCGGTGCTGATACCCTACTTGCTCTGGTCGACGTTTTACCTCGTGCACGACAATTGGTATCACGGCTGGCAACTTTTCCCGGACTTCGATTATGCGGCGGAGATTTACGCGTTCGGGCTGGCGAAATATCATCTGTACTTCATGGTGATTCTGATTTGGTTTTACGTGCTGATGCCGGCGATGATTTTTTTTGTCAAGCGCATGACGCCCGCCCGTCTGCTGTTGCTTTTGGTCGCGCAGGTCGCGTTCGATTATTGGTCGAGTTATTGCGCGGGCGCGTCGGAAAATTTATTCATGAAGTGGCGGC
This sequence comes from uncultured Selenomonadales bacterium, assembly GCA_947304355.1. GTDB lineage: Bacteria > Bacillota > Negativicutes > Selenomonadales > Selenomonadaceae > Quinella. The sequence goes on from CAMZAX010000006.1 coordinate 56,153, forward strand.
TCAACTGGCTCGTGTTGCATTACGTGTTCGTGTTCGTGTTCGGCGGCGTGTTGGCAGTCAATTCGCAGAGATTCTTCGCGTGGTGCGCGGCGCACAAAAAAAGAGTCGGCGCAACGTTTTTGGTCGCGCTGACTGCTTTGACGGGCTGGTATTATTGGCTGATATACGTTCGCGGTTTTTCGGCGGAAGCTGCGGTCAACACGGCACATCAGCTGTCGCCGCCGGGGATTTTCTACACGATAGCCGCGTCGCTTTTTTTGTTCACGCTGTTTCAATTCGGACGCCTGCCCGCGCCGCTGAAAACGTTCCTTAGCGTGCTTGGCAAGAATTCTTCGTTCGTGTACCTCGCGCACCCGCTGACAATAACTTACTTGACAATTGGCTTGGGCAAGTTGGGATTAATCATGACGGCGACGAACGCGCTGATATTTTACGCGGCGACGGTCGTCGTCACGTTGTCGGTCAAGCTCATGCTCACGCGATTCGTTCAAGCATTCCGATGATAAATTTCACGTGCGGGGCGACGGTGTCCAGGTGCAAGCGTTCGTTCGGGCTGTGAATGTTTTCGTTCGTCGTGCCGATTGATATGATGTCAAGGGCGCGATTTTTTTGGAGGAAGATGCTCGTCTCCAAGCCCATGTGCGTATTCTCGACTGTGGGCGCGTAACCGTTTTGCTCCGTGAAAACTTCCGTCGCAAGTTTCAGAAGTTTGCTTTTGGGATTGAAAGCCCAAGCGGGCGTCGGCGTTGCGAACTTGCTTTTGAACGTGCAAAGCCGCGCCGCTTGCGTGAAGCCCTCGATAAATTCATCGACCAACGCATCGACATTGCCGCGCGGTAAAATTCTCAGCTCGACAATCTCGTCGTCCATGTGCACCATGCCCAAGTTCGCAGAAGCAAAAACCTGCGCGGGGGTTTCGGGATTGAGCATATAAACGCCGCTGTGAATCAGCGTGATAAGATTGGCAAGGTATTCATAATCTTTGGCGTGCAAAACTTTTTCGGGGCGTCGAACAACTTGCGCCTCGATTTTTATGTTCGGGTCGGTCGCGGCGAAAATTTCACGCAGCTCATGTTCGACCTTCTCGCAGATGTCCTCGACAGCCATTGCCGCAATGTCCGTGGCGAAGACGAATTCCGCTTCGGCGGGTATGACGTTGAAAGCCGTCCCGCCGCTCAAATTCGACAGCCGAATCTTGCCGTGCTTGGTTATTTGCCGCATGACGGCGACGGCGACTTTAATCGCGTTGATTCGCCCGTTTGCGATTTCGCCGCCCGAATGACCGCCGCGCAGTCCGCTGATTCGTACAATCATATTTGTGCCGAGTTTCGTGTCGGGACGAACGTAATGAAGTTCGCGCCAAAGCGTGGCGTGAACACAGCCCGCACAGCCCGCGACGATCTCGCCGAAACGTTCCGAATCGCAATTAATCATGTAGGCCGCGCCGTTCAGAAATTTTTTATCCAAGTTGAGCGCGCCGCTCATACCCTGTTCCTCGTTGGTCGTGAAAATTATCCTCAGCCGCCCGTGTTCAAAACTCTGCCGTTTGTCGACAAGGTAAAGGATTTCCGCAACGCCAATGCCGTTGTCCGCGCCCAAACTCGTGCCTTGAGCCTCAAGAAATTTTTCGCCGCGAATCAACTTAATCGGGTCTGTCGTCGGCTCGTAGGCAACACCTTCCCGCGCCACGCATACCATATCCATATGCCCTTGAAGAATCGTCAAAGGCGATTTCTCTTTGCCGGGGCTCGCGGGCACCTCGGCGATAATATTGTTACAGTCGTCCTGCACGACCTTTAAGCCGCGTTGCTCGAAAAAACTCTTCAGATAATTGCTGACTTGTTGCTCGTGCTTGGACGGGCGCGGAATCGCCGCCAGCTTTTCAAATTCGGCAAGGACGCCGTTCAAAATCGTTTCGCTCATTAGTCCCTACTCCATTCTGTTTGAAAAATGAACTCGAAACACAACGCCGTTTAATTCTGTCAAGGGCGGCAAAAATCCTGCGTTGTGGAAACTCCGACGCCGTGATAAAATTTGGTAACTAACGGAAGGAGGCGCGCAGGCAGGTTGGTTGCTCATGTTTTCGTTGACGCGGAAAATATTTCGCCCGCCGTCACCTTCAAGGTCGTCGAACATTTCGGCAAAGCTCACACCGTCACCAAAGTTGACATCATCGCCAAAGAGGACTCGCTCCCCTTCAGATACCGCGACTTGGACGAAAAGCTTTATCGCGTGCAAAATTGTTTCTACGGCAAAAATTCCGCCGACACTTGGCTTTGTATCGAAATCGTGCGCGCCATTATCGACGAACCCGACCTTGAACTGATTATAATCGTCTCCGGCGACAAAGATTTTCTGCCCGCCATTAAATTCGCCGTCGACTTCGAAAAAAAAGTTGTCGTCGTCTCCAACGGCGCGGGACACAAAACCTTGACCGAACAACTGCGCGCTTTGCACGTGTCGCCCGACGCCGTCGAACTCAAGGATTATCGCCTGCATTTCGGCGACCCGACGCCCGGTCTCGAAAAATTCTTGCCGCAAATGAGTTTCTTCCTGAAAAAATATTTTTTCGACCGCGAAGAGCGAATCAAGTTCATTCTCGTCAAAAAGGGCGCGCAACTCGTTGAGGTGCCGTTCATACGCGGCATGGGCTCCGGCATCTTCCGCCGCTTGCTGATTGATTTGAACGTTATAAGCAAGGGCGATTCCGTCAAAGATTTCATCACGCACAACTTTTTAAAGCTCGCGCACGACCGAGTTTTTTTCCGCTCCGAAGCCGAACTTGCCGTGCCGACGCCTGCCGAACAGGTTGAAACTTTTTTCGCCGACAACGCCGACGCCGTCCGCAAAATTTTCGTCAAGCACAACGGCAAGCTGTCAGAAGTGCCTTTCGTCGACGGAATGCCACTCGGTCTCTTCGGGCAAATGCTCCGCGAAAAAAAAATCATCGGCAAAGGCGCGACGGTCTCAGCCGTGGCAACGAACAGCCTCCTTGACGTGCGCGACGACAAAGTTTTTCTCAACGACGAAGACGCGCTCGAACGCATAGTCAACGCGGTCGACGAATACCTTGACAGGCACGCCGCGCAACTCACGTCCGTTTTCATCAAGCACAACGGCGAACTGTACGAAGTGCCTTTCGTGGACGGTATGCCGCTTGAACTTTTCGCCAAGCTCTTGCGCGACATGAACATCATCGGCAAAAACGCGTTACCTGCAACAGTGGCGGCGAACAGCCTCCTTGACGTGCGCGACGATAAAGTTTTTTTGCGCGACGAAGACGATCTCGACGCCGCTTACGAACGCACAATCAGCGACGCCGACGAATACTTTGACTTTCACGCGGATAAACTCACGTCCGTTTTAATCAAGCACAACGGTGAATTGTCCGAAGTGCCCTTCGTCAACGGAATGCCGCTTGAACTTTTCGGCAAGCTCCTGCGCGAAATGCACATCATCGACAGGAAGACAGCTCCTGCCGTTGTCGCCGCCCGAAGCGGGCTTGACGTGCGCGACGGCAAAGTTTTTATGCAAGCTGCGACATTTACGACCTTGACAAATAAAAATTTTGGAGTAAAATAAATTCCCCGGATTAAAGGGCAATCTTGTTCAAGGAGGTGTTCGGCATGTTGAAAGCGACAAGCTTTATCAACGACGCTTAGCGAGCACGGGCAAGTTATGAGTGTTTCACGTACAGTTCTTTGAAAAATCGGGAGGGTTTTTACAATGAGTAACGATATTGCATTGTTTATAGACAACGGCTATCTGCAAAAAGTTTTGCACGACAGTTATGACCAATCGAGGATAGATTATTTGAAACTGGCGGAACTAATGAGAGGCAACGATAACCTCATCTGCACTTACTTTTATGACTGTGAGTGTTATGTAAGCAAAACACCGACGTATACAGAAATGCGGCGTCGTATTAGTCAACAGACATTTTTTAACTTCTTGAAAAGTTTGCCGCGATTTAAATGTCGCATCGGAACGCTCAAAAGAGTTTTTGACCAATACGGGGAACCACATTTCATTCAAAAGGAAGTTGACGTGTGGCTGGGCGTCGACCTGGTCGATTTAAGCTTTAATCACCAAATAACCAAAGCGAAAATCATTGCGGGCGATGTCGACTTTGTTCCGGCAATTAAACGAGCAGAAAAACACGGTGTGATAACCGAGCTGTTTTACTCTCCGTCCTCTGTAAATTCCAAGCTTCTGAACACCGTCGACACAGCCACAGTAATGACTGCCGATTTAATTAAAAAAGCTACCCGAATGATATAAACACAGCCTGCCGATAAATTTCAATCGCAGAATAAACTGTATCGATAACGAAGACTGCTTTCCGCATGCGGAGGGCGGTCTTTGATTTTGTAAGGCGTCAAATCGCGTTCGTGCTTGATAAAGTCGCGCAAATGAATTAAACTTGCCGCATTGACATCACGAGGAGGAAAAAATTTTGTTATATCGCAAGGTTGATACCAATTTGAACTTCGCGAGCCGCGAAAAGGAAGTCGAAACTTTTTGGGCGGAACACAACATCGCACAGAAAGCAATCGACAAGCGCGACGGCTGCGAAGACTACACCTTTTACGACGGTCCCCCGACGGCGAACGGTCAGCCGCATATCGGTCACGTCTTGACGCGCGTCATCAAAGATTTGTTCCCGCGCTATCACTCCATGAAGGGTCAGAAAGTTTTTCGCAAAGCCGGCTGGGACACTCACGGCTTGCCCGTCGAACTTGAAGTCGAAAAGCTCATCGGCATCAACGGCAAGGAGCAAATCGAGGCTTACGGCATGGAGCCCTTCATCAAAAAATGCCGCGAGTCCGTCTGGAAGTACAAAGGCATGTGGGAAGAATTCAGCGGCGTCGTCGGCTTTTGGGCGGACATGGATCATCCCTACATCACTTACGAAAACGATTACATCGAGTCGGAGTGGTGGGCACTCAAAAAAATTTGGGAACGCGGCTTGCTTTACAAAGGTCATAAGGTCGTGCCGTATTGCCCGCGCTGCGGAACGCCGCTTTCAAGTCACGAAGTCGCGCTTGGTTACAAAGACGTCAAGGAGCGTTCGGCTGTCGTCAAGTTCAAAGTCGCGGACGAAGATGCTTACTTCCTTGCCTGGACGACGACGCCTTGGACGTTGCCTTCAAATCTGTGCCTGTGCGTCAACCCGAAAGTCGATTACGTTAAGATTCAAGTCGGCGACACGATTTACATCCTTGCCGAGGCGTTGGTTGATAAAGTCTTCGACGGCGTTGACGGCGAACGCAAAATCTTGGCGCGTTACAAAGGTGCGGAGCTTGAGTATCGCAAATACGAGCCGCTGTATCCTTTCGCCGACGAGATTGTCAAACGTTCGGGCAAGGCGGCGCATTACGTCACCTGCGACGATTACGTAACGACCGAGGACGGCACCGGCATTGTCCACTGCGCGCCGGCTTTCGGCGAGGACGATAACCGCGTCTGCAAAAAATACGATATTCCGTTCGTGCAGTTCGTCGACGGCAAGGGCAACATGACTGCCGAGACGTATTGGGCGGGCACCTTCGTCAAGGACGCCGACCCGCTGATTCTCAAGGACTTGAAGACTTCGGGCAAGCTGTTCAAGGCTCCGCCGTTCGAACACAGCTACCCGCATTGTTGGCGTTGCGACACGCCGCTGATTTACTACGCCCGCGAATCGTGGTTCATCAAGATGACGGCTGTCAAAGACGACCTGCTTAAAAATAACGCGAAGGTCAACTGGATTCCGCCGACAATCGGCAAGGGACGCTTCGGCGATTGGCTTGAACACGTGCAGGATTGGGGCATAAGCCGCAACCGCTATTGGGGCACGCCGCTCAACATCTGGGAATGCGAATGCGGGCACCAACACTCAATCGGCTCAATCGACGAACTCAAATCGCTGTCGACGAACTGTCCCGACGATATTGAACTGCACCGCCCGTACATCGACGCCGTAACCTTCCCGTGCGAAAAATGCGGCAAGGAAATGCACCGCGTCCCCGAAGTCATTGACTGCTGGTTTGATTCGGGCGCAATGCCGTTCGCGCAATTCCATTACCCGTTTGAAAACGTCGAGGCGTTTAAGGAACACTTCCCCGCCGACTTCATCAGCGAGGCTGTCGACCAGACGCGCGGCTGGTTCTATTCGCTCATGGCGATTTCCACGCTGATTTTCGACGACACCGCGTTTAAGAATTGTATCGTCTTGGGGCTCGTGCTTGACAAGGACGGGCAGAAAATGTCGAAGTCGAAGGGCAACGCCGTCGCGCCCATGGAGACGCTTGCCAAACACGGCGCGGACGCAATTCGCTGGTACTTCTACGAAAACTCTGCGCCTTGGTTGCCGAATCGCTTCCACGACGGCGCGGTCACCGAAGGGCAACGCAAATTCCTCGGCACGCTGTGGAATACTTACGCGTTCTTCGTCCTCTACGCCAATATCGACGACTTCGACGCCACGAAATATCAACTCGAATACGACAAGCTTGCCGTCATGGACAAATGGCTTTTGTCGCGGCTCAACACGATGGTTAAGACCGTCGACGACGCGCTTGCCAATTACAAAGTCCCCGAATCTGCGCGGGCGTTGCAAGATTTTGTTGACGAGCTGAGCAACTGGTACGTGCGTCGCAGTCGTGCGCGTTTCTGGGCGAAGGGCATGGAGCAGGACAAAATCAACGCTTACATGACGCTGTACACCGCGCTGGTCACGTTGGCGAAGGCTGCCGCGCCCATGGTGCCGTTCATCACCGAAAACATTTATCGCAACTTGGTTTGCTCAATCGACGCGTCCGCGCCCGAAAGCGTGCACCTGTGCGACTACCCGACGCCCGACGAAAAATTTATCGACGCCGAACTCGAACGCAACATGAACGAAGTCTTGAAAATCGTCGTGCTGGGCAGAGCCGCGCGCAATGCCGCCAACATCAAGAATCGTCAACCCGTCGCCGAAATGTTCGTTAAGGCTGACGCGTTGCCCGAATTCTTCGTTGACATCATCGCCGACGAACTCAACGTCAAGCGCGTCGAATTCCGCGCGGACATGGGCGCGTTCATCCGTTACAACATCAAGCCGAATTTCCGCGTCCTAGGCAAGAAGGTCGGCAAACGCATGGGCGAAGTCAAGTCCGCGCTCGAAAAACTCGACGGGCAAGCCGCCAAACTCGAACTCGACAAGACCGGCGAACTTAAGCTCGGCGACATCACGTTGACGGCTGAAGACGTTGAGATTACCGTCACGCAGAGCGAAGGCTTCAACTGCCAAAGCGACGGCGACGTTGCGATTGCCCTGTCGACGACGTTGACGCCCGCGCTGATTGAAGAAGGCTTCGTCCGCGAAATCATCAGCAAGGTGCAAGTCATGCGCCGCGAAAGCGATTTTGAAGTCACGGACAGGATAAAGATTTTCACGTCCGGCAACGAGAAGCTTGCGCGAATTATGACGGACAACGCGGTTGAAATTATGAACGTCACGCTTGCGAACGAAATTAACTTCACGGAACACGTCGCCGCCAAGTATTGGGACATCAACGGCGAAAAGGTTTTATTGGCTGTGGAAAGGATTTGACATGCTGAAAGTCATGCTTTGGGTCGTCTCGAAAGATAACAGCTTTCTTGACGGCGCGCTGAGCATTTTGGAACGCCAACACAACGGCATTGAGCTTGTCGGCATGGCGGCGGGCGAAGACGTTGCCGCAGTTGACGGAGGATATGACGTGTTGCTTGTCGTCGTCGCGAAACAAATCGGTCTTGGCAAAATCGCGAAAGCCGCCCGTCAGCTCCGCCTTCCCGAAGAAAAACTTTTGGGCGATTGGATTGCTTGCATTCCCGGTTTCATGCTGAAAAAGTATCGTCAACTGCAACGCTCGCGTTTGTCGATTTTTTCTAAAAATTGTTTTGGCGGGCTCATAAGTCGTACTTTCGGTTTGCCGATTCGCTCGCCGTTGTGGAATTTGTTTGTAAGAAACGATTTAGAATGCCTGTATCTTTATCAAAATATTCATGCCTGCTTGGAGAAAAAATTAACTTTCCTGGAAATGCGTTGGCATGATGTTATGAAACACAATCACCCCGTCGCCTGTCTCGGCAACGTAGGTCTTATGATGGTTCATCATCTTGATTTCGAAACGGCGGAGGCTGATTGGAACAAATACAAAGCTCGGATTAATTGGTTTAATCTTTTCGTTATGATGTTCACCAAAGACGAAAAAATTTTGGCGGAGTTTGACGCGTTACCTTACGGCAAAAAAGTTTGCTTCGTGCCGTTCAAGTCCGATTTGGATTCGGCGTGGTACATTGATCCCAAAATCGACTTCGACAGAAAAGAAGAGGGCTTCTACGACGTGGTCAATAATTTTGCCCGTGGTAAACATTTTTACTACGACCCGTTTGACATGCTCCTTTACGGCAAAAAAACACAGCTTATCGATATGTGATTCGACGCTTGAAAAAATTTAAGCGGTTGCACCGAGGCAACCGCTTTTTTTTTGGAATCATTATTTTTGCACGAGAACGCGTGCTAAAAGATTGAAAATATTGGTGTCCATGTTTTCGGATAAGTCATGTTGATTGCGAAGCGGTAGCGACACCGATGAAGAATTTATTACGTGAAGCAACGGTAACAAAAGCTCTTCGAAACGCGTATTATTTAACCCCCCCCCCCCACAGCATAACTTGACCAAACGGGTTTCGAGTGCAAAACTTCTTTCAAGCAACTTTCGAGCACGTCAAAATTTTCAGTGTCATTTGTCTCGCTGAAAAAAACTTCGGGCACTATTTTATTGCCGAGCGTTACGTTAACCAGCCTTAAAGGCAAATTATGCGTCGATCGATTCAAAAGTTCAATGTCATCCGAGCCGGGAATTTTGCCTTCAGTTTCTGTAATGAAAAAACTTGCTTTGGCAACAGTACCGTCCGCTTTGTCATCGAAGGCCGAGTGAAAATTTTCAATGCAAGACATGTTCGGATAAATTTTTTGCTCGGGTTGCTTGCTTGAAATAATGCAAATTAAAATCGAGAAATCCACGCCGAACGTCTTGCGCAAATTATGTAAATGTTTTCCCGTGCCGCGCAAGTCAATCATCAAAGCTTTGCGACCGTGGATCTTTGCGGAGAAATATTTTGCCACTTCCGCCCCGGAATTGCGGACAAGCTTTCGCGAGTAGTAAAGATAGTCGTTGGGCGTCGGAACTTCGCCATGGTCGCGTTTATATTTTTCGTAGAGCAAGCGCATATAATGCGTATCTCGTCCGCAAAAGCCCAAATATTCAAAGCCGTATTTTTTTTGCAACGCGTCAATCTGTTGAACCAACAAAATTAAAATCCCAATGTTCAGCGTGAACAGTTGCCAATACAGCCGCTTTATTTCTTCTGAAAAAGGATTGCGCAACCGAATTTCGCGCAATTGCGCGGCAAAGTTAAAGTCCTTTTGCAGCAAGTATTGTTCGACGGGCGTAGGATAGCTCAAGACAGTCAACGCCGACTCCAAACCGACAAGCCGAGGATTTTTTACATCGGATTCGGGATTGTCGCCTTTATGGAAGACGAAATTTTTTTGTTGAGCAAGTTGTTTCCAAATGCGCCCCGAAGATTTTCCGCCCGAAGTTATGATGATTTCCACGGGTGCCAAAAGTCCCGCTTTGCTCAGCATTCGACGGATTATTTCTTCCGGCAAGTACATGTCCGAAATTAAAACGTCGCCCGCCTTGACTTGACGAATATTTTCGGTTATCGGAATCGATTGCTCAAGCTCAACGTCGCATTCTAATTTTTTCAATGCGTTGCAAAGATTTTCCGGTGCATTCGTCAAGCGTTTAAATTCTTCGTAGATGTCGCCGAGATTGTAATTACCGCGTGAAGAAGCTTTTTTTTCGGCGACGATTCGCGCTTGAGCGAAACCCTGTATTCTGCTTGTACGCTCGACGATTTGAAAGACCGCTTGCGGAAAAATGCATCGTCGCGCTATCAACGTGTCGAAAATATCCCAAGTCTTAAGCACGAAAAATCCTCCTCGACAAAAATATTTTGTGTGGTATTCTTGCAGAAGTGATTGCTATTGTCAACAATGAAGGTGGTTAATTTGACGAAAGAAAATTTTGACGTGACGGGCATGAGCTGTTCGGCATGTTCGGCGCGCGTCGAACGGGCGGTCGGCAAACTCGTCGGCGCGGACAACGTAAGCGTCAACCTGCTGACCAACTCCATGCAAGTCAAATTCGACGAGGCGAAAATTTCCGTCGCGCAGATCGTCGACGCCGTAATCAACGCGGGCTACGGGGCGTCGCTGAAAGGGACAAGGGACAAGGGACAAGGGACAAGTAAAGAACGCACAATCGATAAAGAAATCTCGGCAATGCGGACGCGGCTCACGTGGTCGATAATCTTCCTGTTGCCGACGGTTTATATCGCAATGCATAACATGTTGCCGCTGCCTGTGCCGCCAATCGTCGCGGAGCTGTTCGACGGGCGGGCAAATGCCGTGACGTTCGCGTTCGCGCAATTCCTGCTGATTCTGCCGATTATGTACCTCAACCGCAAATATTACGTCAACGGCTTCAAAACTCTGTTCGCGGGCGCGCCCAACATGGACAGCTTGGTCGGGCTCGGCTCAATGGCGGCGGCGGCTTTCGGGGCGTTCGCGCTGTTCAGAATCGGTCAAGGGCTCGGCGCGGGCAATCTTGCTTTGGTCGACGAATACAGCCGCAACCTTTACTTCGAATCGGCGGGCATGATTGTCACGCTGATAACCGTCGGCAAATACTTCGAGGCGCGCGCCAAGGGCAAAACTTCTCAAGCCGTCGAAAAACTCATGAACCTTGCGCCGAAACAAGCGACAGTCCTGCGCGGCGGCACGGAGCTTACAATTCCCGTCGAGGAACTGATTGTCGGCGACGAAGTGCTGGTCAAGCCCGGCGAAAGTTTTGCGGCGGACGGCGTGATTCTTGACGGCGCGACGACTGTCGACGAATCTGCCATAACCGGCGAGAGCTTGCCCGTCAACAAATCGGTCGGCGACGGAGTGACGAGCGGCACCATTAATCAAAGCGGCTTCGTGAAGTTCAAAGCGGTCAAAGTCGGCGGCGAAACCACAATCAGCAAAATCATCGCGCTGGTCGAGGAGGCGTCGGCAAGCAAAGCACCAATCGCCAAGACTGCCGATAAGGTCGCGGGAATCTTCGTGCCCGCCGTGATTGTCGTTGCGTTGACTGCGGGCGGTTTTTGGCTTGCAAGCGGCGCAAGCGTCGAGTTCGCCTTTTCAATCGCCGTGTCGATTCTCGTGATAAGTTGTCCTTGCGCGTTGGGACTTGCCACGCCCGTCGCCATCATGGTCGGCACCGGCAAGGGCGCGGAGAACGGCATTTTAATTAAGTCGGGCGAGGCGTTGGAGACGGCGCACGCGATTGATACCGTCGTCGTCGACAAGACCGGCACGCTCACCGAGGGCAAACCGTTCGTGACTGACGTGATAACCTGCGCGGCGGACGAACGCGAGCTGTTGACGACAGCTGCTGCCCTTGAACGCGGGAGCGAACACCCTTTAGCGCAAGCCGTTACAAACTACGCCGCCAAAATAACTCCTAACTCCTACATCCTAACTCCTAACTCTTTCAGGGCTGTGTTCGGCAAAGGCGTCCGCGCAACGATTGACGGCGTCGAGTGCGTCGCGGGCAACGAAACTTTTTTGACGAACCGGGGCTTTGACTTGAGCGCGCTTGCCGAAAAAATTTCAAGCCTTGCGTCGGCGGGTAAAACTCCAATTATCTTTGCACGCGGCGAAAAAATTTTGGGCGTTATCGCGGCGGCTGACGTCGAGAAAAAAACTTCCGCGCAAGCCGTCAAAGACTTCCGCAGCCTTGGGGTTGACGTGATTATGTTGACGGGCGATAATGAACGAACTGCGCGGGCGGTTGCAAGTCGGCTCGGCATTGATAAAATCGTCGCGGGCGTCCTGCCCGAAAACAAAGCTACCGAAGTTGCAAAACTTCAAGCGGCGGGTCGCAAGGTCGCGATGATCGGCGACGGCATTAACGACGCGCCTGCCCTTGCGAAAGCCGATTTGGGCATTGCGATTGGCGCGGGCACCGACGTTGCGATTGAAAGCGCGGGCGCGGTTCTTGTCCGCAACGATTTGCTTGACGCCGTGAGCGCGATTCGTTTAAGCCGTGCCGTCATGACGAACATCAGGCAAAATTTATTCTGGGCGTTCTTCTACAACGTGATTTGCATACCGCTGGCGGCGGGCGTGTTCTATCCCGCGTTCGGGCTCAAGCTGTCGCCGATGATTTGCGCGGCGGCAATGAGCATGTCAAGCGTATGCGTCGTGCTCAACGCCCTGCGCTTGCGCCTGTTCAAGGTCGAGCGGTCGCAAGCATTCGACGACGCGCCGCGCAACGTTGAAGTCCGCGTGGAAAATCTCCCGACGAAAATTTTTAAGGAGGCAACTCAAATGCAGACAACTTTGAAAATCGAAGGCATGATGTGCAAGCATTGCGTCAAACACGTGCACGACGCGCTGGCGAAGATGGACGGCGTGACGGCGGTCGACGTGAGCCTTGAAAACAATTCGGCGACAGTCACGACGAACAAAGACATTCCGCTTGACGAATACGCCAAAGTCATCGACGACGCCGGTTACGAATTGGTCAGGGGTTAATTTATGGCTTACGAGGCACTGTACACGCGCGGCAGACCCAAGACGCTGTCGCAATTAATCGGGCAGGAACACATCTCCAACGCGCTGGCACGCGCCATTTCAAGCAACAGGCTTTCGCACGCGTATTTATTGGTCGGCACGCGCGGCACCGGCAAAACTTCAACGGCGCGACTGCTGTCCAAGGCAATGAACTGCGACACGGTTCACGAGGCGCAACTTGCGGGACGCACGCTTGAGCGGAAGGAAATCCCTTGCAACAAATGCGATTCGTGCCGAAACTTCGATTCGTCGCCCGACAACGTGGAATTCGACGCGGCAAGCAATCGTTCGGTGGAGGACGTGACGCGCCTTTTATCGACGGCTTACCTTGCGCCGTTGCGCGCCCGCGTCAAGACGTTCATAATCGACGAAGTGCACATGCTGTCGTTCGAGGCGGTCAATTCAATCTTGAAACTAATCGAGGAGCCGCCGCCCAATGTCGCGTTCTTCCTGGCGACGACCGAAATAAACAAAGTGCCCATGACGATTCGTTCGCGTTGCCAAGTGTTGAACTTCCGCCTTATCCCGCAGACGACAATCGCGCCGTATTTGCTGAAACTTGCGGGGCGTTTGAACGTGAACTTGCACGAAGACGCCGCAAAAAAAATCGCGCGGCTGGCGGAAGGTTCAATGCGCGACGCGTTGACTTACCTTGACCAGTGCTACGCTATGGCGGAGACGGAAATCACGCTTGCCAACGTTGACGAAACGCTCGGCTTAATTTCCGAAGAAAGTCTTGACGAAATAATCGCGGCAGTCAGAGCGCATGACAGATCGGCGGTCGCGCAAGCCGTCACGAAGTCATTTCAATCGGGGCTCGCCGCCAACGCAATCGCCGAAGCTTTAATCACGCGTCTGCGGGACATCGAATTTGAACGGATTGACGGCAACGGCAGGGACTTCGCCGACTTCGACAGGATGATTGACGCACTTCGGCAGGCGACACTTGAAATGTACGGCTCCGGCATTCCCGACATAATTTTGGAAATGACGCTCATGAAACTCGCCGCGCCCGTTCAAACGTTCGTCGCGCCGCCGCCCGCGCAGGTTTCCGCGCCGTCGACAGCCAATCTTGACGCAGGGCGAAAAATTTTTTATGATGTGATAAATTTCATAGGCGCGAAGGACAAAACTTTGACCGTCATGATGAGCAAGGCGGTCGTCACGAATTTTGCGGACGACGTGTTGACATTGAGCTTTAAGGGCGAAGGCGTCGCGGGTATTATCAAACAGAACTTGCCGCAAGCGGAAGATGCCGCCAAGCAAGTCGCGGGTCGCGCGATAAAAATTTCGGTCGTCGTCGATCCGAATTTGCCGCCGCAGGTACTCAACCAAATGTCGGAGCCCGCACGCTCACACCTCGTCGACGCAATGAAAGTTTTCCAAGCGTCCGATGCCGATAAAATTTAACGATTGGGAGGATTTTTTCAATGGCACAGCAAGGATTCGACTTGAACGCGATATTGAAACAGGCGCAGGCTTTGCAACAGAGTTTCGAGGCGAACAAAGCCAAACTCAAGCAGGAGACCGCGACGGCGCAAGTTGGCGGCGGCATGGTCAGCGCGACTGTCGACGGCGAAAAAGTCGTTAAGGAAATAAAAATCGCGCCCGAACTCGTGCAGGACGGCGACGTCAGCGCGATTGAAGATTTGGTCGTCAGCGCGGTCAACGCCGCCAACGCCGAAATCGACAAGAAAATTTCGGCGAACATGTCGGCTTTCGCGGGCAACGCGCTCGGCGGACTGGACATGGGTAACCTCGGCAACTTGGGCGATTTGGTCGGCAAGTTCTTGGGCGGCCCCCCGAAGGCGTAAAATTTCATGTCATCAAAAGCTATGGCGGCTCTCGTCGAGTCGCTTACAAAATTGCCGGGCGTCGGTGCGAAAACTGCCGCTCGGCTTGCTTATCATATCGCCGAAATGAAACGCGACGACGTAGAGGATTTGGCGGCGGCGATTCGCTCCGTCAAGCTGGATACGCACGCCTGCGCGGTCTGTTTCAACACGATTGACGCCGACAAAACTGTTTGCGACATTTGCGCCTCCGATAAGCGCGACGGCAAAATTATCTGCGTCGTCAAGGACGCGAAGGACTTGGACGCGATTGAACGGGCGGGCACCTTCGACGGCAAGTATCACGTGACGGGCGGGCTGATTTCGCCGTTGGCGGGCGTTTCGCAGAACGATATTCGCTTGCGCGAGCTGATACAGCGCGTTGGCGACGACAAGGTTGAGGAAGTCATAATCGCGTTCGAGCCGACGGTCGAAGGCGACGCGACTGCGCTGTTCATATCGCGCCTGCTCAATCCCGCCGGCGTCAAAGTCACGAAGTTGGCACGCGGTTTGGCGGTTGGCGCGGACTTCGCGGGCACGGACAGCTTGACACTTGCAAAGGCTATCGAAAACCGCGTACCCGTTTAATCAATGCGTAATGCGCAATGAAAAAATTTTTTCTTATATCGGAGTATCTATGGCTAAAAAGAACGTCAAATACGTTTGTCAAGAGTGCGGCGCGACAACCGTCAAGTGGATTGGCAAATGTCCCGCGTGCGGCAAATGGAACACGCTTGTTGAAGAGACCGCCGACGAGCCGAAAAGCCCCCACGCCTTGACGACTGCCTTTGAGGTGCCGCGCAGGATTGCCGAAGTCGACATGACGGAACTGCCGCGCTTCATGACGGGTTCGGGCGAGCTTGACAGAGTGTTGGGCGGCGGACTGATTCCCGGTTCGATAATTTTAATTGCGGGCGACCCCGGCGTCGGCAAGTCGAGCTTGACGCTTGCAGTCTGCGCGAACGTGGCACGCGACGGGCGGAAGGTTTTGTACGTGACGGGCGAGGAAAGTTCGCGGCAAATCCGAATGCGCGCCGAACGACTGAACGCGTTGGCGGACGAGCTTTACATCTGCGCGGAAAACAATTTCGAGCGAATCACTCAGCACGTCGAGAAACTTCAGCCCGAATTGCTCATCGTCGATTCGATTCAAACGATTTACAAGTCGGAGATCGAAAGCGCGCCCGGCAGCGTGTCGCAAGTACGCGAGTGTTCGGCGGGACTTATGCGGCTGTCGAAAAGCTTGGGCGTCACGACGTTCATAATCGGTCACGTCACGAAGGACGGCAGCTTGGCAGGTCCGCGCGTGCTTGAACATATCGTCGACACGGTGCTTTTCTTCGAGGGCGAGCGCAATGCCGATTTCCGCGTCCTGCGTGCGATAAAAAACCGATTCGGCGCGACGAGCGAGGTCGGTTTGTTTGAAATGCGCGACACCGGTCTTGAGGACGTGCCCGACGCGTCGAAACTGTTCCTGCCCGAACGAGCAGAGGACATCGGCAGCGTCATTGTCCCGACGGTCGAAGGTACGCGCCCGCTCCTTGTCGAGGTTCAAGCGTTGGTTGCGCCCACGCCATTCATGCCGCCGCGCAGGACGAGCGACGCCGTCGACATCAAGCGCATTCAGCTGATATTGGCGGTGCTTGAAAAACGCGTGCATTTGAGCATCGGGGCTTGCGACGTGTACGTCAAGACGGCGGGCGGCATTAAAATCGACGAGCCCGCGACCGATTTGCCGATTGCCGTTGCGTTGGCGTCGAGTTTTGCCAACAGGAAACTTTTGCCGCAATGCGTCATCTTCGGCGAAGTCGGCTTGAGCGGCGAAGTGCGGGCGGTCAGCAAGGCGCGACAACGCGTCGACGAATCAATTCGCATGGGCTTCACGAACATCATCCTGCCCAAGAAAAATTTCGCCGAGGTGTCGAATTTGCCCGCCGCGTCGAGCGCAAACCTGTTGCCCGTCGACAATCTGCGCGGCGCGCTGAAAACCGCCATGCCACGCGAGTAAAACAAAAAAGCCTCCTTCGACAGGGGGCTTAATTTTTTTGCGAACGTTTAATCCTCTAAAGCGGTTGCCGCTCCCAAAATGCCAATCGCCGCGTGTTCAAAGGTCAGTCCGCCCTGCAAATACACCGCGTAGGGTTCGCGCAACGGTGCGTCCGCCGAAAGTTCAATCGACGCGCCTTGAACGAACGTCCCCGCCGCCATTATCACTTGATCGGCGTAACCGGGCATGTCCCACGGTTCGGGCGTCGCGAACGAGTCGACGGGCGAGAAATTTTGAATCGCTTGACAGAATTTTATAAGCCGCTCCGCCGAACGCAATTCAATCGCTTGGATGATGTCGCCGCGCGTGTCTTCGGGCAGCGGGCGCGTCACATATCCGAGTTTGCCGAACAGACCCGCCGCGAAGATTGCGCCCTTGAGAGCCTGCGCCGTGACGTGCGGTGCCGTGAACAGCCCTTGATACAGCAAACGCGGTGTGCCCAAACTTGCTCCCAATTCGCCGCCCATGCCCGGTGCCGTCAAGCGATACGACGCTTGTTCAACCAAAGCCGCCTTGCCGACGACGTAACCGCCCGTTGGTGCCAAGCCGCCGCCGATGTTTTTAATCAGACTGCCCGCTGCCAAATCCGCGCCGACTTCGACGGGTTCGCGCGTCTCGACGAATTCGCCGTAGCAGTTGTCGACGAACGTCACGCACGCGGGATTGACCGCCTTGACCGCCGCGCAGATTCGTTCGATGTCGGCAATCGTCAATGGTTCGCGCATGGAGTAGCCGCGACTGCGCTGAATCAACGCCAACTTAGTTTTGGATGTGACGAAATTTTTAATCGCGTCAACGTCGACCTTGCCGCCCGCCAACGGCAATTCGCGATAATCAATGCCGAATTCCTTCAGCGAGCCCTGGGCGGGGCGGACGTGCCCAATGACGGTCTGCAACGTGTCGTAAGGCGCGCCCGTCAAGGAAACGAGTTCGTCGCCGGGACGCAAGACGCCAAACAGAGCCGTCGCCAACGCATGAGTGCCGCTTACGAATTGCGTGCGAACGAGAGCAACCTCCGCGCCGAAAACGTTTGCAAAGAGCGCGTCGAGCTTTTCGCGCCCGATGTCGCCGTAAGCGTAACCCGTGGACGTTTTGAAGTGCGCGTCTGAAATTTTGAGCCGTCGCATTGCCTCCAAAACCTTAAGCGTATTCTGCGCCGAGATGTCGTCGACGCGGCGGAAGTTGTCGGCGACTTCGGCAAGCACGATATTTTTCAAGTCAATCAGTCGTTTTGAAAAGATATGAATCACCTCCGAAATATTGAGGCGCGCATGGACGCGCGCCCTCCGCCGCGTCAGCAACAGGATGTTGCGTGCGGCGTCGCCCTTTCTTTTTGCTACTTTTTCTTTGGGCGCAGCAAAGAAAAAGTAGATCCTAAACACAAAAGTCTTTGAAACGCCGAATCACAGTGACGCGTTGCCGCCTCAACCGCCCGCGTTGTCTTTGATTCCTTTTGCTTAACGAACGAAAGGAAAAGAGCCCCGACGATTCGCCGAGGCTCCGAAAATGTGTAGGATTTTAAATTCACAACGCGTCTCGCGGGGTTCTAATCGAGTCACGTTGAAGTATGCCGCAGAATGAGGGAGCCGCTCAAAATTTGGGGAGAATCTTAAGCGGAATTCTCATCCCGAAAAGTACAGTGATTAACCTCTGCTCCAAGTGCCGGTGTCTCTGTTGGCGGAGAACGCAGTCAAGTTGCCCGCACCGTCGTTGATGTAGAACGTGACTCTGCTTTGATCCGTGGGATTGACAGTCACGCTGCCGCCGTTGTTGAGAGCGACCGTGACGGCGTTTTCGGTGATGCCGCAGTTGGAATTGTCGGTACCGCCCGCCTGAAGCATAGCCGCATAGTTGATGTCTGCAAGCGTGACGTCGGAGAGAATGATAACGTCGTTGTTGCAGTCGTAGCCGGTGATGAGGTCGTTGGTGCCGCTGGTATCCGAATGATCCGCGTCTCCAACGTAAGCGTTGGCATTTTTGGTGTAGAGGAAGAAGTCTTTGCCTGCGCCGCCGACGAGGGTATTGGAGCCCGCGCCGCCCCACATGAAGTTGTTGGTACCTTCGCCGCCCGCGACGATAAGGTTATCGGACGCGTTGCCCGCGAGGGTGGTGTTCGTGTAGGCAGCCGCGCTTGCGTCGATAGCACCGATGCCGCGATAGAACTTGCCGTCTTGCTTCTGACCGTCCATGCGCACTTCGACGTTTTCGTTGACGGTGTTGATAACGAGCGTGTCTCTTGCTTCGCCCGAAGAGCCGACGTAGTAAGAAACTTCCTTGTCGTAGGTGAAGATGTTGCCCGTGCCGGTGGGGTTGTCGGTGGTGGAGTAGCCGATCTTTGCAATGCCTTCCGAGCCCGTATCGGTGATTTGGACGCGATACATGTTGCTGTTGTAGTCGTAAGTGGCGGCGTTCTCGTAAATGAGCGCGTACTCGTTGGCAGCGGTGTCTGCACTGAGCGCGAACTCAACGCGAACGGAATTTTCGGCGGCATTGTATTCGCTCTTCAAGCCGGCAAAGCTCTGCAGGACGATAAGGTCAGCAGATTGCTTATCGGGATCTGCATTGATGCCCTGATAGTGGTTGTAACCGTAAACGGTGTCGCGACCGTCGCCCGCGCCGAAGAAGAACGCATTGGACGCCACGCTGGGATTGTCGTCGCCGCCCGAAATGATAACGTCGTTACCGCCGCCGAGGGAGACGAACTTGTTCGCGCCGAGGGCTGCTTGACCGCCGAGCGAGACGGTTTCTCTGTCTGACGAGCCGTAAACAACCGTCTTGCTGTTGTTCATGAGACCGAGGTTGCGAATGGCGTGGAAGTTTTCGGTAGTGAGGTCGACAACGCCCATGCCGTAGACGCGAGTTGTGTCGCCGATAAGGTCGGTGACGTTTTCGGTAAAGCCAACGGTGCCTTCGCGCTCTGCCATGTAGTAATCGGCAATCTTGTCGTTGGAGTCGACAACCGCCCAACCCTGGCGGGCGTCGCCGTTACGAATCATGGTGAATTTCTTGTTGTCGACGAGCACGTCGTATTGACCGTGCATTGTAGCGGTATCGGAGTTGCCCAGTGCCGCAGTGTCGTTGAAGGAGATGGACGCTTCGCCGCCTACGAGCGAAACATACATTCTGTCTTCGAAGACTCTGCCGACAACCTGCAGACCTCCCGCGTCGAGTTGCGTTGCGCCGGCCGCTCTGTCGAAGCCGAAAGTCCAGCCCGTGACGGAATCGTCGCCGCCGCCGAGAACGACAACCGCGCCTGCCGCGCCCGCGCCGTTTTCGATGTAAATGTCGTCATTGCCTGCGCCGCCGTTTACCGTGTCGAATGCGCCGGAATGAATCGTGTCGTTGCCCGTGGAGCCCGCAACCGCTTGCACGCCGTTGCCGCGCGTGGAGTCGGCGATAATAAGCGCACCGTTGTCGCCCGCCGCAGTGGCGTCGACAAGACCGTTGCCGTTAGCCAAAACGACGTCTTTGACACCCTTCATGATGTTGCCGTCGTCGTCCATTGTCGCAACTTTGACGTGGACAGCCGCGTTCGGGTCGATGTTGGCAAGCGTCAAATAATATTCGCCGTGGTTGCCGAAAGCAATCTGGTTGCCGTTGCCCCAAATGTTTGCTTGGGTGACTTCGCTGAGGTTGGCGAGTCTGGAGGCGATGATGATGTCGCCTTCCGCAACGTTGTAGTCAAGCGCGTAGCCGGACAGATCATAGAAGTAGTCCGCTTCCAATCCGCCGCTTACAACGTCATTGACGTCGCCGCGAATCGTGTCATTGCTTGCGCCGCCGTAGAGGGACGTTCTGTTTTCGCCGTCGTGGCGCAGCATGTTGTTGCCCGTGCCGCCGCTGAGGACGTTCTGACCTATCGCGTATTGACCGAGGTAGCCGTAGCTGGGGCTGTCCGCCGTTCCCGCGTTGCTGAGCTGAATGTTGTGCGACGCTTCAACCGGAACGAGGTTGCCGTTTGCGTCGTATTGCGCGACAGTGCCGACAGCAACCGTGGAAGGAACGGACGCATTGCCGAGCGCAACCGTAACGTCCGTAACGTTGGAGTTTTCGTCTTTCTGAATGTTAATCGGAACTGAGCCGACAGCGGCATTACCGCTGAGGGTGACGTGAACAGCTTCGCCGACAGGAGCGTCGGTGCCCAAGGGCGATTCGCCGTGGATGTTGATGTTGGAAGAACCGTCAATCGGGTTTTGGTCGTCCGGGTTTTCAAAGCCCGCCGTGGTGTTGCCCGAAACGCCGCTGTTGACGAGATCATAGAAGTTCTCGTAAACGTTGGCGTGGTGCGTTTCGACGGTGTCGTAGTTATTCGGGCTGACGACGGAAGACTTGCCGACAACGCCGATTTCGTTCCATTTCGCCTGATCCGCGTCGACAGCCGGCATATCGTTATCGTCGATAAGATCGTCGACTCTGCCGGAAACGGGGTCTTTCATGACGTCGCCGCCGCTGGTGAGCGTGACTTCAACAAGCGCATCGGCGGAATTGACGGTGACAGCGTTTCTGCCGAGTTCGTTCTTGAAGTGATAAACCGTGCCCGCGCTTGCGTCCACGCTGACGACTGCGTTGCCTTCGATACCTTGAACCGTGACTTGATTATCGGCACCCGCAACGACCGTGACATTGTCGAGGTCAACGTCGCCGGCTTTGACGCTGATTTTCGCGTCGTTTACGTTGAACGTAACAACGCCGTTGTAATTGGTTGCCGCCGCGTAAACTGCCGTATAGCCGTCGCTGTCGCTCGTGACTTTAATTGCGTCGTTGGGCTTGAGCAACATGACTTCGTCGATGCCGGCTTTCTTGGCGTCGGAGGAGAGACCGTAAACGTCGGCATTATTCGCGTCGTTGTTGTTAATTTGAACAGCCGCGCCGTTAATGCCGACTGCGATTTGACCGCCTGCGACAACGGTTGAAGTCTGATAGACAGCCTCGCCGCCCGTGACGGTGTACGATTGATTGTGGTCGACGTGGGTGCGTAGCGCGTTGCCGTTGACGTACATGTAACGGGGATCGTTGTCCGTGCCCGTGCCGGTGGCAATGACTCTGTTGACATTAACAGCAATGCTGTCCGCCGTTGTTGAGACGCTGAATACGTCTTCTTCTGCCTGCACGTCGAATGACTTATTGGCGTCGCCGGAAATGGTGATGGGACCGTCCGGGTCGTCGGCATAGTCGGTCGGATTGATGACGGTATTGTCCGAGGTTCTGGGTTTGGTGACGCCCATTTTAATAGCCGAAATGCCGTCGGCTTCAAGAGTTACCTTGATGTCGTCTGCGCCGTTGGCAGCAGCGGAGCGAATCGTTGTGCCGTTTGCAATGACGCCCGCAGCAGTGAGCGTTGCGAATTCGGCAGTTGCGCCCGCCGCGCCTTTGACAGTGACACCGCCGTTCTTGTCGGCGTCGGCGTCGGAGCCTCTGGGTATCCATGCCTGTGCAGTCGTGTCGTAGACGGTGTTGTTGATTGTCGCATTGCCCGATTCGTCAAAGCTGACGGGAAGAGCGACGCCCACGGTCGAGGCGATAATCGCATCCCATTGCGTGCCGTTGACGTTGACGGGATTTTCGATACCGTCGTCGTCTGCGCGGACAGTGACGCCCTTGGTTGCAACGGCATTGGAAACTTCGCCCGTCGCATCGTCAATAAGGAGTGCGGCCTGATCGCGAGTGGATTTGTTGGTGAAAGTCCAAAGGTCGCCCGCAACGGAGACGGCAACGCTGTCTTTGACAGAAATCATAACGTCTGCGTCGTTGAGCGCAGTGACGGACGCTTCGCCGTAGAACTGCACGCCGGGGATTGACGCCGCTTCGGGATTGGGCGAGGCCGCCGCGCCGAGGGTCATTTCTGCCGGGTTGTTGTACGCGCCTTTGAAGACTGCCGTATCGTCGCTGTCGACAACAACAGCCGCCGCGATGGAGTTGTCAAGGGTGTAATTAATCGCCGTCGTGCCGTCTGAGGAAACAGTTACGGGAACAGCAGCGGCGTTGGCGGCTTTGATGTAAGCCGTGTCGGTGTTGAGGTTTTCGTCGAAAGATCTGCCCGCATAGACGTTGACGGTAGCCGTGCCGTTCAAGCCGTAATTACCTTCTGCTTGCGAGAAATCGCCGCTGACGACGTTGTCACTGCCTTTAAGGGCAACTTCCCAGTTGTTCTTGTTTCCGTTGATTGCGAAGGAGTAACCGTCTCTTGTGCCGTGCAAAGCAATTTGCGCCGTGCCCGTGATGGAGGCGGTGCCTGCGCCGGTCGTGTCGAGGTGATAGACGGGATTTTCGGCAGTGCCGTCATTGACGAAAGTGTTGCCGTTCTGCCAGGTGAACGTTCCGCCGTTGACGCTGCTGCCGACGAGGGTGTCTTTGGCGTTGGTCGCATCGAGCAATGCGGTCGTCGTTACGGGTTCGTCGCCATCGTCGAAACGTTGCAAATCAAAAAAAGTGTCTGTAACCATAAATGCTCTTCCTCCAAAAAAGAAGTTTTCAACACTTGTCGCGGTCGGAATGCGCATTTGCATTCTCACGCGTCGTGCTTGATATTCTGCCGCGCCGCGACGAACGACAGACAGCGCACGACTTCCGATTTAACGATACCCCCTTTGGACGTTTCGCAAAAAAAGGAAGCGACACCGGCTGATCGAGCCTTAGCAGAATCACATCCTTTTTCCCGAAGGCGTTCAAACTTTCGGGTAACGAAATATTTAATCCTGTACCGTGACGAACACGGCTTAGGGATTGTATGGGAGTTGCAGAACTCCGAACTGCGAGTCCTTCGATCCGAGCGGGCGAGTGATCAAGTCGCCGCCAAGTCTTGTGGTAAAGGCATTTTGCCAAAAACCACGGCAATTTTATAACCAAATTCCCCCTTGTGTCAATAGCTTTGCAGTTGACTCCCGGCGGGAAAACCGCCCGCGCAGGCGTTTATTCGCGGCGCGAAACGCAGTCGTCTGCATGTTTTGTGTTTACCGATTGCTTTCAGATTACTCCTTTCGCAAGGTTGCCGTCAATATATCTTTTATCGGCGGAAAAATCAATCGGCGATTCGCTTTGCAAGCCGCCTTTAACGAACTTTTAATCAAAAGTTAATTTTCGCCGCTTAAGTTTGGCGCGCCGAGCAAAATATTTTTTCTGCGGCTTGAAAGCCTGAAATTAATCTGGTAATATACGCGCATACGAATTTTACGCGGAGGGGAAATTTATGGCGGCGAGGCGACAGAAGGCGCGGGCTCCCGATTGAAACGGGCGCGCCCGACGAAATTTTTATTTGCAAGCGGCTTAAGCCTCTGGTATAATCGGCGGCGTTATCCGTTTAAACATCTTAAGGAGCGAAAGTGGAATGATAAAACTGGAAAAGAAACAAGTGAAGATCGTCAGCATTTTGATTGCGGTAATCTTTATCGGCTCGGTGGTCGCGTTGGCGTTGACTCAGACCGGAAACATCGCTTCGGCGGCAAGTTCGTCGAACGTCGGCGTCGTCGAATATGAACGCATCCTCATGCAACATCCCGACATGCAGTCGCTTGACGACCAACTTAAAACCACTGTCGACGAAATCAAAAAGGAATTCGACGAAAAATCTGCCGGCATGAACGACCAAGAAAAAGCCGACTATTATCGTCAGTGCCAAGAGCGAATCTTCCAAAAGCGCGAGGAACTCCTTGACCCCGTTGTCAAGTCTATCGAAGCGGCAATTAAATCCGTTGCCGACAAAAAAGGCTTGAGCGTCGTCCTTGCCAAGGCGGCTGTCATTTACGGCGGGCAAGACATCACCAACGACGTTATCGCACAGCTCGGCAAGAAGTAATTTTTAGGGACAAGGGATAAGGGATAAGGGATAAGGGTTTTGAACTTGCCCCTTGTCCCTTTACCCTTGTCCCTTTTTTGTTAGGGGGCGGTCGCGGTGAACTACAAAGCCTTGACGATTGCGGCAATGACGGCTTTAATCGGCGGCGGAATTTACTTTTACGTGTCGCCCAAAACGCCGTCGCCTTCCGAGCCCGTCACGAAAAAAATCGAACAGCCCGCGCAGGCTTTCGGCTTCGGCATCATCGACATAGAAAAAATCCAGGCAGCGCACCCCGACGGCGCAACGCTTGACGATTTGCGGGCAACCGAATTGCGTTTGCGGCTTGAACTCAACGAGGCAATGCGCACGGTCGAATTGCCAAAGCCGCCGCCGCCCGAAACCAATACCGAAGTCTTCGACGAGGCGGCATGGCAGAAAAACGCGCAAATCATCATAAGTCAGCTCGCCGAATTGGATACCCGCAGGAAAGCCGCCGCCGAAGAATATCGCAAAAATTCGGAGCCGCGCTACATTGCCGAACGCGACAAGATTCGCGACGAATTTCTTAATGAGAACTTGAACCTTCAGCTGAAGTTGCAGAACGCCGACAATCTTCATTTGACGCAGGAACAAGTCAACGAATTGACCAAGCAACTTGAAGAGGTCGAATTTGAACGCAACCGTATGCAAAAGGCACTGCTCGACAAGTGGATGGCCGAAATCAAAAAATACGCGGAAGATTCTGTTGCGGCGGACGAAGCACGACTTAAAGCCGAAGCCGACAGATTGCGCGCCGAAGTCGAAGAACAGACTCGCAAAAAAGAATCCGACGTCACCGAACGCAACAAGACGCTCATGGATAACGCCGTCCGCGAAATGGAAAATCGGCAACACAGGCGTCGTCAAATCCTCGACGAACTGACCGAAGTAGGCGAACAACGCGCCGCACTTGAACAAAAAATTCTCGATTCGATCGTCGACAAAACTACGATGCTTGCGGCAGTCACGCGGCTGGAGATGGTTTTCGTCAAGCGCAGTCCCGTTCCGAGTGATAAAGTTTTGCGGCGCGGCACCTTGCAGAATTTTGAACTCAAGCCGCCCGAAAGCACCGGAGCCGTCGTTATCCCCGGCAAGGACGTTCGCGACTTGACCGGCGACGTTATCAAAGAGATGAATCGATTGTAAGGGACAAGCACGAAGGGACAAGGGACAAGCTCAAAACCCTTTTCCCTTGTCCCCTGTCCCTTTTCCCTTATCAAGGAGTGATGACATATGAACTTGGCAAATAAATTGGCGGCAACCGCCTTGCTCGCCTCGACGCTCTTGCTGTCGGGTTGCGGTCAAGGACAAATCGCCGCCGTCGACGTTGATAAGGTTATGGCTGACGCCCCGCGCGTCAAAACGCTCATGTCGGAGGCGGAAACCAAAATCAAAGAGGCTCAACAGAAATTTGAACAGGACGCCGCCGCCAAACCCGATATGACTGACGAAGAGACCGCCAAACTTCAAATGGAATTTCAGCGCAAACTCGAAGGCATCAACCAGGCTTACGCCTCGCAAATCCGCAGCCGCATGGATGTCGTCATTGAAGAAATTTCCCGCGAAAAAAATATCGACGTTGTTATAAACAATTCGGAGAGCGACAAATTGATTTTCCACGGAGCCATTGACGTGACCGACGACGTTATCAAGAAGATGCAGTAAGCAGGCGATATCTATGGAAAAAACTTTACAGGAGATAGCGCAACTAATCGGAGGCGACGTGGCGGGCGACGGCACAACCAAAATCAGCGGGCTGTCGAATATCCCGTTGGCGCGGGCGGGCGATTTGACGTTCGCCGTGCCGCCGCATATCGACGAGGCAAAAACCTGCGCGGCGTCGGCAGTGCTCATACCGCTCGACACGAACGACTTCCCCAAGCCCGCCGTCAAAGTGCAAGACCCGCGCGCCGCCTTCGCAAAGTTGTTGGAGCTGTTCACGCCCAAGCTCGAAATACCCGTCGGCATAAGCCCCAAAGCGCATATCGGCAAGGACGTAAAAATTTCCGATAACGTGACGATTATGCCCTTTGCTGTCGTCGACGACGGCGCGGAAATTCACAGCGGCGCGATTATTTATCCGCACGTTTACATTGGTCAACACGTCACGATTGGCGCGGACACCGTCATTTACTCAAGCGCGACTGTCCGCGAATTCTGCAAGGTCGGCAAGCGTTGCGTGATTCACAGCTCGGCGGTTATCGGCTCGGACGGCTTCGGCTTCACGACAAAAGACGGCGTGCATACAAAGGTTCCGCAGGTCGGCAACGTGATTATCGAAGACGACGTGGAAATCGGCGCGCACGTCGGCATTGACCGCGCGGCAATGGGCTCGACGATTATCGGGCACGGCACAAAGATTGATAACCTCGTGCACATTGCTCACAACTGCAAAATCGGCGCGAACTGTTTAATCGTGGCGCAGACGGGAATCAGCGGCTCGACGACGGTCGGCGACAACGTGACTTTCGGCGGGCAAGTCGGCACCGTCGGGCACATTCATATCGGCGGCAATTCCGTTTACGCGGCGCGGTCGGGCATTTCCAAAAGCATGCCGGAAGGATTTTTCGGCGCGGGCTTCCCCATTCAATCGCACGCCGATTGGCTCAAGCAACAGGCAATGATTAAGAAAGTCCCCGAACTCTTGGAGCGCATTCGTCAGCTCGAACGACAGATTGACAAGCTCAACAATGCCGAATAAAATTTCTGCGGAAGGAGTGTGATCGTCATGAAGAAATTTCTAATCGCCGCTGCGGCAAGCGTCCTGCTTTTCGGCGGGCAAGCGGGCACGGCTTCGGCGTCGACTGTCGATAACTTAGACGCGCAACTTGCCGAGACGCAGAATATCAGCAAGTGGACGCATTTCAGAGACAAATACCTTCTTGACCGCGACAGAGACCGCGACCGTTATTATCGCGACAGAGATCGTTATTATCGCGACCGCGACCGTTATGAGCGTGACAGAGACCGCGAACGGCGTCGTTGGGAGCGCGAACGCTACAGGCAACCGCCGCCTCCTCCTCCGCCAATGCCGACTCCACCGCCGCGCTACGGGGCACCACCTCCACCACCGCCGCCGCCCGGTTGGGGTGCACCTGCGCCAGGAGGACCGCCTTTGCCGCCCGGTTGGAGACATTGACAACTTTGCAAGCGAAATATTTTCCCTTCGTCACGGCGAGGGGATTTTGTTTAGGGACATTCATTCGAGGACGGTGACTTCCAATCGAGTACAGATTTTTGAAATTGCTCAGCGCGGTGATTTGTCTGTTGCCGCTCAAAATCAGCTTGACGTTCGGGCGCGGGCTTGCAAGGTTGCTGTGGACGTTCATGCCGCTCAAACGCAAACGGCTTGCAACCGACAATATCATCCGCTGTTTGAACGTCGCGCCCAATGAAGCCGAACGCATTGCCCGCGAAAGTACCGTGCAACTCGGCTCGTTGTTCATGGAAGTTCTTGCCTTCCCGAAACTCAAAGGCAACATGGCAAGTCACGTCAAAGTTGTCGGGCTTGAACACTTGACGCACTACAAAAATTCTTCGGAACGCGGCGCGATCATTGCGACGGGTCACAACGATAATTGGGAACTCATGGGCGGTGCCTTCGCGCAAAACGGAATACCGCTCGTCGGCGTCGCCAAAAAGCAAAAGTCCGAAGGCGCGGACAAATTCATCAACGAATTCCGCACGCTTATCGGTATGCACATAACTTATCGCAGCGGCGTCCGCGAAATGTACAAAATGCTCGACGACGGGCATTTTATCGGGTTGATTATGGATCAGGACGTCGGGCGCGACGACGGTGTTGTTGTGAAATTTTTCGACCAAGCGACCAATTTCGTGACGGGCGCGGCGAGTATGTCGCGTTTCCGCAAGGTGCCGATTTTCCCCGCGTTCATGCACAGGAACGACGACGGGACACACACGCTTGAAATTTCCCCGCCGCTGTACGTCGAACGCACGACCGACAAGCACGCCGACATTAAGCGCATGACGCAACAACTTGCGACGCTGATTGAAGAACACATCCGCAAATATCCCGCCGAATGGTTTTGGCTTCACGACCGCTGGAAGTCCATGCGCGTCGAATTTGAGCCGGAGGAGGTTGCCGCGTTTGAAAAAGCTTTGGGCATTGATAATTCTGTTCGCCGCGCTTAACTTGCCCGCGCAGGTTCAGGCGGTTGAATTGCCCGTGACAAGTCCTTTCGGCTGGCGGATTCATCCCATTTCAGGCGAATGGAAATTTCATGCGGGTGTTGACCTTGGTTACGAATACGGCTCGTATATCGGCGCGCTGTTCGACGGGCAAGTCATCATCGCCGCGAATCTCGGCGACGGTTACGGCAACCAGGTTTTGATTTACCATCCCGCCATTGACACCTACACGCGTTACGCCCACTGCAGCACGTTGCACGTCGCGGCGGGGCAGGTCGTCAACGCCGGACAGGTTATCGCACAAGTCGGCAGCACGGGCTATTCGACGGGACCGCACCTGCATTTGGAATACATCATCAAAATCGACGGTGTTTATCAATATGCTGACCCGCTGAGCCTTTGGAATTAAAAAATCCCCTTCCGAATCGGAGGGGGAAATTTTTTTAGCGGTAACGTCTGCGGCCGCGTCGATTGAATCGAAAATCGTCGTCGTCTTGAACGGGCAAGGGTTTCGGTTTGCGATTGAGCACGTAAAGTGCGCCCAAGCCCGCAACGTCAATCAAGACCAAAATGGCAATTGCAATGTTGCTGTCGGATTCGGCGTTGGCTCTGTCTTCGTAGGTCGTCGATTCGTTCTTCGACGCGCCCACGTATTTCGTCCAAAAACTTTCAAGCCTGCCGACGCCCGACCGTTGCGAAATGCCCGCGTCATAGGAAGCGGCAGTCATCGTGTTCGAGTGAATGCGATAAATCAGATAAACGTTCGAGAGAATCATAACCGCCGCGATAATTATGGAAATGGTTTTCTTCGTCATGAAGCGGCTCCTTTCCTTAGGTTCGGTATCTGCCAATCGATTGGAGTTTCGCCGATTGATTCGAGAAATTTGTTGACGCGCGAGAACGGACGACTGCCGAAGAAGCCGCCGCTTGCCGACAACGGGCTTGGGTGCGCCGACTCAACGATAAAGTGGCGCGGATTCGTTATCATTGCCTTTTTGCTCCGCGCAGGTCGCCCCCACAGGATAAACGCAAGCGGGCGTTCGTGGTCGTTCAACAGGCGAATGATTTTATCGGTGAACTGTTCCCAGCCGTGTCCGCGATGTGAATTCGCCGCGTGCGCCCTGACCGTCAAGACCGCGTTCAACAGCAAGACGCCTTGATCTGCCCACGGTTTCAAGCAGCCGTTGTCGGGGACGAAGCAACCCAAATCGTCGTGCAGTTCCTTAAAGATGTTCATAAGCGACGGCGGCGGCGGCACGTCGGGCAAAACCGAAAAGCTCAAGCCGTGCGCTTGCCCCGGCTCGTGATACGGGTCTTGTCCCAAAATCACGACCTTGGTATCGGCATAGCTCGTGAAGTGCAGCGCGTTGAAGATGTCGTACATGTTCGGGAAAATCTTGCGCGTGCTGTACTCGTCAATCAAAAATTTGCGCAGCTGTTGATAATACGGCTCGTTCAATTCGTCGTCCAAAAGCTCAGCCCAATCGTTTCTAAAAATTTTTCTCATCGCGTGTATCTCCTAAACTCGAAGCCGTCGAAAATCTGCGCGGCGGCAAGCGTAAAGTCGTCAACTGTCGGGAAGAACGCGTCCGCATGACCGTCGGCGTCAACAACAGTCAAAAAAATTTCCGTCGCGTAGGGAATGAGTTCGCCAAAAATTTCCGCCCCGCCGATGACGAAATTATCTTCCGTTGTGTTCAAGGCGTCGAACAAATCTTCGACACCCGCGACGATTTCCGCGCCCGAAATGTTTTCAAGCGTGCGGCTCAAGATGATGTTCCTGCGCCCGTCAAGCGGTCGGCGGTTCGGGAAAGTTTCAAGCGTCTTGCGCCCGTAAACAATCGTGTTACCGAGCGTGAGGCGTCGGAAGTTTTTCAAGTCGGCGGGGATTCGGAACAGCAACTTGCCGCCGCGCCCCAGCCCGAAGTTTTTGTCGACGCAGGCGACGCATTTCAACTTGAAGTCGGTCGGCGAGCCCGTCACGCGATTCACGACGTCGCCGCGCAGATTGCAAAGGAGTTGCGGGAAAATTTCTTTCAGCGGTATCAACGCGAAGTCGCGCTCAAATAAAAACTTGTGCGGCACGGTCAGGCGTTCGGACGAAAATGCGCGCCCTTCGATAAGCAAGATGTCCAAGTCGATCGTTCGTGCGCCCCAATGTTCGCGGCGGACGCGTCCAAGCTCCGATTCGATTCGTTGCAGTTCGTCAAGCAGGGCAAGCGGCTCAAGCTCCGTTGAAATTTTTATCGCGGCGTTGAGGTAATTCGGCTGATTGACGACGCCCCACGGCTCCGACTCGTAAAACGACGACACCCGCAACAGCTTGACGGCGGGAATGGTTTTTACGCGTTCAATCGCCCGCCGCAAAGTCCGTTGCCGTTCGCCGAGGTTGCCGCCCAATCCGATATAACAAATCATGCTTGACGTTGCTGCTTCCATTGCCGCCCTTGCTTCCAAATGCCCGCCAGCGATTCGGTTGCGCGATTCCGAGCGATTTCGACGGCCGCGCCCGCGAATTTCTCTTTGACTGGTGGTGCGGCTTTGCGCAAGGTAACCTTCACGCCTTCAAGCAACATGTACCGCCTAAGCAGGAAGTCAACGATTTCTTTCGCGACGGTCTCAATCAAGTTGCGCGAAGTGCCGCCGATAATTTTCTTGACGTCGGAAATGACCGCCACGTAGTCAATCGTATCGCCGAGGTCGTCGCTCTTGCCCGCCGCCGACAGGTCGAGATAAAGTTCTAAGTCGACGATAAACTTCTGCAACGTGCGGCGTTCCTCTTCCGAGCAACCGTGCCGCCCTTGAAGTTCAAGCCCCGTCAAAGTAATTTTGTCTGCCATCAAAAATGTCCCCCTTTTAATAAACGATCCGTCATGAGACGCATTCGCGAAATCATTTTCACGTTGTGGACGCGAACGATGTCGACGCCGTTGGCAATGGCATGAACGCACAGCGCACCCGTCGCCTCGTCGCGTTCGTCGATACGCAATTTCGTCGCCCGCCCGATAACGCGCTTGCGGCTCACGCCAACCATTAAAAAAATTTTTTGTTCGTCCAAAGACTTGAGCTCGTCGAGGCGGCGTAAAATCGTCAAATCGTCGCCGAAAGTCTTTCCGAAACCGATGCCGGGGTCGAAAATAATTTTCTTCGCGTCGAGCCCGCGCGCCGTGCAAAGTGCCAATGTCCGTCGAAAAAATTTTTTCACGTCGGCAATAATGTCACCGTCCGAACATTTTTCGCTGTGCATGGCGACGACGGGCGCGCCGAATCTTTTGGCAACGTCAATCATGCGCGAATCCTCCAAGCCGTGCACGTCGTTTATGATACTCGCGCCGAGTTCCAAAACCTGCGCGGCGACTTCGGGCTTGTAGGTGTCGATTGAAACGGGAACGCCGAGATTAACAATCGCGGGCAAAATTTTTTCGATACGTGCAAATTCTTCGTCGGCACTTACGGGCGCGGCATGCGGTCGCGTCGATTCCGCGCCGATGTCGATAATGTCCGCGCCGTATTCGATAAGCTGAACCGCGCGAGCAATCGCCGCCTCCGTCGAAAAATATTTGCCGCCGTCCGAAAAAGAATCGGGCGTGACGTTCAGGATACCCATTACCAAAGTCCTGCCGCCGAGTTTTATTTTTTTCCCGTCGCGCAGCTTAAAAATTTTTTTCAAAGCACTCAACTCCCGCCCGCATTATAACGCAAGCTTGCCGCAAGTTCAAATTGACAATCAGCCGCTTAAACCTTAAAATTCTTCCCGTATTATGTAACGAAACGGGAGGGGTCGAAGTGGTTTTATCGAAAGCCAAATTGATGACAATGGCGGCACTGGTCGCGGCGTCGTCAATATTTTTCGGCGGGTGCGGCGGCGATGACGACGGTCAGCAACAAGCGCGTGTTCAAAAGGCGCAAGTCAAGGCCATGAAAGTCATAAGCCGCGACACGCCGCTTGCCGTCGAATACGCCGGACATCTTGTCGGCACGGAGGAGGTCAAAGTTCAATCAAAAGTTTCGGGCAACGTCGTCGAGAAATTCATTAACGGCGGTCAATTCGTCGAGGCGGGTCAGTTGCTCTACAAAATCGATTCGCGCCAATACAATTCCGCCGTCCTTCGTGCGCAGGCAGATTTGGCGCAGGCGGAAGCCGTTCTTCAACAGTCGGTAGCGACTTACAACAACTCGGTGATTGATCTTCAACGCAACCAAAAACTTTTCGAGGATTCGGCAATTCCCGAACAGGTCGTCACAACTCAAGCGGCAACAGTCCGCGCAAACGAGGCGGCTTGTGCGGCGAACGAGGCGGCGATTTATGCCTGTCAAGCCGCGTTGCGAACGGCTCAGCAAGATTTGGCGGACACAGAAATTTACGCGCCAATGACGGGTCAGCTCGGCGTCGACGACGTGGCAATCGGGACGTTCGTTTCGGCGGGGCAGACGAACCTCGTGACAATCGGCGCGCCCGATCCGATTTTTGTGCAATTTTCCATAAGCGAATCAGATTATCTGCGCTTCATGACGGTGCAGAACATGCAATCCGAACATAATCCGATTGTCGTGACGATAACGCTCGCCGACGGCAAGGAATATCCCTTCGAAGGGCGTATCGTCGAAGTTGACCGCGAACTCGCCAACAGCACGGGCTCGCTTATCATGAAAGCACTTTTCCCGAATCCAAGCGGGCTTTTGATGCCGGGCATGTTCGCGCGCGTCAAGCTCAGCGGCGAAGTCATTCCAAACGCGATTCTCGTTCCGCAACGCGCCGTTCAGCAACTGTTGGGCAAATCGTTCGTCATGGTCGTCGGCAAGGAAAATAAATCCGAAGCGCGCACCGTCGAGTTGGGTGACCAAGTCGGCAGTTACTTCGTCGTCACGAGCGGCATAGGCACGAGCGATACCGTCGTCGTCGAGGGCTTGACGAATTTGCGCGAAGGCGTCGAACTTGACGTTAAGACCGTCACGCCCGGCGAAATGGGATTCACGCTTACCAACGTCGTCAGCACCTACAACGCGGACGCGGGACTTAACGCGCCGTCAACCAATCCGAACGCTCCCGACAATCTGCGCGGCAGATGATGAAACCGCTTACACTAACCGAAGAGAATTTTTCCGACGTGCAAGAGGAGCTTGATCGTCGCCTGTCCGGCTTAAATGTCGACAAAAAAGACATCTTGCGTGCTCAACTGCTTGTCGAAGAAATTTTTTGGCGCATGGTCAATACCGGCAACGCCGCGCAGGTCGACGTTACAATCAAGAAAAATTTTTTCGACAAAGTTCAAATCCGATTGACGGCCGAGGGCGTCGCTTACAATCCGCTTATCGAAGTTTCGGACTGGACCGAAGACGACGACGATTACTACGTCGCAATGATTCTCAAGGCGCACAGACAACGGTTGCATTGGTTCCACAACAACGGTCGCAACGTGATAACCATTGCCGTGCGCGACGAGACCAACAGGCAACTTTGGTTTGTGGCGGCGAGTATCATCGGCGGGCTGATATGCGGCTTCATGATGAAAGAATTCATGTCGACGGAGACAATCGCGCTCGTCACGGAAAATTTTATCATGCCTATTCAAACGATGTTCTTCAACGCCTTGAACATGGTTATCGCGCCCGTGATTTTCTTCAGCGTCATGAGCGGAATAATCGGCATGGGCACCGGCGCGGGCGTCAGCAAGATCGGCTCCGAATTAATCGGGCTGTGCATTTCCAACACGGCAATCGCTGCGGTAATCGGGCTCGGCGTCGCTCAAATCGTCTTCAGCGGCAACGTTTCGCAAATCGGCACGATACCCGCCGCGACCAACGCCGAAATCGCGAATTACGAATTTTCTTTGGTGCAAGTCGTCGCCGGCATTGTCCCGAAAGATTTAATCACTCCGATTATCGACGGCGACTTTCTGAAGATAATTTTCGTTGCCGTGCTCTTCGGCTCGTGCTTGAATTCTTTGGAAGACAAAGCGCGGCTCCTGCAAGAACTCGTAAACAACTGCAACGAATTTTTTATCAAGGTTGTCGGCATGATAACGTTATTCGTGCCGCTTATTTCGTTTTTCGCAATGATTTTCTTGGTCGTCGACATGAGCGCGGATGTTGTTTTGGAGACGGGAAAATTTTTCTTGGGGGCGTTTTTAAGCGCGGTCATAACGTTCGGTTTCTATGCGCTGACACTTATCTTTTTCGGGAAAATTTCGCCCGCGAAGTTCCTGAAAAAAATTCCCGAATCGTGTTCGATGCCTTTCATGACGAGCAGCAGCAACATTTCCATGCCGTTCACCATGGACTTTTGCATAAAAAGATTGGGCATCGCGCCGAAGATAACTTCGTTCGCCATACCGATTGCCACAATCGTCAACTCCAACGGCACTTGCGTTTATATGTCGCTCTTGACAGTCATGTTCTTGAAGATGTACGGCGTCGGCGTTGACTTTGACGCAATGCTGATAATTTTCGCAATGACGCTGACACTGACGGCGGGCGCGCCCGGCATGCCCAACGGAACAGTAATTCGCATTCTGACTGTCACTGCGACGTTCGGCGTGCCGAGCGACATTGCCGGTATATTGTTTTGTATCGACGCCGTTTTCGACAGAATTTTAACTTGTTTCAATGTGACGGGCAGTGTTGCGGTGACGCTGGCATTGGCGCGCATGGAAAATCTTTTGGACGAAAAAATTTATTTTAGGGACTAGGGATAAAGGAGGGCGGCAACTTGGCAAAATTTTTTATTCACCGACCGATATTCGCGATAGTCATTGCACTGATAATCACGCTCGTCGGCATCCTCGCGGCAATGCAACTGCCAATCGCGCAGTATCCGCAAATCTCTCCGCCGACAATTTCGGTCAGTACGACCTACACCGGCGCGAACGCAAGCGTCGTCAACGAGACGATCGCGCAGGTCATTGAACAGCAAGTCAACGGCACCGACGGCATGGACTACATGAGCTCCAACTCGGACGACACGGGACGCTACAGCTTGCAGGTCGTCTTTGAAGTCGGCACCGACGGTGACATGGACTCCGTTAAAGTTCAAAACAACGTCGCCATTGCAAACGCAAGCTTGCCCACGGACGTTCAGCGGCAGGGCGTCACGACACGCAAGGCGTCCAACGAAATGGCTCTCTTCCTGGCAATGTACTCGCCCACGGGCGAATACGACCGCGCCTTCATGAAGAACTACGCCGATATTTATTTGATGGACGAAATTAAGCGCGTCGACGGCGTCGGTGACGTTCAAATCTTCGGTTCCGATTACTCAATGCGCATTTGGCTCAACCCCGACAAGCTCGCCGAATACAACTTGACTGTCGCCGAAGTCTCCGCCGCAATTAACGAACAAAACCTGCAAGCCGCCGCCGGCACTATCGGTTCAATGCCGCTGGCACAAGGACAGGAAAAGCAATACACCGGCAAAGTCCAAGGGCGTCTGTCCGATATTTCGCAGTTCGGCGACATCATCCTCAAGGCGAACGGCGACGGCACCTTTGTCTACATGAAAGACGTTGCGCGAATCGAGCCGGGGCAGCGCGCCAATAACGTCGTCGCAAAATTCAACGGCTACCCGTCAGTCAGCTTCGGCATTCAGCTCACAAGCGACGCCAACGCCATGACGACCGTTCGCGGCGTGCAAGAAATTATCGAACGCCAACGCCCGAACTTGCCGCCCAACCTTCACATCAGCGAAATTTTCGACAGCACCGATTATATTCGCGCGTCAATCAACGAAGTGGCGCACACGTTCTTTGAGGCGTTGGCTCTCGTCGTGTTGGTTATCTTCATCTTCCTGCAGAGTTGGCGCGCCACGATAATCCCGTTGCTTGCGGTTCCGGTCTCGCTTATCGGGACGTTCGGCGCGTTGATAGTTCTCGGCTTTTCAATCAACACGCTGACGCTCTTCGCAATGGTTTTGGCAATCGGTCTGGTCGTCGACGACGCGATTGTCGTTATCGAAAACGTTGAACACCACATGGAGGAAGGACTTGAGCCCGTCGACGCAACCGAACGCGCAATGGACGAAGTTCAAGGCCCGGTCGTCGCGATAGCTTTGGTATTGGCTGCGGTGTTCGTACCCGTCGCGTTCCTCGGCGGCATGATGGGCGTCCTGTATCGGCAATTCGCTTTGACAATCGCAATATCGATGGGCTTGTCGGCGTTCGTCGCGCTCACGTTGACGCCCGCGCTCTGCGCCATCATCCTCAAGCCCAAAGACCCCAACAAAAAGCAGGGTATCTTCGACAAATTCTTTAACGGCTTCAACAACTGGTTCGACCGCACGAAGAACGGTTACGTCAAAATCGTCGCGTCGTTTATCAAACGCTCGCAGCTGGCGATAATCTTCCTGCTTATCGTCGGCGGCGTCACGTGGATGATTTATCAGCGACTCCCGTCGACCTTCGTGCCCGAAGAGGATCAGGGTTACTTCTTCACTTCGATAAGTCTGCCCGAAGGCACGTCAATGAATCACACCGTCCAAACGATTGACAAGCTCGGCGGTGCGGTCATGCGGGAAATGCCCGGCTTGAAAAACTGCATGATGATAACTGGCTTCGACATCCTGTCGTTCGGCTCCAAACCCAACGCGGGCATTATCGTCTGCGGTCTGGAGGATTGGACGAAACGCGGCAAAGACGCCTCGGTCAGCGCGTGCGTCGGGACAATGTTCCGCCTCGGCGCAATGACGGTGCCCGAAGCGCAGGTTATCGCGTTCAACCCGCCCGCCTTGCCGGGTCTGGGCAACGTCGGCGGCTGGTCAATGCAGTTGCAAGACATGGCGGGTCACACGGACGTTGAGCTCGACGAATTAACCAAACGAATCGTCGCGAAGGCGAATCAGCGTCCCGAAATGGCAGGCGTCCGCACGACCTTCAACATTGCCTCGCCGACCGTTGAATACGAAATCGACCGCGAAAAAGTCAAACTCCTCGGCGTGAACTTGTCCGACGTGTTTACGGCTCTGCAAGTCAACTTCGGCGGCATGCAAGTCAACGACTTCAACAAATTCGGGCGCACGTACAAAGTCATGCTCCAATCGGACGTGCTTTATCGCAGTGAGGCGGATTGTGCGCGTTTCGTCTTCGTCAAGGGCGCGGACGATCAAATGGTGCCGCTCAGTACTTTAATCACGCCGAAATACTCCACGGGTCCCACGCAGATTTCAAGATTCAACGCCGCCCGCGCAGTCACGATTCAAGGTAACGCCGGCGCAGGTTACAGCTCCGGTCAAGCAATGGCGGCTATTGAAGAGATTGTCAACGAGGAGGCGGGCGTCGGCTTCAATATCGAATGGTCGGGTCAGTCTCGCGAAGAAAAGAAAGCCGCAAGCTCCACCGGTCAAGTCTTGGCGTTGTCGCTGGTGTTCGTCTTCCTCATGCTCGCCGCGCTCTACGAAAGCTGGTCTGTGCCCTACGCCGTGTTGCTCAGCGTGCCGACAGGACTTTTCGGCGCGGTCTTCTCGGAATTCTTCATGTCGTGGATTTCGGCGATGCTTAACAACGGACAAGCAAACCCCGGACTGCAGGATTCAGTTTACGTCCAGATAGGGATAATAACTGTTGTGGGACTTTGCGCGAAAAACGGAATATTAATCGTTGAATTCGCGAAAGTGCGCGTCGACCGCGGAATGCCGCCAATCAAAGCAGCGATTGAGGCGGCGGGCTTGCGCTTGCGCCCGATTTTGATGACGTCGTTAGCGTTCATTATCGGTTGCTTGCCGTTGGCAATGGCGACGGGCGCGGGCTCGGCTGCTCGTAACGGCATGGGGACTGCGGTTGTCGGCGGGATGACTGCAGGGACGTTGCTCGGAATTTTTATTATCCCGGTTCTGTTCGTAATCACGGAATGGATAGCTAAGAAGCTGGGTTTTATGAAGCAGGAGAGGCAACGTACCTCCACGGACTACATGTGATTTGCTTGAAAATAAAAAATTCAACCGTCGGGCTTGCGGGCTCGGCGGCTTTTTTTAGGACACCTTTAAGGTACAAAAGTTCACCTGTGCGGCAGGCGACAAAGCAAAAATTTTTTGATTGAGACGCGTTCACAAATTTTAACACTCGAAAGCTTCGGGCGTTTTTTTATTTCCGCACTTGCTCGCGGAAATAATTTTTTCTCATATCATACCGAACAGTGAATCAGGTCGCTTGACAGGCGACCTTTTGCCTTACGAAATCAACTATACTAAAAAATGAAAGGAGAATGCTGTTATGAAAGAAATTTATTTACTCTTTGCCGGGTTACTTTTAGTTTTTGTTGCCGCCTTTTCCTCTCACTGTCGTACAACGATGCCCATTGGTGCTTGGCAATGCTCTCGGTGCGGCGCAATTACATACGTTACGAGCTTAAACTCACATCTGCCCGCGCGGAATGTACACAATGGCGGACACATTCACGATTGGCAATATATGGGCAGTTTGAACAATAATGATCGCAGCGTAAAGTAACTTTCCGCAGATTTCGCATAAAACTTTTTGTCGCTTGTCGGGCGTCCTTAAAAATCCGCGACAATGTAAAATTAATCAGACTTGTGAAGGGGATATCGGATAAAAATTTTTGCAAGGATGAATCTTACGCGTCGAGCATCAAAAAAATTTATCAGCTTTTCTGATAAGCTCATCTGTGACAGATAAAGTTTTTAGGGGCTGTTGGTAAATTAAAAGTGAATAACAGAAGCAGCGAGTAAAAAG
>CAMZAX010000007.1 GCA_947304355.1 uncultured Selenomonadales bacterium
TCGGCGGCTTGCAACAGGTCATCGTTATCTTCGGTGTCCACCACGTCTTCAGCGCATTGGAAATTTATCTGCTGTCAACTCAGGGCTCCGACCCGTTCAACGCGATTATCACCTGCGCGACGATTGCTCAGGGCGGCGCGGCGTTGGCTGTTTCGCTCAAAACGCAAGATCCGCGTAAACGCGCGCTGTACATCTCCTCGACGGTTCCCGCGTTCTTGGGCATCACCGAACCTGCTATCTTCGGTATCAACCTGCGCCTCATGAAACCGTTCATGTTCGGTTGCATCGGCGGCGCGGCAGGCGGTGCAGTCTCCAGCTTCCTCGGACTCGCCGGCACCGGCATGGGCATCACGGTTCTGCCCGGTATGCTCCTTTACATGAACGGTCAAATCGTCCAATACATTATCGTCAACATAATCGCCTTCGCAGTCGGTTTCGCGTTGACTTACGTGCTCTTTAAACACGAAGAATAATTTCCGATTAATCACCTCTTGATTTTAAAAAATTTGCCGCGCTCGTTTGGCTCAAAAACTTCATGCGGGCGCGGCTTATTTTAAATAAATTCGGGAGGCGGTTGTTATGGCGGATTTGGAAACTAAAGTCGACAAGATCGACGAACGCGTCACGAAAGTTGAAGGTCAAGTCAGCGAATTGACAGCCAATGTCAACAGCTTGATTCGTGAGCTCAAAGACTTTAAAGACGAGATGCGCGAGCGCGACAATCAACGCGTGACTGACATTCGTGAAATTCGGGCAAGTATCGACGGCATGGGCAAACACGTCCGCAACATGGCAATAACCTCAATGGCGGCTATCGGCGCGATGGTCGTTACGGTTATCATTTCACTGTTCAGGAGTTAAGGAGGAATTTTTATGGCGAAAAAATCCGGCGAAACCTTGGAAGCTATCAAGGCGAAGTTCAACAAGCAGGCGGTCGACGAACGCGTTCGCGGCGAAATCCCCTACAAATCTCGTTGGCACAACAAATTCCACATCGACGCGCCTCACTCGCTGATAAGCGACCCCAACGGCTTGTGCTGCTGCGACGGCGTCTATCACATTTTCTGCCAGTGGAATCCCGTTCCCGAAAATCAGCAATGGCACAAAAATAAATCGTGGATGCACACCGCGACCAAAGACTTCATCAACTACACAATGCCCGAACTGTCCCTCTGGCCGCGCGACAAATACGACAAGGACGGCTGCCACAGCGGTTGCGGTTTCGTCGAAGACGGCAAAGTTCGCGTGTTCTACACCTGCAACGCCCGCGACGAAAATTACGTCCGCACTGTCGCGCAACGTTTCGGCACCCTGCAGGAAGACGGCTCAATCAGCTTGGACGAAATTCAACTTTACGGCAACCCCGAAGGCTACACCGCGCATTTCCGTGATCCGAACTTCTTCTATCGCAACGGCGTCCGCTATTTCGCAATGGCGGCACAGCGCATGAGCGACCCCGCCAAAAGCTCTCGCCCGACCAACGGCGCAGTGCTTATCTACAGGGAAAAACCCGAAGGCGGCTGGGAACTCCTCGGCGAAGTCAAAACCGATTACTACGATTTCGGCTACATGTGGGAATGCCCCAATCTCCTGCAGTTTGAGGATATGGACGTGCTTATCGTCTGCCCGCAAGGCGTTCACCACGAAGAATTGAAATATCAGAATCACTGCCTCGCCGGCTACTTCATCGGGCATTTCTCCGTTGATAGCCTCGACATGATTCACGGCAAATTCCACGAACTCGACAAGGGCTTTGATTTCTATTCCCCGCAGGTCTTCGCCAACGAAGCGCGCCACATCATGATTGGCTGGATTGGTATGCCCGACCTCACCGACACGGTTGAATCCGCAAAAGACGGCTGGCTCTATACTTTGACAATGCCGCGCGAACTCACGATTCATCAGGGCAAAGTCCGCAGTCAGCCCGTCGAAGAAATGAAGGCTCTGCGCAAGGAACGCACCGACGTCGACGTTTCCAACGGGCAAAAAGTTCCGATTAACCTGCCCGACGGCTCCGAATCCGACATAACAATCACGTTCGGCGCGGCGCGTAAGGCTGAAATCGTCTTGAAATGGGGCGCGGAAAAATTCGTCATGCAATACGACCGCGACACCCAAACCATAACGCTCGACCGCAACGGCATGAAACTCGGCGGCAAGGGAATTCGTCCGTTCAGCGACGGCAAGAATACCGACGTCAATATCGGTTTCCGCAAGTTCAAGCTCTTTACGAATCTCGAATTGCAATTCCGCATGTTCGTCGACAAGTCCGCCATTGAACTGTTCCTGCAGGACGGCGAAGAAGCTTGCAGCATGCTCATCTACCCCGAAGAGGACGTTGCGCCCGTGCTCGAAATTTCCGGCGATAAGCCCCTGCAAAGAGTCAGCGGCAGAGTTTGGGCTCTCGGCGAGTTCACGTACAAATAAATCGACAATCGACAGCTCACGATAAAAAAATTATCCCCGATTAAACGTCGGGGATTTTTTTTTGCAAAGTTGTAAGCGTTACTTGTTTTCAAGTGCCATGATTTTGTTGACGCGCCGTTCGTGGCGTCCGCCCGCAAATTCCGTCGTCATCCACGCGCGAACGATTTCGCCCGCAGGTCCGAAGCCCAAAACGCGTCCGCCCATTGCCAAGACGTTGGCGTTGTTGTGTTCGCGGCTCATCTTCGCGGAGTACACGTCATTGCACAGCGCGCAACGTATGCCGTGAATTTTGTTCGCCGCAATGGAAATGCCAAGCCCCGTGCCGCAAAGGACAATGCCCCTGTCCGCCGCGCCGCTCACCACGTCCGCGCAAACTTTTTCGGCGATGTCGGGGTAATCGACGCTGTCCTTGCCGAACGTGCCCACGTCCGTGACTTCGACGCCCTCGAATTCCGCCAAAACTTTTTTGACCTCGTCTTTGAGTTCAACCGCGCCGTGGTCGCTGCCGATTGTGATTTTCATGTTAAAACCTCCATTTATGTTGCCGGCTTGATGTCGTCGAAGACCGCCGGTAATTTTTCAAGCATCATATCCAAAATTTTCAGCGCGACTTCACGCATTTGAGGATGCGCCGCAGGAGCCGTCCGCAGTTTCAGGAAGTGGCGAAGCTCGCGCAAATTCATCGTCACGAAAATTTCCGTCTTGAGCGAATTGGGCAGGATTGAACGCGCTTCTTCGGGTCGTGCGCCCGCCGCCCGCAATGCCAAGTAATTTTTCTCGACGATTGCCATTGTCTCGCGCCACAAACGAAAATTTTCGTCGCCCTCCGACCAAAAGCACGGCTTGATAAAAGTCAGCTCGCCGCCGAATTTTCCCGCCGTATAATCACAGAAGCGCGTTGATTCTTGCGAAAAACTTGCCAAGCGGTGGCGAACGAGTTCATGCGTGACGCCGCGATCGCAAATGATTTTGAACGAAACCGCCGCGTGTTCGATAACCGATTCGTGTCCGCGTTTGATTATCCCGCGAATGAATTTCTCCGCGCTGTCGGCTT
Source organism: uncultured Selenomonadales bacterium (assembly GCA_947304355.1). GTDB lineage: Bacteria > Bacillota > Negativicutes > Selenomonadales > Selenomonadaceae > Quinella. The sequence continues at coordinate 3,482 of CAMZAX010000007.1, forward strand.
TGATGTTGCCCTCGGATTTGTAGCAGACGCGCCCCGCCCGTTCAAGCTTGCGCATAATCGTCGCCGCGTCGAAATCGTCGACAAGTTCAACGGCGGGCTCAATAATTTTCATGGTGAACACCTCGCACTTATTATATCAAGTTCGTTGCACGTTTACAAAAAAATTTTCGGCTGGTAGAATTGGCAAAAACTTTTTGGAGGCATCAGAATGAAACGCGTTTACAATTTTAATCCCGGTCCCGCGACTTTGCCGCTCGAAGTCCTCAAGGAAGCGCAGGCCGAATTTCTCGATTTCAACGATACGGGAATGTCGATTATCGAAATCAGTCACCGCTCCGCGCCCTACGAACAAGTTCACAACCAAGCCAAGGCGGATATTTTGGAACTCATGGGGCTCGGCGACGATTACGACGTGCTGTTTATTCAGGGCGGCGCAACTTTGCAATTCTCTATGCTCGCGATGAACTTCGCCACGAAAAAAAATCCCGGCTCCTACGTTTTGAGCGGCACGTTTTCAAGCAACGCCTACAAGGAGGCGGCGACTCTCGGTGTCGGCGAAATTGCCGCGTCGACCAAGGACGAAAACTTCCGCCGCGTACCGCGCCAAGACGAACTCAAAATTAATCCCGACGCCGCGTATCTGCACGTCTGCTACAACAACACCATTTACGGCACGGAATTTCATTACGTCCCCGAAACCGGCAACGTCCCGTTGTTCGCCGATATGTCAAGCGATATGCTCAGCCGCCCCGTCGATTTTAAGCGGTTCGCGCTGATTTACGCCGGCGTCCAAAAAAATCTCGGTCCGGCGGGCGTCGTCGTCGTCGTCGCAAGAAAATCCCTCATCGAAAAAAGTTCGGATTCCCTCCCGACTATGTTGCGCTACGACACGTTTTACAAAAAAAATTCGCTTTACAATACGCCGCCCGCGTTCAGCATTTACATGGTCGGCAAAGTCGCCGCGTGGATTAAATCTTGCGGCGGTTTGTCCGAAATGGCGCGCCGCAACGCTGTAAAAGCCAAAATTCTTTACGACGCAATCGATTCGTCAGATAATTTCTATCGCGGGCACGCCGATAAGGATTCGCGCTCGTTTATGAACGTGACTTTCCGCCTGCCGACTGAAGATCTTGAAAAAAAATTCGTCGCCGAAGCTTTGGAAAAAAATTTGAGCGGTGTCAAAGGACATCGCTCGGTTGGCGGTATGCGCGCCTCGATTTACAACGCCATGCCGATTGAAGGCGTCGAAGCTCTCGCCGATTTCATGAATAATTTTAGAAAATCAAACGTCTAACAGATTTTTTCCCGCGCTAAGCAACGCCGTCCGATTAATTTTGGCGTTTGACACGTCTGCGGGGAATTTAAATCGCTCGCGAAGGATTTTTAGCACCTCAACGGGCTTTAAACTCCCTTCAGGCGCGATTCGCACCGAAAATTTTATCAATATCTCGTCGCCTGACATAAAAACTTCCACGGGAGCGGCAAGATATTTTTTTGCGTCGATTTCACGCGTTTTTTTCGGCGTAATCCGCGTAAAAATGATTTCGGGCGTCTCATTGAAGTTTTTTACGGCAATTTTCGCGTCCGACAGAAGTTTTTCGTCGAATGGCAAGCGAATTTCGTATCGCGACAGGTCTACAAGCGACATTACGGGCTTAAATTTGCCTCTCAACCGCTTTAAACGCAAAATTTCCATACCGCGCGGCAGTTGAACGTTCAATCGTTTGGCAACGTCGAATTCGGCAACGGGACGCGTCAGCTCGAAGTCAACATATTCGCAATCGCTCGTAACTCCGACCGCCAAAGCCGTCGCGAACGAAATTTTCATGTGCGGATTAAACCCTTCGCTCCATGCGGCGGGCAATTTCGCCCTCAACAACGCCCGCATGAACACATTCATGTAGTCCAAGTGGCTCAAAACGGCAATTTCGTCGCCTTTTCGTATCTGTGCGCGATATTTTGTAGGAACTAGGAACTGGGAACTAGGAACTAGTTTTTCTTCGGGCGGCGGAAGCTGTTTTTTGGCAAAATCGACGACTTGAACGCCCAAATTCATGCAAACTCCGCAACCGGTGCAATTTGTTCGCCGACAATCGCGAGTTGTTTCGCCGACTTGGGATTTTTCCCACTCCGAAAGCAAAAAATTCCTGTCAACGCCCGGAGATGTGTGCTCCCAAGGCAAAATTTCCCAAAAATCGCGCTCGTTATAGTGTTCGGGATTAATTTCGCAAGTTTTAAATGCTTTTTCCCACGCATCGGGCTTAAATAAGTCAGACCAGCCGTCAAATTTCGCTCCAAAACGCCACGCCGCCTCAATTACCGCCGAAAGTCGCCTGTCGCCGCGCGCCAACACGCCCTCAAGCACCGAAAGCCGCGCGTTGTGCCAATTATACGTTATCGCCTTGTCGACGAGTAAATTTTTTAAAATATTTTGCCGCCGCTCGAATTCCGACGCCGAAATTTGCGCCGCCCATTGAAATGGCGTCCACGGTTTCGGCACAAAACACGATACGCTCACCGTAATTTTCACGTCGCGGCGATTTTTTATCGTGCGATACAAATTTACGACCTTTTGCGCTAAATCCGCTATTCCGGCAATGTCTTCGTCGGTCTCGGTCGGCAAGCCCATCATAAAATACAATTTTACGGACTTCCAACCCTTCGCGAATGCCGCCGCGCAGGCGTCAAGCAAATTTTTTTCGGTGACGTTCTTGTTTATCACGTCGCGCAGGCGTTGAGTGCCAGCTTCCGGCGCAAATGTCAGCCCGCTTTTGCGAATTGTTTGCACGCGCTCCGCCAAATCGATTGAAAAACTGTCAATTCGCAGGCTCGGAAGTGAAAAACTCACTTTTTCGTTGCGAAAATCGCTTTGTAAATCGTCAATCAGCCTGCTCAAGCACGAATAATCCGCAGAACTCAACGAAGTCAAAGAAATTTCATTCCATCCGCTCGAATCAATCAATCGACGCGCAATATTGCGTAAAGTGTCGGGTTTTCGCTCGCGAACGGGGCGATAAGTCATTCCCGCTTGACAAAAACGACAGCCGCGCGAACATCCGCGAAAAAGTTCCAACATCGCCCGATCGTGGACAATTTCCATGAACGGAACGACAGGTTTTTCGACCGAAGGCGTTAAATCGAAGTCTTTTACGACGCGTTTCAGCACTTTTTGCGGCGCACCGTCAATATTTTTTATGCCGATAAACTTTTCGCCCGAATAAAGCGGCTCGTAAAAGCTCGGAACGTAAATCCCGCCGATATTAAGCAATTTTTTTAGAAAACCGCGCCGACCGCCCGATTTTCCCGCCGATTTCCACGAAATAAACGCCTCAACGACTTCGCCGAAGACTTCTTCCGCCTCGCCGACGATAAAAAAGTCAAAAAAATCCGCGACGGGCTCAACGTTGTAAACTCCCGCGCCGCCGCCGATTATAAACGGCTCATCGTCCGTTCGTGCGTCCGCGTGCAACGAAATTTGCGCCAAATCAAGCATATTCAGGACGTTTGTATAAATCATCTCGTATTGCAACGAAAATCCCCAAAAATCGAAGTCGCGAACTTTTTTTTTCGACTCCAACGCAAAAAGCGGGATATTTTCGTCGCGAAAAACCTTTTCGGCGTCAATCCACGGCGCATAAACGCGTTCGCAAAGCGTATCTGCGCGGCGATTCAAAATCGAATATAAAATCGACAATCCGAGGTTGCTCATGCCGACTTCGTAGACATCGGGCAGCGATAAAACGATTTTGCAAGGAATTTCGTCGAAATTTTTCGCGACGCTGTTAAATTCGCCGCCCGTGTAGCGCGCAGGCTTCATAAGTTCAAAAATATTTTTCATATGGTCACCTTTTCCGAAGTTGAATATATTCCGGCGGCATTTCCCGTTGCCCAAGCCGCTTGCAAATTAAAGCCGCCCGTAAATCCGTCAATATCCGCCACTTCGCCGACGATAAACAAATTTTTTACGATTTTTGATTCCATAGTGCGCGGATTAATTTCTTTTACCGAAATTCCGCCCGAAGTGACGATTGCCTCGGCTATCGGGCGCGTTTTTGTTATCGTCAACGGCATTCCGCGCAAAATTTCAACCAATCGACGACGTTCAGCCGATTTTATGTCGTCGACGCGTTTTTCTTCTGGCAAATACGCCAAATCCAAAATAATCGGGATTAATTTCGACGGCAAAAGCTCAATCAGCGCATTTTTTACGATTTTACCCTTGAACTTGGCGAAATCGCGCAAAATTCGGGCGTCAAGTTGTTCGGGCGTCAACGCGGGCTTTAAATTTATTTCAAGCTCAACTAATCGTCCCGCCGCCAAAAGTTGTGCGACTTTTCGGCTTAAAGTCAAGATTATCGGTCCCGAAACTCCAAAATGCGTGAATAACATTTCGCCAAACAGCTCATCGACGCGTTTTCCGTCCGAAATCAGTTTTACGCGCACATTTTTTAGCGAAAGTCCTTGCAAATCGCGAACGAAGTCCTCTTCCGTTTCGAGCGGCACGAGCGCGGGCAAAATCTCCGTGATTGTGTGTCCCAATCGCCGCGCGAACTTAAATCCGTCGCCCGAAGAGCCAGTTGCGGGATATGACGCGCCGCCCGTCGCCAAAATCACGGCGTCCGCCTCAAAAATCTTTCCGTCGACCAACACGCCGACGATTTTTTTGTTGCGGGCGATAATTTCAGTGACGGGCGCATTTGTCTTGACTTCGACGCCGAGAATCGCAAGCCGCGTCAACAGCGCGTCGATAACTTCCGTGGCGTCGTCGCTGATTGGAAACACTCTGCCGCCGCGTTCGACCTTGGTTTTGACGCCGAGACCCTCAAAAAAGCTCACGGTATCGGCGGGCGTGAAATTTTTCAACGCGCTGAACAAAAATTTGCCGTTTCCGGGAATGTTCTTGACGACTTCGGCGACATCGGCGGAATTTGTCAAATTGCAACGACCTTTGCCCGTGATTCGCAACTTGCGCCCGACTTGCGGCATTTTTTCAAACAGCGTGACATGCGCGCCACCTTCAGCCGCACGAATCGCCGCCATCATGCCTGCGCAACCGCCGCCGACCACAATAATTTTCTTCAAGTGAATGCTCCTTTGAGTGCCGCGACTTCCGCCGCCGTCAACGAACGCCATTTGCCGACCTTCAAGCCGTCGAGCGTCAAGCCCGCGAATCTGATTCGGCGCAAGCGTTTGACGTCGCAACCGACAGCCGCGAACATGCGCCGCACTTGCCGATTGCGCCCCTCGTGAATCGTGACTTCAACCGTATCGGCGTCGAGCAGATATACTTCGGCGGGCGCGGTCAAGCCGTCGTCGAGTTCAATGCCGGCACGGAGGCGGTCAAGTTTTTCCTCGGTGACGTCGCCCGAAATCTTTGCGCGATAAGTTTTGGCGACTTCGTAGCGCGGGTGAATCAGCGCGTTGGTCAAATCGCCGTCGTTGGTGAGAATCAGCAAGCCTTCCGAATTCAAATCGAGCCGACCGACGGGATAAACGCGTCCGCGAAAATTTTCGCCGAGCAAATCCAAAACGGTCTTGCGCCCGCGATCGTCGTGAGCCGTCGAGACGTAACCGCGCGGCTTGTTCAACAGCAGATAAATCTTTTCCGTGTCGAAGTGCAAAGGCTTGCCGTCGACGCAAATTTTTTGATTGGTGTCAGCCTTCGCGCCGAGTTCGCGGACGATTTGCCCGTCGACAGTGACGCGCCCCGCCGTGATTAAATCTTCAGCCGCACGCCGCGAACAGACGCCTGCGCGGGCGATGAGCTTTTGTAAGCGTTCCAAGTCGTCAGCCTCCAAAAATTTTTTCGGAGCGATTATATCACACGACGCAACAAAAAAACCCCGACGCGTTGTCGAGGTTCTTTGCTTGTCAAAATTTTGTCGAAGGTCGCAGATTACATGTACTTGTCGAGATTCATTCTGATGTGCTTCACGTCCAAAACACGCTGCAGAGCTTCCTTGCGGGTGACCGACCTGTCGTTGATGCTGTATTCGTTGGGATTGTCGTGGCTAAACACCATTTTGACTCCGTAGTTGGCAAAAATGTTCGAGATTTCGTCTATGGAGATGGTAAAACCTCCGTTTCTGTCGAACTTAGGGAAAAGACCGATGTCTTGCAAGAAGGTAACGTCTTTGTCGAGTTCTTCAATGGTGCCGCCCGCCACTTGTTCGAGCTGTTCGTCGGTGAGCTGTTCATCTTTGAGGATTTCGTTTGCCATTGTTGTCACCCCCGATTACATGTACTTGTTGACGTCGAAGTCTTTGACGTGTTTGGCTTTGGCGATTTGGCGCAGGACGTCCACGCGATTGACTTGCTTGCCCTTGAAGTAGTATTCGTTGGCGTCATTATCGTTGTCGTGCTCAATGACCGTGTAGCCGAACTGCGCGAAGGCGCGTTTCATCTGATCCATGTCGAGCTTACTGTCGGAGGGATTCATCAAGGCGAGGTCAGTCATGAACTGCCAGTCTTTGTTGATTTCGCGAACGGTGCCGCCCGCCACGTTGTCGAGTTGCTCATCCTTCAAGATTTCGTCTTTCAAAATTTCGTTTGCCATGGTTATCAAGCTCCTTTGTGTTCGTTTTGGAATTTCCTTTCTGCCTATTATACGACACGCGTAAAGTTTTGTTACACGCGCCGAAAAAAATTTTTATTGGGCTTTTAGGGTGAAGTAAGCGATTTCGGGCGGACAGCCGAGCCTGAACGGGAACCAGCTGCCGTTGCCGACGTGGACGTAGCCGAAACTGTCGCCGATTTTCACGACGCCGCGCGTGTATTTGAACACGGGGAACAGCGGCACGCCGAAAATCCCGATTTGACTGCCGTGAGTGTGACCCGTCAGCGTCAAAGCGAAGTTTCTTTCCGCTCCGTCGTCGATGAATTCGGGGTGATGAGCCAGCAAAATCTTAATCGCGTCGTCGGGAACGCCTGCCGCCGCCTCGTCGACGAAACTTTTGCGCGCTTCGGCAAAAATTTGTTCGCGCTCCTTGTCGGCGGTGCTTGTGACGGGCGCACGCGACGGATAATCGACGCCAAGGACGTAAAGCTTACTTGTGACGTGTTCGGCGCGATTAACGAGCCAATGTATCTTGGTTTGCGCGAGTTCAGCCTCAATCGCCCGAATTCCGCGAAAATGTTCGTGGTTTCCGTGAATGTACCAGATGCCGAACTTGAATTTGTCGGTAAAAGCGTCGACAATTTTGATTGCGGCGGGATTCATGTGCACGTCGTCGAAGATGTCGCCCGTTATCGAGAGCAAGTCGGGTTTTGCGTCGGCAACGCGTTGTAAGAGACTTTCCAGCCGCTCAAGCGAAAAGTACGCGCCCAAATGCAGGTCTGAAATCTGCGCCACGCGGAAATTTTCCAAGTCGGGCGGCAGATTTTTAATCGGCACGTCGTAAAAATTTTCCACGTCGTGATTTTTTTCGATTCGGTTGCCGTAAAGCGAGACCGCCAAGCTCAACAGCGGGTAAATCATGCCGTAAGCCAACATGCGCCGCCGCGCAGGGTCAAAAGGCTTCGGAGGATTGAATTTGCGATAAATCCAACGCACGACGACCGCGATTATGACGATTGCGCCGCAAAACAGTTGCGCCGTCAGAAAAATCGTTGCGCAGTTGCCAAAAATCGAGACAAACCACATCGGCACGTATGAACGAATCGCCCAACCGACGATTATCACGACGATTATCGCCAAATCAGCCAGCGCGAACAGCCGATAAAATTTTTTTGCGAGATGATCGCTGAAAATGAACCGTATCGAGAACAGCGCGAGAGTCATAATCGCGCCGAGGAGCAACGAGACCAATAAAATAAACATTTTTAAGCCTCAAGCTGCAAACGAGCCGCCTTGACGACGTTTTTCATAAGCATGGCGACCGTTAAAAGTCCGACGCCGCCCGGAACGGGAGTAATCGCGCCCGCAACGTCAACAGCCGCGTCAAAATCAACGTCACCGACCAATTTTTTCGGCGCAATGCGATTAATGCCCACGTCAATGACGGTTGCGCCGGGTTTTATCATGTCAGCCGTCACGAGCTTGGGTTTTCCGCTTGCCGCGACCAAAATATCGGCTTGGCGGGCGATTTCGGGCAAATTTTTCGTGTGAGTGTGGCAAACGGTAACCGTAGCGTGGCGCGCAAGCAATAAATGCAACAGCGGCTTGCCGACGATGTTACTTCTGCCGATAATCACGGCGTTTTTGCCGTCGATTTCGATTCCCGCGAGATCAAGCATTTCGATACAGCCGGCGGGCGTGCACGGCACCAAATCGGGCGTTCCGATGACCAATTTGCCGACGTTTACGGGATGAAAGCCGTCGACATCCTTGCGCGGGTCAATGCGATTCAAAATTTCGTCCGAATGCGCTTTAATCGCGGCGGGCAACGGCAGTTGAACCAAAATGCCGTGGACGTTCGGATTCGCGTTGAGCTCGTCGATTTTTGCAAGCAGATCGTCCTTGTTCGTGTCTTCGGGCAACGCGACGACTTCTGAAACGATGCCCAATTCCTCGCAAGTCTTGTGTTTGTTGCGAACGTAGACCTGCGACGCGGGATTTTCGCCGACGATTATCACGGTAAGCCCCGGCGTCACGCCGAATTTGCTTTTGAGCTCTTCAACTTGCTCCCGCGCGGATTCTTTTATCTTTGCGGCGAATTCTTTACCGTACAAAATTTTTGCGGACATAATTTCAGCCTCCCAAAGTTTTTTCGCAGTCTACAACAGAAAAATCTTTTTGACAACTTGAAGCGGAGACGCGCCCGAAAAATTTTTTGCCAAAGTCGCGGCGGCTTATTATAATTTCGGTTGTAGAGGAGGCAACGGCTGTGAAGATAATGTTTTCGGCGGGCGAAGCGTCGGGCGATGTGCACGGCGCGGGATTGGCGCGTGAAATAAAAAAAATTTCGCCTTCGACGGAACTTTTCGGCTTGGGCGGCAATTTAATGGCGGAATCGGGCGTGCGGCTCGTTCGCAACTACAAAAATTATAACGTCATGGGTTTTATCGAAGTCGTCAAGAATTTGCGGCGGATTTTACAGTTGCTCGACGATTTGACGGAAATCATTCGCACCGAACGCCCCGATTTGCTCGTTTTGATTGATTATCCGGACTTCAACTGGCGATTGGCGAAGCGCGCAAAGAAACTCGGCGTCAAAATCCTGTCGTATATCCCGCCGTCGGCGTGGGCGTGGCGAAAAGGGCGTGCAAAGACCTGCGCGGCAATCGCGGACGTATTCATCGCGATATTTCCGTTTGAGTTGCCGGTTTATCGTGAAGCGGGCGCAAAAATCTTTTTCCTGGGCAATCCGCTGGTCGATACCGTCAAGCCGTCAATGACGCGGGCGGAGGCGCGTAAATTTTTCAACGTCGACGAATCGGAGCGCGTGATTTTGCTGTTACCGGGCTCGCGCAGGCAAGAAATCAAACTTTTGTTGCCGCCAATGCTCGAAGCGGTTAAAATTTTATCGACGACGCGGCAAATGAGGTTTTTTTTGCCTGTAGCGGACGGCGTCGAACATTTAATCGACACGGCGGGGCTCGAAATCACAATCGTCGAATCAGCGCGGCGTTATGACATAATGCAAATCGCGGACGCGGCAATAGCGACGTCGGGCACGGTCGTTTTGGAGGCTGCGTTGCTAAATTTGCCGTGCGTAGTGCTTTACAAGATGTCTTCGCTGAATTTTTTTATCGGAAAGCTGTTTGTCGACATAAAATTCTTCAGCCTGCCGAATATTTTGGCGAACGAGGGCATTTTGACGGAACTTCTTCAAGATGAAGTCACTCCGGAAAGAATTTCAGCCGAAATCGCGCAGATTCTTGACAATCGGTCGCTTATCGTGAAAAAATTGCAGTCGGCGTGTAAAAAACTCGGCGAACCGGGCTCGGCGGCGCGTGTAGCAAAAAAAATCTTGGAGACGGCGAACAATGAAGAACTATAAACGACTTTTAGCGTATATCAAGCCGTATTTGGGGCGATTTGGGCTTGCAATCATCTGCATAATCGTTGCATCGGGCGCGAATTTGTATTTGCCGTGGATAATCAAAGATATGATCGACAAAGTGCTTGCCGAACGCGATATGGCGATGTTGAACTTCATTTCGGCGAGTATCGTGGTCGTTTTCGCGATTCGCGGCGTATTTTACTACGGACAATCGTATTTGGTGTCGTATATCGGTCAAAGAGTGGTCGTCGACGTGCGCGAAGTGATGTTTCGCAAATTTCAGCGAATGCCGATGTCATATTTCGATAAACACCAGACCGGCGAGACGATGAGCTACTTAACGAACGACGTAAACGCGATTCAAGCGGCTTTGGTCGATAATTTAATCGAAATGTTCACTGAAGGCGCGATTTTAATCGGTTCAATCGCGATGATGTTGTATTTGGACTGGAAATTAACGCTTTTGACGCTGATAACGGTGCCTTTAGTCGGATTTTCGATGAGAATCTTTGGAAAAAAGATAAAATCGACGAGCCGCGTGATTCAAGAGAAATTAGCGGACATAACGTCGCTTTTGCAGGAAAGTATATCGTCAATCCGCGTCGTTAAGTCGTTCGTCCGCGAAAATTACGAAATAGACCGCTTCAAAGTCGAAAACGAGCTAAATTTCCGCGCCACGATGAAAAACGTGCAACTTACGAGCCTTTTAACGCCGACAGTCGAATTTTTGGCGGCATTGGCGGTAACTTTAATCGTTTGGTTCGGCGGCTACGAAGTTGTCAACGGAATCATGTCGGCGGGCGCGTTGGTTGCGTTCCTCACCTACGCCGTCAACCTCGCCAACCCCGTCAAGCGGCTGTCGCGAATCTACGGACGCTTGCAAAAGGCAATGGCGGCTATCGACAGGATTTTCGGCGTGCTTGACTTGCCCGAAACCGTGAACGACAAACCGAACGCGATTGATTTGCCGAAGGTCGCGGGCAGTGTCAAAGTCGAAAACGTTACCTTCAGCTACGACGGCGTGCACAATGCGCTTGAGGACGTGAGCTTTGAAGTCGCGCCGGGGCAGATGATAGCCTTCGTCGGACCGAGCGGCGCGGGCAAGTCGACGATTGCCAATTTGATTCCGCGCTTTTACGACGTGACGGCGGGCGCGATTAAAATCGACGGACACGACTTGCGCGACGTGACTGTTCATTCCCTGCGCGAACAAATCGGTATCGTGCCGCAAGAGACGTTGCTTTTCTCGACGACTGTCATGGAGAATATTCGTTACGGGCGGCTCGACGCGACGGACGACGAAGTTATCGCGGCGGCGAAGGCTGCCAACGCCGACAAATTCATTCGCGACTTGCCCGAAGGCTATCAAACGCAAATCGGCGAACGCGGCTTGAACTTGAGCGGCGGTCAGCGTCAACGTATGGCAATAGCACGCGCCATGCTGAAAAATCCGCAGATTTTGATTCTCGACGAAGCAACCAGCGCGCTCGACACCGAAAGCGAAAAAATTGTTCAGTCCGCACTTGACGACTTGATGATCGGGCGCACGAGTTTCGTTATCGCGCACCGCCTCAGCACGATTTTCGCGGCGGATAAAATTTTCGTCATCGACAAGGGGCGCATTTGCGAATCAGGCACGCACAAGGAGCTTTTGGAACTCGGCGGCGTCTACAGCCACCTTTATAATATTCAGTTCAGCAAACTTTAATCGAATCGCAATGACAAATTCGTTTCGCGTGATATAATTGCCAAAACGTTTCAAGGAGTGACTTTCATGCATAAGAAACTTTTGGGCGGCTTGTTAATCGGCGCGTTCGTGTTCGGCGTCGGCGCGACCAACGTTCAGCCCGTCAGCGCGGCGTCGCTCGACAAAGCCGTCGAAGCCAAGGAAAAATTCGACAAAGCCAAAGGGCTCTTCGGTCAGAAACAGGACGGCGACAACTCCAACCGCCCCGAACCGCCTAAAGACGAAAACGGCAACCCGTTGCCTCCGCCCGACAGGCAAGACGGCGACAGCTCCAATCGTCCCGAACCGCCCAAAGACGAGAACGGCAACCCGTTGCCTCCGCCCGGCAACAAGGACGGCAGTCAATTCGGCGACATCAAAGACAAACTCTCCGACGCGAAAGACAAATACGACAGCGCGAAGGACAAATACAAGACCGCCAAGGAACTTTTCAAGAAATGATCACGCACCTGCAAAAAAATTAATCCCGCCAATGCGACGGGATTTTTTTTGTTCAGTAAGCACCTCGGCTTTGCAAAACAGCCTTAACGGTTTTGAACAGATACATGATGTCAATCCAGACCGACCAGTTGCGGACGTACCACGTGTCCATTGCGACGCGTTCGGGATAAGTGGTGTCACTGCGCCCGCTGACTTGCCACATGCCCGTTATCCCCGGCAAGACCATGTAATATTCGCGAATGAATTTGCCGTAGCGCGGAACCTCCGCCTGAACAATCGGGCGCGGACCGACAAGGCTCATTTCGCCGCGAATCACGTTCCACAGTTGCGGCAATTCGTCAAGGCTCGTGCGACGCAACCACCCGCCGAATTTTGTGACGCGCGGGTCGTTGGTCAGCTTGAAAGTTTCGTCCCACTCGCGCCGCGCCTCGGGATTCTCCGCCAAATATTTTTTTAAACGCTCCTCGGCGTCGGGCACCATCGTTTGAAATTTGTAGCACGGAAATTTTTTGCCCGCTGCGCCAACCCGTCTGTGAGCGAAAATCACGCGCCCGCGATTCTCCACCGCCACCCGCAACGCAATCGCCAACAATATCGGCGAAATCATCAGCCCGCCGACAATCGTCAGCGTCAAGTCGAAAATTCGTTTGAATGCGCGATTGTACGGACGCGATAAGTTGTTGCGCAGGTTGAGCATCAAAATTTTTTCGCTGAACAAAATCGACAGCTCCGCGCTCGACATCGGCGTTCCAATCAAATCCGGCACGAACGAAATATTTTTGACGTGCGGTTGAATTTTGCTTATCAAGGCTTGCAAGCGTTCCTTGTCCAGACCCGGCGCGGCTATCACGACCGTTTTGACTTTCGCCGCCCGAATTAGACTGCGCGCCTCGTCGAAGCCGCCAAGCAACGGGAAATCTTTCGGCAACTGCGCGGAAACCGGATGGTCGTCAATCAGCCCGACTATCTCGTAACGATAGCCCAAGTCCTCGCGCCAAAATTTTATCAGTTTCTCGGCAGTCAGCCCCGCCCCGATTAAAATTATCGGCTCGTGGAAAAGGTTGCGCCGCTTTAGAAATTTCAGCACCGCGTAGCGAATCAGGCAGACGTTAATCAGCACGAACAGCCCGAACAAAATTATGAACAGCCGCGACGCTTGATTGCTCGCCTTCAGAAAATAGATGATGATTATCGACGCGATCCAGCCCGCGAACACCGATTGGAAGATGTCGCGCATTGTGTCGACGACGGGTTTCATTTGACCATAGGAGCGCGATTGTCCCAAGAAAATCAGGAACAGCAACGGCACCGCGCCGTAAATATAAATGTCGTCGTAAAGATACGTGACGCGATTCCACGTGTCCAGGGCGTCGCGCAACGCAAAGGCAAGATGTTCGCTCAGCACCACGCCCGCGTAGTCGAACAGTAAAAACAAAATCGGCGGCGCGTACGTCCTAAGGGTCGTCGAATTTTTTTTTGCGTAAGGCATGATTCGTTCCTCTTGAAAATTTTTGCCGCCATTGTAACACAAAGCCCGCCGCAACGCTCAAAAAAATTTCGGCTTGTCCCTTGTCCCTTGTCCCTTGTCCCTAAATATGCTATCCTGCCGAAAAAGATTTGCAAGGAGCGATTTTATTGGAAGTCGTGGAACTTTTCGCCAAGGGCGGGGCGGTCATGTATCTGCTTTTAATAAGCTCGGTCGCGGTCGCGGCAATCGGCATTGAACGTTTCAGATTTTACAACTACGCGGCGGGCGACGGCGAAAATTTTTTGTCCGCCCTGAAGGGCAAGCTTAAAAGTCAGCCGGCGGACGAAGTGCTTAGTTTTTGCAACGGCGAACGTTCTTGCGTCGGAGCGGTGGCGACGGCGGGCGTCAAGGCGGCGGCGGTCGGCGATAACGTCGAACTCGCGCTGAATATCGCTTACGACGAAGCGGCAATGAAACTGCGCGCCCGATTAAATTATCTGTCGATGATTGTGACGCTCGCGCCGCTTTTGGGTTTGCTCGGCACGATAAGCGGCATGATTGAGGCGTTCAACATTTTCAGCATCCAAGCGGGTCAGCCGCTGGCGATAACGGGCGGAATCGGTGAAGCGTTAATCGCGACGGCAACGGGTCTTTGCGTGTCGATTTTCGCGCTGATTGTCCACACGTACTTTGCGCAACGCCTCGACGAAAATTTAACCGTGCTCGACAAGACAGTCAACATTGTGCTTGCCGGCTTGGAGGGACGCAATGAAGCGTAGAGACTTCCGCGAAAAAAATCAGCCGCTCGTCATGATTATCCCGATGATTGACATTATGCTGTTCCTGCTGGTGTTTTTCATGCTCAGCACGATTTACATGGTGCAGACGAACACTTTGCCCGTGAGCCTGCCGCAATCGACCGCCGCCGGTAAGGAGATGCGCCCCAACGTCGTGCCGATAACCGTGCTCGCAAGCGGCGACGTGCTCTTCGACAAGGACACCGTGCCCAATCAACAGCTCGCCGAAAAAATTCACAAGGCTCTTGCCGACGACGAAAACGCGATCTTCGTCCTGCGCGGCGACAAGGCTGCTCGTTACGAAAGCGTCGTTGCCGTCCTCGACCTGCTGAAAAAATCGGGCGCGCGGCGCGTGTCAATCGCTACGGAGCTGAAAGGCAATGAGTAATGCGCAATGAATGGAGAATTATGAATGAAAAAATATTCGGCGCATTGGCGGGCGACGATTCTCACGGCGATAATCCTGCACGTCGCGGCGGCGTTGATATTTTCATACGTCCTGCCGCTGTTCGCGCCCAAGCCCAAGCTCGAAACCGTCGCGGAGCTCGAATGGGTTGACGCGGACTTGACGGACGACGTGACGGTTATCGACGCGGAGGCAATCTCCTCGGACGCGCCGCAAGAATCGTTATCGACCTTCGACGCGGGCGATTTGGTCTTGCCCGAATTGACAATCCCCGAACCGAAAATCGAACCCGTCGCGCCGACGTTGCCGCAACCCAAGCCGACAGAGCCGCCGAAACTTCAACCGACACCCAAGCCCGCCGACGTTAAGCCCGACGCCAAGCCGCAACCCGCGAAAGGTGACGCCAAGGAAGTCACGCCCGCCGACAATCGCCAAGTCGTCACGCGCCCGCCGATAACAATCAACGCGGTCTATCCCGAACAAGGCAGCGGGCTCGGCTTCAAGGGTTACGTCTCGTTCGCGGCGCACATCGACAAAAACGGCAAAGTCACCGCGACGGAAATTCTGCAGAGTTCCGGACGCTACTTCGTCGACGAAATTGCTCGCAAGGCGGCTCAGCAGTGGACGTTCAAGCCCGCGCTCGACCAACACGGCAGACCAATGGAGTGCGACAAAATCATCACGTTCGACTTTAAAAAGTTCGCTTAAGCCCCTCCTTTGCAACAAAAAAGCCCGCCAACCGTGACGGGCTCGTTATCGTAAGAATTCTTTTATTTGCGTGGCAAGGTCGCGCCCCCTGTCGTCGCGCCGCGTTGCAAGCAAAAATTTTCCGCCGTGTATGCGGACGCCGCTGAAATCTCTTTCGCCGTACAGCATCCCGATAATCGGCATCATCGCGCCGTTGCAACCGGCAATGCACATGGACACGACCGACAAGCACGCCATACAAATCGCGTACAAAGTCATTGCGTCCGCGCCGCCCGTTTCACCGAGAATTTGATAAATCGCCCAGATCTTGACGGAAATCAACGCCGTGCCGCTCGCAACAGGAATGCCCGATTTAATAATCTTTCCGGCTTGACTTATGAATTTGCCGAAATCGTTGAACACCGCGCAGAACTTTCTGGATCGTTCGTTTGAGGAAAAATATTTCTTCGCGACGTAACTCATTGCGATAACGTCGCCGGAAATCACGGCGACTGCCGCGCCCGCCACCCCGAAGCCGCTTGCGACGAGTGCTAAGCTCAATACCACGTTCGTAACTTGTCCGAGTAAAATGCCGCGACTGACGACCTTTGCAAAGCCGTCCGTGCGAATTAACGTTTGCCACGTGAAGAACATCAAATCCAGCGGCACGCGCCAAACGAAGACTGTCAAGTATTCGTGCACCAAGCCGCGCAAGTCTTCGGCGGACGACAAAAACACTGCTGCCGAATAACTGTTCGGGACCAAAAGCAGTGCCCAGAGCATTCCGCCGAATATGCTTACCGCCACGACCGTCGTAAAGATGTAATCTGCTCCGTCGTTGTCGCGCTTGCCGGCGGCTACCGCTATCAAGCCCGACGAGCCGATTGAAATGAGCACCGCCAAAGCATACGTGATTTGATTTATCGGCAGGCAGGCGGACACCGCTGCCATTGCGTGCGGACTTATCAAATTGCCGACTATAATCCCGTTCACTATCGTGCCCAGTTGAATTGCCATCGAGGATAAAACCGTCGGCATAAAAAATTCGCGAAACTTTCGTTTTAATAAGCGTCCCGGTTTTTTGGTATGTCAGATCCACCGTGATTACCTTTCAAAAAATTTTTCGGAAAATTATACCCTGCGACGTTAATTGCCGTCAATGAAGGATTACTTAAATCCGAACACGAATTCTTTATCATTATGATTTTACGGAGGGCAGTTTCATGGACAAAAATATTTTGCTCCTTTTCCTGAGCGACGTGAAGACGAAAAAGGTCGGCGATAAAGTTGTCATATCCGAGACCCGTTACGAAAACATCGCGGGCGAGAAAACGCAAATCACGAACGAATCCGCCGTGCGGTACCTCCTTAAGGATTTTCCTGTCGATAAGGTTTTCGTCTTCGCGTCGAAAAAAGTTCGCGACACTCTCTTAAATGTCGAGGGCACGCCGCAAACGCATTTGCAGTATTCGCTTGAACGCCTCAAGAAATTTTTGCCCGACGACGACCGCTATTTTGTTTTCGATTACAACGAGGACGGCTCCGGCGAAGAAAACCTTAAGAGCGTGGCGAAAATGGCGGGCATTATTCAAAAATTCGTCAGCGACGAAAAAGGCGTCAAGTTGCACGTCGATTTGACCGGCGGTATGCGTCACGTCAACATGATGATGCTTGAACTCACGCGCCTCCTTGAATACAGCGGCTTGAAAATCGACAAAATCCTTTACTCCAATCGCGACAACAACACCGAAACGGGACGTGTCGAAGAAATTCAAAACGTCTACGACTTGTTTCAGCTGATGGCGGGCGTCGAAGAATTCGTAAACTTCGGCAGCGTCAAAGCCTTGAAAAATTATTACAAGGGCAAAAAAATATCCGAGCCGCTTGCAAAACTTTTGGACGCCATGAAAATTTTCGCCGACGCCATTAAGCTTTGCCATTACGGTCAGTTCAACGCGGCGATTGAAAATCTGCACGACGCCGTTAAAGACTTCAAACCGACCGACGACATTGAAGACGTCTTGATGAATACGTTCATTGCCCGCATTCGCAAAGATTACGCCGATTTGATTTTCCCCCGCCAAAAGGACGACCTGCGCATCATTCGCTGGTGCTTGGACAACGATTACCTGCAACAGGCTTTGATTCTGTACACCGAACGCATTCCCGAATACCTCGGCGAAAAGGGCTTAATCACGTTGAACGCGGCGCAGACGAAAAATCCTAATCCGTTTTTTTATCTGTTCAGCAAAGTCGAATCGAAAGGCGACAATCTCGACGAAGGCAAGAAAATTTTTTGCAAGGCGGTCAAGCGCGACGCTTTGCCTGCGATTCGCGATAAGGCGTTCAACTTCGACGAGTGGCTTGCGGCTTTGAATCGGAAGTTGGTGCCGCTTAACTTGAACTGCCCAGACAACGAAGACTTTCGCAAACAATTTGAGACTCTCGCCGCCGTTTTCCAAGACCCGAAACTTTTGCTCGACCTGTCGTCGCCCGAACTCGAACCCGTCCGCAAAATCATCGACGCACTCGACGAAGAGCTGAAGGCTAAACAATATGGCGGGCAACGCGTCAAAATCCTTGCAAAGTTTTTCAACAACGCCCTGGTTGACGACGACGTTCCGGATTACTTCACGGGCAGCGGCTTCATGAAATATCCCAAGGCGTTGAAAATGCACGAGTTGCTGAACGAAGGGGCTTTCGGCGTCAGCATTCCCAAGGAAAAATTTTTGAGCATCGTCGACAAATATTTCCGTATAAAGGACGAGCGCAACCACAGTGCTCACGCCCGCGAAGATTACGGCGAACTCAAAACCGCCGACAGACTCCGCGACTTCATGCACCGTGCGCTGAAAGAAATTCAAGACGCCCTGCCCGCGCAATGAAAAAAACCCGCCGTTCGTCGACAGGGCTTTTCATTCGTACAGAGCGTATATTTCGGCGAATCGTTTCCGCACGCGTTCGCGAAGATTTTCGGGCGCGACGACCGTGACCGCCGAGCCCAGCGATAAAATTTTTTCCAAAATCTCTTCCTCGTCAAGCGGACTGTAGCTGATCGTAAGGAAGCACCCGCCGTCGTCTTGCAGGCGGGCTTTTTTGTCGAACGAACTGAACAGCGCGAAACAACGTTCGACGGCGTTGCGCGTGTTTTGTACTTCAAACGCGACCTCCGCGACGTTCGCCGAATAAAAATCTTCCAATCGGGCGTCGGCGTCGTTCGGGATTTGTTCCACGCTCAACGCAACCATATTCAAGGCCTCGACGGAAAATTTTTCTATCGTCCGCGCCTCGTCAAGCACAGCAATAAAAAAGTATTTGTTCGCCGCCAAATCGTACTCCAGGCGGCACGGCGACACGGCTCGTCCGTTGACGACAACTTTCCGCCGCAAGCGCAGGGCTTCAACGAT
Source organism: uncultured Selenomonadales bacterium (assembly GCA_947304355.1). Classification (GTDB taxonomy): domain Bacteria; phylum Bacillota; class Negativicutes; order Selenomonadales; family Selenomonadaceae; genus Quinella. The sequence goes on from CAMZAX010000007.1 coordinate 22,379, forward strand.
TATCGACAGGTTATCGGAAAAATTTTCCGCCGCAGCAATCTGCGCGGGTCGGATGTTTCGCCACGAGCTTTTTTCAAACAGCGGCGGGCAATTAATCAAGCGGGCAAGCAATTTTTTCCTTAACGCGGCGGGTAAAAGAAACGTCAATTCCTCATCGGAGAGCACCGCACGCAACCACGCAAGTTCGGCGTCGCTTGGCGGCAAGGAAAAATTTTTCGTCGACGGCACCACGGCAAATCCGTTGCGGTCGAAATTAAACAGCGTATCGACGATTTCTTCTTCGCGAGCCCGTTCGGGTGCCTCAAGGTAAATGAATTCGGGCAGGGCGAAAATGCGGCGCAGGATGTCTTTGCGTGTGAACTTGCCGCCCGCGCAAATTTCGTCGACGATTTGGCACAGCAGGCGGAAGAGTGAATTTTTCGTGTCGTCAAATAGACTTCGCATAATTTTTCAAGACCTCCCGCACGTCGCGGCTCATTCGGTCGCGTAAACCGTCCGCGCCCGCCAAAATTTCTGCCCACGGTTGAAACTTCCACAGACGCGGATAAATTTGCAACGGGTCGGGCGTTTCGACAACGCAAATGACACCTTCCGCCTCCTCGACGATTCGCGCCGGCAATTCGTCCGTCAACATTTTTTCGCGGCGACGGCGTTCGTCCGCGTCGTTGAAGTGAATCAGCAAGCGAACTTCGCGCAATTTGTGCCGCGACGTTGCAATCGGTTCGGCGGCGTCGTTCGTCAGCTTTACTGCCGTGATTTTTTCAATTCGCAGGCTCATCAATTCTTTTTGCCGCAACGCAACGAGATATTGGCGCGAGCAAAGGAAATCGGTTTCGACGGCGACAGGCGTCACTGTCACAGGCGGCTTTCCTTCGCGTTCGACCAAAAGTTTTTTGCGGCAGCGCAGAGCTTCGGCAATCGTCAACAGGATGTCGTCGTCGAGGATGCGGGCGAAGTTGTTGTTTCTAAACTGGAAAATTTCCCGATCGGGCGGCGCGTCCGTTTTCAAGCCGGCGCACAAAAAATAACCCGCCGTCCCTATCGGCGCGACGTTCCGATAAAATTTCAGCGCGGACAGCAAAAGGTTCGCTTCGTCCGCAGACAATTCGCCGAGCGGGTTGGCGATTTTCTCAAACAAAAACTTGCCGCCCGCCGTGACTTTGCGCACGACCCCCGAATCGGTCAGTTCGTTCAACCGGCGACGACAGCTTTGGAACAAATCGGAATACGCGCGGTCGGGCTTATGGTCGGTCAGTATCATTTCAGCACGCGACAAAATTTCTGTCGTCGGCAATGCCCCCGCGCCCTCAAGCACTTGCAACAAAACGATTTTCTGCAGGCATTGTTCGGGCAGGAGCGTCTTGACGAGAAACGACGAGTAAAAGTAATTCCGCGTGCCGTGCCGAAAGTCGCCTACGATTGTGAAGTACGAGCACTTGTCGTGGCGCGTCATCTGCAGATTTTTTTCGGGAATGAAGAATCGAATTTGCCTCAGCAAGTCGTCGTAACTGCGCGGCGTAATTGCGTGCTTTGCGAAAAGATTTCGGTGGTAGCAACCGTAAGAGACCAGCCGCAAAAATTTTCTCAAGCCCGCGTGCGAACGGTGAAATTTGTTTATCGTCTTGGGGTTATTGCGCATTGAAGTCCTCCGCATTCGTTCACAGGATTTTTGACATGACGGAACATCTTTTCGGGCGTATTATGGGCAAGGATTAAGCAACAGGCAGTCGCCGAAAGGAAGTGAATTTTATGCCGTGGTTCGTTGCAGGTTTCGTCGTTGCAGGTTCAATGATTCTCGCGTCTGATCGTTAATTCTTTGGAGGTGACAATTATGGGTTTCATGCCGGATTTTGAAGGTTCGTTGTCGGTTGGTATGCGTCGCGTATTTTTCTGAGGAGGTGAGCTGATTTGATTGACGACAAAAAAATTTTTTAGCCGTTGCGTGCAGAAAGCGCAGCGGCGTTTTTTTATGCATTGACCCGTTCAAGCGCGACAAGACAATCGTCAATGAGCCGCCGCAAGTCGGAAATTTTGGTCGTCGAGGATTCGTTTGCGTGATTGATTTGGTTGCGCTCGTGCCTTATCTCGTGGTAGCCGCGCAGGATTTTCAAGGCGGTGTCAACGTCGGGTCTAAAGCTGATAATCCTTTGCCGAAAAAGCTCCCGATATTCCCGTTCGCGATTGTCCAAAAAGTTTTCGGCTTTCTCGGCGGGCGGCGTAATTTTTTTGACAGTCGGTTCGCGCGCAATGGCGAAGGCTTGCATAAGTCTTTCGTCGGGCAGCTTGGCAAGCAACTCCGGAATCCTCGCGTAATTAAGCGTTCGCAGGAAGCCGTAAAAATTTCGTCGATAGGTCGGGTTTGCCTTGCGTTCGTCGAAAAGAGCCTGCAACGCGGCGGCAAGCGTCGGGTACCTGCCCTTGAAAGTTTTGACTGCCATTTTATTGCCCGCACAAAATCCGAAGTCAATCTCGGCTGTCGCGTACTCTTTGACGAAATTTTTCAGCTCGGGCAAGCGGGCGGCGTCGCCGGAATTCAACGCGTCGCGCAGGTCGCCGCAAGGGTTTCGCTTATTCGAGCCCTGCTCCGCAATTTTGTAGTCGATAATGAAGCATTGCTGCCAGCTCCTGTGCATGGAACGCCCCTTTGACGTGCAACTTTCAATGACCGTCGTATCGCGCGGCATACAGACTCTCCGCCGAACAATTTCTTCGGGCAGCCACTCGGTGCAAAGCGTCATTGCCTGTTGCCAAAAGCCCTTGCGCATACACCAGCGAATTATCTCAAGACGCGTCGCCGTCACGCCGATAAGTTTGCCGTATTCGTGCTCAATCGTGTCGATAATCTTCGCGAACAGTTCGCTTTTCAAGTCGCGGTCGGGGTGTTCGCGGAAAGCTTTTATGTTCCGGCTCAAATTTTCCAGCTCGCCTTCAATCGCGCTCGTTCGACAAATCTTTATCGCCTCGGCGAAACGGTTCATTGCCTCCAGCAAATCTTTCACGGCGGGCGGCGGTTCCGCGCCGAAGTAATCGTTCAACGCCTCGACGCTCCCGAATTTTACAAACTCGTCCGCACCCGTTATCAACGTGAACATGCGCTGTATTTCCGTCATGCGGTACACTTCGCGACTTGTCGGCTCGGAGTAAAGTACTTCGCCCGTCTTCACGCCACGATACCTGAGCAACTGAATTATCGACAGCATCAGCATTGACGTATGCCGAAAACCGCCCGTCATGTCCGCATGTACCACGACTTCAGACGCCGCGCAACTTTTGGCGAAGTCCGTGACGGCGTCGGCGATTCGCGCGATTTGCAGGATGTTCCTTTCAAGCTTGGTCGAGCCCGTGCCTTCCTCCGAATAGTCTTGGATTGAAAACCGCTCCGCCAGTTGCGGGCATTCCTTCGCCACGCGCCGCTGCAAAAACTCCAAATGCGTCACGTCGCCGAATTCGTTTTCGGGCTGTACTTTGCCGCTCTTGACCGAGTCGCTTGCGATTAAAAAAATTTGCGCCAACGAATCCGCGCCGAGCACGCGTGCCACATAAACGATCGCCGATTCGTTCGTTTGTATTGCCGTGTACGGTCGCCCTTGGATGTCGGGATATTCTATCGGCTTGTTCAGCGAGAACGCGCTCACCGGGCTGACGAACGCCAGCATGATATTTGTCGTCATGTCAATACTCCCTGAACTGCACGAAACGGAACGTCGAAATTTGTCGGGCAGAGCCGTCGGGCAATATTTCTTCGGCGACGACGCGTTCGGACGTTGCCGCCACTGTCGTCACGCCAAAATTTTTCAGCCGCTCAACCATTGCGAACGTATAATTGAATTCGCCTTGGCAAAGCACGGCGGCGGGCTTGTGTGCCAAAATTTTTGCAAGATTTTCTTCAACCAGCGCGACGACCTCGGCGGGCGTGGCGTCTGCGTCGACGTTCGGAAACGGAACATCAACAATCTCGCCGTAAGCCTGCGCTGCCGTCATTTGCTCCGCGCTCCAGCGCGCCGACGGGTGATTCGTGTGATTCACAAAAATTTTTTTCATCGACTGCACCTCGCCGACAATTTAGCACAAAAAAATACTTCCCGCAATGGAGAAGCATTTTTTCTTTTCTCGGACACCGTAAACGGGTAGGGATTCTGAGAAATGTCGCGACAGCTTCGGTTTTCTCTAGACGAAGACAGGCGTAACGCGTACGTTTCAAAACCGTAAACGGTATGAGAAATGTCGCGACACGACGCTGGCTACGACTTCACACCGGCTGGTAAAAGTCTGGTGTTTCAAAACCGTAAACGGTATGAGAAATGTCGCGACTCAAGGCGTGGCTGAACGGATCCTCAAAGAGACCGTTTTCGCACGCAAGTTTCAAAACCGTAAACGGTATGAGAAATGTCGCGACGCTATGCACCAGTAGCAAACCTATGGGCAACGTCGGTGTCCGTTTCAAAACCGTAAACGGTATGAGAAATGTCGCGACTAGCGAGAGCGGAAGCAAAATTCAAAGCCGCTTACGACGACAGGTCGTTTCAAAACCGTAAACGGTATGAGAAATGTCGCGACTGCCAACAAGCTCATGAACTTTGTATTACAAAAACCGGGCAGCAAGTTTCAAAACCGTAAACGGTATGAGAAATGTCGCGACAAGGAGATAATAACCATGGCAGCAATAACAGCAAGCGACCTTTTGAAGTTTCAAAACCGTAAACGGTATGAGAAATGTCGCGACGCGAGAGCAAAGAAACGGTTACGATCAACGGAGATCTCAAAATGTTTCAAAACCGTAAACGGTATGAGAAATGTCGCGACCTTTTCCAATTCGTTGTTGACGACAAGTACACTCTCGGCGATGGTTTCAAAACCGTAAACGGTATGAGAAATGTCGCGACGCTTTGCCGAAGAGCACTTGGTATCGATGAACGTCACGAGTTTCAAAACCGTAAACGGTATGAGAAATGTCGCGACATTAGAGCAACTTTGCGCAGCACATACGACAAATGCATTCAGACGAGTTTCAAAACCGTAAACGGTATGAGAAATGTCGCGACCGCACACCCTAAAGGTGGCGTCCTTGTGCGATTCATTCGGCGGTTTTGGAAAATGATTTCAAACGCGCCGATTTTCGCTGAGGTTCTCGAAAATTTTTGTCATATACGTTTCAGAAAAGTGTCTTGAATGTTGATTTGACGCCACTTGTACCTTTTGGAAAATGTTTCCGATAACCGGCGTCGCTACGTACCCTCCAATCACTTTCCAAAATCAAAATCTGAACTGCCTGCTTTATACCATATCCGTCGCCAAATTGCAAGAAAAATTTTCAGCGGTTAAGACAGGCGGAGAATTTCTTGACGCGTTCGTTAATCACTTCGCGGGAAGTCTTGTCGCCGTATTCGCGATATTTTTTCGCCATGTACTCTTCGTATCGGTTGCAAAAGACGATGCGGCCGTCGTCGGTCAAGCGGCACTCTTCGGGCGTCGCGGTGAAGTGTTCGGGCTGAATCATTCGTTTGTTGAGCAAATTCAGAACGAAACGGTCAATGACGGGCTGGCGGAAAAACTCCATAAGGTCGAAGATAAGCGAATCCTTTCTGCCGTCATTGGCGTGAAAGAAACCGATGCGGGCGTCCATGCCGGAGAGCGCGGCGGCGATACGGACTTCGCGTTCAAGGAAAGCGTAACCGTAATTTAGCAGGGCATTGACGGGATCACGGGCGGGGTGTTGCGAACGTTCTTTCCACTTCCATTTTTGGTCGAGCAGATCAGGGAATGTCGCGAAGTAAATTTTTGCGGCGAGCCCTTCCGCGCCGCGCAGTTCGTCGAGGGTCTTCATTGCGGCAAGCTTATCGGCGGTTTGCTTGAGCTTTTTCGCGGGCTTGTCGAGTTTTTCGGCACCGACGGTTTTTTCGTAGCGTTTAAGCAAGTCGCGCTGATTGGCGATTTTTTCGGCGACAACTTCCCGCGACAGATCGAGTTGCCTTACGGGGTCGCGGAAAATTTCCAGTTGGCGGAAGAGGCGCGCCGCCGATTGTTTCTCGTTAATGAAATGCCCGATGATTTTGCCGCGCCCGTCGATATAAAAAATCGGAATGCGCAGCTCCATGAGTTCAAAAATTGTCTGCGTCGAAAGTTGCGCGTTGTAGCCGACGACGACGCCGTCAATCAAGCGAACGGGCAGGCGTCCCAGGACTTCGGAATTTTTTTCGACGACAATGCGCGGACCGGCTTTATGTGCGGCACTGCCCGCCGACAAAAGATAAAGTACGCCCAAGATTTTTCACCTCACACGACGAGAAAGCCTTTTTCCTCTTCCAACGGTTTGGCGGAGAGCAACAGATTTTTTTCGCAAGCCTTGCAAAGCGGCACCATCAAGACGGAATTGCCTTTATCGGGGTCAGCGATTGCCAATAAATCCTTCCACACGATAGCCGCCCGCTCGGCGTCGAGTCGGCAACTGAAAACGCTGTATTGGACGCGCCACGCGAATCGCTCAAGGTAATTGACGATATTGTCGCGCGTTTTGTCGTCCGGGATGTCGTAGCATATGATGTAGCGCACAAGACTTCAGCTCACAAGAATTTTTCGTTAATGTAACACAACGCCTGCCGCGCCGCAACTGCCGACATTCACAGGAAAATTGAAATGCGCTCTGCCGACGCCCGTGCTATACTGCGCTTGCAAGGTTAGGGAAGCACCCCGACCGAAAGATTCCTTGAAAACCGAATATCGAAAGGAGCCGATGCCTATAGCACCACGTTCACGGGAAAAGTGATTCGCAAAATTTCTGCCGAATTGGTAAGATGCACTTTGAAAGGAGTTGGTAAGTATGTTCTTCTTGGCACCGTTGTTCACCGCCGCCGCCACCACCGAAGCCATAACCTCATTCACCGCCGGCGCAACCACCGCAGTTACCGTCTTCTCGCGCCGCGACTAATTTGAAAGGAAGGTTTGCAAAATGTCGGAAGCTGAATTGTTGCTGTGGTGGCTGACCTACGGATACTTGTTCTAAGCCGCCGCAGTTGAAGGGAGGTTGACCGCATGGAAAAGTTGGCTCTGATGTTGTTGCTCGATGTTCTTTTCGGCGAATGATGCTCAAGCAGTTCAGCCGCACGGGAGGTGATGTTTATAGCGTAGCCGTCGACTTGCCGCGTTAAATCTTCAGCCTTGAAAGGAGGTGAATAGCATGGGTGAATTGTTGTTGTGGTACTTGTTGCTTCGTGACTGATACTAACCCGCGTAGATTTGAGAGGAGGTGAAAAATATGGCATTCCCGTTCCCGTTTCCGCTCACGTTCCCGCCGATAGTGTACTAAAATTCCAAACCGCTACTCAATCGTTCAAAAAAAAAGGAGGTGAAAAATATGGCATTCTCGGCATTCGCCCCGCGCCCTCTGCCCGGTTGCTTTACGTGGCCGTTCCGTTGGTAATCTGAAGTTCGTTGCGAAAAATTTTTGGAGGTGATTGCTAAAATGAACGTCGACAAAACAGACAAAAAATTTCCTTAGCCGTTGCGTTAAAGCGCAGCGGTTTTTTCTTGCAAAAATTTCACGATTGGTGCATAATGACGCCACGGAGGTGAGCGGATGGTTCAAAAAATTTTTAATGCGTTGCTGTTCGACACGCGGAGCATCCAACGCTACATTTATTCGGGCGACAGACTTCGCACAAACGTCGGCGCGTCTTACATTGTCGACAGGCTTTTTTTCGACGTGCTTATTAAAGACGTGCTCAAGCCTATGTTCCCCGAAGACCGATTCGCTGTGGAAGACGACGCGTGGAATCCGACTGCGGACGCAACACAGCCTTGGACTGAAATGAAGTCTTGCTGCGTGGCGTATATCGGCGGCGGCAATGCTTTGTTGCTGTTCGATTCGTCGATGCCGGACAGACGCAACGAGGTCGTCGAAAAATTTACGCGCAGACTTTTGGTCAAACGTCCCGGCTTGAAAGTCGGCGCGGCGACAGGCAAGTTGGAGCAAATCGGCGACAAGCTCAATCAAGACGACATTGACGCCCTTTATCTAAAGCTCAAGGAAAATCAAAATCGCATTTTCCCGACAGTGAACGTGCCTTACAGCGGCTTAACGCTCAGCTGTGAAATTAACGGCGAGACCGCGAATTTCTGCGACACGGCGGGCGTCGTCCGCAAGCGCGAAGGTGATGTTCGTTTCTATTCGCAAGAGGCCGCCGTTAAAGCCAAAATCGCCGTGGAGGCAAACAAAAATCTGCACGACCGCTTCAACGAAATTTTCGCGCTTAAACAACTCGACGGGCTGACAGATTTCGACTTTCCGACCGAAGTTGAAAAGCTCGGTCAAAAGGAAGGCGAAAATTATTTTGCGATAGTGCACGTCGACGGCAACAACATGGGCTTGAAGTTCCGGAAGTGTACGGGCTTGATTGAACGCCGCATATTGTCGCGCGAAATCCGCCGCAAGACCGAAGGCGCGGTTGCCGACCTGCTTGCCAAAATCATACGCATGAAAAGCGCGGGCGGCTTCGACGGCGTGCTTGACCTCGACGAAAAATTTTTGCCGATACGCCCGCTGATAATCGGCGGCGACGACGTAACATTTTTCTGCCCGGCACAGACGGCGATTTTGTTCACAAAGACGCTCATGGAAAATTTGTACGCAACCACGCCCGACAACGCGCCCGAACATTTGACGAAGCCGATTTCCCGACGCATGGACGCCTGCGCGGGCATCGCCATCCTGCCGACAAAGTACCCGTTCTTTCGCGGTTACGAATTGGCGGAACAGCTCTGCGACACGGCTAAAAAATCCATGCGCGAACTCGCTCAAAACTCAGACGATTCGGCGGACGATCTGCGCGGGTCAAGTTGGTTGGACTTCGCGATTCTTCACGGCGAACAGGCTCCGACTCTCGAACAGATTCGCTCGACGGAATATCGCGGCGCGCGCGGCAACTTGCATTTCGGTCCCTACCGCGTTTGCAACGACAAGGCTCCTTACAAGCGCGACCGCCTTCACAATTTGGAAAACCTTCTCGCCTGCACCACGCAATTTCCGAAGACAATGGCGAACAACAAAATCAAGGAATTGCGCGGCGTCCTTCAACGCGGGCAAGACGATGCAAAGAAATTTTTGCAACAGCTTGAACGTCAACAACAGCACTTGCCCGACGTGCCGGATTGGGATAATTTCCTTGAAACGCTTTGGCATAACGACGCAACGCCTTACGTCGACGCGATAGAACTCATGGACTTTTACAACGGAGAGGTGGCAGACGCATGGCAACGATTGACGTGACGATAAAAATTTTGTCGCCGATTCATTTGGGCTCCGGTCAAGCTGATGTAAACGTCGACGCCGAAATTGTTCGCGACGAATTCGGCTTCCCTTACTTCCCCGGCAAAAGATTCAAAGGCTTGCTTTATGAAAGCGCGGTTGAAGTCGTCGAAATGTTTGAACTCAGCGGGCTCGCCGCCGAACAATCCGCGTTGCTCGAAAAAATTTTCCACAGACGCTCGGAAAGTGCGGTTCAGCTCGTCGTGCCGAATTTCTTCATTCGCCCGCGTGACGAATACGAACGCCTCTGCGCGGAGTGGAAATATTTGCAACGGCGATTCCCCGCTGTCTTCACGGCGACGGAAGTCTTGAACGCGTTCACGTCGTTGCGCTATCAGACACGCCTTGAAGACGGCGTGGCAACGGACGGCTCCTTGCACAATCTGCGCGTGCTCGAAGACGGCTTGGAATTTTTCGGCGAAATAACTTTGTTCAACGCCGATGACGAAATCCGTACCCTGCTGGCGTTGGCGATTAAAAATTTGACTGCGGCGGGCACGAAACGCAATCGCGGCTTCGGGCGAATCAAATGCACGGCGACCTTTGACGGCTTACCCGCCGATAAAATCGTCGAAAAATTTTTCGCGGAGGTGGCGTGAGTATGCATCGATTGGAATTTGTCATCAAAACGCTGTCGCCATGCGTCCTCACGTCGACCAGCAACGCGACCGTCATGACGGGCACGCATTCGGCTTTCAGCGGCTCGATTGTTCGCGGAATACTTGCTTCACGCTACGTTGCTGTTCAAAAGCTCAGTGACGAGGCGCACGACAAAACGTTCCGCGAAATTTTTTTCGGCGGCTTGAAGTTCCTGCCCGCCAATCCCGACTTGCTGAACAAACGCGCTTTCGTACTGCCGATGTCGTTGCAGAGCGGCAAAGCCGGCACATCCGACGGCGACAAGATTCAAGACCTGCTCGGCGACGAAAAACCCCGACGCGGTTACAAAAGTTTTCGCGGCTTCGGCGTCCTTGACGGCAATAAAATTTTCAGACCGCAAGTCAAAACGAATATGTTCATGCACATGAGTCGCAGCGGCGAAAAGGAACGCACGGCGGGCAGGAGCGTCGACGGGCAAATCTACAATTACGAGGCTCTCGACGCCGGGCAAGTCTTTCGCGGCGAAATTATCGGCGACGAAAATCTTTTGCGGCAACTGCGCGACGGGCTCGCTTTGGACGGCGACAACATGCCGGCTTATATCGGGCGGTCAAAGTTCACGCAATACGGCAAATGCCTCGTGACTTTCGGCGACGTTAAACCACTGCCCGCGCAGATTGACGCCGATAAAATTTTCTTGCGCCTGGACACGCCGCTTATCCCCGCAAACGATTGCTTCTTGAACGCCGAAAAAATTTTGACGACGGAAGTCGCGGACAAACTCGGCGAAAAATTTTCGATCGGCAAAGTGTTCGCGTCCGGCGTCGAAGTCGAAAATTTCGTCGTGCCTTGGGGCATGAAACGTCCGCGCGTTTCGGCTTTGGCGTCGGGCTCCGTCTTTGAGCTGAAAACCGCTGCGCCCCTGACTGACGACGATAAAGCCTTACTGAACGAAAAAATATTCGCGGGTTTCGGTTTGCGCACGGAAGAGGGTTTCGGACAAGTACGACTTTGGCAACCGTCGCCCGATTTCTTGAAAGGCACGCACGACAAAGATGACCTTGCACAGCCCGAAACGTTTTCGGCAGAGACCGTCGCGCTGGCGAAAAAAATCTTGACGGCTTATCTTTTGGAGCAGGTAAGGATTGACGCCTACGAAGACGCCGAAAAACTTCGCCCGCAACTGCGGCGCGGCAACATGACGCACTTTTTCACGCGGCTCGGCGGTATCCTTTCAAGCGTCGGCAAAAACAACGTCCGTGAAAATTTCAAGGCGCGTCTTGAACTTGAAATTCGCGGCGGCAGTCGCTTCGAAGAACATTTGAAAAAATTCGAGATGGCGAACGGACAGAAATTCTTCGACGTGTTCACCGGCAGAGCTGATTTCCCGCGCAACGTTCACGACTTGATAAGCGAAACCGCGACGGGGCAACTCAAAGGCGTGATTGATTTCGGCGACGACGATTTTTCGGACGACGCATTCATTACAGAGTATCTGACGAATTATTTCCGCTCCGCACGCAAAATCGCGGCGTCTTCGGGAGGTGAAAGGCGTGAATAGTTCAAGCGTTATCGGCAAAATTTTAATCGAGGGCGATTTGGTTTTGATGTCGCCGCTTCTGATTGGCGACGGCGCGGGCGAAACTTCCGACAACTTCCGCGACGTGCACGTCCTTAAAAATCGGCGCGGCGAACCGTTCATACCCGGCACTTCGCTTTGCGGCGTTCTGCTTGATTGGCTTGAAAACGTATCGCCCGCTTGGTCTACAAAAATTTTCGGCGACACAGACGAAATGCAAAGTTCAATTCAAGTTGAAGACATTGCATTGACGGGCAGCGAAGTCATTGCTCGTGATGGCGTGCGCATCGACGGCTTGACGGGCACAGGCGAAGACGGCGGCAAATACGATTTCGAGGTCGTGGAACGCGGCGCGGCAGGTAAGCTTCGCCTGCTGATAAATCTGCGCGGCATTCACGTCAACAAAAATTTCGACGGCGACAAAAATTATTCGCTTGACGACATAACTGCGGTAGTCGCCCGCCTGTCGCGCAGATTGCATGACGGGATTCGACTCGGCGCGCTCACGTCAAAAGGTTTCGGATTGGTCGCCGCCAAAAACTTGACTGCAAGCCTTTACGACTTCCGCGACGCCAATGACGTTGCCGCGTGGCTCACCGAAAAAAAGCCCGCTCGTGAAATTCAACCGTCCTCCGAACAAAATTCCGCAAGCCCGAAAGATTTCGTCGTCGACGCGCAATTTCAATTCAACTCGTCATTCATTATCCGCGATTATGACGTCAGCGCGAAGGATAAGGAAAAAAATATTTCTGCCGTAACGCTCAAGAGCCGCAAGGATTTCGTCATTCCCGGCACCGGTCTCAAGGGCGTCCTGCGCCACCGCGCCGAATACATCTTCGGCAAGCTCGGTCTCGACACAAAACTTTTGGACGGCTTGATGGGCACTTCGGCGGACGACAAAAAAATCAAGAGTCGCTTTATCGTGGCGGAAAGTTACATCGCCCCCGAATACTTCGCAGAAGTCGAACACACGCGCAACAAAATCGACAGATTCACGGGCGGCACGTTGCAAGGCACACTGTTCACCACAAAGCCCGCTTACCAAAAGAATCGCGGCGCGGCAACGTTCAATCTCCATTTTGAAATTCGCGATGCCAACGAAGCCGAAGCCGGCCTTGCGATTTTTTTGTTGCGAGATTTGTGGCTCGGTCGCGTGGCTTTGGGCGGCGAAAAATCTGTCGGGCGCGGCACCGTCAGCGGTCTTTCCGCCGAAATCTGTTTCAACGGCAAGACTTACAAACTCGGCGCGAACGGCAAAGTTATCGGCGACGGCAAGTCGGAGCTTGAAGACTTCGCGACAGCATTGAAACATTTCGCGGGAGGTGACGGCAAATGAACGGCTTGGACTTGGCCAAACGAGTCGGTCTTCAGCTTGGCGAGTGCAAATCTTTTTCGGAACCGATTGACTGCCCTGCGACAGAACTCGAAAAATTTCTGCGCGGGAAAATCGACGACGGCATTGTCGTGGCGTGGCAAGTTCAAAGCGTCGTCTGGGGCTCGTTCGACGGCAAAAAATTTTTCTTCAAGGACAACACCGCGCCAAACGTTGACGACTGGTTGGAGTGTCGCATTTTCAACGAGAGCGCGGAAATTCATCTTAAACGTTCGGGCAACAAATTTATCGGGCGTTTCATTCGCGACGCGGCGGGCAACGGTACTTTCTGCGTCGACAGCTTTTCACGGCTTTGGGGCGAGTGCACGGCGGCGACGGGCGATTGGATAACTTTGACTGACAAGCCACGCAAAATTTCCATGACGTTGCCCTGCGCCGGCGACGGCAAAAAATTTTACGGACTTTTGACACGAAACTATATCGGCAGCGACGACGCAACGGGCTTGAGCGGATACGTCGATTATCGTTTCGTCGCGATTGAGCCCGCCGATTGGGACGGTGATTGACATGGGAAGAAAAGGCATTTCGCTTGACGAACTCAGACAACAACGCGGATTCAAATCGCCCGAAGATTCGCCGCCGAAGAAGAAACTTCAGCAACAAAGAAATTTTCAATCGCAACGCAATTCGCAACCGCAACAAAATCCTGCGCGGCAAGCGACTGCGCCTTATAACTTCGTCTCGTTGCCCGAAAAGGTTTTGCCCGCGCAATTTAACGGCGTCGACGGCTTCAAAGAACACCTCGGCTCGTCGGGCAACATCAGCGGCGAAATTTTATTGGACATCTCGACTTTGACACCGCTTTTCATCGGCGGCAACGGCTCGAAGAGTTTCGCGCCCGTCGACAAGCCGATTATCCCCGGCTCGTCTCTGCGCGGCATGTTCAAAAATATTTTCAAAATCGTGACGTGCGGCGCATTTCGCGGGCAGACGACTTCGCAAGGCAAGGGCGAAGACTTCAACGACGAACACATTTATTTCCGCGCGCTCATGGGCGTCGGGCGTTATCCTTGGACGAAGGATTTGAACAAACTTTACAACGGCAGGATGACACACAGCGCGAAGGGCAAGGACGGCAAATTGCACCCCGTCAAGAACGCGCGCCCCGGCTTTTTGATTTGCACGACCGACAACAAATACTTTATCGCGCCGTCGATTTACAAAAGCGACCGCAAGGAAGACCGCACTCTGATTCGCGAATACGAAGAGAAATTCCACGCGCGCATTGACGAAAGAAATTCCAGTTGCGTCGAATGGCATGACGGCACGGCTTACATAATCACGGGCAGCCAGAATTTTGAAAAGCTTTATTGTGGCAAATGCTATGATAAATTGAAGGGTGACGACAAGAAAAAAGCCGGCAAGCAGTTTATTCGATTTACCAAACTCGATTACGTCGATTGGAGCCGAGACCATTGGATTGACTTGCCCGAAGAAGTCCGCACCTCCTACGAACACGACCGCAACCGTCGCGGCGTCGACTTGTTCACCGACAAAGGCATTATGAAACGCGCCGAGCTTGAACGACTGACAAAAAAATCTTTGCCCGACATCAAGTCGCTGATTCCCTGCCACTTCCTTGAGGAGCGCGGGCAAGTCACGGCGTTCGGGCACGGGCAATGTTTCCGCATTCCCTATCAAAAACGAATCGGCGACGCCGCAAAAATTTTGGACAACAACGCGACAGACTTCGCCGACGCCGTTTTCGGGTGCACCGAGCTTTGGGCAAGCCGCGTTTACTTCGAGGACGCCGTGCCCGTCGACGGCAAAGTTTCCGAACTTGCTGCGGCAAAGGCGCATCCGCTCATGCAACCCAATCCGACTTCATATCAGCTCTACCTCAAGCAAGACGGCGACACGCTGAATCATTGGGACGCCGTTGCCGCGCAGATTCGCGGTTACAAATTTTATTGGCACAACGACACCGACGATTGGAAGGCAAACGCCTTTGAACTCGGCGAAAATCAAAAACGCGTCGACGGCGGGAAAGAACCTTTGACCAAAGACATCACGCCGCTTAACAGAGGCAACAAGTTCCTTGCAAAGATTCGTTTCAAAAACCTCAGCGCGGTCGAACTCGGCGCGTTGATGATGATGTTCGATTTGTACGGTTCAACTGACGCGGCTTACAAAATCGGCATGGGCAAGCCCTTCGGCTTCGGCAGCGTCCGAATCAAGCCGACGCTTTTGGTTGAAAACGACGACGCCTATTCCGAACTTTTCGGCGCGGACGGCTGGCAAAACCCTTGCTGCGAAAAAAATCCCGCCGAATATCTCGACGCCTTCAAAGATTATCTGCGGTCTTGCGACATGTACGAGACGTGGCGACAGGTTATGGTTGAGTTGAAAAAAATTCTGGACTGGTCGTTGACCAAGCGGGAGCGTTGGAGCCAAAAAATTGCAACCATGCGCGGCAGCGTCAAAATCCGAGACGGCAAGCAAACCATGGAGCTTGACGAGCGTTTTCGGCAACGTGACCCCTTGCCGACAATCTTCGACGTGGTCAAATGATCGGCGCGGTCGTTTACCTGTTGCGGGCGGAAAATTCGGCACCCTTGTCGCCGATAAACGGGCGGCTTATGCACGCGGCGTTCTTCAAAATTCTGAACGATTATTCGCCAATGCTGGGTTCCTTCGTCCACAACGAACAAAACTTAAAACCGTTCACGGTATCGTTTCTTGAATCGGCGCAAGACTTTGCGGACGGCGACGAGCGGCGTTTGATTCGGCGCGGCGAAAAATTTTTTTGGCGCGTGACGGGGCTCAACGAAGACATTCTTCAAGCGGCGTTGAACGTGGCTGTCGGAGAAAAAATCCAAGCCGGTGCCTTGTCCTTGCGCGTGGAAAAAATCATCTGCAACAACAACGCCCGCGCCGATTCGGGCATCATCTCGGTCGAAGATTTTATCTTCGCCGTCAAACACGCGCCGCCCGTCAAGGAAATTCGCTTTGACTTCGTGTCGCCCGTGTCCTTTCGCATTGACGACTTTGACGCGCCGTATCCGCGCCCCGAATTGATTTTCGCTTCACTCGCCGACAAGTGGTCACAATCAGAAATGCCCGCTGCCGTCGACAAAAAATTTATTCGCGAACTCGCCGCGCAGATTCATCTGACTCAATGGAGCGGTGAGAGCCGAAAATTTTATTTCGGGCGCGACAGAGGAACGCTGGCTTTCTTCGGGCGGTTCCTTTACAACGTCGAGGATACGGACAAAGATTTAAACAAAGTCTTCACGTTGCTTGCCAAGTTCGGCGAATTTTCCGGCGTCGGTCGATTGACGGGACAAGGTTTCGGACAAACGAGCGTTTCGTGTTTCAGCTGACGATTTGCATTGCAAAAAAAAACGCCTGAGCAATCGGGCGGTTTTAATTTTTCTTGCGGTGTTCAATCGAAATGACGGGCACCAAAATTTCTTCCAAGGACGCGCCGCCGTGAATCTCGTTGCCGGGTGCGCCCTTTTGTGCGAAGCGCGAATAATCCGCGAAAATTATTTTGCCGTCGTGTTCGAGGGCGTTCGGAAAGTTTTCGGCGTCGTGCGGCAACGCGTCAGCGAATCGCCCGTTTTTGTAGACCTTGCGATTTTCGGCGGGCTGCGCGGCGTTGAAGTTTGTTTGACGGGCAAGCACCGCCAAGCGACTCGTGCCGTGATCTGCGCTGAGAATTATTTTGTCGTAACCTTTGAACGCACGCAAAATTTTTTCCTTGAGGGTCGTCAGCAAATACAGTTCGCTTAAAATATTTTCGGGGTAAGGAAGATTCTCGTGCTTGCGCGTGTCGAGTGAAAGCACTTCGCCCGCAACGTTCCTGCCTTGCAAAAAGTCCTTGTTGAGCTCCGTGACTGAAGGCAAATTGCAACGCCCGACTTGATACTTGACCGAAAAATTTCCCGCCAACGACGCGAAGTCTGCCGCAAAAAAGTTCATGTACTCCGCGCCCAGCCCGTCGACGAAAAAAATCGCCGACTTATCGGAATACTCCGCGCCGACAATTTCATTGCGCGACTTCAAGGCGTAAATGGTTTCGTCCGCCTTGCAAGCGATTTCGGCAACCCGGCGATTGAAATCCTCGGTCAGTCGATTGGTTACCTTGAGCCATCGATACCGGCGAAAATATTCAGCTTGCTCCGCCGTCAAACCCGCCGCGCCTTCGGACAAATACTTTGCCAACGCGGGGAATGTCCGTTGCAAAATCTTCCTTGCCGCCGCCGATTCGCCGAACCGAACTCGTTGCAAAATCTCGAAGACGGCAAGACGCTCGGTTTGCGAATTGTCCGTCAAAATTTTCAGGGCAATAAACTTGTCCGCCGACTTGACCCGTTCGCCGAAATGTTCGGGCGGCAACATTTTCATGAGCGACAAAATTTCACGCCGCTCGTCACAGAGGTCGTCGAAGTTTTTTTCAGCGGCGCAAACAAAAATCTGTTCGTAAATCTGCGCGGCGAAATCTTCGAAGGAGTCCGCCGCATTGGCGCAACGTGCCGCATAACTCAAACCCTGCAACTTGCACCTCAACCACAAAAGCCATTGCTGAAACTTTTCAAGGTCGCCAAAATTTTTAAACACCATCGCGCTGAAGGTGTCGACTTTGAATTCTTCGCAAAACGCCCGCTCGAAACTTCCCGAAGCCGCAACCAAATCGGCAAGCCGTTGCCAATGATCTTCGCGCCCGTCATTTCGTTTGAACTCGGCAGGCAAGGCGTAACGGCAGCGGAGCAGGTCAAACGCGTTGGCGATTACTTTAACGTCGTCGAAAAAATTTTTGTCCTGAAAGTGGACGGCGTGAGCCGTATACAGGGTCAACGTCGCGGCGGGCGACTCTTCCAAACGCTGAAAATATTGCTTGAAGCCGTCAACGCGCTCGCCGGCAGTATTGAACTGCATGGACTTTTGAATTATCGTCAGCGAACATTCGTCCGTTGCCGCCGCCGAAAGGATTATGCATTCCCTTTTGCGCGGGTCGGTGCCCTTCAGCGACAGGAAAAAATCTTTCAGCCGATACGTCAGAAAATACACGCGGAACGAGTAAATCTCGCCTTTGAACACGTCGACGAACATTTTGACTTCTTGCGCGGCGCGTTCGGGATTGACGCGCAGAAATGCCGACAACGGCAGGACGCAAACGCTTCGGGTTGTCCCTTGCAAGTCGTTACGCAACTTCCGCAGATTCGGCAAGCTGTCGGAGCCCGCGCAGTAATCCGACAGGAAAATAAAATCCGTCGTCAGCGTGCCCAGAAAATTTTTCATTTCGCGCCACTCCGACAACGAATCCGTATTTATGAACCGCACGGGCGTCAAAGCTTGTTGACCCTTGTCGTGCCGCAAAAATGTCTTAAGCTCCTCAAGATCTTCAAAGATAATCATTACGCTCGCCTCAAGAATTTTTCAAAATGCGGATGCCCAAAAGCGTGTCCTTTTCAATGAGCTCCTCAAGATATTTCTTCGCCTCCTCGGCTGAAAACCTGCGGACTGTTTCGCGGACGGTCGGCAGGAATTTTTCTTTATAACTTTTGTCCGCCAAAAAGATAATCCGCCCTTTGCAGTTGTCCTTCTTTGAAAACCAAGAGTAAACGTCATTGCCCAAGCGTCGCCGCAAAATTTCACGCAACGCATCGACTTCGATAACGGTGGCATAATCTTCGCCGCAAAAATAGCGCACGAACGCCCGCTCACAATTTCGTTTATTGGCAAGCCGCGAAAGCTTGTCGCTGCGGAGAAACTTCAAAGCCGAATCCAATGCCGCCTCGTTGGGCAACGTTGACGTCTTGTTCAGTGCGGCGAAATACGACTGAGCGTCCTCAAGGCAATTTTGAAACGCGCAAAGGATTGGCATTCCGTGCCGGCTTGACCAGTCGGCGGGCGAATCCGTGCCCGTGACTTCTTGCCATGTCGCGAAAAATTTATCGGTCTTTTCGTCCCGGCGCATTTTCTGCAGGCGCGCTTTCATCTGCAAAACAAAATCGTCGCGGGTCTTGAAAAAATTTCCTTCCGGCGCGTCGTTGAACATTTTCTCGGCGAGTGTCGAATCAATCGCGGCGTCGACGTATTTCGTCAAGGCTTCGGCAAAGACGGTAAATTGATTCTCGAAAAATTCCGTGAACAGCGGCGCGAATTGATTGATTTGCTCCGCCGCCTGTCCGAAATTTTTTTCGCCGGTGCCGCGCAAAGTCGCGAAGGTCTGCAAGAGGTTTTTCAATTCGGGCTGAAATTCCTCGACGACTGCATACGGAATTTTGATGCGGTTGCACTTGTCGCCCAAGGATTCAAAAGCTTCGGGCAATTTTTTTTGCGGCGCGGAAAGGATACGGTTAATCGCCTCAATCAAGCGCAGTTCGTCAAACAGATTATCAATCTGCCGATTCACGTCGTCGACCTGCCAAAGATAAGCCGAATCGTCCGAAAGCTTTTCATTGAGCCGCGACAGATATTCGCCGTCAAGGAGTTTCAATCGCCCGACGATTTTTTTCAGCTCCGGCTTATACTGAGCGACGTAGCCCGTCATGCCCGTCTTAAAATTTTCTTCGCGCACGATGTCTTTAAGCTCGTCAATGACAGCGGGATTTTTTTCGTAAATGACAAAAATATCGTCCGCCACTTTCGTCACGTCACGACCCGCTTTAGGATTTATGATCTCTTCAATCAGTTGCAAGAAGCGCAGATAAATATTCTTGTGCGGCGCGTCGAAATAATTTTCCTCGACGAAGTATTTCAATGCCCACAGCGGATAACGACCTTTGGTAAGCCGAACACGTATGCTTTTTGCCGCGTCTTCAACGGAATTGACTTTGCCTTCGGGCAGGTTAAAAATATCAGACGTTATTCGGCAAAATTCTTTGTGTTCAGGCGTCTGCTTAACGATGAACTTATCTCGCGCGGCAGGCAACTCCTTGACCGTATTCACGATTAAATTGCAAAGCCGTTCTCGCGTCAAGGTATGCGTGTTGCTGTTGAAATCGCGACGTAAAAATTTTTATCGGCATAGTCTTTCATCAGGAGCGTGAACAGGAACACGGAGCCCGCGCACTTAAGCAAGCCTACGGGCGGTTTCTTCAGCGCGTCCCAAATATCATTGAAGTCGGTTTCGTTCCGTTGTGTCAAGCCCTCTTCAATGACCCTGTCGACGACGATTTTCATTTTGGAAATCGGATGCGAAGGCGTTGTCAACCAATATTTGTCGCCACCGTGCCCGCAAAGGTCGTCGAAAGATTCGCCAATAAAATTGAGCCAATTTGAACTGCCCTTGACTCGCTCGCCGCTCAAAGCATATTTGGCAACCGTCTCCGTAAATCCGCTCGGCGAAAAAAGTCTGTCGTTGATTGAAATTTCCTCCAAGCCGCCGCCGAAAAATTTCTTGTTCAATTCCCTTAGCAACTTGAATAAATTGCCGTCGCCCGTTATTTGCGTCGAGTCCTCTGCGGAACTCCACACACGCACGGTCGCCACGCCGAGCTGATGAATCCATTCGTCAATGAGGTCTGCCGCCGCTTTCTTTGAAAACCGCACTTGCCCCGACTGATTCGGCATATCTCTGAAATAAAGTTCGCGGGCTTTGTTCTGAACAAATTTTTCATAACGTTGTTTCGTAAACGGCGTGCTCGAAAAATCCGCGACGAGACAACGTTCCGGAAATTTTTCGCGTATCTTCCGGAGCACTTGATTGACTTTGCCCTGTTCGTCTTCGTCGACGGCGAAAATGTAAAACGTCAGTATCTGATTGTCGGCAAGACGTAAATTCGCCGCGCCCGATTGCAGAAATTTTGTCGGCGAAATGATCTGAATATCGAGACGATACTTGAGGTAATCGGTCGGCTTGAATTTTTTTGACACGCCGTAGGATTCGTCTTTGATGAGCGCGTCGAAGGATTTTTCATGTCGCACCACTTCCAAAAGATTCTTCATGCGGTCGGGATCGGTTTGCATGGTCGCCAAAATATATTCGGTGTCGTCGCCCTCTTCAAGCGGGCTGATTATTCCCCTGCCGGCGAAATAATCCAGCGTCGAATTGACTTCGCTTGCAATCGGCGTGCCCGCAAAGCAGGCGTAAATATTTTTCTGCGTCGAACGCAAAAGCGCACTCACACCGCTGCGCCCGCCGTAGCTTTTTTGTTGCAGGGCGAATAAAGTCAATGTCGTTTTCAATATGCGCCGCTGATTCTCGTTCTTGCAGACAGGCGCGAAGTTGCCGTAATGCCCCATTGCCTCTTGAAATGTTTCGTCGAGGTCGGGGTTGTCTTCTTGAAAGAAATAGTCCCAAAGAAAATCCGTCGTCAGAAAATTGTCGCCGCCGTATTCAAAGCCGTGTTCGTCTATAAAATTTCTGAAACTGCCTTCGCCCGCCGCGCAGATAAATTGGAACATCGTGCGTTGATTCGAGCTGATTGACTGCGCGATAAATTTCAGCAGGCAGGCGGCGTAAGGGTGAATCGGCAAAAGCTTTTGCAGGTCGCCGAGGTTAATTTTATCGTCGCGTTGCAGGATGAAGTCCGCTCCGTCGCGTCGGACACTTTCCCACAGTTCGCGTGCGCATTTTTGCCAAGCATCTTTTAAAGCCGGCTCAATCGTCAAAGCCTGCGCCATTAACTGAAACGCCGTGTGTTCAGCCAAAGTGATTCGGGCAAGTTTAAAGCGCGCTTCTATGATTTTCCTCTGAACGGCGTCCGTTATCAGCTGATTGGCGTCGCCGTGCGTGATGAGGAAAAAATAAAAGCTCAATTCTGCGGCGTGTTGCGCCAATTCCTGCAAGCCCGTGATGTTGTTCAAATTATTGCGAAAGTACTCGGTGAACTCGTCCCAAATGAACACGATGGCATAAAGATTATTTTTCGTGCGGACGTCCCGCAGCCAAGCAATAACATCCTGCGCGGACATTGACCAGTTGTAAGATTCACTTTCCGCCACGTCGACAATATCTTCAAGCAATTCAAGACGCTCCTGCCCGTCAAGGGTTTCCAAGTCCGCAATGATTTCATCGGGCGAGGTGTATGTTAAAAACTTCCCGCGATACTTGTTGAAGGCGGCGCGGAAGTTGAAGGCAGCGTTCGGGTCTTTCAGCGTCGCCAACACCCTGTCGAGAATCGCGGCGGCTCCCGTGTATTCATAACCGTTTTCGCGAAGAGCGCGCTTGACCGATTCGATTATCGTGTTGAAAAGCTTGTTTTGGGAATTGATGCCTGACGACGAGCTGTGGTGGACGACAAGAATTTTGCCTTTGCCGCGCACGCCCGCGACCCGTCGCCACAGCGGATTCATTTCGTCATGTGCGAAGTAACTTTCGACTTTGTCAAGCTCGTCTTCCAAAATGTGCTTGATGACGAACGAAGCAAATGTCTTGCCCGTGCCGTAACTGCCGCTTATCCAAATCGGGCGGTCTTTCAAGGCGGTGCCCTTTTCCAGCGTCTCAATCATCAGCGTCAAAATCTTTTTGAAACTTTCGTGCGGGTAAAAGGATTTCCATCTGTCGGGGTGAGTTCTGTCGCTGCTCGACGAGAAAACCGGGATGAAGTCCGATTCAACCTTTATGTAATCTTTGTAAAGCATGACTGTTTATCACCTCGGTTTAAAAAAGTTGAACGACTTCTTCGGGCGTTTTGTCGCGATTCAAAAAAATATTTTCCATGATACCTTTGTTGAAGTCCACGCGAATGAAGTCGGGATAATCGTTGGCAAGCCCTTGCAGGAGCGGGCGCAATATCTCTTCGTCGAGACCGAACAAAATTTTCGGGCTCAAAGCCTCGCGTTCGTCGCTGTCGTCAAGCAATTCGGTCAGCGTGAAGCTGTAGAGTGCGTCCGCGTGCGCGGCGAACAGGTACAGGCTGTACAAAATCACGAGCGGTTCGGGGTGTTCCCAAGCCGCCCGCGTAATCGAAATAACGATATTGCCTTTCATTGCGCAAAAACCTTAACCGAGCTGCCGACCCGTCGGAGATTCGCGAAAGAAATTCTTCAGTGCCGTCAGTGCATTTCGCTTCGTTCGCTCTTTGAGTGAATCGCCGAGCATTTCCATAAAGGTTTCGTTGTCCAGCGGCGTGTAAAATTCGACCTTCTTGACGAAGAAATTTATCAGCGCGGATCGATAGGCGGCGTTGACCCAAAATATGCCCCAAAGTTTCAAACTGTCCGCACCGAGCGCAACGAGCTTGTCCAAGTTCGCGATGAAATTTCTTTTGTCGATAAGCAAGCCGACTTCCTGTCCCCAGTTGCGAAAACTTTCAAACATCTTTGAGCCCATGCGCTCATTGCCCCAAAAAGCCTGCGGGTTTTCAAAAAGAATTTTTATCCACTCCGCCCGCAAACCAAAAGTTCTGTGGTTGTCAATGCCTTTGACGTTCATGCCTTCCGTGTCGCCTCCGCATTTCAAAGAATCAGCCGCCAGACAGCCGCCGGGCTTGTCCAAGCACCTGTAACAGTGCCGACAATTTTTTATCCGCACGTCGTCGGCGGTTATAATCAAGGCACAGTGCGGACATTCTATCATACAATCGCGGCAGTTGCTACAATACGCCGCTTTGTTCAAAATTTTTTTCAGCCGACCGAGGAATTGAATCGCTTTCTTGTCGAGCACGGGCATGCGCAGGGAAATGGTTTCCTTGTCGCCTTGAACTTCGACACCGAAAATTATCGTCTCGCCTTCATACTGCAGAGCAAATCTGTTTTCACCGATTTCAACGAAGTCGCCGAGCACCGGCATCCACTTGCGCCACGAATAATTTGCGTCGCTGATAATGAAGTCAACACGACCGCCGCCGCGCAGAGTCTCAATCTTTTGTCGCCCGATCGTCAAAATCTTTCCGCCCGTGCGTTTCTTCCAGCCTTGGTCGTTCAGATACTCGCGCCATTCCTCTGCGGACGTAAAACCTTTATCAATACTTCGCTTGACGACGCCGACAAAAGGCGCAATCTCTTCGGGATAAAAATAATTTTGCAGGCAATCGTTCAGCTCCGAAGACAACGGGCACAGCTTGCACCTGACTCGCGGCAACCCGTTACGATAAGATTGACTGAACGGCAATTTTCCCGCAAACAGATATAAAAAAATTTCGGCGGACGACCATTCGAGAATCGGGTAAAAATTTATTTGCGCGGGGTGCTTGCGGCTCACGGCAATTTTGTCGTAAGTCGAACGCCTTTCGCTTTCCTCGGCACGCACGCCGACAAATGCCATTGCCCGAAAATTTTTCACGTCGACGACGGAACATTGGCGGCGGGCAGCGATAATCTCCTTGACCTTGGCGAGCGAAGGTCCTGCCTTGTGCACGGGACAACACCAGCGAATTTTTCGGGCGGGCGGTCCCATGAATTGCCACGAGTCAAGGGCGTCGAAGGGTGCGCGTGCCGTATACCATTTCAAATCGGCAAACAGTTTCCGCACCGCCGCAACCGTCCGACAGGTGTCGTCGAGCTCCATTGTTGTATCGCCGAAAATAACTTCAAAGGCGTCGTGCGGCAACGCCCGCTGAATCAAATCCAGCATAACCGTCGAATCTTTGCCGCCGCTGAACGCCGTATAAAACAAGTCAACCTTGCTCTTGTAAGCGTTGAAGGTACCGTAAATATTTTTGAGCGTCCGCTGAACCATGCCCGTCATCAGGTCTTCGTTTTTGACAAGCATGGCTTTCACGTCGACGGGCGACAACGACAAATTGGCGGTCACATTCTTCAGCGCGGGCAG
Organism: uncultured Selenomonadales bacterium; assembly: GCA_947304355.1. GTDB lineage: Bacteria > Bacillota > Negativicutes > Selenomonadales > Selenomonadaceae > Quinella. Next base: position 46,917 of record CAMZAX010000007.1, read on the forward strand.
AGTAAACAAATTGCCGCCCTGCGTTTCGGCAACAAGCTCACCGCGATAAAAATAGCGTCGACCCTCTGCCCAACAGAGCGGCTCTTTCGTGTGCGGAAACTGCCAGCCGTAATTTCTGTCCAATCCGAGAAAATTCAACTCTTCAAAAAAGACGGGGCGAACCTCTTTGGCAAGTTCCGAAATATTCGGTGTAAGATTATAACCGCCCGTAACGCTGTCCCATTCGTAAGCATACATGCAGATCACCGATTCGCCCTTTGTTTAAAATTTTAAACGCCTTGCCGTCCGCCAAAAATTTCGGGAGCGTCTTATTGCACAGACCGCGCGCCTTGAGCCAATTAAAAATTTCCAACTCGGACTGAAATTGTTCCCGCACATGTTCGGCAGATAAAATTTTTATCAGGAAGGATTTAAAATCGTCTCCTGCGAACTTCTCCGACACAAAAATCGTCGCCGCCCGATTCGCTGGTTGCGAAAGAATTTTCAATCGCCGGGGCGCGTTTGCGGCGAGCGACGCCACGCTCTCCAATAAAAAGCCGTTCCAAGGCGTTTCCGTGCGCGGCAACCATTCATAATCGTCGAAGTTTTGAGCAGCCAGCCATCCACCGTTGCGCTTGACTGCTGCACGAATTCTTTCGGCGACGGCGGCAATGATTTTATCCGTGATGCCGATTGATTCCGTTCGCCGCAAAGTCAATGCGTCGACGCGAACAAATTCCGGGCTCAAGCTGTCAATCAAATGAGCCCTCGACGTAAATCGGATTCCGTTTTCCGCGCAAATATCGACCAAGTCTTTGATTTCAATTTCGTCCAAGCTCTCCAACCGGTCAAGCAAAACGGCTTTATTGTTGATAATCTTCACGCCCTTCAGGGAAATGTACGGGCGCGAAAAGTTGAAGTCGTTGCGGAACATGTATTGCAACACGCCGAAAAGTTTATCGTGGTCTTGAATTTCGTTGCGGCGCATGAAGTCGGCAAAGCGTTCAAAAAAATAATCGAACAGGACTCGCGAATTGACGGGCGTCGAACAATTTTGGCTTAGAAATTTTTTTATCGGCTCAAAGTCATTCGCCCGCAAGTTCAAACGTTTCGCATGAATAAACGTCCCGTGACCCGTGCGGATGACGGCGGGGCAACGCGTCAGCAAAAAATTTATGTCGGCTACGGTACATGCGGCAAAATTTTCTTTTATCTCTTGCGACGAAACTTCACCGCGCCCCGCAACGAAATCGTTGAACTCTTGCCCGATGTCTGTGCCGGGAATTGTCGTAAGGTAACAGTTGAAAAACGTGTAGGGTAATTTGTAAAATTTCATTACACCTTGCAAGAAATAATGGTTGGTGATTTGCGTCCCGACAAACGAATCTCTGAGCGTCTCGAAAATTTCATTGTAAAAAAACGTCGTGCGGTCAGAGGCGTCAATAAAATTTTTTACTCGTTCACGGACTTCACGAGGCACGTGAACCAAGTCGGGGTGCATGTACTTGTTGCTGTCGCAAAGCACGCCGATTTTTCTGATAAGCGTGTTAAGTGCCCTTTGATTGGGCGGTGCCTGCTCGTTAAAAATTTCTTGCATGTAACGAACGAATTGCAAATAAAAATTTTCGTTGCCGATTTTGTATCCGTTGGGAAATCGTCCCTTGAGGACATGCGCACATTTAAAGGTTGTCGTCAATTTGCCGCGATGGAAGAATTGCCCGCTGTGTTTATAAATTCTCGACAGCTTCGCCGTAATAACCTCGGCAGGACAATTTTTTTCGTGCGCCAAATCTTCTATCGTCGCGGCGAAAAGTTTTTCATGCATTATGGCAGGCATGTTGGCAGTCAGCTCGTCACCGTCAAGAGCAGCTCTGTCGGCAAAGACAAATGCGTTGAGTCCGTCGGAAACGTCTTGCGGCGGGGGAATTTTTCCTGCAAAGCGACGCTCACGAAAGCCAAGCACATTTTGCAACCGAATTATTTGCGCACGCGGCACGGCATATTCGGCGCGATAAGCAATAAAGTCTTCGCGATCCAATTCGTCGACGAATTTCTTGCCCGATTCTCTACAATATTTAAAAAAACTTTCGTCTTGCCCGAATAATTTTTCTTTGATAAGACTTTGCCTCTTCAACAGTATTCACCCGACTTCCGAACTCAATTAAAAAAATGCCTGTCGAGCTTCCGAAAAATATTAAGACCATTTGTCGGAAGGAGTTGAAAACATTGTATCTTATCGCGGTTTTTCTTGCAAGGATTTGTCTGCGGCAGCGGTTTATTTGGTGAAGTCTTTGACGATATTTATATTTTCGCGGTCAACGATCATCGGAATGCAAAGGTAAGCGGGAATTGTCATCACGTCATTCTTTATGTTGGTTACGTCGTTAATTGCGGGCTGAGAGCCTTCGGTTACCGCCTTGACCATGCGCACGATCTTGCCGCAAAGAATTTCGGGGTCTTTGTAAATCGTCATTGTTTGCTTGCCGGCTTTAATGTTGGCGACGCCGTTGGCTCCCGCGTCTTGTCCCGTTAAAATGGTTGGCGTTCCTTTGTAACCGACTGCCTGTTCGGCGAGAATCAAACCTTCTGCCAAATCGTCGTTGGAGGCAATGACGACGTTAAGCGATTTGCCGTCCGCGTAGTACTTTTGCAAGATGTCGGTCATGCGGCGTTGAGCGTTTTCCTTGCTCCAACGTTCGGTCGCCACCGCGCTGAAATCCGTTTGCCCCGAAGCGACGACAAGCTGACCTTTGTCGATGTAAGGCTTGAGATAATTGTACGCGCCACCGTAAAACAGAGGGGCGTTGGAGTCGTCGGGCGAGCCGGCAATAAATTCTATCGTAAACGGCCCCGCGCCGCTTTTTAGGTTGAGCTTATCTTCGACATAACGCGCTTGGAATTCGCCAACGGAATTGTTTTCAAACGAGGCGTAATACGAAATGGCGTCCGTATGCATAATCATGCGGTCGTAAGCGATAACGGGAATGCCGCGCTCCTTGGCGAGCGACAAAGTTTCGCCGAGGTTGCCCGCATCTTGCGCGCCGATAACAATGGCGGCGGGATTTTTTTCAATGGCGTCCTGCAGTTGCGTGACTTGGTCGTTGGCGTCCTTGCAGAAACGCATTTCAACTTCGTAACCCGCGTCGCTCATCAGACGGGCGCAAAGGTTGCCTATGTAATTCCAGATGCCGCCGAACGCCGGATTGGGAAACAGCAGTTGCACCGAATTTTTTTGCGCGGCTTCCTCGCCGCAACCGCTGACGACGGCACAAACCGCCAAACATAAGATCAGAAAAATTTTCCGCACGTTAATCACCTCACACCTTGAACTGAGAAGTCGAATCCTTCAGCTTTTGCGCCATGTCCGACATATTCTTGCTGGCACCGGCAATTTCGTCCATTGAAGCGGAAAGTTGCTCTGTGGCGGCGGACACCGATTCTGCCTCTTGCGAAACGGCTGCGCTTGTTTTGTTCAAGGCGTCCATGACGGCAACGAGCTTGTTGATTTTTTCGGCGGAAGCTTGCGCGGCGTGCAAAATGATTTCGGCGTTTTTGGTTAGCCCGATTACGGCTTGAACGATGTTGCCGAAAGAATCGCCCGCCTTGTCGACGACGCTCTTGCCGCTCTGCACGTCTTGCGTCCCTTGTTCCATGCGTTCAACCGCTTTGGTCGTGTCGTTTTGAATCACTCTGATTAACTCGGCGATTTTCGACGCAGCAAGGGCTGACCCTTCGGCGAGCTTGCGAACTTCGTCGGCGACAACCGCAAACCCGCGACCGTGTTCGCCGGCGCGCGCCGCTTCGATTGCCGCGTTCAGGGCAAGCAGATTCGTCTGTTCGGCGATGGCACTTATCGTATCGGAAATTTGGCTTATCTCTTCGGAACGGGCGGCAAGCTGGCGAATAACCTCGGCGGATTCGGTGACGGACGCGGCGATTGTTTCCATTTGCGACACTGCGCCCGCCACGGCAACACGACCGTCTTGCGCAATGCCGGCGACGTCGTTGGCTGCCTTGGACGATTGTTCGGACAGCTTTTCAAAGGCGGCAATGTCCTCCGTCATGCGATTTATTTCGGTAACGGACGAATTGACTTGTTCGCCTTGGTTCGTCATGTTGAAGGCGACGTTGCTTATCGAGTTTGCGACTTGTTGAGTGGCAAGCGCGGATTGGTCGGCGTTGGAAGTCAGTTGCTCCGAAAAGGTAACGAGATTGTCGGCGGTGGAAGTTATCCCTTCAATCAGGCTCTTGAGTTGCTTGACCGTTTCGGCAAAAGCCTTGGTGAGCATACCGAATTCGTCGTTGCTCTTGGGCGTCACGTCGACTTTCAAATTCCCCTGCGCGATATGGTTGGCGACACCGATAAGGTATTGAATGGAAGTGTTTATCGAGCGGCTCAGGTACAACGCCATTGATACGGAAATTAAAATGACGACAATGACCGACGCTATCAAGATAAATTTTGTACGTTCGTATTCGGCGGCGGCGGCTCTGGTCTCGGCGTTGATGAAATCCTTGCGGGCGTCAATAACCTTTACAAGCAGGTCGTCGAGGACTTCAAACTTGTTCAACGAGCCGTCGAGAATCAACGCTGCCTGCGCCGATTGGTTGTTGTTGGACAGTTCGATAATATTGTTCAGTTGCCCGCGATATGACGACCAGCCTTGCCGCAATGCCGTAAGATTGTCGTCGATATTGCCTTCCATGCTTTTTTCCAGGGCGTCGAAGGTGATGTCGATTTGGTCGGCGAGCTTGCCGGCTTTCTTCTCGGCGTAAGAACGACTGATCAAATTTGGCGCGGTGACTATGGAATATTCCAGTTGTCGATATTGCTCCATTGCTTTGCCGTTGTCGGTGGCGACAAGTACGCTCAGCAGGTGCGTCGTCGCTATTCGCATCGCACCTTCATTTATCTTGTTGAGAGCGTAAGTCGAATAAATGCTGACGGCAACGAACACCATGATTAAAACGACGAAAATCAGATTCAATTTTTGACGAATAGTTAAAGCACTCAAAGCACTCGCCTCCTTGTTTGTCGGGCAACCGCTCCGCAACTGTTCAACTGTTTCATATCATCACCGCCTAAAAATTTACCCCTCCGCTTGGAGGGGCTTTATTATTTTGGATTCACCGTCAATATGTTCGTCCCGCCGATTTGTTCGATGTAAATTATACCGTAAGTCATTTGCTTGGTCGCCTCAAATGTCATGATTTTTTCGTTCGTTAAATTTGTGCTTTCGGCGTAATTCCGAGGGCGTCTTGGGAATTTTGTACACACTCCCACTGTTTGTAGTATAGCATGGTTTGTCAAGTTTCTGCATTTCAGCGAACTTCCTCACCGTATTTCGCCTTAATTGCGGCTTTGTGATTATACATGGCGGCATCGGCTTTTTTCGACACGGCGGCGAAGTCCATGCCCGCTTCGTGAACGCCGAGCCCGCGCGCTACCGATAAAGTCAACGTGTCATTCACAACGGTAAATTTTTCTTGCGCAACCATTTCGTCGAACAGGAGCAGAAGCCCTTGCCGATTCTCATAATCGTGACCTTCAAGTATCGCCGCGAACTCGTCGCCGCCCGTGCGGTAAGTCAAGCTGTTGGCGAAAACTTTTTCGATAACTGAACCGGCGTGCCGAAGCAATTCGTTGCCCGCCTCGTGACCGTAATTGTCGTTGACCTTCTTGAGAAAATTCGCGTCGAAGATGACAACGCCGTAATGCAAATCAGGGTCGCGCTTACTCCTTTCGTTGAGTTCCACCGATTTGCTCATATACGCCGCCGCATTTCGCAAGCCCGTCAGTTTGTCGCGATAAACATAAACTTCAAGCTTGGCTGCCATTTCGCGAATACTGCGCACCAAAATGCCCAATTCGTTGCCCGATTCGTAGGAAATTTTTACGTCGAGGTCGCCGGAGGCAATGCGCTTTGCTGCCTCGGTCATGCCCGCCAACGGCGTTATTGCTTTCGACGCAAGAGTAATGCTCACGAAAGAAATCAGCATTGCCACAATTATAATCGTCGTGATCAGATTCATCATAACGTCGTTGCGGGCGTCGTAGACTTTGCTCAGCGGCGTCGCAATGCCGAGCCACATGCCGTTCGCCAAATAAATTTCAATTTCTTGGAAGTCGGGATTCGGCTGGAACAGCGCGCCTTGCGGCTGGTCTCTGTGGTACAGGACGATATTATTCCTGTTCATAAGATAAACGTAGCCGTAATCGTAAATTGACATGCGGCGCAATTCCTGTATGATAAAATTAAAATCAATGTCCATGCCGACGACGCCGATAAATTTGTCCTCGACGAACAGCGGCGCGACGTAAGAGATGACGTAAAAATTTGTTACTGCGTCGACGTAGGGTTCAATCCAAGTGGCGGTCTTGCTTTTCTTCGGAATGTAATACCACCCGACATTTTGCACGTCTTCGGGGTCATACGGCGCAAGGTCTATCGGCTCACGTTCGACGAAGGGCGAAAGTTGACCTTCCCAACGAGCCTCTTCGCGTTGCATAGAAAAGCCGCCTTTGGTGCCGGCGATTTCAGGTATCAGCCGCAAGTAATACGAAATGCTGCCCGCCGTGCCCAGGGAGATAAAACTGAAGTCGTTTTTCATTCGGGCAATGTACGCCGCGCGGTAATCGGCGTCGTTGGCAAGCCGGTCGTAGCTTTCGACAGAATCGACGGCTTGGAGCTTCATGCCGTTGACCGCCTGCCGCACGCAAAAGAAAGTTTGATACAATCTTTCGCGACAGATGGTGCTCATTGCGTGTAACGATTCGTCTGTATGGCTCTTGACCAGATTGCCCATTGCGACGGAATTGCCCGCACCGAGTACCGTTGCCGTGAAAAATACCGTCTGCGTCACGAGAAAAACGACCTCAACCATAATCGAACGCCGATAACGCAACAACAGGTAAAGCATAAGCACAAGGTACACGTCAATCAGCGCGAGGCATTGCGCCATGAACGGCAACCATGTGTCGATTCGATCCATGCCGTAGATTTGATAATTGTCGACGTACAAGACCACGGCGGGAAAGAACATGTAAAAACCCAACGCCATGCGCCACGCGTGAGACTTTTCGGCGGCAGTTCGTTCGTCCTGCTCGACTGACGGCTTGAAGGGCGTGCCCAAAGGATTGTCGAACGGAAATCCTCTGCTGACCAGAAAGAAAAACCACGCCAAGTCGACGAACACCGCCAAAAAGAAATCGTTCACGAAGCAGGCGACAAAGCAATTAAACGGCGTCGCCATTCTGCCCGAACCGAGCAAACCCGCCAATGTCGTCAATTCTTCCGGCGTCACCGTCAAGGCGCGATATGCGGACGTCACGACGAACGTCGCCATAATTATCAAGATAAATTTTTTGAGGATACCTACGCTGAGAAAAAACGGACACGGCTCCGAAGGAATCGGCCACTTGTGCCAAAGAAAATACGGCAACCAACCCGCAAGGAATGTCCATCCCGCTCGAACGAAATACATTGACCAATCGCCGACGCCGCCCGCCGCCGCAAAGAGATGACGCAGTTCCGGCACAACGAGCAACGCGCCAATGTATACGCCCGCCGCCGCCGGCAATCCCCACATTAATCCGAGGACGGGCGGCACAAACGCGGCAATGCTTATGACTTCGTCGGGGAACTCCAAGACGTGATTCGCGAACGACGCAACGAACCAGTACAAGAGCAATGACAGGCAAAATTTGTAAATTCTCTGTTTCATTTGTCATCATCCTCCCCATAGTCTTTTTCCATGTCAATGCGGAAAGCGCGGCAAGCTTCCTCGCCGTATTTCGCCTTGAGCTGTTCACGCAGCGGGCGGACGCGTTCACGGAAAAGTTCCAATTCTTCGGGCGTCAGGTCAATGATTTCCAAACCGTCTTCGGCAAACTGAACGCGCAATTTTTTTTCTTCGGCTTCCAGGTAGTCGCGGCTCCATTCGCAAGCCTCGTGCATTTTGTCGCGCAACAACTTCTGCGTCTTCGGCTCCAACTGGTCAAAGGTCTTGCGGTTGGCGACGAACAGATAATTTTCGTAAAGGTAATTCCAAACCGTCATGTACTTTTGAATTTCGTTGAGACGACCCGAATTCATAAGAAAAAAGCCGTTCTCTTGTCCTTCGATGTAATTTTGTCGAATCGCGATATTCAGTTCGCTCCAGCTTAAAGGAACGGGCACCGCGCCGAGTGCCGAAAAGAATCGCCGATACACTTCGCCGCCCAAAACGCGAATTCTCATGCCGCGCAGGTCTATGGGCGTCCTTACGGGGTTACGATTGCTTGAAAGTTGGCGCATGGCGTTATGCGTCGAGCCGAGGTAAACCAAGCCGTATTCCGACAAAATTTTTTCATAGTACTTGCCGCCCGTGTCGTCGATAATGCGCCGCGCCTCTTTATAACTTGAAAACGACCAAGGGATTGTGGCGACTTCCAAGCGAGGATCGAGCATGGACAATGTGCCCGACACGTAAGCACCCAAATCGACCGCTCCTTCGGACAGCGAGCGCACGGCTTCGTTGGTATTGCCGCCCGTCATTTCGTCGTTGGGATAAAATTCAATATTCACGCTGCCCCCCGACGCCTCGTACACCAATTTGACGAAACGTCTTGCCGTAAGCACTTCAATGCCCTTGTCGGTGCCGTTGGCGGTCATCACCAAGCGGACGGTTTGATAATCGCCCGCATTTTTTCCGAACTCCTTATGTTGTTTGCCGCACCCGGTCAAAAAAATCATCAACGTCAGCAATAACGAAACGGGCAGTAAACGACGTTGCATTGAAAAAATCCCTCCTAATGTAAAAGACGCCACACACCGAGATTTGGTGAATGACGCCTTTGAATTTTCAGAAAGTATTGCAAGAAAATTCGCTTTGATTTATAATTTTTTCGCGAATAAGTCTTTAACAATTTCGGTGAGTGACATCGCCGATATTCGGACTCTCCGGGTTGACACCATGCACCGGCAGGCTCTGCAGCGTTGGGAAGCACTGCAGGGCTTTTCGCTTGTTCAGCTTGGAATTACTCCCGCTTATAGAGGCGGGAGATTCATGAGAAATTTAATAGCCTAAGCTACCCTTATTCTCAAAGGATTGTCCAAGAACCACACACACAATCGCTATTCTGCTTTGGTTAGTCTGCGGATTATGTTTATTTGTGTCAAATACATTGTTTTCACCTCCTTTCGGAGGGATTATTACATGTTTTTTAGTGAAACGCAACTTGCGGCGGCTTTTTCGGATCGGATAAAGTTTTGTGTATGCTCGACGACAAATGGCAAAACGTTCACGCCGCCCAACCCGGCGGAATCCTCGGAACGAAACCCGAATATGTCGTTGCCGAATTTTATCACGACCGCGCGGGGGCGACAACCGAAAAAATTTACATACCCGACACCGATGCCTTGAACGCGGTAATAGACACTTGGGCAGGGCACGGCATTCGTTTTATCGGCTTCGTTCACGCACACCCGCCGCGCAAGATTCGCCTGTCCTCTATCGACGTGCATTATGCGAACAAAATCAAAAAATACTGCAGGCTGAGTGAAATTCTTATGGTGATTTACATTCCGACAGAAAAAAATTTTTACTCATATGTTCTGTGAGCAAGCACGCCTGCCGCGAAATCGTCGACCAAAACATTGCAAACGGCGTCCATGATTTTTTCTTCCCAGATGTAATTGTCGCTGAAAACGCCGTGACTGCGCGGGTCAAAATCTTCGGCAATCGCTTCGCCGTTTAGCATGTATAAAAAGCCGTCGCGGGTGTTCGGTCTGAAAAAAATTCCCGACAGCAAACCGTAGGCGGCACCCGTATGACCGAGCAAATCGACTTCGTGTGAACGACAAACACGCGCCCGACTCCTGCCGTCCACCCGATATGTGCCCAAGCCGTAGTTGAGAATCGCGCCGCCGTATGGACGACCGTTGGGACTTTGCGGATCGTAAATCCAATGCGCCCGAAAAATTTCGTCCAAGGATTCACGGCTTAAAATGCGTCGTCCGCGATAAAGCCCGCCGTTCATCATCATTTCAAGAGCGTGCGCAAGCTCCGCGAACGAAATGCGCAAGCCGCCCTGCGGTGAAAAAATCGTCGCGTTCGTCCCGACGCGGTAACCCGTCAAGCTGTATTCGTCTTGAAAATCGGGCGCGTACGGATTCTGCAGGCGAACGATATCTTTCGGCGGTTGTTCGTCCGCACAGTCGTCGATTTGTCCGAACCACTTTCCGCGCTCATTCCATTGACCGAGCGCGTTTTTCTTTTGGTAAATCGTGCCGAGCAATTCAAATTCCGACGGCTCCAAGTTGGCGGGCAGGTAATCAGCTTTGATGTCCAGTTGCCGAAAAAGATTTTCCTTTTGATAGCGGTCAAAGCGTTGTCCCGTCACGTTTTCGATTATCGTGCCCAAAAGTCCGTAATTCAGATTGCTGTAGGTGAAGTACTGACCGACAGGTTCGGTTGACGGCGCGAAGTGGGCTCCATCCTCCCAAAACTTCCCGCGCGGCGTCACGAGTTCGGCAACGCTTTCGGTTGGCGGGATGCTGTAAATTTTCCCGTCACGCAATGACGACGTGTGGCTTGCCAACATGCGCACGGTAATTTTTTCATGCGGGCAAGCGGGGTTGCGCAGGCGGCAAGGCAGGTAGTCGCCCGCGTCGTCGTTCAAGGAAATTTGCCCGCGTTCGACGAGCTGCAGGAGAGCGAACACCGTGAACATCTTCGAAACCGACGCCGCCCGAAATCGGGTGTCGCGCGTCACGGGTTTATTTTTTTTGCCCAAAACACGACTGCCCAAAAATCGCGAGTAAATTTCTGCACCGTCCTTGAACACGATGACGCCGAACCCCGGCACTTTGAATCCGTCGTCGCCAATCAGAGCGGTCAACGCCGCGTCCAAATTAAAATTCATTTCATTGCTCCATTCAACTTGACAATTATTCTTTCAGGTTGTTATCATAACAAAAATATTTTTTGACGGGAAGTGAGCCCATTGGAAGGATTTTGCATTGCGGACATCGACGACAAAATTTTTTCGAGGATTGCAGGCAAATCGTACAAGGTAACCTGTTCGTTGCCGCTTACCGACTTGCGTTACCTTAAGCTCCTGCACAAAGACTTGAGCGGCGAAACTCTGCGCGGCGAAATGATCTGTAACGCACGAATCGCCGCCGACGTGCTGGAGATATTTGAGCGACTGTACGCGGCCGACTATCCGATTGAACGAGTTAAGCTGATTGACGAATACGGCGCGGACGACGAACTTTCCATGCGCGACAATAATTCCTCGTGCTTCAACTTCCGATTCGTCTCGTTCACCAATCGCATTTCGCGGCACGGTTACGGGCTGGCGGTCGACATCAACCCGCTTTACAACCCGTACATCAAAACCGTCGACGGGCAGAAAATAATTGCGCCCGACAACTCGGCGGACTACGAAAACCGCGATAAAATTTTCCCGTACAAAATCACTGCGGACGACCTTTGTTGCCGGCTGTTCCGCGAAAAAAATTTTTTGTGGGGCGGCGATTGCTGGGACGACGAAAAAGACTATCAGCATTTCTTTATCCCCGAAGAAGGAGATTGACCATGAAAAAAATTTTTTCACTGCTGATGATATGCGCGCTGTTCTTAATAACGGGTTGCGGCGGCGGCTCCGACAATGCGGCGGGCAAGCTCAGCGTCATGCTCGGTTCAAACGTCGTGTCGCTTGACTCCGCCAAGTGCACCGACCCCGCCTCGTTTGAAGTGATTGCCGATTGTATTGACGGCTTAATTCAACTCGACGCCGACGGCAAGCCGATTCCCGCCATTGCCGAAAGTTTCGACGTGTCTGCGGACGGCAAGACTTACACCTTTCACCTGCGCGACGCCAAGTGGTCGAACGGTGACCCCGTCACTGCCGACGATTTCGTTTTCGCGTGGCGGCGTCATTGCCAAGAGTCTGACAAATACGCCTACATCATGGGCAATACGGTTGCTTGCGTGAAGAACGCCGACGCCGTGACTAAGGGAGACGACCCGACGACTTTGGGCGTGAGCGCGCCCGACCCGAAAACGTTCGTCGTTGAGCTCGATGCGCCCGTTTCATTCTTCCCTTCGCTTATGGCTTTCCCGACATTTTACCCGATAAATGAAAAATTTTTCAACGGGCTTGACGCGGGCACATACGGCACGTCGCCCGAAACTTTCTTGTCGAACGGCGCGTTCGTGCTGAGCGACTATTTGCCCGGTGCCGCCAACATTCAACTGAAAAAGAACGACGGTTATTGGAACGCCGCCAACGTCAAGCTTGACGAGTGGCAGTATCAAGTTGTAAGTTCGTCCGACAACGCCTTGACCGCTTTCAAGAACGGCACGCTTAACGTCGTCGACATCGGCGGCAGTCAAATCGAAAGCGTCAAATCCGACACCGCGCTCGTCAAGGATTTGCAGAACATTCCGTCCGGCTCGCTGTATTTCATTTCGTTCAATCAAGACCCGAAGAATCACCACGCGGGCGCGCTCTCCAATGTCAATTTGCGTCTTGCCATTTCAAACGCCATTGATCGCGAATCCCTTGCCGCGAATTTCGTTGCGAACGGAGCAAAGGCAACTTATACCGCCATTCCGATTCACTTCGCGCCCAACGCCAAGACCGGCAAATATTTCGCGGAGAATCAGCAACAGTTCGCCGAATACGTTGGTTTCAACGTCGACAAGGCTCGCGACTACTTGAACAAGGCAAAAGCGGAGCTCGGCAAGGACAGCTTTGAACTGGAATTCATTTACGCCAACGATTCGGGCAACACCGTTGTGAAGGTCGCGCAGGCTATCAAGTCGCAAGTCGAAGAGAATTTGCCGGGCGTCGTCTTGAACCTTCAACCCATGCCGAAAGCGGAGTATCTTGACCGCCTCACGTCTGACAGTTTCGACTTGGCGATCAACAGCTGGGTGCCCGACTACGACGATCCCATGACGTTTTTCACGCTGTGGACGACTTCGGGCAGTGAAATCTGCGAACACTGGAGCAACGCCGCCTACGACAAGATAATCGCCGACTGCACGACGGGTGACCTCGCCGCCGATTATGACGCTCGTTGGCAAGCCATGTACGAAGCCGAAAAGATTTTGCTTGAAAACGCCGTTATCGCTCCGCTTTACACAGGTGCCAATGCCACGTTGATTGGCTCGAATGTCAGCGGAATTGAATTCCACGTTGCCGGCGTCAATCGCATTTTTAAATCGGTGACCGTAAAATAAAATGACCAAGTACGTTGCCAAAAGAATTTTGATGTCGGTGCTTACGTTGCTGCTGATAACGTTCGTGCTGTTCGTGCTGATTCGAATCATGCCGGGCAACCCCTTTCCCGTCGAACGCATGACCGCCGATATGATTTTGCAAAAGCGCGCGGAGCTCGGTCTCGACAAGCCGATTCTTGAACAATTCGTCAACTACATGTCGATGCTTTTGTCGGGGAGCTTTGGGAACGGCACTTCGCTTTACAACGGCGCGCCGATAAAGCCGATAATGTTGAAATGCCTGGAGACCTCGTTCCGAATCGGCGTGTTGTCGATTTTGTTCGGGACGGCGGTCGGGCTGACAATCGGAATCACCGCCGCCCTCAATCGCGGCAAGTTTCTGGACGGGTTGTGCACCGTGGTTTCAATCTTGGGCGTATGCATTCCGTCGTACGTCTTCATGATTTTCCTGCAGTACTTTCTGTCGTACAAGATACCGTTGTTCCCGTATTTCTTTGACCCGTCGCAGTTTCTGAACTCGTCGATAATGCCGTCGTTGTCGCTGAGCCTGTTCTCGATTTCGGCTGTGGCGCGTTTCACACGAAACGAAATGATTGAAGTCATGAACAGCGATTATGTCAAGCTTGCCGAAGCAAAGGGACTTTACGGCTTTGAACTCATGCGGCGACACGTCCTGCGAAACGCACTTATACCCGTCGTCACGGTCATTGCGCCGCTCGTCGTTGACTTACTCACGGGCGCGATGGTTATCGAAAAAATTTACGGCATCAACGGCGTCGGCTCGCTCATGGTCAACGCCATTGCCGGCGACGGCGTCGATTACAACTACGTCCTTGCGTTGGGCATTGTTTTTTCCGCGCTTTATATCGGCGTCATGCTCGTGCTCGACATCCTCTACGGCATTATCGACCCGCGTATCAGCTTGGCAAAGGAGGCGGGTTGATTGTACACGCCAAAAGACGACGACTTTGATTTTCTTACGGACAGAGATTTGAGCGTTGACGAAAATTTTGCCGCGCAGGGCTATTGGAAGGGCGTCGCCGTTCACTTCGTCCGTAATCGGCTGGCGGTCGCGGGTGCGCTGATCGTCTGCTTGGTTATAGTGTTTGCCGTCCTTGCTCCGATTGTCAGTCCGTACAGTTACGACGAGATTGTTTCGATTCAAACGACGGACGGTCGGCAAGTCATCGCGAAAAATTTGGAACCGCAGCTCGGCGCGCCCGCGCAAGTCGACGACGCCTCCGCCAACTTCGCGGACAAGACGTTCGTGTTCGGCACCGACGAATTGGGGCGCGACTTGTGGACACGGACTTGGCAGGGCGCACGCGTCTCGCTGATTATTGCGTTCGTCGCCATCTTTATCGACATGGTTATCGGCACGAGTTACGGCTTGGTGTCCGGCTACTTCGGCGGACGCGTCGATAACGTCATGCAACGATTCATTGAGATTGAAAGCAGCGTGCCGACTCTCGTTATCATTTCGATTCTTGCCATCTTCATGGAAAAGGGAATCGGCTTGGTTATCGCCTCGTTGCTTTTGACCGAATGGATTGGTATGAGCAAAATCGCCCGCGCGGAGTGTCTCAAGCTGAAGGAGCGCGAATACGTCTTGGCGAGCCGAACACTCGGCGCGGGAAGTTTCCATATCATCTTCAAGCAGATTTTGCCGAACACGATCGGACCGATAATAACGCAAGTCATGTTTTCGATACCCGTCGCCATTTTCACGGAGGCGTTCTTGAGTTTCGTCGGCGTCGGCATTGTCCTGCCGCAATGTTCGCTGGGCTCGTTGATTGAGGCGGGCTTTAACAACATAACCGTCTTGCCGTATCAAATCTTGCCGCCGATAACGGTGTTGGCGTTGCTTATGCTCGGTTTCAATTTGGTTGGCGACGGCTTCCGCGAGGCTTTGGCTCCCAAGCTTGAGGACATGTAAGCCTGCGGGGCAAAAACGAAAACGTTTTCATTTTTAATCGAATGGCGCAGAAAACGGAACACGTATTCCGATTTGAAATGCGAGGTGATTCAATGAACGACACGATTCTTTCCGTCAAAAATCTGGACATAACCTTTCGAACGAACGCCGGCAACATCCATGCGATTCGCGGCGTTGCATTTGATTTGCCGCGCGGCAAGACGGTCGCGCTCGTCGGCGAATCGGGTTCGGGCAAGTCCGTCACCATGAAGGCGGTCACGGGCTTGCTTGACGACAACGCCGTTATCAACAGCGGGCAAGTTCTTTACCGATTGAACGGCGACAAAGTCGTTGACCTGCTGACGCTTACAAAAAAAGATTTGCGCCGCGAAATTAACGGGCGACAAATCGCAATGGTTTTTCAAGACCCGATGACAAGCTTGGATCCGACCATGACAATCGGCGCGCAGATTACCGAGGCAATGCTCCTGCACAAAAAAATTTCCGCGTCCGAAGCCGCCGATAAAGCCGTCGAGCTGCTGAATCTTGTCGGACTGACTGCGCCCGAAAAGCGCGTCAAAAATTACCCGCACCAGTTGTCAGGCGGGCAACGGCAACGCGTCGTCATTGCCATTGCGCTTTCGTGCGAGCCGAAAGTTTTGATTTGCGACGAGCCGACCACCGCTTTGGACGTGACGATTCAAGCCCGCATCTTGGATTTGATTGACAATCTCCGTGAACGGTTAGGCTTATCGGTAATTTATATCACGCACGACTTGGGCGTCGTCGCGAAGGTCGCCGATTTCGTCAACGTCATGTATGCGGGCAGGATTGTCGAGACGGGCACCGTTGAAGAAATTTTTTATGACCCTCGGCATCCGTACACTTGGGGCTTGCTGTCGGCGATGCCGGACTTGGACACTGACGACGAACGACTTTATTCTATACCGGGGTCGCCGCCCAATCTTTTGCACGAGCCGTCGGGCGACGCCTTCGCCGCACGCAACGAATTCGCAATGAAAATTGACCAACGTGTCGCGCCGCCCATGTTCCAAATTTCCGAAACGCACTTCGCTGCGACGTGGCTCCTGCACCCGGACGCGCCGAAGGTCGAGTTGCCGCCGGCTTTGCGGGCGCGGCTTGCACGCTCAAGGAAGGCGGCGAATTTGCAATGAACATTCCCTTGCTTAAAGTCGAAGAACTTCAGCAACACTTTAAGGTAAGCCGTAATTTCACGGTCAAAGCCGTCAACGGCGTTTCGTTTGAAATTCAGCCCGGCGAAACTTTCGGATTGGTCGGCGAGTCGGGCTCCGGCAAGACGACAATCGGACGCAGTATCATTCGGCTTTACCAACCGACGGGCGGCGTCGTCGTCTTCAATCAAAAAAAAATTTCGGGCACGCTCCACGAGGCAACGCGACGAATGCTCCGCAAGGAAATGCAAATGATTTTTCAAGACCCGATGTCGAGTTTGAACCCGCGCAAGAAGATCGGAGATATTATCGGCGAGGGACTTGATATTCACGGATTGTGCAGCGGACGCGCCGAACGTAACGAGCTTGTCGGCGACATCTTGAAAAAGGTCGGATTGTCGCCCGCGCACGCCGAACGCTACCCGCATCAATTCTCCGGCGGACAGCGGCAACGGGTCGGTATCGCCCGCGCGCTCATCATGAAGCCCAAGCTGGTTATCGCCGACGAATGTATTTCCGCTCTCGACGTTTCAATTCAAGCGCAAATAGTCAATCTCATGAAGGATATTCAAATGCAGACGCAATGCGCGTACCTTTTTATCGCGCACGATTTAAGCATGGTCAAGTACATTTCGGATCGGGTCGGCGTCCTGCACTTGGGCTATCTTGTCGAGACAGGTTCGACGCAAGAAATTTTTTCCAACCCGCAACACCCGTACACGCAAGCATTGCTGTCGGCAATCCCAAACCCGAATCCGCGAATCGAAAAGACACGTCGTCCGTTGATTTACAACGCGGGCGACGTCAATTACAAAGGAGCCGTAATGACAAAAGTCAATGACGATCATTTTGTTTTGATCTGACGTGTGGGAACTTGCTCGACGGCAAACGCGGCGGTAAACAAATTTTATAGTCGGCAAGAGATTTATTTTGATTTTATTTTCAGTTTTCGCGCAGTCAATCTTTGCCGGTTTACGGTGGTCTTCAGTAGATCCAAAATTGCTGATAAAGATTGATGCAAACGAGTTTTAATCTATTCGAGCATGAGGATTTATAAACCCTCGGCTAATGACTTTGCCAAGTATTAAAGTCTTTAACGTGTAAGTCGACGAATTTTGTTTCAGGGTATTTTCCTAATTTTTCACGTCACCTTGAACGTTGCGTCGAGATTAAATCGTAATAAGTGATTTTTTTCACTGCTCGCGCGCAGCGCGCCCTGGGGTGTCCTTCGGACAACATCCTACATTGAAGGTATCTCTTCACATAATCAATCAATAACACCAATGAAATTAGGGGGACGAGGCAAAATGTTCGGATCATCATACACGGCAGAAACACCAATCTCGACCAGTTTATCTTTTACCCAACCAGACAACGACTCATAACCTTCGTAAGCTTTCTTTTTAAGCTCTGGTATCAAAAAGTTACGGTAAAACAAACGATAAATCTCGGTATCCATATGAGCAATAACTTCACTGGGCGGTAAATCGGCAGGCGCAGGATCCTTATCGGGATGAGCTGCAAAGTAAGCATCTATTCTTTTGATTAACGGTCTGGCAAAATGCAATGCCGGTACATTCTTAGTGGAAATGGCATACTCACACCACAAATCAATATTGGCGGCACTGACCTCGCGCAAAAGGTCAAATGGTATTTTGCTGTCCTTAATGACGGAAGCAGAGACTTCCTTGTCTATGCCGTAAACATGCAGGTTGTCGTAACCCTCAATCTTGTCCAAGTACACACTGTCCTGGACGGGACGGAGTTGTCCTTTGGCTTTGCCTTTCGTGTATCGACTAAAATGCAAGCCATGCTCCGCAAACGCAGGGAAATACGACAGGTCAATCTTTTCACCAAACTCCCTCTGAAACTGCGCGGAGACGATATCAACCCAATCCTTCTTCAGCTGAGCCTCCATGTTGGAAACGGTTGTAAATTTGTCTTTAGACACAAATAAAATGACGTGGATATGTGGATGCCAGCCAGAATTCGTCACCGGCTCAGCGGCGTCGCCAATCCGATTCTCTTGACCGTCGTTAATCGTGATTTCAAGTCGACGGACATAACCTTCCAATCCCATCGCCGCGCGGCGACGTGTCGCAGGACCTCCAGTAAGCATGAACCGGCTCCACGACTTACGTAAAACTTTAAGCAAACCCTTCAGACAATGCCACCGATGGAAAATCGTTAAAGTCATCATAACGGGCACACAACCATTTTCATAAGCCCAACAAATAGACTTCTGCACGCGCAATCGCCATTTATACAACTCCTTCGGAGCATCTACGGGGTCGAGCCAAATGCTATGCGACCGACAGATATCGGCAAGCCTCACGGTCGTCCGATTATTCTTTGCGGACGCAACCACATCAATGTAATCGTGCGGAAATAATTTGTTCAGGATGGAAAAATCAGGACAATCGGACGATCCCGCAAAGCCAAACGGAGCTCGCCGATAACTCAGCACACCACAATCAGCGGACGATGGATTAATTCCTCGCTTCCGCAAACGGGCAGTCAACGGCAGGATACTCTCATACGAGTGCTTCAATGACGGAAATAAATCAAGCAAAGTTTTTACGGCACGCTCAGGATTTTTTTTATTCCAAGCACGCCGATAATCCAAGCTCAACAGTGAATCAAAATCCTTGACGGAACGCAAAGCAAGATAAAGCTTAGCTCGACGGAGCATTTCAAACGACTGATTTCTTTGCAAAGTTTTTGAGCCAAGCAATTTGTCAGGCAAATCTCCAGATTCAGGTTTTCTATCGTTCCAAGCGCGGATACATAAGCAACAGCCACGTCGAGTGCTCCAAGTTGTCGTTGTAATGCTCAAAAGCCGAGCGCGTGTTATAAGGCGGGTCTATGTAGGCGCAACGTACGCGCCCGCGATAAAACGGCAACAGAGCTTTCATGGCTTCGAGGTTGTCTGCGTGCACGATTAAGTTGCCGGAATTCATGTCGCCGCAACTCAAAGCCGAGTCGCGTTCGAGCAGACGATACGGAACTTTTTCGGCGGCGTGAATGGCGTCTTGCTTGCCCGTCCAGTCGAGAGTTGGCAAGGCATTTCCCTCCCGAAATTTTTGCGCCGATTATACAACGGACGCCGCGCCTTGTCACGCTGTCCAGCCCTGCGCGAGGCTCAAAACGATGTCGGCAATCTCTTGGTGCTTTTGCTGATAGGTATGCCCCGTGCGCTCAATGAAAATCAATTTATTTTGCGCGGCAGTCGGCATGTGGTCGTTGATGTTCTTCAGGAAGCCGGACGGGTCGCCGTCGGTGAAGTTGTCGTAAGTTCCGATAACGAGCGCGCCCGTGTGCGTGACTTGCGCAACCCGTGACCAATCGGCGTCGCGGGCGGTGTGCACGTTGTCCAAAAGCCCGCCGAGCCAATCGTGCGCGGTGTTGGCGGTGCAGACGACCCAGCCCATGAAATAAAACGGCAGAATCTTATCGCCCTGCCCGTAGCGGACGACGCGTTCAATGAAATCTTTTTCGCCGACGCTGACGCCGCTCATCATGTGCGACAAATTCGCGGGGCTCAACAAGATAAAATGTTCGACGCGCTTTGTGTCGTGGTGGCGCGACAGGTAGTAAATGACTTTGTTGGCTCCGAGCGAATGACCCGCCAAAATGACGTGCTTGTAATGTTGCGCGGCATAGTCGAGGTAAGCGTCAATGTCTTCGTCGGTGTCGGCAAAGCGTTCGTTCCACGAGCCGATAAGTTCCTTTGCGCCGGTCTTGACGTTGACGGTTTCGATCTCTCCGAAGGCGTCATTGGTCTGCGCGTAAATAAAATCGATTCCGTGCGCGCTCAACGTGTCGCCGATGTTGTAGTATAACGGGTTCGAGTAAAAATTTCCGTGAATGCCGGTTATCGCGATTACGACGGTGTCTGCGTCCTGCGCGGGGAACAGCACGCCGTTAAGGACAGTGCCGCGTCGCGTCGCTACGTTAAGGTCTTCCAATCAGCCGCGCCCCCTAAGATTGAATATGCAACGGTGGGCGGGCGTCCGATAGCAGGCGTTGCACGAGACGCACTTTGCAACGTCGCAATCGCCGCGTAGCAATTTGTTCGGGAAGTCGGGCTCACGAACGAGCGGGCGCGACAAACTCAACAGCTCAACCTGCGTGCGGTTAAGAATTTTTTCCATGGCTTGACGACTGCGCCAGCCGCCGACGCAAATGACGGGCACGTTGACTTCGGAAGCGAGCCGAGCCGCGAATTCCGCGAAGTAGCCTTCATTGACGCCCGCGCGTATGCCGCCGACGGATGTGCCGTTGCCGCTGACTTCGATTGAGTCAATGCCGGCGTCGACGAGCAATTTGCAAATCGCAAGGCTTTCGTCTTCGTCGAGCCCGCCGCGCGTGAAGTCGTTGCAATTAATCTTTGTCGTCACGTGAAGTTTCGGCGAAGATTTTTTTATGCCGTGCAGGATGTCGATTAAAATTTTTGCGCGCGCCTGCGTCGAGCCGCCGAATTCGTCCGTGCGATAATTGACGAACGGGCTGATGAATCTGCTGAGGAAAAAGAAATGCGCCGCGTGAATTTGAACGCCGTCGAAGCCCGCGAGCTCCGCGCGAGCCGCCGCGTCGACGAACATTTTTATAACGTCGCGGACTTCCTGCGTCGTCATGTCGTTTTCGCCGACCTCCGAACGATTTTTGTAGAACGCGCCCAACGCAAGCTGACTAATCGCCGCGCAGTCTTCGGCGTGAATGATTTCGACGAGCCGCTTGTATTGCGGAATGAGTTTGTTATCGGACAGGCGCATCATGCCGCCGAAATAAAAATCGTCCGACGCCACGCTTGTGAAGCCGGTGATAATCGCGCCGACGCCGCCCGCCGCGAGTTCGCGATAAATTTCGTAAGTGTCGTCGCCGATTGAGCCGTCCTGCGCGGCAATGCCTTCCCACGTCGCCGAACGCACGAGACGATTTTTCAAGCGCAAGCCGTTCATATTAACGGCGTCAAAAATTTTTTTCATGTTCAGCCCTCCAAAATTTTTTCGATAAACCAGCCGCGCGGCACGTCGACGATTTTCACTTCGCCCGAATCAATCAGCGGCGCGATAAATTCTCTTACTTGTTCGGTGTCGTCGAAGTCAAAAGCCTCACGCAACTCAATCGGCGAAATCAGCGGGTGCTTGTCAAGCAGCGTGCGCAACGTCGCAAGATTTTTTTCGGGCGGCACGGGCTTAATCGCTCCGCCGCTCACGTCGTCGAAGACTTCAACGAACGTCGGGTAAGCGATTAAATCTTGAATCAGCGCGCCCTGCGATTGGTATTGAATCAAATAGCTCGGCAACGAATGAATTCCAAGTCGTTCGCAAATCGCCAAGTCGCTTTGAAACTTTTCGGCGGCAGAGCCGTCGTTGTAGGCGGCGAGGAATTTTTTCACATCCAAGCCGGTTTTGATGACGACTTTCAAAATTTCAGGCAAGCGCGTCGTCGGGCGGCAGTCGACAATCGTGGCGTAACGCAGGTTGTATAAAAATCTGTCGGCTTTGTCGGCGTCGACAATCTGCGCGGCCTTGTAAGCGATATTCAGCGGCGCGGACGACGTTTCGTTGACGGAAAAAAGTTCAAAGCCCGTCATGTTAATCGGCAAGCCGCCGAGAGCCTCCTCCGATTCGTAAATTTCGGCAAGGCGTGCGTTGTAGTTGCGAATCGCGAAAGACTTGCTGCGCTTCAAATCGTCGGGGTCAACGAATTGATAAACGTCGCGCACCAAGCCGCTCATGACGTAACGGAACTCAAGCTTGCCGGCGAAATGCGTTTCGAGTTTGCGGAAAATCGGTTCGCACTCGTAAGACAAACCCATCATCGGGTCGGTGAAGGTCACGAGAGTAATTTTGTCGCCCATGCGTTATCAACTCCTGTCGAAGTACATGCCGCCTACGCTCCACGCGGCGATGTCGGAAAATTTAATGTAAACGTTTTGCGGCTGAATGTTCAGCACGTCGACAAAAATTTTCGTGACGGCGGCGGAAAAATTTTCGTAACCGATATGTTGTTCGTTGCCGAAGACGCCCGCTTCGATATAGGCGACGGGTTCGCTGTTGCCGCGTAGCCAGAAACGGCAATTCGATTCAAAGCCCACGAGCAAATATTTTTCGCTCAAGCCCGGAAGAAGTTCCATTGCCTTGCCGAGCCGCGACTTAAGTTGAACTTCCTGCGCGGCGTCGACGGGCACGCTGACTTTCGACATGATGAACGGCATTTCGTTCGCCTCCCAATGTTTGACTGCTTGAAGTATAATCGCAACGAGAATTTTTGACGAGAACGCAGATTTTGTTTCCCGTTACGGAGGATGAATCATGAGCGAGAAAGCTTACCCGATTGACGCGACGCTTAACGATGTCGTCGAAAAAAAATGCCCGATACTGCACGCAATGGACGTTATCGGGTCAAAGTACAAGTTGCCGCTGATGTGGTATCTGCACGAAAAAGACGCCACGCGTTACAACGAAATCAAGCGACGAATCCCCGGCATAACGAACATAATGCTGACAAAATCTCTGCGCGAAATGGAGGCTGACGGATTGGTCACGCGTTGCGAATTGGTGTCCGCGCCGCCGAAGGTCGTCGAGTATTCGTTGACGCCGCTGGGCAAGGAGCTGATTCCCGCACTCAACGAACTGTACGCTTGGGGACAAAAAGTTTTGGCGCGCAAAAATTCTTAAGCCGCGAAAGGAAATTTACGTTGCACGGGGAATAATATCGGCGCGGAGGTTGAAAAGCGTTGGGAAGTACGGAACTTGATGCATTTGTCGAACGCGTGAACGAACGGACGGATATTTATTCCGTGGTGTCGCGCTACGTGACGCTCACTCAAAAGAGCGGGCGATATTGGGGACGCTGTCCCTTTCACAACGAAAAAACCGCTTCCTTCACCGTCAGCCCCGACAAAGGATTTTTTTATTGCTTCGGTTGCGGCGCGGGCGGCAACGCCTTCAAGTTTCTTTCGCTCATTGAAAACATAAGCTATTTCGAGGCGATTAAGCTTCAGGCACAGCGGCTCGGCATCGACTTGCCGACGCGACGACTTTCGCCCGAAGAGGAACGTCGACGGCGCGAAGAAAAATCTTTGCTTAAAATCAACGAATTGGCGCAGGAAATTTATCACGACCGGTTGACCAAGACGGCCGGCGGCGAAGTCGGCAGGAAATATCTTGCGGCGCGTGGAATTACGCAGGCAACGATTGAAACTTTCAAATTGGGGCTCGCCTCCGACGAATGGGAAAATCTTTTGAGCAATCTCACGCGTCAAGGCTTTTCGCCGCAACAGCTGGAGGCGGCGGGTTTGGTCGCCAAGCGCAAGACGGCTTCCGGCTATTACGACAGATTTCGCGGGCGCGTCATGATTCCGATAACCGACATCTACGGACACGTCGTGGGCTTCGGCGGGCGCATTCTTCATGCCGAAGACGATTCGACGCCGAAATATCTCAACAGCCCCGAAACCGC
Organism: uncultured Selenomonadales bacterium; assembly: GCA_947304355.1. Taxonomy (GTDB): domain Bacteria; phylum Bacillota; class Negativicutes; order Selenomonadales; family Selenomonadaceae; genus Quinella. The sequence goes on from CAMZAX010000007.1 coordinate 70,710, forward strand.
GATCTTCAACAAGGGACGCTTGCTTTTCGGGCTGGACAAGTCGAATCGCGCGATAAGTGCGGCGGGCGCGGCTGTCGTCGTCGAAGGCTACATGGACGCGATTTCACTTTTCAGCGCGGGCGTCCAAAATGTTGCAGCGACGCTCGGCACGGCGTTCACGCTTGAGCACGCCAAGTTGATTCTGCGCTACGCCAAGAAAATTATTTTCTGCTACGACAGCGACGAGGCGGGTCAACGCGCGACGATTCGGGCTTTGCCGATTGTTCAACAGGCGGGCGCGGAAGTTTTCGTCGTCAAGGTGCCCGACGGCAAAGACCCCGACGAATTCGTTCGCAAGCACGGCAAGGCGGCGTTCGACGAGCTGATTGCGCACGCGCAGACGCTGATTGATTACCGCATGAATTACGTCCTTGCCCGCGCGGATTTGTCGACGATTGACGGAAAGATTCGCGCCTTGCAGGAAATTCTGCCGGTCGTGGCAAAGATTGAATCTGTCGTCACGCGCAACGAATATTGCAAACGAATCGCCGCCGAGCTGGTATTGGACGAAACTCTCGTCAACAACGAATGGAATAAATTTTCCAAGGCGGCAGAGCAGACACCTCCCGACAGATCGACGGTCGTGCAAAGACAACGGCTTTCGGGCGACGACGACACGGTTTTACGGCGTGCGGGCGAAGTACTCTTGCGCATGGCGTGGCATGAAGACGACATGTTGGATGCCTTGCTGATGTTGGTGCCGCGTGAAATGTTCACCCCGTTGCATCTGGAAATAATCGACTGGCTTAAAAGTTGCAAGGAGCAAAACATTCGTCACGACCAAATGACCGCAGCAAGAGACTTGTCCGAGGCGGCAAACGCCGAACTGTCGCGTATCTTGATAAACGGCGCGGACAATCCGCGTAACACTGAAATTCTCCTGTTCGAGGATTCGCTTCACATAATGCAAAGAGCCAATCTCAAAAGACAATACAACGAACTTCTTGCAAAAGCTGAAAAATACATTCCGGGCGACAGAGATGCTTACGTCGAAGCCGTCCGCCGATCGCTTAAGATTAAATCCGAGATTGACAATTTGAAAGGCAATTAGGAACTAGGAACTAGGAACCAGGAACCAGGAACCAGGGACTGGTTGACGGAAAGGAGGCTGCAACATGACAGGAGAGAGCAAAACTGTCGAGCCGCAACAAGACGACGGCTTGAACGGCAGCCTGTCGAAAAACAAAAAAAATAATCCCGCGTCGAAAAAGCCTGAACCCGTGCCGGACGCTTGCGAGGACGACGCAACAAAATCCGCCAAAGGACGCCCGCCAAAAATCGTCACGATGTTGATTGACAAAGGTCGGCAAAACGGCGGCAAGTTGACTTTCGGTGATCTGGAACGAATCATGCAAAGCGCGGGCATTGAAAACGACGTGGAGCAAATCGAAGAGATTCTAAGCATTTGCGAGCGCGAAGGTATCGAGATAATCAACGAAGACGCAGACCTTGACGCAGTGGAGGCGGCAGCTGAAAGCGTTGACGGCGAATTGTCGCCCGAAACAATCGCCTTGCAAGACGATTCATTGGCGCAGACCGAGACCGTCGAGACAACTGAAGATGTCGAAACCGTCAAGCCCGTCGCCGAAATTGATTTAAATATCCCCGACAACATTTCAATCGACGACCCCGTGCGCATGTACCTCAAGGAAATCGGGCGCGTGCCGCTCCTCACCGCCGAACAGGAACGCGAACTCGCCATGAAAATGGAATCGTCCAACGCCGTCGAAGCCGCCGAGGCGCAAAAGCAACTTGCCGAAGCGAACCTGCGCCTTGTCGTGTCTATCGCCAAACGTTACGTCGGGCGCGGCATGTTGTTCCTTGACTTGATTCAAGAAGGCAACTTGGGACTGATTAAGGCCGTCGAGAAATTCGATTACCACAAGGGCTACAAATTTTCAACCTACGCGACGTGGTGGATTCGGCAGGCGATAACCCGCGCAATCGCCGACCAGGCGCGCACAATCCGTATCCCCGTGCACATGGTCGAGACGATTAACAAGCTGATTCGCGTGTCGCGCAACCTGTTGCAGAAAAATGGCCGCGAGCCTACTGACGAAGAAATCGCCGAGGAAATGGAAGTGCCCGTCGAACGCGTACGCGAAATCAAAAAAATCGCGCAGGAACCCGTTTCGTTGGAAACACCCGTCGGCGAGGAAGACGATTCGCATTTGGGCGACTTTATCGAAGACCAAGACGCACCCGCGCCCGCTGACGCCGCGTCGTTCATGCTTTTGAAGGAACAGCTTGAGGACGTGCTCGGCACCTTGACGCCGCGTGAAAAAAATGTTCTGCGGTTGCGTTTCGGGCTTGAAGACGGCAGAGCGCGCACCCTTGAAGAGGTCGGCAAAAGTTTCAACGTCACTCGTGAACGCATTCGGCAAATCGAGGCAAAGGCGTTGCGCAAGCTCCGTCACCCCGCACGCTCAAAGAAACTCAAAGATTTTCTGGACTGAACATTATCGGGAGTCGCAAACGCGGCTCCTTTTTCGTGAGGTGGCTTATCATGGCTTACAAATCGGGATTCGTGGCGGTTATCGGTCGACCCAACGTCGGCAAATCGACGCTCATCAACAAAATCATCGGGCAAAAAGTCGCGATAACGTCCGACAAGCCGCAGACGACGCGCAGTCGCATCCAATGCATTTTGACGCACGACGACGCGCAGATTATTTTTCTGGACACGCCCGGCATTCACAAGCCCAAGCTCAAGCTCGGCGAGTACATGCTCAAGGCGGCGGAGGGCACTCTCAAGGAAGTCGACGCGATTTTTTTTGTCATCGACGCGACGGAGAAATTCGGCGGCGGCGAACGTTACATCCTTGAACGTCTCGGCGCAACGACAAAGCCCGTGATTCTCGTCGTGAACAAAGTCGATTTGATTGACCGCGAAAAAATTTTGCCGATAATCGCCGAATACTCTGCGCGGCGCGACTTTGCGGCGGTGGTGCCGATAAGCGCGGCAGAAGGCACGAACGTCGACGCACTGATTGCCGAGGCGAAAAATTTCCTGCCCGACGGCGTGCAATACTATCCCGCCGACATGGTGACAGACCAGCCCGAACGCTTGATTATCGCCGAACTGATTCGCGAAAAAATTTTGCACGCGACGCAGGACGAAGTACCGCACGCAATCGCCGTTGACTTGGAGGAACTGACCGAGCGCGACAACGGCACGATTTTCATTCGGGCGACGATTTACGTGGAACGCGATTCGCAAAAGGGCATACTTATCGGCAAGCACGGCGCGATGTTGAAACAGGTCGGCGCGGCAGCGCGTCCCGAAATCGAAATGCTTTTGGGCGCGAAAGTTTTTCTGGACTTGTGGGTTAAAGTCAAACGCGACTGGCGAAACTCCGTCGGCGCGTTGCAAAGTTTCGGGCTGAAAAATTCCTAAAAAACTTATTCCTTGTTCCTTATTCCTTGTTCCTTTTCGGCAGGGATTTGTTTAACGGCGTTGAATACTTGAAAAAAATTTTACGTGACGCGAAGGAGGCAGGTTAATTTGAGAGCTGAAGGTATTATGCCGATAATCGGAAACAAATTTGATCCGTTGACGGGGCTCTATAACCGCGAGACTTTTTATACGGAAGCGAAATTGCTTTTGGGGGCGCGCCACAATACGAAATACTGTATCGTCTGCATGGACATAAGCTGTTTCAAAATCATAAACGACCTTTTCCACGCGGACACGGGCAACGTGATTTTGAAGACGGCGGCGGATTATTTCAAGGCGAAGCTCAACCCGCGCACGTCGATAAGTTGTCGCGCCGACGCCGATCATTTCGTGCTTTGCGTGCCCGCCGAAGAACTCGACATGGAAGAAATCATAAAAGACCTCGACGAACGCATTCAAGCACTGCACATAAGCCACAACATTTTATTTTTCGCGGGCATCTATCCCGTCGACAACATCAACCTGCCGATAGACCAAATGTGCGACCGCGCGGGCATGGCGTTGCGCAGAATCAAGGGCAGTTATCTCACGCGCTACGCCTATTACGATTCAAAAATGCGCGACCAAATGATTGAGGAGTTGCTCATAACCGGCAACCTTGAAATCGCGTTAATGGAACATCAGTTCACGATTTTTCTTCAGCCGATTTTCGACCCGCACAGAAATACCGTCGTCAGTGCCGAAGCTCTGGTGCGCTGGTTCCACCCCGTGCACGGCATGGTTTCGCCGGGCAAGTTCATTCCCGTCTGCGAACGCAACGGCTTTATCGTGCGCCTCGACCGTTTCGTCTGGGAGGAGACGTGCCGCCTGCAACGTAAACGCCTGGACGCCGGCAAGCCCGTCGTGCCAATATCCGTCAACTTGTCGCGCCTGAATTTTTACAGCCTTGACCTGCCCGAATTCCTTGCCAACCTGCTGGAAAAATACAAGCTCGACCCGTGGATGTTGAAATTGGAAGTGACGGAGAGCGCGTACACCGACAATCAGTTGCAACTGCTCGATATGATTTCGACGTTCAAGGGGCTGGGCTTTTCCGTATTAATGGACGACTTCGGTTCGGGCTATTCGTCGCTGAACATGCTCAAGGACATGCCGCTCGACACGCTGAAAGTTGATATGGCGTTCATTCGCGAACTCGAAAAATCCAAACGCGTCGCCGTCATTTTGAAATTCATCGTGGCGTTGGCGACTGAACTGGGCATGAGCGTCGTCGTCGAAGGCGTCGAAACTCAAGCGCAAGCCGATTACGTTGCAAGCCTCGGAGACGTGTCGATTCAAGGCTATTTCTTCTCGCGCCCGTTGCCGATTCCCGATTACGAAAAACTTTTGGATAAATATCTTGCTTAATCGAAGGAGGAATTTTAATGCCGTCATTCAAAAAAGAAACCGTCGGCGCGGCAACCGTTTGGACGTTGCGCAACACCAAGGGCAACGAACTCAAAGTCACAAATGCGGGCGCGCGGCTCGTGTCCATGCGTTTCCGCGATAAAAGTTTCACCAATCGTTTCCTGCTCAAAGACGACGCGGCGGCGGGCATTGTCTTCGTCGACGGCGGCACGGACTTCGCCAACATCATCTGGCAGGCGGAAGAAACCATCGAAGGCTTGAAACTGTCCGCGCAGGTCGGCGGCAAATCGGCAACGATAACCTACAGCGTCTCCAATGACAACGAAATCAGCATCAAGTACGAGGCGACGGGCGTTGACGACATTTCGACGCAGGTTGTCTTCAGTGCGGAGGCTCTGCCCGATGCTCACGTTCGCGCTTGCCAAAAGGACGCCGATTGGGAAAAAATCGCCGACGCGAAAACTTACCCCGTCACTCAGGCTGCCGAAGTCGAAATGGAATTGGGCATGTTCGGCTACGACCCCGGTTGCCCGATTGACTATCTTGACGCGGGCTTGAAAAACGCGGCGAACATCCGCACGGGCGATTGGAGCGTCGAAGTTATCGTTTACGCCACGCAGGACGCGATTCACGCGCAAGCAGTCGACGGCGGCTTTGCCTTCAAGACAAGCGGCTCAAAGGCGGCGGACGGCAAAATCTGCGGGCAGACAGTTTACATGATTAAAAGCAGGTGATACTTTGAACATCCATGAATATCAAAGCAAAGCGATTCTGCGCGGCTACGGCGTCAACGTGCCTGACGGCGGCGCGGCGTTCACTGTCGAAGAGGCAGTCAAACAGGCTCAAAAACTCGGCGCGGACGTGACGGTCGTCAAAGCGCAAATTCACGCGGGCGGTCGCGGCAAAGCAGGCGGCGTCAAACTCGCGCACAATCTCCAAGAAGTCCGTCAATATGCCGAAGAACTTTTGGGCAAGACGCTCGTCACTCATCAGACCGGACCCGACGGCAAAGTCGTTCGTCGCCTGCTGATTGAGGCGGGCTCCAACATCAAAAAAGAATATTACCTCAGCTTCGTCGTCGACAGGCAGACGGCTCGCGTCGTCATGATGGGCTCGGAGGAAGGCGGCGTCGAAATCGAAAAGGTTGCTGCCGAATCGCCCGAAAAAATCGTCAAGGAATACATTGACCCCGCTATCGGGCTCGCGCCCTTCCAGGCAACGCGCATGGCTTACAAAATGCATTTCCCGCCGGAAGTCATCCGCAAGGTTACCAAGCTCATGATTAACTTGCACCGCGCCTTCGTGAAAAAAGATTGCTCGCTTGCCGAAATTAATCCGTTGGTCGTCACGGCGGAGAACGACGTTATCGCGCTCGACGCCAAGCTGAATTTCGACGACAGCGCGCTTTATCGCCACCCCGACGTTGAATCGTTGCGCGACGAAACCGAAGAAGACCCCAAAGAACTTCACGCGGCGAAACTCGGCTTGAATTACGTCAACCTCGGCGGCGACGTGGCTTGCATGGTAAACGGCGCGGGGCTTGCAATGGCGACCGTCGACATCCTCAAACATTTCGGCGGCGAACCCGCGAACTTCCTTGACGTGGGCGGCGACTCTACGCCCGAAAAAATTGCCGAAGCGTTCAAAATCATGCTTGAGGGCGGACAGTCCAAAGGCATTTTCGTCAACATCTTCGGCGGCATAAACAAATGCGATCTCGTCGCGCAAGGCATCGTCGACGCGGCGAAAATCATTTCCGCTGACGGCAAGTCGTTGCCCGTGCCCGTCGTCGTGCGCTTGGAAGGCACCAACGTCGAACGCGGCAGAGAAATCCTCAAAGAATCGCCCATTGCCAACGTCATTATGGCTGAAACCATGGAGGGCGGCGCGGAAGAAATTGTTCGCCTTGTCAAGTCCGCTTGATTCGAGGTGATTCATATGGCTGAAGTACAGACGCTTGACCCTTACGAAGTCGACGAAAGCAAACCGATAACCATTGCGCCGCGCGAGTTGTTCTTTTTCAAAAAGGAAATCGAAACTCAAATCGCTAACGGCGAAGGCTTAAACCTTTTGAAGGCTCTGCACAACGCTCGTTATTGTGCGGAAATCGACAGACGTTTTGAGCGTGTCGAAGCCGGTCATTGGACGGAGCACGAACTCATTGAGTCGAATGCCAATGAATAAGCGTTGGGACGACAAAGCTTGGGACGAGTACGTTGATTGGTACAAAGAAGACAGCAAAACTTTCGACAAAATCAACGCTCTTATTAAAGACATTGAGCGCAACGGTGTTAATCGAGGTCTTGGCAAGCCCGAAAAACTTCGCTGGCGTGACGGTTGGTCGCGGCGCATTGACAACACAAATCGGCTTGTCTACAAAATCGATGAGCACGGCTACCTGTACATCATTTCTTGCAAGGGGCATTACGAATAATTTTGGCAGGAAAATCGTTATCCTTCCCGAAAAGTTGCGGGGAGGATTTTTCTTTTGGAACGAGGCGAATCGATTTGAGACTGACGCAAGACGCGGCTTTGAAACTTTTCACGGACGGCGACCTGTTGGCACTCGGCAAGCGCGCCGACGCAATACGCAAAAAACTTTTCGGCGACGTCGTGACTTTCATCATCGACCGCAACATAAACTATACCAATGTCTGCCAAAACGAATGCAAGTTCTGCGCGTTCTTCCGCCGAAAAAATCAACGCGGCGCGTATCTTCTGACGCACGAAGAAATTTTGCGCAAAGTTCAAGAGACCGTCGACGCGGGCGGCACGCAACTGATGATTCAAGGCGGCTTGCATCCTGACTTGCCGCTTGCCTACTACGAAGACATGTTGCGCCTTATCAAAAAAAATTTCGACATAACGATTCACTCGTTCACCGCGACCGAAATTCAACACTTCGCACGCCGCGCAGGTTTGTCAATCGTCGACACGCTCAAGCGTCTGCAGGCGGCGGGACTCGACAGCTTGCCCGGCGGCGGCGCGGAAATTCTCGTCGACGAAATCCGACAACGCATAAGCCCGAAAAAAATCATGACCGACGATTGGCTTTCCGTCATGCGGGCGGCTCATTCTATCGGCATGAAGTCAACCGCGACTATGGTTATCGGATTCGGCGAAACGCTTGCCCAACGCCTCGAACACATGAAAAAAATCCGCGACCTGCAAGACGAAACCGGCGGCTTCCGCGCGTTCATAACGTGGACGTATCAGCCGCTCAACACCGCGCTCGGCGGCGAAAAAGTTTCCGCGCAAGACTACATGCGCACGCTCGCAATGACGCGCATTTTCATGGACAACGTCGCGCATATCCAAGGCTCGTGGGTCACGCAGGGCGAACGTATCGGGCAACTGACGCTTGCTTTCGGCGCGGACGACCTCGGCTCAATCATGCTGGAGGAAAACGTCGTGCGTGCGGCGGGCACTGCCTTCGATATGTCGACGCGCAAAATGATTGACTTGATTCGCTCGGCGGGACGAATCCCCGCGCAACGCAACACGACTTACGAAGTGCTGAAAACTTTTTAAGGAGAACGATTATGAACAACATTGACAGCAAGTGCATCAACGCAATCCGCGTTTTGTCGGCGGACGCAATCCAAAAGGCGAAGTCGGGACATCCCGGCATGGCACTCGGTGCCGCGCCGATTGCTTACGAATTGTGGGCGCACCACATGAATCACAACCCGAAAGACCCGCAGTGGGCTAATCGCGACCGCTTCATTTTGTCGGCGGGTCACGGCTCGGCAATGCTTTACTCAATGCTTCACTTTTTCGGCTACGGGCTCACGCTCGACGACATGAAAAACTTTCGGCAACTCGGCTCGTTGACGCCGGGACACCCCGAATACGGACACACTGCAGGCGTTGAGGCGACGACCGGGCCGCTCGGTTCGGGAATCGGCATGGGCGTCGGCATGGCAATGGCGGAGGCTCACCTTGCCGCGAAATTCAACAAGCCCGATTATAAAATCGTCGACCATTACACGTTCGTGCTGTGCGGCGACGGTTGTTTAATGGAGGGCATTTCCTCGGAGGCGTTGTCGTTGGCGGGCACGCTCGGTCTCGGCAAGCTGATTGTCCTTTACGACAGCAACCGAATCACAATCGAAGGCTCGACCGATATTGCGTTTACGGAGAACGTTCAACAACGCGTCGCGGCGTTCGGCTTCCAAACGCTCACGGTTGAAGACGGCAACGACCTTGAATCACTCGGCGCGGCAATCGCGGCGGCGAAGGCTGACACAACTCACCCGTCGTTCATAACCGTGAAAACGCACATCGGCTTCGGCTCGCTCAAGCAAGATTCGGCGTCCAGTCACGGCGAACCGCTCGGCGTCGAAAACGTAATCGCGCTCAAAAAAAATCTCGGCTGGGACAAGCCCGAAGAAACTTTCCACATCCCCGCCGACGTTTATGAACATTACAACGCGCTCGCCGACAAAGCCGCGCAGGCTCAAGATCAATGGCAAAAACTTTTCGACGACTACGCCGCACAGTTCCCCGAAGACAAAAAACTTTGGGACTCATATCACACGCCGCTTGACGCCGAAAAACTTTTGCACGACGAAAATTTTTGGCGCGTCGACGACAAGCCGCAAGCTACCCGCGCAAGTTCCGGCGTCATGATTAACCGCTTGAAAGACCTCATGCCGAATTTAATCGGCGGCAGTGCCGACCTTGGTCCGTCGAACAAGACGCTCATGAAGGACGCGGGCGACTTCGGCAAAGACAACTACGGCGGGCGGAATTTGCATTTCGGTATCCGCGAAATGGCGATGGCGGCGATAACCAACGGGCTGATTCTGCACGGCGGGCTTCGGGCGTATTGCGCGACGTTCTTTGTTTTCGTCGATTACATGAAACCGATGATGCGGCTTGCGTCGCTTATGAAAATCCCCGCAACTTACGTTTTCACGCACGATTCGATTGGCGTCGGCGAAGACGGACCCACGCACGAGCCGATTGAACAACTTGCCATGCTGCGCGCGCAACCGAACTTGAACGTCTTCCGCGCGGCGGACGCGACCGAAACGGCGGCGGGTTGGTATCTTGCGGCGACCGCCAAGGATACTCCGACCGCGCTGATTTTGACGCGACAAAACCTTCCGACAATCACGGGCTCCGGCAAAGACGCGCTCAAAGGCGGCTACGTCATTTCCGAGGCGGCGGGCACCTGCGCGGGCATTTTGATAGCGACGGGCTCCGAAGTGTCGACGGCTCTTGACGCTCAAGCCGCCCTTGCCGCAGAAAAGATTTTCGTGCGCGTCGTGTCCATGCCCTGCCAAGAAATTTTCGACAGGCAAAGCGACGCCTACAAAGAATCCGTCCTGCCCAAAGCGATTCGCGCGCGCGTGGCAGTCGAGGCGGCAAGCGACTTCGGCTGGCAAAAATATATCGGGCTTGACGGCGCAACCGTCACCATGCACGGCTTCGGCGCGTCGGCTCCCGCAGGCGTCTTGTTCAAAAAATTCGGCTTCACCGCCGAAAACGTCGCCGCCGTCATGAAGTCCGTCATTCAAAAGTAACACCGGTGCTCCTTTAAAATTTTATGCGGAGGTGACGCGGTGGACGACAACGACAAGAAACCTTGCGACTTGCAAAAAAATCTGCAACAGATGTTGCGCACGACCAAGCAATCCGACCTGGAACGCGCCCTGCAACGCATGATGCAGACGACCAAATCAACCGACTTGCGCAACGCCTTCGAGAAGATGATTAACGTGACGCGCTCGTTCGACCAAGAAGTTGAGGCGCGGCAAAAGGAACAGGAGCAGAACATCGCCGACGCCTTCCAGAAAATGATTCGGCTGTCGCGTTCGCTTGAAGTTGACAACGAAGAACAACTCGCCCGCGAAGAGGCACGCGCCAAGCCGAACGAAAAGAAAATCGACAAGGTCAAGAAAAAAGTCCCGCGCAGAATTCGGAGCTTCCCCGCCGCCTTCAAGCGCAACCCGAAAGCCGTCATAAAATATTTTCTCGGTCTGGTAATGGGGCGCGTGTTGGCGATTGTGCTGTATGTTTTAATGGCGTTCATACCCGCGTTGCCGATACCCGACGCCGTCGCGAACATGAGCAAGCCGCCCGCGTTCCTGGGCACGGCGTTCAGCTCAATGCGCGGCTTCGTCACCGACTTCAACCCGCAAATGATAATCGCGACGGTAACGAACATCCCGACCGACATCAATAAGCTGATTCAGAAAATCGGCGAGTTCTTCACGTTTTACGCGAAACGGGCGGCGGCGTTCGTTGTTCGGGCAGTGCGGCACCCGCGCCTTGCCTTCGACGATACGCGCAAGTACGTCCGCAGCAAAGCCCCCATGTTCATTCGTTTGGCGCGCGGCGCGGTAAGCGTGGCGTTTTCGTTCCTGCTGATAAAGCTTGCAATGATTTTCCTGTTGCCGCTGTTCGGCGGTATCGCGCTGACGGTTCTCGGCATAAAAGTTTCGATAATCCTGTTCGTCATTGCGCGCATGATTGCGGACAAAGTCGGCGAACTTATCGGCAAATATATTTTCAACGGCGGCTTGAAACTGTTCAGCATAGCGAAGACGATTCAGGAATCGCAAGTCGTGAAAGCAATCGGCGACTACCTCAAAGAGTGGCTCAATCAAGCGACCAATAAAAAATGACGCGGCTCAATGACCGCGCCAATTTTTTTTACAACTCCCGCAAGTAGCCGCTGACCATCATGAAACTGACCGTCAAGAACAGCAGACAACCGCAGACGAAGATTACCCAGTCCGGTTTCATGCGCCAAATCAGTTCGCCGCTCAAATACTCCAACGGCAACTTCGACGCCTTCTGCGCGACGGGCAAATACATCAACGCGCCGAGCAACGCGCCGAAAAAAATTATTCCGACCATGCCGACGATAACATCAACGGGCGGCAACGCGAAGACGCCTTCAAACGCATCGCCGACCGACGAGCCGACCTCTGCAAAATCCATTGGCTTAACCCCCGATTTCAGACCACAGCACGATTTTATTTTGCACGCGAGTTTTATTCAAGTCAATGACACGTTGATTGCGCGAGCCGCGAAATTGCAAATCCAAATCGCGCAGACTCTCGACGAACGCGCCGTCAATCAGCACGTCGACATTTTCAATCAGCGGCGCGGCGTCAAGCGGCAAGTCCTCAAAAGTGTAGCCCGTGTAGCACCAAACGTTTAAGCCGAGACTTTTTGCGGCGCGAGCAAGTTCATTAGCCGCTTCGACCTGCAAAAGCGGTTCGCCGCCCGTCAACGTGATTCCGTCCAAGAGCGGATTTTTTTTTATCGCGGAGACAATCTCGTCCGTGTCAATCAATCGTCCGCCGTCAAGCGCGTGCGTTGCGGGATTGTGACAGCCCGCGCAGTTTCGCAGACAGCCCTGCATAAAAACAGCGAAACGAATCCCGTCGCCGTCAACGTAGCTTTCGGGCACCAAACCCGCGATTCTGATTTGCAATGCAATCAACCTCCGCCGCCGATTATAATGATTAAAGGGACAAGGGACAAGGGACAAGGGACAAGTTTTTTTTCTTTACATTGCGTCGCGAATTAGCTATCATAGCGCGCAGAAACGGAGGCTGGTTAAATGAAACGATACAACACGGCAATAGTCGGCGCAACGGGCGCAGTCGGTCAAGAATTTTTGAAACTCATCGAGGAACGCAATTTCCCGTTCGGCGAGCTGAAAATGATGGCGTCGTCGCGTTCGGCGGGCAAGACGATACATTTCATGGGCAAAGACTACACTGTCGAGGAGACTACGGAAAAATCCTTCGACGGCGTGCAAATCGCGTTGTTCGCGGGCGGCGCGGCGAGCAAACTCTTTGCACCGGCGGCAGTCAAAGCGGGCGCGGTCGTCATCGACAATTCGTCGAACTTCCGCATGGATCCGAACGTCCCGCTGGTCGTGCCCGAAGTCAACCCGCAAGCAATCGCGCGGCATAAAGGAATCATCGCCAACCCGAATTGCTCAACGATAATCATGGTCATGGCACTCAAGCCGCTTTACAACCTGTCGCGAATCAAACGCGTGGTCGTGTCGACTTATCAGGCGGTGTCGGGCGCGGGTCGCGAAGGCATGGACGAACTCAAATCGCAACTGGACGCATTGGCGAACGACGCACCCGTCGAGGCGAAAATTTTGCCCGTCGCCAAGCTGGACAAGCATTATCAAATCGCGTCGAACCTCCTGCCGCAAATCGACGTTTTCCAAGACAACCTCTACACCAAAGAGGAAATGAAGATGGTCAACGAGACGCAGAAAATCATGGAGGACGACGCGCTGAAAGTCACGGCGACGACGATTCGCGTGCCGGTCTATCGTTCACATGCCGAAAGCGTCAACGTCGAATTCGCGGACGACGTTTCGGTTGAAGACGCCCGCGCCGCTCTTGAGCAATTCCCCGGCGTCAAAGTCAGCGACAACCCCGCCGAAATGATTTACCCGCAGCCGCTTGAAACGTCGGGCAAAGACGCCGTCGAAGTCGGACGCATCCGCAAAGATTTTTCGATTGAACACGGCTTGAACCTTTGGGTTTGCGGCGACCAGATTCGCAAGGGCGCGGCACTCAACGCTTTGCAAATCGCCGAATACATGATTGCCAACGGGCTGGTTTGATGCGCGAAGATTTATACTTTCAGCCCGAATACGTCGGCAAATTCAAATGCGACGGCACGCGGTGTATCAACAGCTGTTGCGCGCGGCAATGGAACATCCTCGTCGACGCGAAGACTTACGAAAAATATTCGCGCCTTAAGCCCGCCGACAAAGCCCGCGAACTCACGGCACACATCAAATACGACCGCGACAGAGAAATTTACTTCATGGAATGCAAACCATGTCCGTTCCTGACGGAAAAAAAATTGTGCCGCATTCAGTTGGCATACGGTGAAAAATTTTTGTCGGCAGTCTGCATGACATATCCGCGCCAGATTTACAACTTCCGAAAATTTTTTGAACAGTCAATGACGCTGAGTTGCTCTTTGGCGGCGGAAATGATTTTGTTCCCACGCGAGCCCATGAAGTTTGAATTGCTCCGCGTCTTGAAGGACGACGACGCCGAGACCGCTTGCGCCGAATTTCAAATCCCCGAAAAGTTTTTGCCGCACATAATTGAAATTCAAGCGGCAATGATTTCAATCCTGCAGGAGCGGCGGTTGACAATCGACGGGCGGCTTATCGTGCTGGGCTTCTTCCTCGACAAGCTCGACGAAATATCGGCGGACGCACTCGACGAAGACGCGCTGACAAAATTAATCGCGGCGTACGAGTCGAAAAAATTTTTGGCGGAGCAAGTGCCGCGCATGTTGGCAGTCGTTTCCTTCGACGCGAAAAAATTTATCGGGACGGTGCTGAAAATTTTGGAGACGCTTTACGGCGGCGGCGAGACGAAATTTTTGCGCCCGGTGAGCGAAACTCTTCAGCTCGTGCCCGACGACAAAGGACGCGTGTCGCTTGCGAAGGTTGCCGCCAATTACGAACGCCTTACCGCAGCGCGGAAAAGTTTTCGGGCGCAATACGCGACGTTTCTCGAAAATTATCTGGTCAACGAAATTTTTTTGAACTGCTACCCGTGGCGTTTCACCGAGACCATAACGATAAATTACGGCATGTTCGTCACGACGTACAAGATTTTTGAGCTGATTCTGTTTGCGGCGACGCTTAAAGGTTTCGACGGCAAAGGCGACTTGTTGAAGCTGGTCGATTGGTACACGGTGCAAACAAACCACGACGGCAAGATTTACGAAAAAATTTCGCGACAGGTGCGGCTGACGGGCGACATCTTTTCGTTGACGGAGACGTTGCTTGAGCAGTGAGCCCGGTCGGCAAAAGTTTCCTTGACACAAAAAAGGCGGTGTTGTAAAATGCCGAAAGTGCTAACGGCAAGGGGCAACAAGGCTCCTTTCGAGTTCAGCACGACGCCGGAAAAACTTTTCGGCGAGGCGTTAGACGAGTTCACCGATATAAAAATCGTCGGTGAAGTCGAAGACGCGGGCAAAAATTTCGTCGTGCGCGGGCGCATCGAATGTCAAAAGCATTTCACCTGCGACAGATGTTTGACGCAAGCGACGGAACGTCAAGTTCACGAGTTCGCCGAGGAATTCGACAAGTCGGCGGCGGTTGACGATTTGCTTGACGTGACTGAACTCCTGCGAGACGAGTTGCTTGCCGCGCAGCCCATGAAAAATCTTTGCAAAGCGGACTGTAAGGGATTGTGTCCCGTGTGCGGCGCGAATTTGAACGACGGCGATTGCGGTTGCGACAAACGCATTGTCGACCCGCGCTTGGCGACGTTAAAAGATTTAAATCTACCTTGAGGAGGTGTAAGCTTTGGCGGCACCCAAACGAAAACTCAGCAAAAGCAGACGCGACAGGCGGCGTGCAAATTGGAAGTTGGAAGCTCCGAACTACGTAAAATGTCCGAGATGCCATGAACCTAAACTCCCACACCATGTGTGCCTGGAATGCGGTTACTACGACGGGCGCGAAGTCATTGAGACGGCTTGAGGATAAGGAAACGATTTTAGGCAGGCATTGTAACCTGCTTATTTTTTTTCATAGAAATTTTGAGGGAGCGAAGGCATTTGAAAATAGCAGTCGACGCCATGGGCGGTGATAAGGCACCGGCGGAAATCGTAAAGGGCGCAGTACAAGCAGTTCAAAAATTTTCGTGCGAAATAATTTTGGTCGGCGATGAGAAAAAAATCCGTGACGAACTCGCGGCTGCGAGCGGAGAAAATTTGCCGATAACAATACGACATGCGGGCGAAGTCATAAACATGGGCGAACACCCCGCCGACGCTGTGCGCACTAAAAAAAATTCGTCAATAGTCGTGGCAACAAAAA
This sequence comes from uncultured Selenomonadales bacterium, assembly GCA_947304355.1. Taxonomy (GTDB): domain Bacteria; phylum Bacillota; class Negativicutes; order Selenomonadales; family Selenomonadaceae; genus Quinella. The sequence goes on from CAMZAX010000007.1 coordinate 86,396, forward strand.
TGGTCAAAGACGGCGAGTGCGACGCGGTACTTTCTGCCGGCTCGACGGGCGCGGCAGTCGCGGCGGCTCAACTTATTTTGAAGAGAATTCACGGCATAGGACGCCCCGCAATCGCAACGCCAATGCCGACGCCGCGCGGCACAACTCTTTTACTCGATAGCGGCGCGAACGTCGACAGCCGCCCCGAACATTTGATTCAAAGCGGGATAATGGGTTCGCTTTACGCCGAGCACGTCTTGAAGATTGAAAAGCCCTCCGTCGCGCTGTTGAATATCGGCGAGGAAGAGACTAAGGGCAACGAGCAAGCCAAAGAAACTTATCAGTTGCTGAAAAATCTGCCGACGATAAATTTCGCGGGCAACGCCGAAGGTCGAGACATACCGCGCGGGAAATTCGACGTGGTGATTTGCGACGGTTTTGTTGGGAATATCGTCCTAAAGTTCGGCGAGGGGCTTGCCATGACGATTATGGAGCTTTTGACGGAAGAATTGACGGCAAACGGCGGCGCGAAACTTCTTGGAGAAAATTTGCTCGCGCAGACGTTCAAAAATCTTTACAAGCGGCTTGATGTTTCGGAGAACGGCGGGGCACCGCTTTTGGGCGTGAACGGCTGTTGCGTGATAAGTCATGGCTCGTCGAACGCGAAGGCGATTTGCTCGGCAATCGGCGTCACGAAAAATTATGTCGACAGCAAAATTTTTGAGCATATCAGAGCGGCACTGTAAATTAAATTCGCATTGACAAAAGCGGCAGATTCGTATAATTTAGGCGTATTGAAGGCTGCCGAGCAAGCCGCTGTTATGCCTACGATAAGTATTTTGGCGGTAT
>CAMZAX010000008.1 GCA_947304355.1 uncultured Selenomonadales bacterium
GCGCTACCTGCGGCAAATAAATAAGCTCTCCGACGAAATCGAAGAGCAACTGCGCACGTCAATGCGCAACTCGGACATCTTGCGGCTGATGGAATTGCAACGCGGTCTGACTTATTTTAACGCCTCGCTCCGCTCCAACGACGCGGTCTTTGAAAAACTGCTGCGCCTGCGCAACAACCGAACCGTCGAAGGAATTCTTGAGATTTACGAGGAAGACGAAGAATTGCTTGAGGACGTTATCATCGAAAACAAACAGGCGCGCGAGATGGTCGAAATGTACAGCCAAATTCTTTCGCAGATGGCGGATATTTTTTCGTCGATAATCTCGAACAATCAGAACATGGTAATGAAATTCCTTGCCGCCATGACGATTATAATCGCGGTGCCGACCGTCATTGCAAGCTTTTTCGGAATGAACGTGCCCGTCCCGCTAAGCGAAAACCATTTCGGTTTCGTAATTGTCATTGTGATAGCGTTGATTGCGTCAATCGTTGCGGCGATAGTTTTCTGGAAAAAGCACATGTTTTGGGGTTGAAGTTCAAGCCTCGTCGGCGTTGTCGGCGGGGTTTTCTTTTGCTTCGGCTTCGGCGGCGGCTTGAGCGGAGGCCTTGGCAGCTTCGGCAGCAGCAATTTCTTCGGGCGGACGATAATCTTTTTGCGGTTCCAAACCGGCGAAGGCATAAAGGAAGACGTATTCTTTCGGCTTGAAGATGATGTTGGTTATGCCGCGAACTTTATACTTGAAATTGCGTTCGGCGTCGGGGTCGTCCATGTTGTCGCGGTATTCGTTGAGCAAATTCAGTGCCGTGTCGAAGGGCGCGGGCGCGTCTTTTTTCGTGCCGAGCAGATTGTCGAACGCAAAGAAATCGACCAGCATGAAGAATTTTTTCTCCAGTGCAAGATATTTTTCAATCTTGGCGGCGTCGGCACCCTGCGCTTTAAGTTTTGCGTAACCGTCAAGCCACTCGAAGAAATTGCTTATGATGTTGGCAATGCGTTCCTTGTTTTTGGCGAAAAAATTACAACGGCGGGCAATGCCGCTTATGCTGTGCGTGACGGCTTCGGCGATGTCGTCGAAGGGCACGCGGTCTTTGCTCCTGTGTTCGGAGTCGGGGTTGGTAACGTATTCAAGAAAGCTCATGTATTCAAACTGCGCCTTCGTGCGTTCGGCGTGCATTTTCAGTTCGTAAAGCATGTCGTTTACCGCGCCCATGCCGTGACCGAATGCGCGGAACATGCGCTTTTGTTGCGACTCGAAGAGTTGATTTTCTTCGTCGGTGAAGATTTCACGCGGCTCGTATTTCGCGCCGAGGGGATTGATTGTGTCGCGCATTTCCGCCAAAAACGGTCTGTTCTTCATGCCGAAAGAGTTTATCAGCCTGAAAGCCTTAGTCGTGAGCTTGTTGACGGCAAGCCAATAGCGTATGGTCGACGAATCGGGGTCGTAGAATTTGTTTTCGCAGTTGACAGCCCATACGTCCATGATGGGGCTCAGTCGCGGCTTAATCAGCTTGTACTCTTTTCGGGGCATGCCGAGGGAGGTGTAGTTTTCGATGAACTGATTGCCGGCGACGACTGCTTCGCTGTAGATGTCGCGCGTTGCCGTGTTGAGGGTTTCGATTTCGGGGGAAGGCGGAATGAACGGCGAGCTGCCTTGGTTGTTCGGGTCGAATGAAACGTTCGGGTCGCCCTGGAACGGTTGGTAACCGCCTTTGCCGCGTTTTTTCCTTTTCTTGCCGCTGCCTTGTTGTGCGGGAGGCTGTTCGCCGGGCGCGTCGGGCGTTTCAGCGGACTGTTCGGGCACGGGCGGAGCAGGCGGCGGTTCGGGGGCGGGCGGCGGTTCGGGCGGCGCGGTGAATTTCGCTTTGAGCATGTTGTAAGTATCGTCGGTTACCGCGCTGAGCCGATTGCCGACTTTGATGCCCTGGCTCGTCAAAAATTCGATGATTTCTTTGTCGTCGCGCTCGAACTCCTTTGCAATTTGATAGATTCGCTTTGCTGCCACAGGTTATCACACTCCTAATAAAAAAAATTTATTTTGATCGCCGAAGTTTCTCAAGCTTGGCGAAAACATCTGCGCCGATTCTGTCGCCGACTTCGTTGCGCTTGACGGGCAAAGTCACGTTGCCGAGATATTCTTTGCGCAAGTGTTGTTTGGCGCGCTTGACCGCCCGATAGAATTCGCTTGACGGGTGATGATACGCGCCCGCGCCCAGAATCACGGTTTCAATCGTCGCGTCGGAGCTTACGACGTGCACTTCGCGCCGTTTGCGAACTTCCTCGTAACTTAGCCGCTCAATGACGTTGTCCGCCGTCTCGTTGAAGCCGCTGTAAATCACGCGGAAGAAGTCGTCGTAAACTTCCTTGCGTTCCTCGTCCTCGCTGCGTGCGGCATCGAAGACCAAGGTTATGTCGAATTTTTCATACGCGCCGTATTCGTGCAGACTGCGAATCAGGAATTCACGCGCCGTCGCCAAATCGTCCATGTTGATTTCTTCCCAGACGTGAATCAGATTGTAGCCGTCAACGAGATAATGCGGTCGCTTTTTTTTCATTGCGCACGGCACCGCCGATTAAAGATTTCGTACATGAGCACCGCGCCCGCCGCCGAAGCATTGAGCGAATTGATTTTGCCGACCATCGGGATTTTTATCAGCAAGTCGCAATTTTCCCGCGTCAGGCGTCGCATGCCCTTGCCCTCGCTGCCGATAATCAAGACGATTGCGCCGGACAAATCCGCCTGCCGAAAATCAACCGCCGCGCCCATATCGGAGCCGACAACCTTCAAGCCGAGCCCGCGCAGATTTTTCAGCGTTTGAGCGACGTTGGTGACTTGTGCGACTTTGACGTATTCCGCCGCGCCCGCCGACGTTTTGAAGACTGTCGCGTTGAGTTGGACGCTTCGACGCTTGGGGATTATGACGCCGTGCACGCCGACAGCCTCCGCCGTCCGAAGTATCGCGCCAAAATTTTGCGGGTCTTCCAATTCGTCAAGCAGAATCACGAACGGAGGCTCGCCCTTGCTTTCGGCAAGCGACAAAATTTCTTCGACGGTTGCGTAATTAACCGCCGCCGCCACAGCCGCAACGCCCTGGTGACGCCCGTCGCAAAGCCTGTCAAGTTTGTCGCGCTTTACGAATTCTACAACAACGCCCGCTGTTTTGGCAAGCGCAAAAATTTTTTGGACGGAGCCTTCGCGACTGCCTTCCGCGATAAAAATTTTGTTGACGCTGCGTCCCGACTTCAACAGCTCGGTCACGGCGTTTCGCCCGAAGATTAAGTTGTCATCCACCGTCAAGCCTCCTTGAGCGTAATGGATTTTTTCATGTCGAAGCCTCCCTGAACGCAAGCTCGCAAATCTCGTCAAGGCGCGTGAAATTTTTCCGCAGGAACAATTCGCCAAGCAAAGCCTCAAAGCCGGTGCTGGCGTGATATTCGGCGACGGTGACTTTGCGCGGCGCGTGACTTTTGGCGTTGCGTCCGCGGCGGAAGGTGTCGCGCTCGTCGTCGGTCAAGGAATTTTCTATCGCGTGATAGGTCTTTGCCTGCGCGGCGGCGGAAACGATTTGCGCGCTCAGGTCGTGCAGGCGCGTGACGTTGTGCGTGACGTGCAACAGGCGCGTGCGAACGTACAGATGAAAATAAGCGTCGCCGATATGCGCAAGAATCAGCGGCGACAAAGTTTTAATCTCGTCCGGCGGAAAGTTCAAGCCCTGTGCCATGTTGCACCGTTGGGCGTGTCTTCGACGATTATGCCCGCCTCTTTGAGCTCGTGGCGAATTTTGTCCGCCATAACCCAATTTTTCGTGACGCGCGCACCCTGCCGAATGTTCAAGATGATTTTCATGAGCGCGTTGACAAGTTCGTCGTCGTTGGAAGATTTTTCTTCGTCCGCAGCTTCGACTGGCACGGGCTGTTCAAATATGCCGATAATCGACGCCATCTCCATGTAAATCGCCTGCACGCGCAAGAGAATGTCGCCGTCAATCGACACGGGCAGAATCTCGCCTTTGACGAACGCGCCGTAATAGTCGCCGACTTCCTTGGCAAGCTCGAACATGTGCGTTATCGCAAGCGCGGTGTTGAAGTCGTCTTCCATTGCCGCGTAGAAATTCGCAAGCAAACGTTCCGCCACTTCGACGAGACCGCCCGCCTGACTTACCGTTATCGCGAAATTTTTGTCGCCCGTGTCCTTGACGAATTCACCGGCGTGAATCTTGCGCGCCAACGTGTCCAGCTGCCAATAAGCCCGCGCCAACTTGCCGAAGAATTCTTGCGACTCCTTGACGCGATCTTCGTTGAACTCAAGCGGATTGCGGTAATGCGTCTGCAACAACAGCAAGCGCACGACTTCGCCGGGATATTTCGCCAAAACTTCCGCGACGGTGAAAAAGCCTTTGTTGCGCTTGACCATTTCCGCATTGGACTTGCTGAGCTTCTCATTGCCGTCGGTTATGAAGCCGTTGTGCACCCAATAGCGCGCGAAGGAATTTTCGTCGCCGATAGCCGCCTGCGACTGCGCGATTTCGTTTTCGTGGTGCGGGAAGATTAAATCGGAGCCGCCGCCGTGAAAGTCGAAAGTCTCGCCCAAATATTTCAGCGACATGGCGGAGCACTCGATATGCCAACCGGGACGACCTTGACCCCACGGGCTGTCCCAATACGGTTCGCCGGGCTTTGCCGCCTTCCAAAGCGCGAAGTCCATCGGATTTTGTTTGCGTCCGTCGATTTCGACGCGCGCGCCCGCCATCATATCGGACAGCTTGCGCCCGCTGAGCTTGCCGTAGTTGGCGATTTTCTCGACGCTGTAAAACACGTCGCCGTTGTCAAGCACGTAAGCAAAGCCCTTGTCGACGAGCGTCTGAATCATCTTGATAATATCGTCCATGGTGTCGGAGACGCGCGGGTAAAAATCTGCGCGGCGGATGTTGAGGGCGTCCATTGCTTTGAAGTAAGCGGCGATATTTTTTTCGGCGACATCCTTCCACGTGACGCCCTGTTGATTGGCGGTCTTGATGATTTTGTCGTCAACGTCGGTGAAATTTTGAATGTAACGGACGCTGTAACCTTCCTTGGCGAAAAAGCGGCGAATCACATCCCACGTCACGAACGGTCGGGCGTTGCCGATATGCGGCTCGTTGTAGGGCGTCACGCCGCAGCAATAGATACTGACCTCGCCGGCTTTCAGCGGCTTGAAGATTTCTTTCGTGCGGCTCATGGTGTTGAATACTTTAATCATTGGCAATCACTCCTTAAAATTTTTTTCGACGTGGGCGCAAAGTTCTTCGGGCGTAAAAATTTTAACGGCGTCGTCGGTAAAGCCCTGCATGTTGCGCGTAACGATGCCGTCAAAATTATTCGATTTGGCGACGGCGTATTGAACGGAGTCCTCGAAGTCTTTCCAATCCAACGCAAAGGCGGCGTGAATATCCTCGGCGGTCACCTTAACGACGCCAACGAACTCGAAAAGTTCTTTGAACAGATTACGCACCACTTGACGATTCTTCAAATTTTTGTAAGTGATGTAATAGATGTCCGTGACGGTCGACGCCGAAATAAAATTTTGGACGTCGGGATATTGTCTTGAAAGGGAAATTGCGCGCCGACTCATGAAAAGGAAAGGCTCGCGTTCCAAAAAAGAATCAACAACGACATTCGTATCAATCAGAAAGTTTAACGCCATAACGTTCCTCCAACCTTTCTCTGCGCCAATCGTCGAGAGTTTTCGATTTGTCCAAGCCTTCCAAGCAACCCGAAAGCCTGCCCCAAATTTCAGCGATTTCTTCTTCGCTCAAAATTTTTTTTGGCTCTTTGGGAACAGTGGGGTAAATCGTGACTTCCACGCGCTGATTGTCGGCGTAGTCGGGCAGGTCGATGATACCTTTCAAGTCGCGGGCAAGCATCTCCTTGCGGACGGTTTTCGGTTCAGCGTTCATGTTCAACACTCCTTTTGGTTAAGTCAACTTTATTCGTCAAGGCGACTTCGATGGACGACGTGCGCATTGCCTCGTTAGAAATTTCTGCGCGGGCGGCGGCGAGTTCGGTTTCCAATTCGTTGACGCGCCGTTCAAGCCGTTGAATTTGACGGAGCGCGACTTCAATCATTTCGCGGTCGGGGTCGGGCAAGATGTCATGATTCAAGTCAACGTCGATTTCCTCCATGAGTTCTGCGCGGACGTTCGGGTCGTGTTCGTCGTAGCCGCGAGCCCTGCACAATTCGGCGACGGCTTCGCGGTATTCGTCTTCGTTGTGGACGCGTTTGCCGTGCAAGACGACGACGCGTCCCGGTATACCGACAACGGTCGCGTGGGGCGGAACTTCCTTGAGCACGACTGAGCCCGCGCCGATTTTGGCATGGTCGCCGACTTTGAACGAGCCGAGCACTTTCGCGCCCGTCGCAACCACGACGTTGTTGCCGATTGTCGGGTGACGCTTGCCCTTTTCCTTGCCGGTGCCGCCGAGCGTCACGCCCTGATACAGCGTCACGTTCTTGCCGAGTTCGGCGGTCTCGCCGATGACAATGCCCGTGCCGTGGTCGATAAAAAGTCCGTCGCCGATTGTCGCGCCGGGGTGAATCTCAATGCCCGTCAAGAATCGGCAGAAATTCGACACCAGCCGCGCAGAGACAATCCAGCCGCGTGTGAAGAGGGCGTGCGAAATTCTGTGCAACCAAATCGCGTGGAGCCCCGAATAACACAGGACGACTTCCAAGACGCTTTTTGCCGCAGGGTCGCGCTCAAAGATAACGCGAATGTCTTTCTTGATGCGCGAAAAAAAATTCATTGCCGCCACCTCGACCGCTGATTATTTGTTTAAGCTTGCTGTTGCGTAAGCTGCGATGCCCTGTTCCGTGCCGGTGAAGCCGAGACCTTCTTCGGTTTTCGCTTTCACGCTGATTGCGTCGAGTTCGATTTGCATAGCCGCCGCCAACCGTTCGCGCATGGGCAGGATATGCGGCGCGAGCTTGGGGCGTTGCGCCACGATTATCGAATCGACGTTGCCGATTGCGTAACCCTTTGCCGCGACGAGCGCGCAAGTTCGTTTGAGCAGTTCGACACTTGAGATGCCTTTGAATTCGGGTGTCATGGGGAAATGCTGTCCGATGTCGCCGAGCGTCGCCGCTCCGAGCAGTGCGTCAATTATCGCGTGAATCAAAACGTCGCCGTCCGAATGCGCCTCAAGTCCGAGCGCGTGCGGGATTTCGACGCCGCCCAAAATTAATTTTCTGTTCGGCGCGAGTTTGTGCACGTCGTAGCCGATACCGAATCGTGTCATTTATTTTCACTCCGTAACAAAGTTTCGGCGACGCCCAAATCTTCGGGCGTCGTGATTTTTATGTTGTCGTAGCTGCTTGCCACGACCTTGACCCGTGCGCCGAGTCGTTCGACAAGGCTTGCGTCGTCCGTGCCCAAAAATTTATCGGCGGCGGCTTGCGCGTAGGCTTGCAACAAAATTTCGCGCTTGAAACCTTGCGGCGTCTGCACCGCAACGAGTTCACTGCGCGGCGGCGTGCTTTTGACGAAACCGTCAGCGTCGACGATTTTGATTGTGTCCTTCGACGGGACAGCCGCTATCGCTCCGCCGAATCGCTCTGCCGCGTCGATAACGTCGTCGATTGTCCGCGCGCTGATTAACGGTCTTGCCGCGTCGTGCACCAAAATAATTTCGGCGTCATCGGGCAGGAGTTTCAAGCCGTTGGCGATTGAATATTGACGTTCACTGCCGCCGACCGTCACGCGCCACGGTTTGAGCCCCGCCGTTGCCGACAAAAGCCCTTCGACCGCCGCGACTTCATGCGCCGCCACGACAACGATTAAAAAGTTCACGCGCCCGACCTGCGAAAAAGTTTTCAGCGTCCGAATCAAAATCGGTTCGCCCGCCAGTTCCAAAAGATTTTTATTGACGCCGCCGCCCATGCGCACGCTTGAGCCGGCAGCGGGAAAAATTGCCGTAACCATGTCAAATCAGTCCGTAAGCGATAAGCCGCCGAATGCCGACCAAAACGCCCGCCTCGTCGTTACTCGTCGTCTCGAATCGGGAAATGCGTTTCAAATCGGGGTGAGCGTTCGCCATCGCGAAGGGGTAGCCGACTTCCTGCAACATTTCGTAATCGTTGAGGTAATCGCCGAACGCCGCGCACTCGTCGCGTCCGAAGTTCATGACGCGTTGGATATTCTTGACCGCCTCGCCCTTGTTGATATTCGGCGACATGACGTCAACCCAATAATCGGAGCTCAAGACGATTTTCAAGCCAACGCAGCTCGGCGCAAGTTTGTCGTAAATATTTTCCTTGGCTTTGGCTTGCGGGTCGAAGAACGCCAATTTCAGCGGGATGTCGTCAAGCGTGTTGAAGTCGTCGACAACGCCGTTGTGCGTGTAATATTTTTCAAGCTCGACGTGGAAAGCGGGCACGTCCTGTTCGCGGCGAAGGTAAGCATCATTTTTGCCGCAGTAGACGCGCAGGATGTTTGAGCCCAAAGATTCGCTCGCCGCCAAAATTTTGCGCGCCGCCTCGAAACCGATCGGGCTACTGAAAATTTCTTTGCCGCGATACATGACAAGTGTCCCGTTTTCGGCAAGGAATAAAAATTCGTCGCGATACTCCTCGAACGAACGAATCAGCGAAAAATATTGTCTGCCGCTCGCCGGCGCGAAGATGACGTTGCGGCGTTTGAGTTCCGCCATTGCCTCCGCGAAGCCTTCGGGCAAACGATTCGCGCTCGTCAAAAGCGTGCCGTCCATGTCGGAAAAAATTATTTTAATCATCGCGTTGCCTCCTAAAAATTATGTGGCGATTGTATCACGCGCAACATTTATTTGCAAAATTCGCGGCGGGAATTTAAACTCTCGGCGGGAGATGATAACTTGCGTAAAAAAAATTTATTCGGGCTCACGCTCGACGAACTGATTGACGAACTCGCGCCGTTGCCGAAGTTTCGCGCAAAACAAATCGCCGCGCAGATTTACAAGCACGGCGTGAAAAATTTCGACGACATGAACGATTTGCCCAAGACGATGCGGGCGGAACTCAAGGCGCGTTACGAAATTAAAATCGCCGACGTGTTGAAACGTCTGGACTCGCGCGACGGCTTGACGACGAAATTTCTGCTCGCCTTCGCGGACGGCGCGGCTGTCGAAGTCGTCCTCATGCGCCACGATTACGGCAACAACGTCTGCATTTCAAGTCAAGTCGGTTGCCAAATGGGTTGCAAGTTCTGCGCGTCGACGCTCAAAGGTCTCGAACGCAACTTGACGGCGGCTGAAATGCTCGGTGAAATTTTTTTCGCGGAAGAATTCCTGCGCGGCGAAGGGCTCAAGCTCGATTCGGTCGTCGTCATGGGCACGGGCGAACCGCTGATGAATTACGACGCGCTGATTAAAATGCTCCGCCTCCTGCACGAAGACTACTGCTTGGGCATGAGCTACCGCAAAGTCACGATTTCGACGTGCGGCGTCGTCCCCGCAATAAAAAAATTACGCGACGAGAAAATTCCCGTCACGCTGTCGATTTCATTGCACGCGCCCGACGACAAGCTCCGCAGTGCGCTCATGCCGATTAACTCCGCCTTCGGGTTGAACGGTCTGCTTAAAGCCGGCGACGACTACGCGCAGGCGACGGGGCGGCGCGTCACCTACGAATACATTTTGCTCGGCGGCGTCAACGACACGGAAGAACACGCCCGACGCCTCGCGAAGATTTTAAGCGGGCAACTCGCCAATGTGAACTTGATTCCGTTCAATCCCGTCACCGAATGCAGTTTCGCGCCGCCGACCAATGCCGCCGTGAAAAAATTTTTCCACTTCCTGAACACGCACGGGATAGGCGCGACAGTCCGCAAGGAAATGGGCGCGGATGTCAACGCCGCCTGCGGTCAGCTTCGTGCAAGAGTCACTGCCCGTTGAATTCGTCGCTTTGCCAAAATTTTTCCGTGAACAAAACTTTGCCCGCGTCAACTTGGTGTTGCAACAGTTCTTCAGCCTTGGCAAGTTGCGGGTCATTTTGCTCGTCAAGATTCAAATCGTACATCGGGTGCGGTATCGCCGGCGACGTTATCTCAATATCGGGCTCAATGCCGACGCCGTCAATGCAACGTCCGCTCGGCGTGTAATACTTTGCAATCGTCAACTTCAAGCCGTCGTCGTGCGCCATGGGAATCAGCGTCTGCACGGAGCCTTTGCCGTAACTCGTTTCGCCGACGACAACAGCCGCCTTGGTGTCCTGCAACGCGCCGCTCAAAAGTTCAGAGGCACTCGCACTGTTGCGGTCAATCAGCACAACAATCGGGAACCGCGCGGCGGGCAAATCCGACGTGTAAACTTCCTTGGAGCCGTCGCGCTTAATCACAGAGGCAATCGTTCCTGCGGGAACCAATTGCCGGGCAATTTCAATGCAACCGTTTATGACGCCGCCGGGGTTTTGGCGCATGTCGAGGATAAGACCTTTCATGCCGGCGCGTTCCAATTCGGCAAGCGTCGTTTTGAACTCGTCGCCCGTGTTTTCGCTGAAGTTGGAAATTTTAATGTAGCCTATTCGACCGTCAATCATCTTGCCCGCCACGGTCTGGACGTGAATGTTTTCGCGCGTCAAGTTGTAAGTCGTGTCGTCGAAGCCTTCGCGGTGAATCAGCAATTCGACGGACGTGCCGATTTGCCCGCGAATTTTCAGCGCAACTTCGCCGGGGGAAATTTCTTCGACGGGCTGACCGTCCACCGCCAAAATTTCGTCGCCCGCCAAAAGCCCTGCGCGTTGTCCGGGTCCGTCGGGTATGACGCTCATGACTTGCACGCCGCCGTTTTTGAAGCCCATGTAGACGCCGATGCCGCCGAACGCTCCGCTTGTCTCCGCGCGCAGTTGGCTGTAGAGTTGCGGCGCGAGATAAATCGAATGCGGGTCGCCGAGCGAATTGACCATGCCGCTTATCGCTCCGTCGATTAAATCGCGTCGCGCAACGTCTTGAACGTAATTGCTTTCGATAAACCGCAGCGCAACGAAAAATCTGCCGAGGTCGAGCGCATTGGTTGAGTTTATGCCCAACAGCAGGCACACCAGCCCCAAAGTCAGTGTCGCGCTTATCAGTGCGCCGAAAATGATTCCTGCAAAAATTTTTTTCTTCAAGGCGTGACCTCCCTCCGAAAAAATTTTTGTCACTATACCAACTTTATCTGAAAATCGTGTTAAAGTCAATTTGCCGCGCCGCGCCGCTTGTGATAGACTGGGGCTGTTTGTGAATCGGGTTGGTTGCCGAGATTCGGCGTTTTTACCAACAATCATTTCGGATTTGGAGGTTGTGACATGAAAGCAATTTGCGTTATACCTGCAAGATATTCGTCGACGCGCCTGCCGGGCAAGCCGCTCAAGGACATTTGCGGCAAGCCGATGATTTGTCGCGTGTGGGAGCGGGCAAGCCGTGCCGCGTCTGTCGCTGAAGTCATTGTGGCGACCGACGACGAAAGAATTTTTCAAGCCGTCGAAAAAAATTCGGGGCGGGCGATGATGACGCGCGCCGACCACAAGACCGGCACCGACCGCCTTGCCGAAGTTGCCGAGCATTTTCCCGACGCCGATGTTATCGTCAATGTGCAGGGCGACGAGCCGTTGATTGAGCCCGCGCTGATTGACGCGCTTGTTGCCGAGTTCGACGCCGACGCCGCATTACAGATGGCGACCGTCGCCACAGAGCTGACCGACGCCGTCGAAATGCAAAATCCCAACAACGTCAAAGTTGTCGTCGACCGCACGGGCAACGCGTTGTATTTTTCGCGTGCGCTGATTCCATACCCGCGCAACACGGGCAAGGCGGCTGTCTTCAAGCACATTGGCATTTACGCTTATCGTCGCGAATTTCTGCTTGCTTATGCCAAAATGGAGCCGACGCCGCTTGAGCAAGCCGAATCACTTGAACAGCTGCGCGCATTGGAGAACGGCTTTAAGATTCGCGTGATTAAAAGTTCGTGCCGCTTCGTGGGCGTCGACACCGCCGAGGACTTGGAGCTTGTCAACGAAATTTATCGCCGCGAGGGTTTGTCTTGAGACTGCCGCAATGTGAAATTTTTACGTCGCTTGCCGCGCAGGAAGTTCTGTTCGTGGCGGGCGGGCGCGTGCCCGGCGTCGATTGGTTCCGTGAAGTTGCAAGCGGGCGGAAAATTTTTTGCGTCGACAAGGGCATTGAACTTTGCCGGGCGTGCGCGATTGTTCCGAGATTTTTAATCGGCGACTTCGACAGCGCGGACGATTCAGCCGTCGCGTGGGCGCGGGCGAACGGCATCCCCGTCGAGCAATATCCCGTCGACAAAGACTTGACCGACACGCAACTTGCCCTGCGTCGCGCTACAGAACTTTTCGGCGAACATGTCGCGCTTGTCACGGGCTGTTTCGGCGGACGCTTCGACCACATGTTCAGCACGGCGTTCACCTGCGCAGCGATTGAGCGGCGGGTTGTTCTTGCGGACGAACGCGAAATAATTTTCTTCGTGAAGGGCAGCGAATCCGTCGACGTGCAATTTTCCCGCGAGCCGCTTGCTCTGTCGCTCCTGCCGATGTCGACGACCTGCGCGGGCGTGACAATAAAAAATGTTCGTTGGGAACTGGACGGCGCGACGTTGATTCAGGCTTTGCCCTATGCCGTGAGCAATCGCGTAACGGACGACAGAATTTCGGTCGGCGTCGAACGCGGGACGCTTGCCGTGTATTTTTGCTTCGACGAATGAAAAAAATCCCGCCGTTTGACGGGATAATTTTTTGTCCGAAATTTTTAAGCCAAAAGAATTTCTTTGTTGTCGAGGATTTCAACCCCCAACGTGCAAGCCTTGCAGTTGCAATATTTCGCGCCGCGCCGTCTGAGAGCTTCGGCGTTGGCGAGGAATTTTTTTGCGCCTTCCCTGCCGAAAGCTTCAATGGCGCGATTCGAGTGCGCGAAAATTATCAACCAGTCGACCGGAACAACGTCGTGCTTAATTTCGTCGAGAAGTTTTTCTGCGGCGAGTTTTTCGCCGGGCGTGCCCAATGTGTCAAGGTACAGTTCAATCTCATGCTTGAGCCTGACGTAACAGCTCGGCGACGATGCCAAGTCCTTGAGTTTGTCAATTAGTGTTTGCTTGTCCAATGAATGCCTCCAAAAAATTTTATTTGAGCAAAACGTCTTTGTGGTCGAGAATTTCAAGCCCCAATGTGCACGCACTGCAGTTGCAATATTTTGCGCCGCTTGCTTTGAGTGCGTCGGCGTGAGCCGCGATTTTTTTTGCCGCCTCCACGCCGAATTTTTCGATGGTGCTGTTGGAATGCTCCCGAATGACCAGCAATTCAATCGGCGTGATGCTCGCCTTGGTGACTTTAATCAAGTTCTCGGCGGTGTCTTTTTCGTAAGGCTTGCCCAAAGCGTCAAGGTAGTATTTGACGGCGACCTTGAGTTCTTCGCAACAGCTCGGCGACGCGCCCAACGCTTTGACTTTTTCAATCACAGTCGGTTTGTCCATGTGACACATCCGAAAATTTTACGCAAGGAGCACGTCTTTGTTGTCGAGAATTTCACGAGCGGGCGTGCAAGCCTTGCAATCACAATATTTCGCGCCGCTTGCTTTGAGTTCGTCGGCATGTGCGGCGAATTTTTTTGCGCCGTCCGCACCGAAGATTTGAACGGCGGTTTCCGAATGCGCGAACGGAACCAAATCTTCCACCGTGGTGATGTCGTTTTCGATTTCGGCGATGAGATTCTGCGCGGCAGTCTTTTCGTCAGCTGTGCCCAATGCGTCGACATAAGCAGCGACCTTCGCTTTGAGTGGCGCGCAACAGCTCGGAGCTGCCGCCATAGCTTTGACTTTTTCAATCAGTGTTTGCTTATCCATAATGATACCTCCAATTTAAGCTGTTCGCGATTTCAATGCCTCGTCAATCGCTATCGACAGCTGATCTCCACAACTGGTACCGCGACCACCGCAGTCGTTGCCGCGCAGGATGTCAGCGATTTCCTTGGCGTCTTTGCCTTCGACGAGCTTGCCGATTGCCTTAAGATTGCCGGGGCAACCGCCCGTGAATTGTACGTCGTGCAAGCGACCCGCCTCGTCCAGGCTGAAGTCAATGCGCTTTGAGCAGACGCGTTGCGGTGTGAATGTGTAGTTGTCCATGTTAAAAACTCTCCTTTAGGTACTGCGCGGGGACGTGTTCGGTCAGCCATACGCCATTGACTGAACGGAAGAATTTGCAACCGTCGGCGAACATGCGCCCGCTTTCGACGATAAAAATTTTCGGCTTGCCGTGACGACGCCCAACATTGATTGCGGTTTCAACGTCGCTTGAAAGGTGCACGTAAAGCCGCGACTTGCGAATCAGCCCTTGCGCCCGAATCGACGCGGCAAATCTTTCGCCCGTACCGTGATACAAAATTTTGGGCGGCTCAAGCTCGGCAAGCTCCACGTCGACGGGTATCGAGTGTCCTTGATTGGCGCGAATCAACTGCCCGTCCGCGCTGAAGGAATAGCGTTGCTTTTCGTCCGTCGCGACAATCTGCTCAAGCGTCGCGCGGTCAAGCGGGCGTTTGCGGCTCACGCGCCGAATCAATTCGTCAACGTCAGCCCAGCCGTGTTCGTCGAGTTCAAGCCCGACTGCTTGCGGTTTGTGGCGAAGTATCAGGCTCAAAAATTTACTCGTGTCCTTCAATGACAAATGCCGACGCCTCCAATAAAATTTTAGTTATCGTAATTCAACGGCGCGGGCGTGTCAAGTGCGAAAATTTTTTTCGGCGTTGCAGTTAGCTCCACGATAGACAATAAAAAATTTTTATCATAAAATTTGCGGCGAAAAATTTTTGGAGGTTGAAAAATGAACAGCTGGAACGAAGGCTACTTCACCGATTCCACGTACACTTACGGTTACTACCGCGAGCTGTCGCCGAATTTCATGCGCTGGTGTCTCTTGGTCAACGGCATTGCCGCGCCGGAGATCACGGCGGAAAGTTGTCATTGCGAATTGGGCTTCGGGCAAGGTCTGTCGGCGAACATTCACGCGGCGGCGACTCCCGGCAAATTCTTCGGCACGGACTTCAATCCCGCTCACGCCGCGCAGGCAAAGGAAATGGCAACGGCTTCGGGCGCGGACGCTCACTTTTTCGAAGACAGTTTCGATGAATTCGCCAAACGCGACGACCTGCCGCAATTTGACTCAATCGGCTTTCACGGCGTGTGGACGTGGATAAGCGCGGAAAATCGTCGGCACATGCTTGAAGTCGCGCGCCAACATTTGAAATCGGGCGGCATGGTTTACAACAGCTACAACTGCTTGCCCGGCTGGGCACCCGCCGCGCCGCTTCGCGAACTGTTGACGCTTTACGATAAAAATTTCCACGGCAACGGCAACACTAAAGAGCGCGTTCAAGCCGCGATTAAATTTATCCAGGAAATGATTGACGCCGAGCCCGCTTACCTGCAAATCGCGCCGAGCTTCAAGCCGGTCTTCGAGAATATCAAGAAAAACAATCCCGATTACATTGCGCACGAGTACTTGAACTTGGATTGGGACTTGATGTACTTTTCGGACGTGGCTGAGCTTTCGCAGGAGGCAAAGCTTGACTTCGCGACGCAAGCCGTGCCGATTGACGGAGCGGCGTTCCACCTTTCGCAAAAGGCGCAAGACTTCCTGAACAAAATTTCCAACCCGATTGTACGCGAGCAGTTGGCGGATTATTTCACGCGGCGTCAGTTCCGCAAAGATTTGTACGTTCGCGGGATTCGCCGATTGCCGCCGCCCGAAGTCATCGATAAAATTTTGTCGACGCGTTACGTGCTTTTGATTCCCGCCGCCGAAGTGTCAATGAACGTCAACACGGAACAGGGCAATTTGAAATTGGCGGAGGCGGCTTATCGTCCGTTCGTCGAATATTTGGCGGAAGACAATCACCGCCCGAAAGATTTGCTTGAATACGCCGAACGCAACAACGTTTCGACGAGAAATGTCATAGAAATGGTGCGGGTCTTGACTTTCGTGGATCGCGTCATGCCCTGCCAGAGCAAGGCGGCGGTCAATCTCGTGAAGAAGAATTGCGACAGACTCAACGCCCACCTTTGCGAGCGCGCCAAATTCAATGAATCAATCAGCTTTTTGGCGAGCCCGCTCACCGGTTGCGGCTTCAACGTCAATCGGGTTGCGCAACTGTTTTTGGCGCAATACAAAGGCGGCGTCAAGACGGCGGACAGGCTTGCGGACGAGGCGTTGAAAATCTTGACGCAGGGCGGGCAACAGATTCTGTTCAACGGCAAGCCGCTGGAAAATCCCGAAGACAACATCAAACATTTGCGGACTTTGGCGGAACGATTCTTGACACGCGATTTGCCGATTTACAAAGCGTTGCTTATCGCCTGAGCGCGATAATCTTGTCACGAAAAAATTTTTGCTGTAAAGTTTACGGCAAAGTTTTTTTTTTTGCGGAGGCGAAGTGTATGCAGATTGTAAACAGTGCAACGGTCGGGCGCGCGGCTGTCGAACGGCTCCTGACGAAAAAATCTTTCGACGAGGTCGAGCTGTCGCCCAAAGTTCGCGACGCCAACAAAAAAATTTTCGGCGAAGACTTGACCGCGATTGAAATTGTGCGACGGATTGTCGGCGACGTTCGCGCGCGCGGCGATTCTGCCGTCGTCGAGTGGACGCGCAAGATTGACGGCGTTGAGCTTGAAAGTTTTGCCCTTGACACGTCGGAAGTCACTGCGGCGGTCGAACGCGTCAAGCCCGAAGTTCTTGCGTCGTTGAAGGTTGCGGCGGAGAATATTCGTCGCTTTCACGCCGAGCAACTGCCCAAGTCGTGGATAACGTATCGCGGCGCGAATTCGCTGTTGGGTCAAGTCGTCGTCCCATTGAATCGCGTCGGCGTCTACGTCCCCGGCGGCACCGCTGCTTACCCGTCGAGTGTGCTGATGAACGTCATTCCCGCCAAAGTCGCGGGCGTCGGCGAAGTCGTCATGTGCACGCCCAATGCCAATCCCCACGTGTTGGCGGCGGCTCACCTTGCGGGCGTCGACAGGATTTTCAAAATCGGCGGCGCGCAGGCTGTTGCAGCTATGGCTTTCGGCACCGAGCAAATACCTCGTGTCGACAAAATCGTCGGGCCGGGAAATATTTTCGTCACGCTGGCGAAAAAGGAAGTCTACGGGCACTGCGATATTGACATGCTTGCCGGGCCGAGTGAAATTTTGATTATCGCGGACGAGACCGCCAATCCCGAATACGCGGCGGCGGATATGTTGAGTCAAGCCGAACACGACCCGCTTGCCTGCAGTATCGTCATCACCACGAGCGCGCCACTTGCCGAACGAATCGCCGCACAGGTTGACGCTCAACTTAAACGCTTGCCGCGCAGGGAAATCGCAACGGCGTCAATCGAACGCAACGGGCTCATCGTCGTGGCGAAGGACTTGGACGAGGCGGCGGACTTTGCGAACTTCTCCGCGCCCGAACACCTGGAACTTTTGACGGGTGCACCGTTCGAGCTCCTGCCGAAGATTCGGAACGCGGGCGCGATATTTTTGGGCGCGTATTCGCCCGAACCGCTGGGCGACTACCTTGCGGGTCCGAATCACGTTTTGCCGACTGGCGGCACCGCAAAATTTTATTCCGTGCTCAACGTCGAGACGTTCCTCAAGCGCACGAGCTTAATATCGTACACGCGGGGCGATTTGCTCAATGCCGCGCAGGACGTGATTCGTTTGGCCGAGGCGGAAGGTTTGCAGGCTCACGCAGCCGCCATTCGTCAACGCGCTTAATTTTCGTTGCCAAAAACTTCGCGCCTGTGTTACAATCGGCAAAAATTTGTAACCGCAAAGGACGGCAGCATGAACAGACAATTTTACGACAACGAACGAGAGATCGACCTTGCCGAACAAAAAACCCTGCACAAGCGCGAAAAACAAATCGTCGCCGCCCGCACGTTAACTTTCTTGGCGGCGGTCGGCAGCTTCGGGCTCGGTTGGGATTTCGGCGTGAATTACCTCTACATCGTCGCGGCACTGTTCGCGATGATTTTTATTCGGCTGGTTAATTTTCACGACGACATAAAGCGGCGCAAACGTTTCCTGAAAAGCCGCCTTGCCGTGCTGAATTCGTACATCTCGCGGGCAAAGGGCACGTGGCGCAAGCGTTCGAACGACGGCAGCATTTACCTGAAAAACGGACGTCCGCAAGACGTTGACTTACACATTTTCGGCGAAGGCTCAATCTTCCAATACATCTGCGCGGCGCGGACGAAACGCGGACGCGATTTGCTTGCCGAGGCGTTCAATCCCGAACCGCCCGACTTCAACGAGGTGCGCAATCGTCAACGCGGCGTCGCCGAAATTTTGCAACGCCCGCGCCTGTCGCTGGACTTGGAGGCTTACGCACGGCTCATGCCCAACAATCACGACACGAGCGAATTAATCGTCAGCGTCGAAGAGGAATTGCCGCCGCTTGGAAAAATTTATCTGTTGCGCTTCATCCTGCCGACGCTTATAATCTCGTCGTGTGTCCTCACGGCGTTCGGCTTCATGGATATTTATTTCGCGCCGGCACTCATGACGCTTGCGCTGGTTACGGCAATCGTCGCCATGCCCGCGATAAACGAATTGCTTGCGCCGCTGAAAATAATTTCAAAGGAACTGCGGCTGTATCGCGCCATCTTCGAGCGGTTGGAATCGACGAACTTCAGTTCAATCCGCCTGAACGCGATACGCGACCTTTTGACCGACGAAGTGTCCGCCACGCAAAAATTGCAGACACTGTCGCTTTTGGTCGACGCGGCAGACGCTCGGCATAACCCGATATTCTTTATAATTGGCAACGCGCTGTTCCTGTCCGATTTCTTTTTGGTGACGGCTTTCATGCGTTGGCGCGTGGACGCGGCAAATCATCTGCGCACGTGGCTTGACGCCTTCGCCGAAGTGGAAGTTTTAATTTCTCTGGCGTCGATAGGGCAGACGCGAACGACTTACTGCTTCCCGACGTTCTACGAGGAGCCGGAGCCGCATTTATCGGTTGAGGGCTTGACGAGTTTGCTTGTCGCCGACGCGAAGGGCGTACCCAACGACGTGGAGCTTACGGCGGGCACGACGATAATCACGGGCGCGAACATGAGCGGCAAGACGACTTGGATACGGACGTTGGCGGCGGCGGTTATGGTTGCGTATTCGGGCGCGCCGGTCTGTGCAAAAAGTTTCGCCGTGAGCCGCCTCGCCGTCATGACTTCCATTCGCGTCAACGACGACCTTAGTCAAGGCGTGTCGACCTTTTACGCGGAGCTTTTGCGTATCAAATCGATGATCGAGTACACGGAAAAAAATTTGCCCATGCTCGCCTGTATCGACGAAATCTTCAAAGGCACGAACGTTAACGACCGCGTGCTCGGCGCAAAGGAGGCGATTCGCCGCCTGACAAACGAACACAGCATTACCATTGTCACGACGCACGATTTTCAGCTGTGCGACATGGTTGACGAAAACCCGAACATCAAGAACGCGCACTTCGAGGAATATTACGAGGGCGACGAAATTAAATTCGATTTCAAGTTGCGCAAGGGCAGGACGCACACCACCAACGCCAAGTATCTGTTGCGGCTTGCGGGCATTCTTCCGCCCGAAAAATAATGCAACAAAAAATCTCCTCGTCACGACGGCGGGGAGATTTTTCATTACGCATTGCGCATTACGCATTTCGCATTGCTTTCAAGATTTTTTCTGCAAGCCCGTGCATTTTCGCGAAGGAAGTCGAACACGCCGCGACGCGAATCCCAAGCTTGAGCGGGACGGCGAAAATCAAATCGTCGTGCAGGCGGCGGCAGACGGCGGCAGGATCGTCGGCAGGTATCGCGATAAAGAAACCGCCCTTGTACGGAACAATCCTCAAGCCGCAAGCCCGCGCCTCGTCGACGAAAACATCTGCGCGGCGTTTGACCATTTGGTACAGTGCACTGCGCTCCGCCTCGTAAATCGGTGTAAGGTCTTTGTCGGCGGCAAGCTTGACAAGCAACGCCTGCGCCCCGCGATTGATATTCGACCAAGCGGCGCGGCTTGAATACTTGCTGACGTTTTTGAACTCGTCGATAACCGCCGCACTCGACGACACGCCGATAAGCGCGCCCGTCCGCTGCCCGTAAAACGTGTAGCTCTTCGACATGCTGAACGCAATCATCACGAACAGATTTTCGGGCAAGTCGCCGAACTTGCGCATGAAAGCCCTCGTCGCATTTTTTTCGCCCGCGAAGTCAATGTAAGCAATGTCGACCAGCAGAGAAATTTTTTTGCCCGCCGAAACCTGCGCCTTCAAAACGTCAAGGACTTTATCCCATTCGTCGCCGCCAAGCGCGTAGCCCGTCGGGTTGTGCGCGGGTGTGTTGATTATCACGAGCAAGGATTTTTGTTTCTTCAACAGCGCGTCGACCTTTACGGCAAAGTCGGCGATATTAAAATTCAGCGCGTCGTCGAAAAGCTTAAACGTCTCCAACCGTTTGCCGGTCTCGACGCAAATGACGTTGTAGGTGCCCCAACACCAATCGGAAGTCAAAACGGCGTCGCCGCGTTCGGCGTAGTTGGCAATGGCGTGGTGAATCGCGCCCGTGCCGCCGGCAGTCGCCACCGCCCCGAATTGCGCATCGGGCTTGTTGTCGGCGAACGTCAAATCGATAACGGTGTCCAGATAAGCGGGCAGACCCGAAATCGGCGCGTAGGCAACCATGTCCGAAAAGTTCATAGCGCGGAAAGTTTTTTCAACCGTCGGAAGCGTCGCAAGCTTGCCGTCGTCGTTCAGCACCACGCCGATTGTCGCGTTGGTTACGGCGTTCGCCCCGTGAATTTTTATCGCCTCGTTGCAAGCCTGATTCGCGTCAAAGATCGCGTCCTTGAGCTTCCTGCCCGCCGCGTGTGTTGCTGTCATATGAAGAGCCTCCTAAAGTTTTGTCGACGCCGATTATAACTGCTTATAAGCTTTTGGCAAAGGTTTGCGCCAATGTATTCAAGTATTCTTGCCGCGAACGAAATGCGGATATTTTTTCAGGAAGTCGGCAAGCGCGGGCAACTTGATTTCGCTCACGTCGCAGGGCACGAACTTTGCGGGCGTGTGAAAATATTTTCCGTTCGCCATAGCCGCTGCCACGAAATTTTTATCCAGATACTTCGCGTCGACGGCGGACAACTCCACGCACTCGACAGCCGCCGCCATTTTCTCGACAACCTTATCGACGCCGCCCATGTTTGAAAAATGCCATCCGCCGTTCGTGATTCTCGGCAAAGATTCGCGGGCATTGCGGAAGGCTTGCGGTGATTTCATGTGCTTAAACTTGCCTATAACCGTGCCCGACCATGGCAACTTGCGGCAAATCCAATCGAAATAATAACTGTGAAATTTTTGTTGGCAACCGACGGGGCTCAAGTCCAGAAAGTCGTTAATCCTCATGCCGCAATGAAACGGCACCAACTTATTTTTCGTGTAGGGCGACGTGTCGTAAAAAGCAACAACGTCAACGTGCTTACCGGCTTCGTTTAAGCTGTCGCGGATCGTCTTGACTATCGCGGGGTCGGGGAATTCGTCGGCGTCGCTTATCATAATTAAATCGTCGGGCTCGGCGTCGCTCAAGCCCTTCATGATGTTGTTGCGCTGATTGTTTTCGATTGACCAATCGCCCACGCCCTTGTACGGCACGACGGAAGTATCCATGACGTATCCGACCTTCGACAGATACTTTTCGTAGTCGCGAATGTGTTCGTAAAAGTTGAAGGGCTTAGGCTCGTTGGCGTGCGTCTTGTTCGCCTCGACGATAACGAAACGGTCGACGACATCCCAAAGACTTGCAAAGCGCAGCTCCAAAAGTTCAAGCTCGTTAAAGAAGGTGAAGCAGTCGTAAATTTTCATCGTACAATCTCCATAGATAAAACGAACGCCGCGAAAATTGGGGCGCGCATGGACGCGCGCCCTCCGCCGCGTTTGAAACAGGATGTTTCAAGCGGCGACCACTCGGCACGGGTTGTTTGTCGCTCCGAACTGTTATCGGCAGCCGCCCCTGCGAGGTGCCCTTTCTTTGCTACTTTCTTTGGGCACGCAAAGAAAGTAGATTCTAACCATAAAAATCATTGCAACGCCGAATCAGCGGGACACGTCCGCCGTCGACAACCCGCGCTGTCTTTGCGTACTTTTGCTTAGCAAACGAAAGGACGCCCGCCCGCTTACCTGTCGGGGAAAAATTCGTCGTGAATGCTGTTGACCGCCTCCGTGACTTGCGAACCCTTGACCAAACATGAAACGCTGATTTCGGACGTGCTGATAATGTCGATATTGACATCTGCGCGGGCGAGTGCGCCGAACATGCGAGCCGCGACGCCGGGACTGCCCAACATGCCCGCGCCGACGATTGAGACTTTCGCCATGTCCTCTTCGACGAGCACGGACGCCGCGTTGATTTTTTCGCTGGTCGTGCCGATAACTTTCTTCGCTTCGGGCAAGTCGTTGAGGTTAATCGTGAAGACGATGTCGTTGATGTTCCTGTCGATGTTGCGAATGCTCTGGACGATCATGTCAACGTCGATATTGGCTTCGGCGAGCGCGTGAAACAGCGTGTAAGCGACGCCGGGATTGTTCGGGACGCCGATAACGGAAATTTTGGCAACCTTCATGTCGTGGGCGACGCCGCGAATTTCAAAATCTTTTTCCTCCACCGTGTAATCCTCCCTGATAATCGTGCCGACGTCCTTGGTGAACGTCGAACGGACGTGAATCGGAATGTTGAAGAACTGACCCATTTCAACCGAACGCGGTTGCATGACGCCTGCGCCGAGCCGAGCCATTTCAAGCATTTCGTAGTAGGTAATTTCTTTCATCTTGCGTGCATGTTTGACCAGACGCGGGTCGGCTGAATAAACGCCGTCAACGTCGGTGAAAATTTCGCACTCGTCGGCTTTGAGCGCGCCCGCCAATGCAACGGCGGAAGTGTCGGAGCCGCCGCGTCCCAACGTCACGGGGTCGCCGAGTTCGTCCGCGCCTTGGAAGCCCGCCACGACGACGACGTTGCCCTTGTTAAGTTCGTCGTGCACGCGTTTGGGTTTAATGCCGAGGATTCTGCCTTTCGTGTGCACGGAATTTGTCCGCATGCCGACTTGTGCGCCCGTCAAAGAAATCGCGGGTTGACCCAATTTTTTGAACGCCATAGCCAACAACGCGATTGAAACCTGTTCGCCCGTCGTCAACAGCATGTCGAGTTCGCGCAGGTAATCTGCTTTGTAGGGTTGCGCGTCTATGCCGCCGGCAAGCGCAAGCAAATCGTCGGTCGTCTTGCCCATTGCCGAGACCACAACGACGATTTTGTCGTCGGGCTTTTTTTCGGCGAGGATTCGTTGTGCCACCGCCAAAATTTTTTCCGTCGTCGCAACCGAAGAGCCGCCGAATTTTTTCACAACCAGAGCCATGCTATCAATCCCCCTTCGTACAGCTCAATAGTAAGTTTCAAAAAGAAAGCGACTCCGTGCAAGCGGAATCGCCTCAAAAATTTTCAAGCGTAATTATTTTTTAGCCGAGGCGCGTGCAGGTTTTTCCGAAGCCTTCGCGGGAGCGGCGGCGGGTTTTTCGGGAGCCTTGGCGGGTGCGGGCGCAGGCACCGGCGTCATCAATTCAACGAAAATATCCGCAAGCGCAACCGATACGACGCCCAACACATCCTTGAGCACCGCGTTATAAAGGTCGCCGCCGTCCACAACGCCGCGACCGTTTTCCGTCATGAAAAATTTTTTCGGGTGCTCGCTTGATTGTGCCGCCGCTTCGATTTTGTCGGCAATCATTTTCGCAAGCTGCTCTTTGGTCATCAATTTTCACTCCTTGAAACTTTTTCCTGTCAACTTCCACGCGCCTAATAAAATTCCTGCCGCAAGAAAATTTTTAACCGCCGCCTAAAGACAAACGCGACGATTTGACTTATACTTAACACGAGGTGAATTGGCATGAACAACTTCAAGAAAAAAATTCTCACGGGTCTTTTGAGCGGCGCGTTGCTTTTGACGGGCGCGCAAGCATTGGCGGCACCGACCGAAATTCCCGAAGACTACGGTTGGCACGACGAAGCGGCGGCGCACAGTGGTTGGGCGAAATTCATTTCCGAACGTTACGACGTCGACGCCGCGCAGGTCGAGACAGCTCTGAAAAACGGCACACGTATCGAAGACATTTGGAATGCGGCAATGTTGTCGAAACTCAGCGGCAAAAATTTTTCGGACGTGTTGGCAATGAAAGTCGATTGGCCGCAAGTCGCCAAAAAGTTGAACATAACCGGCGAACAGTTTCGGGAATTCTTCAAGACCGAACGCGCTGAAGCTTTTGCCAGACGCGCGGGCATTGATGTCAAGACGTTGGTCAATTTGCTCAACGACGGCTACGATCTGCGCGACATCGACATTGCCGCAAGAATCGCGAAGGCGGCGGGCAAGGACGTAAAGAGCGTCCTGGGCAAGCGCAAAATCAACAACACTTGGGACGACGTGGCGAAATCTTACGGCGTCGACATGGAAAAAATTATGCCTCCTCCTCCGCCGCCACCCAGTCACTACGGTCACCCCGGACAACATCGCGGACAACGCGGACATCGCGGACAACCTCAAGGTTAATACCTTTCCATAAAAAAATTCAGCGACAGGCTCGATTGAACCTGCCGCTTTTTGTTTGCAAAAATTTTTAAGCAGTGACTGCACCCGCAGTGTAGCCCGCTTTGTTAATCGCCTCGCGGAGCGCGTCGTCGGGAACGTCCGCCTTCAAGCCGACAAGCGCGGACTGTTTTTCAAGACTCGCCGCCGCAATCGTCACGCCGTCAACTTTTTCAAGCGCGCGCACGACACGATAAATGCATTTCTCGCACGTCATGCCGTCAACGTCAATCGTTCGGTGCAACGGAAATTTTTCAATCTTCTCGACACGGGCACGATAGCTGTCGTCCAAAATTTTTTGCGCGTTACAGCCGCCCTTGCAGCCCGCGCAGCCGTCTTCCGAACAACAAGCCGCCTCGCCCTTGAAGAACGCACGATAAGCCGTCCTGAGCCCGAAGACGAACGCCGCCGCGATTACCGCGCCGAGTATAATCGTTGCCGTCATTTGAAGTCATCTCCGTCATTCAAAGCCGAGGAGCCTGCCGCCCTGATAGACGATAAGCGACACAACCCACGCGACCGCCGTCGTGTAGAAAAATACGAACGCCATCCACTTGAAGCCTTGCGCCTCTTTCTTGACGGTGCCGAGCGCGGTCATGCACGGCGAATACAGCAAGCTGAACACCATGAACGCCAACGCCGACAGCGGAGTGAACGCGCTGCCCATTGACGTTGCATTTAAGACTTCTGCAGTGCCTTCCGCATCGTCCGTGTCAACAGAATCTTCGTCCACGCCGTAAAGAATTCCCATCGTCGAGACGACAGCTTCTTTCGCAAGGATGCCCGTCACGACAGACGCGCCCGCTTCCCACGTGTCAAAGCCTTGCGGGGCGAACAGCACGGACGTCGTCGAGCCGATACTTGCAAGATAACTGGTGTCCATGTCTTCGGTCATGCCGTCGGAATTGAAATTGCTGAGGAACCAAATTATAACGCTCATCGCGAAAATAATCGTGCCGGCTTTAATCAAGTAGCCCTTGCCCTTGTCCCACGCCTCAAGCAGGACGGTTTTAATGTCGGGCAGACGATACGGCGGCAGTTCAAGCAGGAAGGTCGATTGCCGTTCGGTGAACATCGTCGAGCTTAAAACTTTCGCCATAACAATCGCCGTGATTATGCCGAGGAAATACATTGCGAAGACGACGTTGGCAACGTTGTCGGGGAAGAACATCGCCGCGAACAGCGCGATAATCGGGACTTTTGCGTTGCAGGTTATGAACGGCGTCACGAAGATTGAAATCATCCTGTCCTTGTGCGTGTCGAGTGCGCGATTCGCCATAATGGCGGGGACGGCGCAACCGAAGCCCATCATCAGCGGCATAATCGATTTGCCCGACAAACCTGCGCGGCGCATAATCGGATCCATAATGAACGCGACGCGAGCCATATAACCCGTGCCGTCGAGGAAACTCAAAATGATAAACAGCGTGAAAATCAGCGGCACGAAGTTGATAACCGCGCCGACGCCCGCGATAATGCCGTCCGAAACGAGCGACTGCATCCAACCTTCGACGCCCGCCGCCTCCATTGACTCCGCCGCCCAAGGTACAAGCGTTTCGTCGAAGAATTCGCCGACAATGTCCGCAAGCGGTTGCCCTATCCAGTTGAACGAGATTTGGAACATCAAATAGAATATTGCAATCATCAAGATTATCGACGTGACGCCGTTGGCAAGGTAGGAGTCAAGCTTTTCGGTGAGCGTCTTGCCCGCCGCGCTGACCGTCACCGCGCTTGCCATAATCTTATCAATCAAGTCGTAACGCGCCGCGATAATTTCTTCGTCGACCTTCGCGGGAGCCAAGCCGCTGCGTTCCAGGTTGCGGACGCGCTCAATGTGTTCGTTGATAAGTTTGCTCGGTTTGTAGTTCGTCATGACGGCGTTGGTGAACACGTCAAGCAATTTGCGGACGCTTTTGTTGCTGCGCCCGACGGTGTTTGTCACGGGCATGCCGAAGGCGTCTTCGAGCTTCTTCATGTCGATTTTAATGCCGTGACGTTCGGCCTCGTCCATCATGTTCAGGTTGAGGATAAGCGGAATGCCGTTTTCCATGAGCTGAACCGTTAGGAACAAGTTGCGCGAGATATTCGACGCGTCGATAATGTTGACGACGATATCGGGCTTGTTGGTCTTGAAATAATCGCTGACGACCTGTTCTTCCTGCGAGCGGGCGTTGATTGAATAAGTGCCGGGCAAGTCAATGACGGAAATTTTTCTGCCGTTGTGTTCGATGACGCCGACTTTCTTGTCGACGGTGACGCCCGGCCAGTTGCCGATTTTCTGCCGCGCGCCCGTGAGTTCGTTAAAGATTGTCGATTTGCCGGTATTGGGGTTGCCGGTCAAAGCTACTGATAATGCTGACATTTAATCACCTTCCTTGTTGTTCAGCCGACTTCGGAAACTTCAATCTGCGCGGCGTCGTCGCGTCGCATGGCGAGGTTGTAGGAACGCAGGCGCAGGGCAATGGGGTCGCCGAACGGTGCCGAGTTCAAAATTTCCACGCGCGTGCCGGGAATTAAGCCCATGGTCATGAGCCGCTGTTTGAGTTCGGATTCGCCGACGGAATCGATTCGCACGACCATGCCGGGCTTTGTATCTTTAAGCGTCAATGTCATCAGCTCCTTGAAAAAGATTTTCGTTTGCTTGCCGCGAAGTTTATCACGCGTGAAAACAATTATCAACACCCTTGCAAAAATTTTTGCAACAAAAAAGAGCCGCCCCGCAATCGGAACGACTCCCGCGAAAAATTTTTCAGATTTCGGCAAGAAAAGCCGCGTAACCTTTTTTCGTTTCGTAAATGTCGATTTTGGACGTTGCCTCCCACGGCGCGTGCATACTCAACACCGCGACGCCGCTGTCGATGACTTCCATGCCGTATTCAGCCATCATGTAGGCGATCGTGCCGCCGCCGCCGAGGTCAACCTTGCCCAGTTCGCTGAATTGATATTTGACGTTGTGCTTGTCGAGAATGCCGCGCAGTTTGCCGACGTATTCGGCGTTGGCGTCGCTGGAACCCGACTTGCCGCGCGAACCAGTGAACTTGTTGAACACCATGCCCTTGCCGAGGTAGGCGACGTTGCGTTTTTCAAAGGCGGAAGCATACAGCGCGTCGAAGGCACTGGACACGTCCGAGCTTAACATGAACGAATTTCTTAACGCGCGGCGCAGGGCGAGTTCGCTGTACTGTCCGCAGGCGTTCAAGAGTTCGGCGAGCGTGTTCGCGAAAAAGCGGGACTTCATGCCGGTCGCGCCGTAGCTGCCGATTTCCTCCTTGTCGACGAGCAGACAGCACGCGGTTTTCCCGAAAGTTTGATTCGCCGCCTCCAGCATGGCGACGAGCGACGTGTAGGAGCAAACGCGGTCGTCTTGCCCGTAGCCGAGCACCATTGAGCGGTCAAAGCCGAGTTCGCGAGCCTTGCCCGCCGGCACCAGCGCGAGTTCAGCCGAAATGAAGTCTTCTTCGTCGATGTCGTATTTGTCCTTGAGGAGCTTGAGGACGCCGCGCTTGACGGACTCTTTGTCGTTTTCTTTGAGCGGGTAATTGCCGACGAGGATGTCGAGCTTTTCGCCTTCGATAACTTTATCGGCGGTCTTTTTAAGCTGTTCCTGCGACAAGTGAATCAGCAAATCCGTCACGCAAAACACGGGGTCGCCTGCGTCTTCGCCGATGACGATTTCGATAACGCGCCCGTCCTTTTTGACAACGACGCCGTGCATGGCGAGCGGCAAGGTAACCCACTGATATTTTTTGATGCCGCCGTAATAATGCGTGTCGAGGTAGGCAAGCCCGCTGTCTTCGTAAAGCGGATTCTGCTTGAGGTCGAGGCGGCAAGTGTCGATGTGCGCGCCGAGAATTTTCAAGCCGTTTTCGAGCGGCTCCGTGCCGATTTGGAACAGCGCGACGGTTTTCTTCATGCAGACGCTGTAAACTTTGTCGCCCGCCGCGAGCTTGCCGCCGGACTTAATCACGTCGTCGAGATTTTTGTAGCCGACAGCCTCCGCGCGCTTTACCGCCTCAACGACGGATTCGCGTTCGGTCTTGCAGCGGCTGATGAAGTCGATGTAACCCGCCGCCAGCTGTTCCATGGCAGCCTTGTCGTCGTCGGTGTATTCGCTCCAGACGGAAAATTTTTTGTCTTTGGTGTCTTTGTCGTCAGACATTTTGCGTTTCTCCTTTTCGAGTTTGATTTGTTTCCACGCGCGCAATTTGTCCCGCAATTCGGAAACCTGCGCGGCAAGTGTTTTATCGTCGGTCAATAAGGTTAATCACCTCCGTGAAGTCGTCGACGGTCTCCGCGCGGTTGAAGGCGTTGCGAAGTTCCGCGCCGCCGG
Source organism: uncultured Selenomonadales bacterium (assembly GCA_947304355.1). Lineage (GTDB taxonomy): Bacteria > Bacillota > Negativicutes > Selenomonadales > Selenomonadaceae > Quinella. The sequence goes on from CAMZAX010000008.1 coordinate 28,961, forward strand.
GCAAGCCTTTGGTGTACCAGGCAGCGTGAGAACGCATTTCACGGACGCCGACGCGTTCGCCCTTGTAATGAATAATCTTCGACAGGTGGCGGCGCATGACGTTGGCGCGTTCGTCGACGGCGGGCGGCGGAAGTTTTTCGCCCGTCAAAAAATATTTCAGCAGGCGATTGATAATCCACGGATTGCCCTGCGCGGCACGACCGATCATAACACCGTCGGCTTGCGTCACAGAAAAAATTTTATCGAGACTGTCGAAGTCACGCACGTCGCCGTTGGCAATGACGGGAATCGTGACGGCGGCTTTGATTGCGGCAATCGCGTCCCAATCGGCCGAACCCGAATAAAATTGTTCGCGCGTCCTGCCGTGCACGGTCATGAAATCGACGCCCGCGCTTTCCGCCCGCCGCGCGACTTCCACGGCGTTGATATGAGCCGCGTCGACGCCGAGCCGAATCTTTACGCTGACGGGCAAGCTGACGGACTTTTTGACGGCGGACAGAATTTTTTCGAGCAACGCGGGATTTTTCATGAGCGCGGAGCCGTCGCCGTTCTTGACGATTTTGGGCGCGGGACAGCCCGCATTAAAATCAATGACGGCAGCCGAGCCGAGTTGTTCGACGTAAGCCGCCGCAGCCGCGCAGATTGTCGGGTCTGAGCCGAAAATTTGAATCGCCGTCGGTCGTTCAGCCGCGACGGTCTCAAGCATTGCCAAAGTTTTTTCGTTGCGGTATTGCACGCCCGCCGCGCTTACCATTTCCGAAAACATCAGCAAGTTTTTTCGGGCGAAGTCGTCGCCGATAAGTTCGCGCACGAGAATTCTGAACGCCGTATCCGTGACGCCCGCCATCGGCGCGAGGAAAATCGGCGTCTTGAAAATTTCAGCGACCGTCATTGCGAATTTCTGTCGTGCAGGACGCGCAAGCCGCTGAGCGTCAAGAAGTGGTCGATTCGGTCGATTGTCTTCGATTCGCGCTGAATCATCTTGGCGAGACCACCCGTCGCGATAACCTTGGCGTGCCAGTCCGCGCCCATTTCGGAGCGAATCTTTTCGACAATCGCGTCAATCTGCCCGACGTAGCCGTAGATAATGCCCGCCTGCATACAAGTCGTCGTGTTGTGCCCGATTACGCTTTTGGGCGGAATAAGTTCAATGCGCGGCAACTTGGCGGTCGAGCTGAAAAGCGATTCGGCACTTGCGACGATACCGGGCGCAATGACGCCGCCGAGGAAGTCGCCCGTATCCGACACCACGTCGAAAGTCGTCGCCGTCCCGATGTCAATCACAATCAGCGGGCCGCCGTAAAGTTCAAAGGCACCCACGGCGTTGACGATTCTGTCCGCGCCGATTGTTCGCGGGTTCTCGTAATTTATCTTGATACCCGTCTTGATTCCGGGGCCGACAACCAGCGGCTTGACTTTGAAGTAACGCTCACACATTTTGGTTATCGGCACAATCAGCGGCGGCACGACGGAGGAAATGATTATGTCCTTCACGTCGGAGATTTTCACGCCCTGATAGCGGAACAGGTCGTTAATCAACATGCCGTATTCGTCGCCGGTCTTTTGCCTGTCGGTCGATATGCGCCAATGTTTCATAAGATTTTTTCCGCTGTAGGTGCCCATGACGATATTGCTGTTTCCAATGTCGATAACAAGCAGCAAGTGACCACTTCCCTAAAAATTTATTTCCAAGTCTTCAGGAGCCGTTGCAGATAATCCAAGTCGGTGAAATCTTTCCACATCCAGTTCACGCGCATGACGTTCATCATTTGCGGGATAATTTGCAGGCACGCGCCGCGCAGGTCGTTGACGACGGGATAGGGCAACGGCAACAGATCGGGCAGTTCGCGAATCAAAAGTCGTGCGTCCGCCAAGCTCATGCCGCCGCTTGCAATGGTGCGGAGAATCGCGACAAGTGACGCCTCCTCGAAAAATTTTGCGGGTGCGTCGTCGGTCAGCCGTGTCTTGAGATATGCGGCGACTGCGCGACACGTAAGGAACGTTTCCATTTTGCCCGCGTAGAATTGCGGCGGGGTTGTCGGCACCAGCGTCGGCGACAGGTTTGTTGCCAGCGCGGTGAATAATCGTTCGTCGGCGCGAGACTTGTCGGGCGGTTGGAAAGTTTTTGCTCGCTCCGCGCGGTAGCGTAAAATCCCGTCGTCGAATTCGTCGTTGCGGTCATTAAATTCCAAATAAGCTTTACGCATTGAATAGACTTGCATATTGCCGTCAGCAGGTCCGCGAGAAGTCTTTTGCATATATTCTTCGATTGATTTACACAGATAATGGTTGACAACAATTTTTTCGGCAGTCACAGGCTTACCATAGCCGCCCGATACGGGAATGGCGATTTCATTTATGGAGTAAACATCTGCAAAGTAATAGGGAAAGTGAGGACTGCTTAAAAAATTTATCTTTCGCGGATTGGCGATCGTTTTAATGAGAGCATTTGTTTCGCCTTTATCGGGTGTATAATCTTTCGGAGCACGCCGCGTGAATCGTTCAAGGACGCCGCGAGAGTAATCAGCTTTCTCTTGACCGTTGGAGCCGAAGTTTTGCCAATGAATTGCCAAGCCCGCCGCGTTCGGGTTGGGCGATAAAACTTCGTCGACAACTGTTGCAATAACCCCCCCCCCCGGCTGATTTTGGGAAGATGAACTCGTCGCCGTCAATGAACGCAATGTAGCGGCTTTGAAACTTGAAACTCTTGACAGCGTCATTGTAAGTCTGAATTTGCATGAACTTGCCGGGCGCGGAGATATAATCGGCGAGACCCGCCGCAACGTAGGGCTTTGCGATTTCCGCCTGATTGTCGGGGCTTTCGTTGTCTTAAAGATAAAAATGGTCGACGCCCGCCAGCAAATGATAATCAAGCCACTCCTTGATGTAAGGACCTTCGTTTTTCATGATAGCGACGACAGCCAGGTCGTGCAGGAAAAGATTTTTGTCGACAGCCAAAAAAAATCACCTTCGCAAATGAATCGTCATAACAAAGATAAAAGTGGCCTCCGGTCGAGCCACTTTAAGATAGTCGTCGTTTTAGGTCGTCAGCGGCGCAGAAGTTTCGATTCGATAATCGCCAAGTCGTCTTCGGAAAAATTCGGCTTCCTGATGTAACCCGCCGCCGCCGAACGTTTGATCTCGCTTAGGATGGCAAAGTCGCGTGTGTCCGTCATGATTATCACGGGAATATTTTTCAGCTTGTTGTTGGCGGTTAAAAGCTCCAAGAACTTGAGCCCGTTGACGAAGGGCATATCCAAGCTGACCAACACCAAATCTGCGCCGTGACTTTCCAGGTGACGCATACCCTCCGCTGCGCTTTGAGCAGTCGTCAATTCGCACGGGAAACGGTGTTGAATTGTGTCGCGTTCCTGCCGCAAGTCAAAAATGTCGTCTTCGATAAGGACAATGCGGAACGCCGTCTTTGAGCGCGTGTCGTCAAAGAATTCGTCATTATCTTTGGCGTTGAGCACTTTGTTGATTCTTTCGACGAGGTCTTGCGGCGAACAGGGCTTTGTAACGTAATCCTGCACGCCAAGTGAAAAGACGCTTGCGACAAGTTCCCGTTGCGTCGAGCCGGACATCATCATCACGGGCAAAGATTGAAATTTCTCCTCGGAACGGATGCGACTTAACATATCGACGCCGTTAAAGTCCGCGTCCAAGATAACAAGATTTATATCGTGGCTTATGAGTGTGTTAATCGCGTTGAGGAGATTGTTTATCGCCAGGATTTTGCAGTCGGGCAATCCGCGTTCCAAAACGATTTTCGTTATGTTGAGGTTGCGTTCGTCGCTGTTGATAATCATGATTGTGGTTTCGTGCCGTTCCCCGGCGATTTTCTTCAAATCGTTGCGCTTCATCGCCTCAATGCGTCTGCCTTGCACTTTGGCACGTTCGCGAAATTTTTCAAGACAGAGCGAACAATAGAGCCCGGTTTCAATTATTTTTCCGCAGCCGGCGCACGGGCGTCCGACCGTTCGATTTCTGCTGTTCAATCCTTTTCCGGCCATGTCGTTTAAAAATTCCCCTCCTCCGCGGAAACGCCAAGAGTACTTTCTACAGTTTACTAATTTTCGCCGATATGTCAATAAAAAAATCCGTCCGCTTCAAAAGACGCGGTGATTGATTACGGTTAGGAACGGTTGGACGCGACTGCTGTTCCGTCGCTTTTAAGCGACAAAAAATCCGACGAGGTTGATCCCGCCGGATTTGCGTATTCAATCGTTAAGCTTACTTGTTTATGAGTTTCTTGTAGAGTTCAATGTACTCGTGCGCGGAATTCTTCCAGCTGTAGTCGCTGTTCATGGCGTTGGAAGAAATCTGGAGCCAAACTTCAAACTGCGCGTAAGTCGACAGGGCGCGCTTGAGAGCGTACATCATTTCGTGCGCGTTGTAGTTCGAGAAGACGAAGCCGTTGCCTTGCTTGGTGTACTTGTCGTATTGCTGAACAGTGTCTTTCAAGCCGCCCGTTTCGCGAACGACGGGAGCTGCGCCGTAACGCATGGCGATAAGCTGACCGATGCCGCACGGTTCGTAATTCGACGGCATAAGGAAGATATCGGACGACGCGTAAATTCTCTGCGCCAGTTCGTTCGAGAAATAAATGTTCGACGAAACTTTTTGCGGATAACGCCACGCCAAACCTTTGAACCAGTCTTCGTAAACTTTGTCGCCGGTGCCGAGCAGGACGAATTGGAAATCTTCGTGCTGAAGGAGTTCGTCCATCATGCGGACGACGAGGTCGAGACCCTTCGCCGCGACGAGACGCGTGACCATTGAGACAATCGGAATCTTTCTGCCCTGCGGCAAGCCGAGCAACTCTTGGAGCTTGATTTTGTTTTCGCACTTCTTGTCGAAGGCAGAATAGGCGTCGGAGTTGTCGTAGTTGACGAACAGATTTTTATCGGTCGCGGGGTTGAAGACGGTGTAGTCAATGCCGTTGACAATGCCGTAGAGGTCGTCTTTGCGGCTGCGAAGGAGCCCGTCGAGGTGTTCGCCGAAGTATTCGTATTGAATTTCCTGCGCGTAAGTTTTGCTGACGGTCGAGACGTAATCGGCGTAGATAATGCCGCCCTTCATGAAGTTGACCGCGTCGTAGAATTCCAGGTCGCCGTTGTTGAAGTATTTCCAGTCGAGACCGAGGACGTCGCCCATGATGTCTTTGGTGAAGACGCCCTGATATTTGAGGTTGTGAATCGTGTACAAGGTTTTGATGTTTTCGTAACGCTCGTCGCCCTGGTGTTCGAGTTTCAACAGGACGGGAACCAGACCGGAATGCCAGTCGTTGGCGTTAATGACATCGGGGAAGAAGTCAAGTGCGGGCAGGCAGTTGAGGATGGCGCGGCAGAAGAACGAATAACGTTCGGCGTCGTCGTCGTAGCCGTAAAGCCCTTCGCGAGCGAAATATTCTTCATTGTCGACGAAATAGTAGGTCACGCCGTCGAGGTCGTATTTGTCGATGCCGACGTATTTGGTGCGCCACGACACGGGGACTGTCCCGTCGTAAACGTGCTCCATGCCTTCGCGGTATTTCTCGCCAATTTTGCTGAACTTCGGGAGGATAACGCGCACGTCAACGCCCTGCTCCTTGAGAGCCTTCGGGAGCGAACCTGCCACATCTGCCAAGCCGCCGGTTTTCACGAACGGCACTGCTTCCGACGCTACATAAAGAACTTTCATGTCAAAAAATCCCTCCTGTGTGATCTGTTATTGTTGGGGAAAAGTTTTTCGTTATAAGCTTTTGGCTATAATCACGTCGTGTTTAAGGAAAATCGTCGCCAGCGGCGGGACAGTCAACGTGATTGAGTGACTGCGGTTGTGCCAAGGAAATTCTTCAGTAATCAAGCTGCCCGCGTTCGTGACGCCGTTGCCGCCGAATTCCGCCGCGTCCGAGTTGAAAACTTCGACATAGGCACCGGGGTCGGGCACGCCGATTCGGTAGCCTTCGCGGACGTTCGGCGTGAAGTTGCAGACCGCTATCAAGTAGTCGCTGCTGTGTTCCGCCTTGCGTATGAACGAAATGACGCTGTTGTCGTTGTCGTTGCAGTCAATCCACTGGAAGCCGTTCCAATCGAAATCCACTTGCCAGAGCGATTTGTTTTCAAGATAGAATTTGTTTAACGCCCGCGAATAGGCTTGCATCTGTTGATGCTTTTCGTATTGCTCGACGAGGTGCCAATCAAGGCTGTCGTTCTCGTTCCACTCGACGAACTGCGCGAACTCGCCGCCCATGAACAAAAGTTTCTTGCCGGGGTGCGCCATCCAGTAGCCGAAGAAACAGCGCAAGCCCGCGAACTTTTGCCAATAATCGCCGGGCATTTTTTCAATCAAGGAGCGTTTGCCGTGAACAACTTCGTCGTGCGAAAGCGGCAAGATAAAATTCTCCGCGAAGGCGTACATGAACGAGAAGGTAACCTTGTCGTGATTCCACTTGCGATAAATCGGGTCAAGGCTCACGTAGTCAAGCATGTCGTTCATCCAGCCCATATTCCACTTGTAGTTGAAACCCATGCCGCCCATGTAGACGGGCTTGGAGATAAGTGGCCACGACGTGGATTCTTCAGCCATCATCAAGGCTTGCGGGTGGTACTTGAACACGGTTTCGTTGAGTTTTTTAAGGAAGTCAACCGCCTCAAGGTTGCCGGTGTCGCCGTAGCGATTTGGAGTCCACTCGCCCTCCTCGCGACCGAAATTAAGATACAACATATTTGCCACGCCGTCAATCCTTAAGCCGTCAATGTGGAACTCCTCGAACCAGAACAGCGCGTTGGAGATAAGGAAGCTGTGAACCTCCGTGCGACCGTAGTCAAAATTAATCGTACCCCAGCCGCGATTTTCGGATCGTTGCGTGTTGTCGGACTCGTACAGGTTTACGCCGTCGAATTCGCGCAAGCCGTGCGTGTCTTTGCAGAAATGCCCCGGCACCCAATCCATTATGACGCCGATACCGTTTTGGTGCGCGGTCTCGACGAAGTAACGGAAGTCGTTCGGCTCGCCGTAGCGGCTCGTGACGGCGTAGTAGCCCGTCGTCTGATAGCCCCACGAATTGTCAAGCGGGTGTTCGGTCAGCGGCATGAACTCGATATGCGTGTAGCCCATGTCCTTGACGTATTTAATCAGCTTGTCGGCAAGTTCGCGGTAGGTGAGATATTTTTTGCCGTTGCGCTGCCAAGAGCCCGCGTGCACTTCGTAAATCAACATCGGGCGCGTATAGGACGTTTGCCGCTTTTTGAGTTCAAGCCAGTCGCCGTCCTGCCAATCGTAGCCTTCAAGGTCGTAAAGCCGCGACGCCGTGTGCGGACGCCTCTCCGCGTAAAAGCCGTAAGGGTCGGCTTTCATGATGTGCGCCTTGCCGTGTTGCGGCAGGATGGCGTATTTGTAATTGTCGCCCTGCTTGAGCCCGGTGATGAACGTTTCCCACGTCTCGCCGTCTTCCAAGCGAATCATGCGATTGACGCGGTTGTCCCAGTTGTTGAAGTCGCCGACGACGCTGACGGATTTGGCGTGCGGAGCCCACACCGCGAATCGGACGCCCTGTTTGCCGTCGCGTTCGGTGAAGTGCGCGCCGAGCATTTCGTAAGCACGACAGTTGGTGCCTTGGTGGAACAGGTACAGGTTGTAATCGTTGAGATTGGAAGTGTTCACAGCTTATCCCCCCTAGTCCCTTGTCCCTTATCCCTTGTCCCTTATTGAATCTTGCAGGGCTTGATGTTCCAGATTTCCGCCGCGTATTCGTCAATCGTCCTGTCGGAAGAGAATCTGCCGGAGTTTGCGATATTCATTGCCGCCGAGCGGAGCCAACCCGGGCGGTCGGCGTAGCGCGCATAAATTTCGCTGTGCGCGTCGATATAGGCGTTGAAGTCCTTGAGGATAAAGAATTCGTCGTTGCCCTGAATCAGATAGTCGCGAATCGAATGGAAGTTGCCGAAAGTGCCGTCGGTGAGCTTGTCGACGACGAGCCGCGCGTTGGGGTTGCCGGTGTATTCATTCCACGCGGAGTAGGTGCCGTTTTCGTAATAAGCCAAAACTTCGCCCGCCTTGAGCCCGAAGATAACGATATTGTCGTCGCCGACGGCCTCGCGGATTTCGACGTTCGCGCCGTCGAGCGTGCCGAGCGTTATCGCGCCGTTCATCATGAATTTCATATTGCCCGTGCCCGACGCTTCCTTCGACGCCGTGGAAATTTGTTCGCTGACGTCCGCCGCAGGATAGACGATTTCGCCGATTGACACGCCAAAGTTTTCGATGAAGACGACTTTCAAGCGGTTGTCGATTGACTTGTCGTTATTAACCTTGTCGGCGATTGCGTTTATCAGGCGAATCGTTTCCTTGGCAATGTAGTAGCCCGCCGCCGCTTTGCCGCCGAAAAGATACGTCGTGGGGAGCGGCTTGTAACTTGGGTCGGTCTTGAGCTTTTCGTATTGCCAAATGATGTGGAGCGCGTTCATGAGCTGACGCTTATAGGAGTGAATGCGCTTGACTTGAATGTCGAAAATCGTGTTCGGGTCGAGTTCGATGCCTTGATGTTTCTTGATGAAGTCGGCGAGGTCGGTCTTGCGAATCAGCTTGATTTCGTCGAGTTCCTTCAAGACTTTGCGGTCGTCGACGGATTCGTTGAACAAGTCGAGCTGTTCGGGGTGACGGTGCCAGACGCGGCTGCGAATCGTCCTGTCGATTAGGTCGGCGAGTTCGGGGTTGTTGCCCATGAGCCAGCGGCGGTGCGTTATGCCGTTGGTCTTGTTGTTGAACATGCGCGGCCAGTATTCGTAAAAGTCGTGGAGCGTCGTCGATTTGAGTATGTCGCTGTGAATGCGTGCGACGCCGTTGACCGAGTGCGAGCCGACGACTGCCAAGCGAGCCATATGGACTTCGCCGCTTTCGATAATCGACATTGCGCGGAGCTTGTCGACGTTGTTCGGGTAGCGCGCCCGGACGTATTCGAGGTGACGGCGATTAACTTCGTCGATGACCATGTAAATGCGCGGCAGGAGCGTCTTGAACATATCGACAGGCCACTTTTCCAACGCTTCGGGCATAATCGTATGGTTGGTATAAGCGACGACGCCGCGAGTAATCGTCCAGGCTTCGTTCCACTCAAGTTCGTAATCGTCAATCAAAATGCGCATGAGTTCGGCGACGCAAAGCGCGGGGTGCGTGTCGTTAATGTGGATGGCGATTTTCTTGTCGAGTTCGCGAATGTTGCCGCCGGAGCGCACGAAGTGACGGATAATGCTTTGCGTGCCTGCCGAGACCAAAAAGTACTCTTGAATCAGACGCATTCGCTTGCCTTCGTTGGAGCTGTCGTCGGGGTAAAGGTATTCGGTGATGCTTTCGACGAATTGACGGTACTCGTTCTTTGCGCGCATTTGTTCATGCGTCAACATGCCGTAATCGGAAAAGTCGCGATTAACTTCGGCGTTCCACAGGCGCAGCGTGTTGACGGTCTTGTTGTGGTAACCGACAATCGGCACGTCGTAGGGGACAGCCATAACCGTCATTGCGTTTTCGTGCACGAGTTTGAGTGAGCCGTCGGGCTGTTCCTTCATGTAGGCGTTGCCGTTGAATTTGACGTTGATTGACTTGTCGGGCTTGCGATATTCCCAAGCAAAGCCGTCGCGGAGCCAGTTGTCGGGGATTTCGACTTGCTGCCCCTGAATGATTTTCTGTTCGAAGAGCCCGTATTGATAGCGGATACTGCAGCCGTGACCGGGCAGGCGGTGCGCGGCGAGCGAATCGATAAAGCACGCAGCCAAGCGACCCAAGCCGCCGTTGCCGAGCCCCGCGTCGGGTTCTTCTTCATAGATGTCGTCGAGGTTAAGGTCGAGGTCTTCGAGCACTTCACGGAAGGCCTCGTCGATACCGAGGTTGATGAGGTTCGCTTTGAGCAAACGACCCATCAAGAATTCGATCGAGAAGTAGTAAACCTGCTTTTCCTGCCTGTCCATGTAGGCGCGGTTGGTCTTAATCCAGTTTTCGGAGATGACCTGTTTGGCGACTGCCGCGACCGTCTTGTAGATTTCGTTCATTGGCAGTTCGTGAACGTCGCGCCCGAACATGATGTGCGCCGAGCTGATAAAGCGGTTCTTGAGCGACTCTTTGAGCTTCTCGTACTCCTTGCTGTGAGCAGTTTTTCTGTCGTTCGTATCTTTTGCCAAGCGAATTCCTCCTTTGAAAGCGTTATTTTTGATGGTTAAGAGTTTCGTTTTGCGAATGTAATTTTATCAAACGGGAAAATAGTTGGCAACATTGCTTGACCAAGCACAATCGCAGAAACGGCGAATCTTTACGCAGGGGCGAGTTCCCGCAGGTAAAAATCCGCCGTTGTCTGTCAATATGTTAATGTTCGACGATTAGATGCGTGCTTTCTTTTTAACTATATAAGGATAGTTCTCCGCGCCTTTGAGCCAGCGATTCTTGGTGATGATGACTTCTTTGTCACAGATGACGTTTTCGACGCGCGCGCCCTCTTGCACGTCGCAACGTTGCATGAGGATGGAGTCTTTAACGACCGCGCCCTTGCCGATTTTGACGCCGCGGAAGATGACGCTGTTTTCAACCGTGCCGCGAATTTCGCAACCGTTGGCGATAAGCGAATTCTTGACGTCGGCGGTCTCTTTGTACTGAACGGGAACTTCGTCCTTGACCTTCGTGAAGATCGGGCGTTCGTTGTTCATGAAGAGTTCTTCCCAAATTTCGGGCTTGAGGCAGTCGCGGTTCGCTGCGTAGTATTCCATTGTGGAATTGATGTGCGCGACGTAGCCTTCGTGTTTGTACGCGCTGATTTTGAATTCTTCGGCGTGACGAATCAAAGCGTCGAGCAGGAAGTCTTGACCGCCGCGTTCGTAAGACGATTTGACGATGTAAGCGAAGGTCGGGACGGGCATGAGGTACGCGCCCATGACGTCTTTTTGACCGGCTTTAATCGCGGGCACTTCGGCGAGGTCGGTGACGATGCCGTTGGTGCTGGTTTGAATGACGACGCTTTTGCCTTCGCGGTCGATTTGCGCCTTCGTGTAAACCATGGTGATGTCCGCCGCGCTCTTCTTGTGGAATTCAACGACTTCTTGGAAGTCGATGTTGTAAATGTAGCTTGCGTTCGTCAACAGGACGTATTGTTTGCCGCTGAGTTCGGCGAAGTCGAGGTTTGCGTAAATGTCTTTGAGGTCGCCTTTGCGCGAATCGTTATCGGGCAGAGCTGCGGGCAGGTAAGTCAAGCCGTCGCGGCGGCGAGCCAAATCCCAATCTTTACCGGAGCGGATGTGGTCGAGCACTGCGCGCGAGAAATCGGGGAGCAAAAGCCCGACCGTGCTGATGCCGGAGTTGACCATGTTGGAAATCGCGAAGTCGACGAGGCGATAACGTCCCGCGAACGGCAGAGCTTCAACCGCACGCGTCGCCGCCAATTCTCTAATCAGGCTGTTGCCTTCCTGAAGATTTATTATCCCCACTACTTGTTTCAATTCAAAGCACCTCCTGAAGTGCAGACGAATTCAAAATCACGCTTCGACGACGGAGCCTTCGGGAACGACGAAAATTTCGCCCTCTTTGCCTTCGACTCGTGCGCCCGATTTAATGACGGCGTCCTGAGCGATAATCGCGTAATTGACGACTGCACCGTCTTCGATAACCGCCGACGGCAGGATAACCGAATTGGTGACCTTCGCGCCTTTGCCGACACGCACGCCCTGGAAGATAACGGACTTGTCGACGTCGCCTTCGATTTTTGCGCCTTCGTTAATCATGGACTGCTTGACGGAAGCATAGGGGCCGACGAATTGCGGCGGGAGCGACGGGTTGGACGAATAGACTTTCTGGTCGCCTTTGAGGTCGAAGGGCGGCTGGTCTTGGAGCAAATCCATATTCGCCTGCCAGAGACTTTCAATCGTGCCGACATCTTTCCAGTAGCCGTCGAACGCGTAGGAGAACATGCGCGCGCCGTCCGCCAACATTTTCGGAATCAAGTCGTTGCCGAAGTCATGCGTCGAATCTTCTTTCACGCCGTCTTCTTCGAGATACTTTTTAAGGAAGGGCTTCGAGAAAATGTAAATGCCCATGGACGCGAGGTTGGATTTAGGTTCTTTCGGTTTTTCCTGGAACTCGGTAATGCGGCCGGTTTCTTTGTCGGTGACCATGATGCCGAAGCGCGGAGCCTCTTCCCACGGCACTTCAAAGACGCCGATAGTGATGTCCGCGTTGTTGTCCTTGTGAGCCTTGAGCATCCACGAATAATCCATGGTGTAGATATGGTCGCCGGAGAGAATCAGCACGTAGTCGGGGTCTGCCAAGTCGATGAAGTTCAAGTTCTGGTAAATGGCGTCCGCCGTGCCGCGATACCAATCCGCGCCCTTTTCGCGAGCGTAAGGAGGAAGAATGAAAACACCGCCGCCCGTGCGGTCGAGATCCCACGAGCTGCCGCTGCCCAAATAGTTGTGGAGTTCGAGCGGCTTATACTGAGTGAGCACGCCAACTTTCTCTATGCCCGAATTTGCGCAATTGGAGAGCGGGAAGTCGATGATGCGATACTTTCCGCCGAACGGTACTGCCGGCTTCGCAACGGTCTTCGTCAAGGCCTTGAGGCGGCTGCCCTGCCCGCCGGCCAATATCATTGCCAAGCACTCTGTCTTTCTCATAGAATAATCCCCCCTGAACGAAATACAAGCTCCTAATGCCTCAAACTTCCGAAGCAACGTCGGAGTCACTTCATTAGGTTGGCATTTCTACGCGCCGCGCCTTTTTCCTGCCGAAAATTTCAGAAAAAAATTTACTTTCGGCATGAAGTTTGACTGAAAAAAATCCCCGTCGATTGGCGGGGAAAAATTTTTTTACATTGCCTGAATCAGCGGGTAGGAGTTGAGCGGGACGCCCTGCGCCTCCGACAAGAACTCCAGCCCGTTGACGAAATCTTTGCCCGGCGTGAAACCCGCTTGCGTCAAAATTTGGAACGGGAAGTTCGGCAACATGATGAAGAAAACTTTCTTGCCGCGCGCGCGTTTCATGGCGTCAAGCAATTTGTTCAGCGATTCTTGACTGTCCACCGTGATTATTTCTTCGTCGGCGCGTACCGCGAAAAAATTTTTGAACCCGTCGATGTTATCGGGCGCAACGAAGAAAGCGCGCGTCTTGCCGCTCATAAGAGCCGTGAGATTTACCATTGACTGCTTAAAGCCGACGTGAAGCTGTTGCACGCTCGCGTAGAGCCGTCCGATTGTCTCCTCGTCGAACCACGGCGTTTGAGCAAAATATTTCATCCACAGGCGGTTGAACAGGTCGCGCATGTCCATTCCGAAGCCTGCACCCGTAAAATGATAAATTCGTCGATAACAGAGATTTTCATTGAGGCGGCGAGCTTTGCGAACAAAAGCATTAAATTTCTCGTCCAGTTTAAGATAATTTTTCGAGAAAAGGTAATTGAGGACTTCTTGGTCAAGATATATAAGTTGCGGATGCTCACCGACAAATTTCACGCCGTCCATCAGGTGTTCATTTTCTTTACGCAAAATTTTTATATTTATCAACAACACGCCGGAATTGAAATAATCGTTATAATCGACGAATCCATTGGTTACCAAGTAATTTGATGCGGCGTTACTCGGATGATCGAAGGGATCTGCTCTAACTTCGTCAGCCGCAGCAAGCGGTTTGTCGCCGAGTTCAACCTGCCAGAGCTCTTTTATGTCAAGATTGACGATTGTATCAGAGTCGAGATAAATGGCTTTGTCGATGTCAGCCGCAAGGAGGTACGGAATAAAAAAACGATAAAACATTCCGATAGAGAAGCGCGTTTCGGACGCCTGCGGGAACATTTTTTTTATGTATTCGATTTTGTCCGCAAAGAGTTGTTCGACATTGTAGAACTTGACGAGCTGACCGTAACGCCCCGCCACGTAGGAAAACTTATCGCAGTTTTCGGTCGTCAACGTGTTGTCGTGAAGGATGTGCACCGTGATTGATGGCGTGGGGGGGGGGGGTTATGGTTTTCAAACATTGACAACATTGCCGTGCCCGTGAATTTGGAGTAACGCCCCGTCTTGTCGTAGAGACAATAGCAAACGTGAATCATTAAATCACTCCTTACATTGCTTTGATAAGCGCATGGGAATCGAGCGGCACGCCCTGCACCTCCGACAGAAATTCCATACCGTTGACGAAATCTTTGCCCGGCGCAAAACCCGCGTCCGTCAGTGCTTTGAACGGGAAGCGCGGCAACATGATGAAAAATAATTTCTTGCCGCGAGCACGTTTCATGGCGTCGAGCAATTTGTTCAGCGAGTCGTTATTGTCCGCCGTGATTATCTTTTCGTCGTTGCGTATCGAGAAAATTTTTTTGAACGCGTCAACGTCCTTGGGCGCGGCGAAAAATTCGCGACGCTTGCCGACCATTGCCGCCGAAAGATTTATCAGCGAGTTCTTCAGCCCGACGTGCACTTGACGGAAGCCCGCGTACAGTCTGCCGAGCAAATATTCGTCGAACCACGGCGTCTTCATGAAATGCGCCATCCACAGCCGATTCAAGTCGTCGTTCATGTCCAAAGTCAAAGCCTCAACCGCGTAATGGTAAATCGCCTTGCGCGGCTTGACGTCCTTTGCCCGCGTGCGCTCCACGTCGACGAACACGTCAAATTTCTCCGACAGCTTGACGTAGTTGCCCGCGTACAAATAGTTCAGTACGTCTTGATCGGGCCAAGCCATTTGCGGGTGCTCGCTTAAAAATTTCAGACCGCGCCGAATATTTTCTTCCTCGTGGCGCATGACGTTCAAATTCATCAGCAAGACGCCCGAATTAAAATAATCGTCGTAAGCCACAAGCTTTTGAACGATTAAATATTTTATTTGCAAGCTGAATTTCAAGCGCACGGGGTCAACAGCCGTTTCATTGGCGGCGGCAAGAGGTTTGTCGCCGAGTTCAATTTGCCACAGCTCTTTTATGTCGAGGTTGACGATAATATCCGAGTCGAGGTAAATGACTTTCTCAACGTCCGCCGGAAATAGCTGCGGGATAAAAAATCGATAAAACATTGCAATGCTGTATCGAATTTCAATCAAGCCCAGAAAGGTCGTCCTGAGCTCCGCGATTTTTTCCGCGCAGAGCTGTTCGACGTTATAAAATTTCACGTGCTGACCGTAGCGACCCGCAATGTAAATGAACTTGTCGCGGTTTTCGTTCGACAGCGTATTGTCGTGGAGGATGTGCACCGTGACTTCCGAGTTCGTGTGTTCAAAAATCGAAAGCATCGTCGTGCCCGTGAATTTGGAATAACGCCCCGTCTTGTCGTAAAGACCGAAGCAAACGTGAATCATCGAATCACTCCTTTTTGAGGGACAAGGGACAAGGGATTAGTGTTTTAGTCGCTTGACAAAGAACTGCAGGAATATTATCAGCACCGCGCCGATTATCGCGCCGGGAATCAGACCGTCGAGCCCGCGAATGAACGACATCAAAATCGGCGTGCGCATGTGCGCAAACGTCTCAACCATCGAGCTTTGACCGATTGTGCCCGCCATAACCAGCACGAAGCAAATCATTTTCGGGAACTTTTTCAGGAAGGCGGCGAACGCCAACATGAACGCCGGGTGCCCGAAGAAGATTTCCTTCGAGCGAGGGCGAGCGTAAAACATTTGCTCAAGCATGGCGCGAATTTTTATCTCCGCGCCCGAAACCGGCATCCCCGACGTGTGTCCGCTCCGCGCTATCAAGACGACGAACGCGCCCGCAACGACCATCAACGCCAAAAACATTTTCACGCTGACCGACTTGTCGAGGAGTTCTTTTATCTGTTGCGTGGCGGGGACGTTCTTGCGCAATTCGTCCACGACGTTGAAGCGTTGCAGGAACGCGACCGCCACCAAAATCAGCGGCAGGACGAACGTAAGTTTTATGCCGCGAAAGATTTCAAACTCCAGGAAGTACGACACGTCCGACAACGCGCCCGACAGGTAAGCCGCGCCCGTCATTGACAGCACGCCCGTCACGAGCAACGCAAAGCCCGAAGTCCAGACCAGTTGCGCCGTCGACAAATTTTCTTTCAGACGCGCCGCCCGATTCTGTATGCGAATCTTGTATTGAATCACGCGCAACAAGTCCAGCTGCCAGATTATCGCCAACGCGGGGAACAAGTTCGCGCTTGCCAACGCCGCCAACAATCGGACTTTGCCGCCCGCCCCCATCAAAACAGGTATCGCCGCGCAGATTGCAATTATCGCGAACAGTTGCAGTTGGAGCCGCCGATTGCGATTGAGCCGCCGCGAGACAAGCGACAGGTAAAGCACGCCCGCCGCCGCCGTGCCGACAATCACAAGCGCACGCAAAATGACGTTCGGATAATAATTTTCAAACGTGCCCGCCTTGCCGAAGGTAAAGCCGTCGCGTTCGAGACCTGCGCGGACTTCGCGGAAATATTTCATGTTCGTTTCGAGCAAAGTCGTTTCGGGTTCGGGCTTGTCGTAAATGCGCAGGAGGTTGATACGGATATTGCGTTCCCTGTCCGTCGTCGACCAACGATTAATCGCCGTGGACATTGCGAGCTTGGGCTGTTCGTCCTTCGGAATGGCGTAGAGGCGCGCGACGTGATCTTCGCCGATTTTCTGCGCGAGGTAGTACATGCCCATTTGCGGATAGAATTGCAGTTGCGTGAAGTGTTCGATAACGCCGAGAGTAATTTTGCGCCGCGACATGTTCGCCGCCGTCAAGTCGAGGAAATTTGACGCGCCCAAGACAGCCGGCCCGTCGAAGACGATTTCGGAAATCGGGTAGCCTTCAATCCTGTCGAAGACGAATTGAACGTTCTCCGCCGTGCACTTGTGAAAATTCATCGGGCGGGCAAGAATCGTGAACCCGAAGGCGCGCGCCTTGTTCATTTCGTCGCGGGGCAGGGCGAGCGGCATTTTCATGAGTTCGCCGAATTGCGCCTTGACTTCGATGACTTCAATGCCGCCGACGGAAAAAATCTTTACGCGTTCTTCGCCGAGCCGCTGAAGCAAAGCCTCTTTGGTGTCGTAGTAGCTGTCGAGGTCGCCGCCGATAACGTAAACCCGATTCGGCGCGACGAGCCCGAATTCAATCGTCTGCCGCCAAAGTTCGTTGGTCAGTGTGCCGCTCTGATAGTTGGCGAGGATGTCGCTGCCCGCAAGCGTGAAAATTTTTCCGGTGCGCGCCAACTTTTCAAGCGATGAATCGTAAATGGCAAGCGACGTAATGCCCGCCTCTTTTGTCAGCTTAAGCACGTCGTCAAGCTCCAAGCCTTCGCGTTCGGCGAGGTCGACGACGCTTTGATAGTCAACCGCCAAGTCGATTTGCTTGTTTTCAGACTCCACGAAGAACCGTTGCCCCGCGATAATCAGCGCGGCGAACAGCCCCACGCCGATTGCCGCCAGCAGTACCCGATTGTATGTAAACTTTTTCATAAACACAACCTTCCGAACGACGTTCAGTGAATTTTGGAATTCAACTTTTCCTGCGCTTTTCTGAAGCCCAAATCCGCCGCCTTTTTAAACCATTTTTGCGCTTCTTCCGTGTCCTGTTCGACGCCGATACCGTTCTGATAATATTCCCCGACGACAAACATGTTATACATATTTCCCTGCAAAGCCTTCTTCAAATTGTCGTTGAACCGCCGAATATCGCGGGAAGGCTTATTCGACTTGTCACTGAACAGATTCTTTATATCGGGTATCGAACCCAATTTAATTATCGGATGAATGTAGCCTTTGTTGTTTGGGTTATTGTTTTGGATGATAATACGCAAGCGGTTCAATTCTCGTTCAGAAATGTCCGGAACAAGATTTAATTCCTCATATGCGCTGAGCAAATGAACTTGCGCGTCGTAATGCCCTTTATCTGCCGCCCGTTTGAGCCAATAGATTATTTTATCGGCGTCATACCTGCAACCGATTCCCTTAGCATAGTACATGGCGATTTTGAATTGCGCATCAGGGTGCTCGTCCTCTGCGGCACTCAACAGCCACAGAAAAGATTTGCTCACGTTGCGCTCGACGACTTTGCCAAAATAATACGCGATGCCGACATTGTACTTTGCGCTGACGAGACCTTGATGAGCGGCGCGGAGGAAATATTGGAAAGCCTTCTTCTTGTTTTGATTAACAAACTGTCCCGAATTGTAGAAAGTCCCCAAGTTGTATTGCGCCAAAGGATTGCCTTCGTCCGCGTACTTGGTAAGGAGTTCAACGCCTTTCTTCGCGTCGCGCAAAACGAAGCCGCCTTCCATTAAGTAAGATTCGGCAAGCGCGCATTGAGCCTCAAAATTGCCTTGCTCAGCTTTTCGCTCTATCTTGTCGATAATGTCGGCAGCTTTTACGTTCGTACCCGGAATTTCATAAGAACCTATGTAATGTATATCCGCGCCCTGCAAACGCATGAGATTTTCCGTCGCCAAATCGTCGCCTTGCTCGGCGGCTTGTTTATACCAATAAAGTGCTTTGTTTAAATCTTTTTTGCCGCCGATTCCCGACTCCAACATTCGTCCCAAAGTAGTCTGCGCGTACATGTTGCCTTGGACGGCCGACTTCTCCAAATACTCTGTCGCCTTGACCATATCCTGTGCCACGCCCAGACCGTCAAGATACATGCACCCCAAAGCGTTTTGCGCATCGGCGTCGTCGTATTCGTCCGCAGCTTTTTTCAAGTACTTGCAAGCTTTTTCGTGATTCGGCTTGTCGTTTAAGCTGTAACATTTTGCCAGCTCGAACATGCTTTCGTAGTAAAGTCTTTTGGCGTTTTCGTTAAGCTCGTCAAGTATTTCGATTGATTGTTTGTCGACGACACGTTTGAGAGGAAAGTTTTCACGATAGAGGCACAGAGCCATCTCGAAAAAATCTATGGCCTTACCGAAATTTTCTTCATGTTCGTAGTGTTGCGCCAATTGCCCTGCCGATTGCAATTCATATAACGGGAAAAAATCTTCATTGGCAATGAGACGGGACGGCGTGTTTTTAAGTACAACAGCGCGCTCCTTATCGGTCAATCCCTTGAAGAACCGCGATTCCGAAGACATTAAAATTCCTCCCTGCGCCGCAAGATTTTTTTGTACTCTTCATAATCCAGCTGATTTAATTTATTCGTGGCACCGCTGTGACCCGATAAAGCCGCCAAGGAATAGTAATGTTTGGCTTGCGACAGATCCTTTGCCGTGCCGACGCCTTTTTCGTAACACTGCCCGACTTTATAGCAGGCGTCGCGGTCTCCTCTTTTGGCAGCTTTAAGATAACACTCCAAACTTTTGGCAAAATTCTTTTCGGTGCCCAAGCCGTATTGATGGCAATCGCCCAGTTTTATCCAAACCTTGGGAATAAAGACGAAATAATCATCGTCGTCGTTACCTTGCTCGACGATATGATTGTATCGCGCAAAATTATCTTTCGGGTTGTAGGGAATTCCCGAAGAGGGAGTTTCAATCGGGTTGAAATGTTCCGCCAAAGCATATTCCGCAAGCAAATTACCCTTGCTCGCAGCACTGACAAATAAATCGTATGCGGCTTTTGCATCTCGATTGAGCCCGTATGAATTCATGTACATGAAGCCGAGAATATATTCTGCGTCGACGGAACCTTTATTCACGGCTTCTTTAAAGAGAGCAGCAGCTTTCTTGAAATCCTGTGCCCTGATTTTGCCGTAGAAATAAATCAACCCCAAGTCTCGCAAAGCAAAAGGACTGCCGTTTTCGCAAGACTTTTCAAGCCATTCGATTTGTTTGTCCGTATCGGGCTCCGTGCCTGTGCCGACCTCATAACAAACCGCCACACAAAATTGAACGTCCGCCAACAGATTTTCGTCTGCAATAAGCCGATGATCGGAAGAACCGTACCATTGCATAACTTTGAACAATGCCTTTAAGGAACGTTCAGCCTCTTCCCGAAAAGTCAACCGGGTATGAACTCCGATGTTCCCCAAAAAGCGTACGATATGCATTGCTTCGATAATATCGCGCTCAACGCCCCAAAATTCCTCCAATTCAATTATGCGACTGATAAGATTGCCTTTTTGTCCGACCATGCTTTCGACAAGAATTTCCAAAATCAGTCGGCTTTGGGCAAGGGAAATATTCGGGTTAAGCTTCTTTGTGACGTGAGCGGAATAAACGAATCTGTAAAGGAGGCTGTAATCGGTATGGAAGTAAATATATTTCTCGGATAACGCAAAGCTCATTCTTAGGCTCCTTTAATTCCTTGTCGCCTTCACGAAGGTTTCGCCGTCGCGCATTTCCACGGTTCTGAACTGCAAGCCGAACGGCATTTTGACTTGCTCGGTCAAGTTGAAGTCGTGCAGAAACTTATCAAGGTTGACGCGGCGCAGGATGGCGTTCTCAACGTTGATGTGATTCATTTGGAAATAAAGATGACCGTCGCGCGCAATGATTTGCCCGCCGATTTCAACGTCAGCTTCGCGCCCGAAGATTTTGACTTTGCCGGACGCCTTGATGTCTTCGGGCGTCATGTTAACGTCCAAGTCTTTCAGACCTTTGCCGTCGGTTTTCTGCACGAGAAAATTTCGTAAGCTGTCCGCCGTGATGACGCCGCTCAATTCAAGACTGCCCGCCGAATTCAAGCAACGGTTGGTATGTTCTTCGCGGCTTATGCCTTCGGTGGGCAAGAGCAATTCTTTAATGTTGATATGAAGTGCCGTGCCGTCAAGTTCCGCCTGCTTGAGGTTGAGTTCACCGATATTGGCGTCGGCGGCGGTGCAGTGAATCTTGTCGACGTAACCCAGCGCGATTTTGGCGGCAGGCAGGGCGTCAAATGTCAAAGCGACTTCCTGCGCTTGAGTGGCCTCGGCGACTTTGCCTTTGATATAGTTCGTCAAAGCTTTGGGCACGACGAATTGAGCGAACGCGCCCGCCGCTATCAGCAGGACGACTATCGCGGCTAAAAATTTTTTCATGACGCGCCTCCGTGTTAAATTTTGACGTTCGCCTTCGCGGCAAGGTAGGCGCGGATAAACGGGTCGATGTCGCCGTCCATAACCGCCTGCACGTTGCCGGTCTCTTCGCCCGTGCGCAAATCCTTGACGAGTTTGTAGGGTTGGAAGACGTAAGAGCGGATTTGACTGCCCCATTCGATTTTTTTGAGGTCGCCTTCAAGCCCGGCGATTTCGGCTTCTTTTTTCTCAAGTTCAAGCTCGAAAAGTTTTGCGCGGAGCATTTTCAAGCAACGCTCGCGGTTTTGGATTTGCGAACGCTCGTTCTGGCACTGCACGACAATGCCCGTCGGGATATGCGTCATGCGGACGGCGGAAGACGTTTTGTTGATGTGCTGACCGCCCGCGCCGCTTGCCCGATAGGTGTCGACGCGCACGTCCGCCATATTTATTTCGACTTCAACGGCGTCGTCGATTTCGGGCATGATGTCGCACGCGCTGAACGACGTGTGCCGTCGCGCATTTGAATCGAACGGCGAAATTCTGACCAGGCGGTGAATGCCCTTTTCGGACTTGAGGTAGCCGTAAGCGTTGTGCCCTTTGACGAACAGCGACACGGACTTGACGCCCGCTTCGTCGCCGGGGAGCAGGTCGACGGTCTCGATTTCAAAGCCGTGACGTTCTGCCCAACGCGTGTACATGCGCAGAAGCATTTGCGTCCAATCTTGCGCCTCGGTGCCGCCCGCGCCCGCGTGCAAAGTCAAAATCGCGTTGTTTGCGTCGTAAGGTTCGCTCAGCATGATTTCAAGCCGCAGATTTTCCAAACCGCTTTCGACAGCCGCGATGTCCGCCGCGATTTCGGCTTCCTGCGAAAGGTCGTCTTCTTCCAGTGCGAGTTCAAGCAAAACCTGCGCGTCGTCGAATTTCGCCGTCAAGCCTTTGTAGGTCTCGATGCCCGATTTGAGCCCGTTGAGTTCCTGCGTTATCTTCTGCGCGGCGTCGGGGTCGTCCCAAAAATTCGGCGCGCCCATTTTGTATTCAAGCTCGGCGATTTTTTCTTCTTTGCGGGCGATGTCAAAGTGAATTCCCCATTTCGTTGAGTTTGTCGCGCAGAGCGGTGAGCTCGGCTTTTCTGTCTTCCAGCATTGAATCACGTCCTTTAAGTTTTAGGTTCAAGTTTTATTTGAATCGCGTTGAGCTTGACGCCGTACGAATAAAGCGTTTCGCCGTTTTTAGCCCAAGGCGTCCATTTGCCGTCGAATTTGTGTACGCGATAGAGGATATCGGTTTTTTTTGTGCCGGCTTCGTCGAGGCGAATCTTCACGCCGAAAATTGATTTGGATTTGCCGGTGGTGCCCGCAGGTTCGGGAGCCGCCACTTCATCCGACCAACCTTCCGCATCGCCGTAGTAAACAGCGTAATAAACTTTGTGGATTGAAGAATTTATTTTAATCGCCTGAATGTCCAGCTTTTGGTCAAGCGAATTGCTGATTTGATTTTCGCCCATCCACACGCTCCAACCGTTTTTGTGGACATGCGTTTGATAACTCAACAACGGTCTGAATACATCCCAATCGGTCGGCAGAGCATAAGCTGTTATCAAGTCCTCGCGCTTTTTCAGCCGCTCCATGAATGACGAAAAAACCGTGCCGTAAGTCTGTACCAAACTTTTATTTATTGTGCGACCTTTCGCGGCGGCAAGCCCGACATATTGTAAAAATGCTTTAAAATTATCATTCTCGTCATCGGCGTCGAATTTATCGCCAAAGAAACTTTTAAGTTGCTCGCTTAGCAAGAAGCAATGCAAATCATGGCGCACATTGAAAACCGACATGGTCGAATCCACGTAATAAGAATTTATTTCGTGCACTTGCTCAAGGGTTTGCTGATAGCCCGTAAAAGAATTGACGGAACGCGGAATAAGAATTGTCTCTGTTCCGTCACGCAGGAAAACTGAATTGTGCGAACAAGATCCCACCGTCGACACGAAACTTTCCGCGTTTATCAGCAAGTTCAGTTGCTCTTCGAGAGTAAGCTTTTCGGGCGAAATCGTCTCGTAGCCTTTGGACTTGAAATACTCGGCAAGACGTTCTTCGCCGACTTGTCTCGCGCCGTAAAAATAATAAATTTTTTTGCTTGAAGTCGGCGTGCGATTTTTCAGCGCAAAGTCTCTTATGCGTTCAATCGTCTCGCGATATTCCGCCGTGAATTATCTGCCCGTATCCGTCAGAAAAAAAGATTCGTCGGGCAAGATTATTTTTTCAAAACGTGTCGGACAATCAACAGCTTGAAGTCTGTCAAAGTCTACATCCAAAATTTTCAACAGTCGCCTGAAATTTTTTTGACCCTTGAGCGGAGCAGTAGCCCAATTAATGTAGATGATCGGACAATCCTTGAATTGGTTTTTGAATTCGTCACTTTTCAAGAACCACAAGCGGCTTAGGTTGTCGGTAATTGCATGACCCCAAACGGGACAAAATATGCCGAGATAAATTACCGTTTTGGAGCTGTGAATAATCGCCGTGGGGGGGGGGTATAAGATTTGCCGGCTCCGTCAAAAACATGACTGCTTTTAATGAATTCTCCGTTGCCGTCGATAATGCCGCCCGAACCCCATGTCCACTTCCCATCAACCATAATGTCTTTGTGCGGAAGGATAGTGCCGTTCTCTATAACGCTGAATCCCAACTCCTTGTCAAGGAAAAAGTCTCTCGCAAAAAAATTTTTCGCGTCGGCGGGATTGTAAAGATAGTCCAAATTAACCATACGCACGCTCCTTTAGAATTGTGACATGATTTTTGCGTTCTCGGCGGCGGACAGGCTCGGCGAAAATTTTTTCAGCGCGGCAATCGCCTCGTCAAATGAATTAGCCAAAACCAACTCGACGCGCCCGCCCAACAGCCGCTTCGCCTGCTTGAACACCAATCGATAATCGGGGCTCGACGCGACCAAAACGTAGCTCGACGCCAAATCCGAATGTGCCGCGCCGATTATCTCGGACAGTGACGGCGACGATTCTTCGGAGCCCGAAACAAGTATTGACGCGCCGGCGTCCTGAAGTTTTTGCGCCTCGACAGAATCTTTTGCGACAGCCAACGCCGCGACTTTCATGATGGCTTCGTTGGCGGGCAAGACGTGCGCCTCGCTCATGTTGGTTATCTTGACTTCGGACAGAGGACCCCAGCCTATTGCCTGTTCAAGCGTGGTGCCGACATGATCCGTGTGTAAATGGATGTCCAAGCCGCCGCGTGCACGTTCCACGATAGAAAAGCTGCTGAAGTCGCGCATTTGCCGTTCAAGTTCGGGCAAGCTCGCCTTTGAATTTTTCACGCGCAGACGAATGCAATACGGGCGCACCAAGTCGTTGCGCGGGTCGGGCATATTTTTATGCGTGCCGAGACCGAGCGACAGGCTCACGGCGGGCGAAACGAAATTCCCGTCCAAGCCCTTCAAACAGCCGCGCAGGAAACTCAACATGATATTCGCGCCCGCCTCGTTCAAGCCGATTTTCTTAACGGACGCCTCGCCCGAATGAATAGCCTCTTGCAAAATCTCGACAATCGGTCTGCCGTCGCGCACGGCATGATACGCGCCCTTCGCAACAGCCTTTGCCACGGCAATGAACGGTCGTTCGGGCTCTTCGGGGATAACTCGTTGCGCGTAAAGAATGCCGTATTGAAAAGCCTTGCCGAATTCGGAACCCGTCGCTTCGTATTTGCCGGCAAGTCCCGCGCTTATCCCGCGAAACATCTGAGCCAACACGACGCCCGCATTACCGCGCGCACCGAAAACCGCCGCCGTCGCCACGCGTCGCGACAGCCCGCCGATTGAATCGTCTTTGGCGTCGGCAAGGGGCATGACCGCCGCGCCCATCGTCCGCAAGATGTGTGTGCCCGGCAAAGTCCCTGCGCCGCCGAGCGCGTTTATCGTTTCGTACTCCAAAAGAAATTCGCTGTAGGCACCCGCAACCATGCGCTTGAAGTCGCCGCCCGTGATAACTTCTCTGCTGCCCGTCATATCAACACCGCCTTTGCCAGTGATTTTTAACCGCTTGAAGGGATAATCTTGTTGATTCGCGAAATAGGCGCAATAACCTTTAATTGGCAAGGAGAAAATTCAATGGACGATAAAAAAATTGGTGCGGAGCCGAAACCCGCCGACAAACTTTCACGCCACGGACGACCAAAAAAATTCGACGCGCCTGACAAAAATCGACGCGCCCGCAAAAAAATTTCCTACAAGGACAACGGCAGAGAAAAAATTTTTGCGCTCGACATAGGCACGCGTTCGGTTATCGGTATCGTCGCGGAACAGGACGACGACGGCATTTTGAAAGTAATCGCGACGTATCGCTTGGAGCACACAAGCCGCGCCATGCTCGACGGACAAATCCACGACGTGCCGCAAGTCGCCGAAGTCATCATCCGCGTGAAAAATTTTTTGGCTGACAGGGTCGGCGAACTCAAAAGCGCGGCAATCGCGGCGGCGGGTCGCGCCCTCTACACAATGACTGCCGAAGCAAGCGTCGAAGTCAACGGCGTCATTACCGACGAAGTGCAAAGCAGTTTAAATTTCGCCGCCGTTCAGCTCGCGCAATCGCAACTGACCAAGGAAAAGAAAATCGACGCGCGAATTTACTACTGCGTCGGTTTCAGCATCATCAGCTACGAACTCGACGGCATTCGTCTGAAAAGTTTAATCGGGCAACGCGGCAAGCTCGCCAAGACGAAAGTTATTGCGACGTTTCTGCCGCGTCAAGTCGTCGACTCAATGCAGACCGCTTTGACTTACGCCGGGCTTGAAGTGCGCGCGCTGACGTTGGAGCCTATCGCCGCGATTAACGTCCTTGTGCCGCCGTCAATGCGTCATTTAAACATCGTCCTCGTCGACATAGGCGCGGGCACCTCCGACGTCGCGATAACCAAAAATGGCTCCGTCATTGCTTACGGCATGGTGCCGCTTGCGGGCGACGAAGTCACCGAGGCGATTTCGCAACGCTTCCTGCTTGACTTCAACGTCGCCGAAGACATCAAGCGCAAGGCAACCAACGGCGAAGGCGCGACGTTCAGCGACATATTGGGGCGCAGTTACGACTTGACGGCTGACGAAATTCTCATGCCCATCAACGAGCACGTCGGAATGATTGCAAACGCCATTGCCAAGACGATTTTGGAATTGAACGGCAACGAACCGCCGCAAGCGTTGTTGTTGGTCGGCGGCGGCGCGCTGAGCCCGAACTTAAACAAACTCGTCGCCGAAGCTTTGAACATGCCGCAAGACCGCGTTGCCGTCCGCAAGCCCGAAAACGTCGAAGGCATTAAAAATATTCCGCCCGCTTTGCAATCGCCCGACGCCGCCACGCCGCTCGGTATCCTTAAGGTCGCGTCGACGGACACTTTCCATTTCTTCAACGTCACGATTAACGGGCAGGAAGTCAACCTGTTCCACTTCCGCGAACTGACGGTAAGCGACGCCGTGTTGAGCGCGGGCATCGACTACAAAAAATTCAACGGCAAGCCCGGACTCGGTGTCATCATCACGTTGAACGGCGAGAAAAAATCTTTCCCCGGCACAATGGGCACCTTCGCGAAAATTTTCGTCAACGACAAGCCCGCCACGCTCGACACGCCGCTTGAAGACAACTGCCGAATCGTGATTGAGCCCGGCACGGACGGAATAAGCGCGGTGATTAAAATCGACGACGTGATTGCGATTGAGCCGACCTTCGCCGTGACCGTCAACGGCAAAGACATTTCCGTCAAGCCCAAAATCCTCGTGAACGACGAAGTAAGTTTGCCCACGCGAATCCTGCAGGACGGCGACGTTGTCGACACAAAGACGCGGCGCACCGTCGGAGAGCTGTTGCGGCTGGCAAACTGCCCTCCCGCAGGCAAAAAGATTCACTACACGCTTAACGGTAGCAGAGGGCATTACGTCTGCAAGCCCGACATCTTTTTGAACGGCGACCGCGCAGATATTTCGGACGTGCCGCAGGCGGGCGACGCGATTGAATACGTTGCCAACGACGCGATTAAAGTTTCCGAAATCATCAAGGACGAGAGCCGCGCCGCCGCCATAAAAATTTTTTACAACGACAGGGAATACGCAATCCCGACGGCGACGACGGTTTTGCTCAGCGTCAACGGGCGCGTGTCGAACGAGAACACAATCGTCGAAGACGGCGCGGACATCCTTTACGAGCGTAAGGAAAAAAATTCCGTCATGGTCAGCGACGCGCTCCTTGCCGTGAATTTCAAACCGCCGCCCGCGTCGAGCCGCATGAGTTTCGAGATTAAAGTAAACGGACTGCCCGCCGACTTCGCCGACCCCGTCAAGAGCGGCGACCGTCTTGAAGTCATCTTGAAGACGCCCGACGGTCTGGAGTTCAAGCCGCTTGACGATTTGGAAACGCCAATTCGCAACGACAAGCCGCAAACTCCCGCGCAGCTTGAGCCCAACAAAAAATTTTCGATAAGCGACTTCATGCGCACGGATTAAGGAGATGTTGCCATGATTCATATTTGCTTCGGTCTTCACGACAGAAACGGACTCTATTCAAAATTCACGGGCACGACGCTTTTGTCGGTCTTCGCAAACACCGCGTCGGAAATCACGGCGCACATCCTGCACGACACCACCTTGACGCAAGACAACCGCGAAAATTTCGTTTACCTTGCGGGGCGTTTCGGTCAGCGCGTCGAGTTTCACAACGTCGAAAAATTATTCGCCGAAAAAATTTTGGCACCGCTGTCCGAAAAGTTTCAAGCCCTCTACAGCGAGGCGGCAATGTACCGATTCCTTATCCCGCACGTCTTGCCCGCGACCGTCGACAAAGTGATTTACCTTGATTCGGACGTTATCGTTAATCTTGACATCGAAGAACTGTGGCGCATCCGAATCGTCGGCGAGCCGATTGCCGCAGTGCCCGTGTCCTATCAAAATGCCGATATTCAAGCCGGCATAAAGCGCGCAAGAAAAATGTTCCGCATGTGCGAAGACGGCGGCGTCAAGGCTGCGGAGTATTTCAATTCGGGCGTCCTGCTCATGAACTTGAACAGCTTCCGCGACGAGGAAGATACCCTAATCAGCGCGATTGAATCGATTGCCGTTTATCCCGAATACGAATTCCTTGACCAAGACGTCTTGAATTACTGCTTTGCGGCGAGGGCGGTGCGCTTGCCCGTCAAGTTCAATCGCGCCGTGCGTTACGAGCGGACGGAAGGCACAGGCGTCGTCGCGAACAAAATTTATCACTACGCCGGGCAGAATTACGCTTGGAGCTTCAATCTCGACATGAAGGACGCGTTCAATCGCCTGTGGATGGATTATTTCATTAAGTCGCCGTGGTTCGATGTGCAGACGATCGGGCGGCTTTATGAGAGCGTTAAACGTTTGCACATCAACTTGAAAAACGCAATGGTGCAGACTTCGGCGGTAATCAGCGGCAAGACGCGCGTCTTTTTCACCATGCCGAGTAATTTGGAGGCGACGCGCGAAGTCTTTTCGGTGCGCGACGACGAAGAAATCATTCTTGCCGAATCGGACGCTTCGCTTAACGAATTGCTTGACCGAATGCACAACGCGCAGGGCAAAAAAGTTTTCTTTATCATGACGACGAATTTCCCGTTCGACGTGCTCACGGAGGCGGGCTTCGTTCGCGGGCGCGACTTCCTCAACGGCTTTGAATACCTGTCGGAGGCGAACGGCTTCCCGCTGGATTCTCATCGACTTATCAAGGCAATGTAAGGAGTGATTTAATGATTCACGTTTGCTTCGGTCTTCACGACGAAACGGGGCGTTATTCCAAGTTCACGGGCACGGCAATGCTTTCAATCTTCGCGAACACCAAAGCGGAAGTCACTGCACATATTTTGCACGACGCCACACTGACGCAAGACAACCGCAATAAATTTTCTGCCGTGGCGAATCAATACAATCAACGCGTCGAATTTCACAACGTCGAAGAAATCTGCGCGGACAAGCTCGCCGAATACGTAAGCCTTGTGCCGTCCGTAAAAGATGCGCCCGTCACGGTCGGAGCGTTCTATCGGCTCGTGCTGACGGAAATTCTGCCGCCCGACGTTGAGAAAGTCATTTACCTCGACTCGGACGTTATCGTCAATACGAACATTGCCCGCCTGTGGGAAATCGAACTCGGCGACAAAATTTTTGCTGCCGTCCCCGAAGCCGCCAACGGTATGCTCTTGCAAAAAATCATGCCGCTTTGCCGCGAAGGTTACGTTAAGCCGGAAGATTATTTTAACAGCGGTGTCTTGCTCATGAACTTGAACAGACTGCGCGGCGAAGGCGAAACCCTCAAACGCGGCGCAATTTTTCGCGGGACACGCAACAACGGCTGTTACGACCAAGACATTTTAAATTATCTGTTCGCCGCCGATTACGTTAAGTTACCCGTCGAATTTAATTGTTTCGTGAAATTTAATCGCCGGTTGAATGAAGAAGCCGCCTTCGGAAAAATTTATCACTACACATACGGCAGGGCGGGCAAAGGACTTACGCTTGACTCGGACGACGCGTTTAATCGCTTGTGGCTTGATTATTTTGCAAAGACGCCGTGGTTCAACGCCGAAACGATAAGTCGGCTCTGCGCGGGCTTTCGGCAAGCATACGCCGACTTAACTGTTGCAATGATAAGATTGACGGCGACAATGAGCGGCAAGGCGCGGGCGTTCGTCGTGCCCAAAGACGACAGCGACGACATTAAAACGCTCTTCGCCGTCCGCGCCGACGAGGACGTAATCACGGTCGACAAATACATCCCGTTGCAGGAGATTTTCGAGCAAATGAATTCGTCACGCGGCAAAAAAATTTTCTTCGTCTTCGTTCGCGACTTCCCGTTTGAAAACTTCGAGCGATTGGGTTTCGTTCGCGGGCGGGATTTCTTTAACGGTTACGGGTTTTTCTTGGAGACGCAAGATTTTTCGCTTGATTCTCATCGAATAATTAAAGCAATGTAGTTACCGACATCAATTAAAAGGAGCCGGTTTCATATGGACAACGGTCGGCTTTTATTTTTAATTGTTGAAGTTAAGGAGTGACGCCCAATGAATCAAACGCTTATCGGCATATGCGGCTTCGTTTGCATGGCGGTAATAATGTTGTCTCTGTTCAAAAGTAAAACCGTGCCCGCCGTTGCATTTATCTTGTTCCCGACAATCCTCGGCATATTTCTGACGACGTGGGGGGGGGCTACTATAGCATTACAGACCTCGGCAACTTAATCAAGGCGGGCTTCGGCAGTACAGCCCCGACTGCCGCGCTGTTTATGTTCAGCGTGCTTTATTTCAGCGTGATGAACGAGGCGGGCATGTTCGCCGTTATGGTTGACAGCCTGACGCGGCATATCGGCACAAGCGTTATCGGCGTGACAATGATGACGACGATTTTAACGATTGTCGCGCACTTGGACGGTAGCGGTGCCTCGACATTCCTAATCGTTATCCCCGCAATGTTGCCGATTTATCGGAAGATGAACATGCGCACGACGACACTTTTGCGCGTCATGGTCTTGCCGATGGGAATAATGAACTTGATGCCGTTGGCAGGTCCGACGGTGCGGGCGGCGACGGTTTTGGGCACGGAGACGAGCGTCCTTTGGCAAATGATTCTGCCCGTGCAAATATTCGGAGTCATAATCTGTTTGGCTCACGGCGTACTTGCGGGCATTCAAGAAAAACGGCTCGGCGCAGGTCTTATCAGCGGACAAGATTTTAAATCGCCCGAAGTCACCGATAAAACTTCACGCGACAAAAAAATTTTTATCTTCAATGTGCTGTTGACGCTTGCCGTTGTCGTCGCGCTGATTGATACAGAAATTCCCGATTACGTGCCGGTTATGGTCGGCTTGGCGTTGGCACTCATTGCGAATTACGGATTCGACGCGAAGACTCACAAGAAAATCATAAATAACTGCACACGCCGCGCCCGCGCTCATTATGTGTTCGACACTTTTGGCGGCGGCAGTTTTGATGGGCATCTTTGTTAAGGAAGTGACGGTTGACGGCGAGAAAATTCCCGGCGTAATTAACTGCATGTCCAATCTTGTCACGCTGATTTTGCCCGAAACTTTTGGAGAACATCTGCCTGTTATAATCGGCGCGCTCAGTGTACCGCTGGCTTTGATTTTCGACACCAACAGCTATTTTTACGGTATGTTGCCCGTCATGATTGGTATCGGTGAAAATTTTGGCGTCAGTGCCGAAAGCATAACCGCCGTCATGCTGATTTGCCGCAACTGCGCGACGTTTATCAGCCCGATGGTTCCTGCCGCACTGTTGGGCGTCGGGCTTGCCGAAGTCGACATAAAAGAGCATATCAAAGCTTCTTTCGGCTTCGCATGGCTTTTGTCGATAATCTGTCTGGGTTTCGCCGCGCTGATAAAAATCATTCCGCTGTGACGTTGGCAATATCATTGCAGGAAAAAATTTTCGGCGGCAGAATATTCCCCGCATTGATAATCAGATTCGGAAAGGAAGTAATCTTGTTATGGACAACGTAAAAATCGGACTGCTGGGCGCGGGCACAATCGGCGGAAGCGTCATTGAGGTTTTGCATAATAATCGCGACATCATTGCCGAACGAGCGAACACCGCGATTGAAATAAAAAAAATCCTCGTCCTGCCGCGCGAAATCCCCGCTCTGCAAGAACGCGGTCTGCCCGCAACCGACAACTACGACGAAATTCTTGACGACCCCGAAATAAAAATCGTCGTCGAACTCATGGGCGGCGTCAAGCCCGCGAAAGATTTTATCCTGCAGGCAATGGCGCACGGCAAGCACGTCGTCACAGCCAACAAAGATGTCGTCGCGCAATTCGGTCACGAGCTGTTCGACGCGGCGGACGCCAATCAAATCGACTTCCTGTTCGAGGCGGCTGTCGGCGGTGCAATCCCGATTATCATGCCGCTCAAGCGTTCCCTTACCGCAAACAAAATCACAGAGGTCTTGGGCATCGTCAACGGCACGACGAACTACATGCTCACCAAAATGACGGACAGCGGCGCGGATTATGACGCCGTGTTGAAAGAGGCGCAGGCTCACGGTTACGCGGAACGCAACCCCGAAGCAGACGTCGAAGGCAAGGACGCTGCCCGCAAAATCGCCATCCTTGCGTCGATTGCCTTCAACAGCCGCGTCAAGTTCGAGGACGTCTCCGTCGAGGGCATAACGCACATCACGCCCGCCGATATTCTTTACGCCAAACGGCTCGGCTACGTCGTCAAGCTGTTGGCGGTTGGGCGCAGTACCGATTCGGGTATCGACGTGCGCGTTAATCCCGTGCTGTTGCCCAAGGAACACCCGCTTTCGGCTGTCAGCGGCGTCATGAACGCGGTTTTCGTGCGCGGCTATCCGATTGATGAGGCTATGTTCTTCGGTCCGGGCGCGGGCAAGCCCACAGCCTCCGCCGTCGTCAGCGACATTATCGAAGTCGCGCGCGGGCTTGAACGCAACTCGGCGGGTCGTTTCGGTTGCACCTGCTATCATAAGTTGCCGATTTGTCCCGTCGAAGAAACCGTGTCGTCGTATTACATTCGCTTGCTCGTCGAAGACAAACCCGGCGTCCTCGGCAAAATCGCCACGACTTTCGGCAACGTCGACGTGAGTTTGAAATCGGTCGTGCAGACGGAGGCGAACCTTGACAACCACGTCGAGATTGTTGTAATAACCCACGCCGTCAAACACAAGAACATTTTGGATGCGCAAGCGGCTTTGCGGGCTCTGTCGGTCGTCGACGACATTTTTAACGTGATTCGTGTCGAGTGACTGCCATGAAAAAAAATCTTACGGACAGCAAAAAAAATCGCGTCGTCGTGCGCGTGCCCGGCACCTCAGCGAATTGCGGTCCCGGCTTCGACTGTTTGGGTTTGGCGACGACGATTTACAATTACTTGGACTTGACGCTGATTCGAAGCGGCAAAGTCGTTGTCGAGTCGGTCGGCGAAGGCGCGGAGAACATTCCCAAAGGTCGCCGAAATTTGACGTGGCAAGCCGTGAGTCGTTTCCTCAAGGCTGTCGGCAAGGAAGACGAATTTAAGGGCGCGATTATCCGCATGAAAAACAACGTCCCGATTTCGCGCGGGCTCGGCTCGTCGTCGACGGCGATCGTTGCGGGCTTGTTCGCGGCAAATGAAATCGTCGGCGCGCCGCTCAATCGTCAAGAGCTGTTGAAGTTGGCGACGGAGCTTGAAGGTCACCCCGACAACGTCGCGCCCGCGCTGTTCGGTGGCTTCACGGTCAGCGTCATGCAGGACGGCGAAGTGCAGACCTTCAGCTTTCTGCCGCGCGTCAAGTTGAAATTAATCGTGGCGGTGCCGGACTTTGAACTGTCAACGCGTTTGGCTCGGAAAGTTTTGCCGCGCAACGTATCAATGAAGGACGCGATATTCAACGTCAGCCGTGCGTCCATGCTTATCGCCGCGCTTGTCGAGGGTCGCGAAGACTTGTTGCCGTTGGCGTTCGACGACGCGTTACATCAGCCGTATCGTAAAAAATTGGTGCCGGGCATGAGTGCGGTCTTCGACGCGGCGAAATCGGCGGGCGCGTTGGGTGCGGCTATTTCGGGCGCAGGCTCGTGCTTGATTGCTTTTACGACGTTACACAGCGGGCTTGAAGACAAAATCTCCACGGCTATGACGACGGCTTTCAAATCGGCGGGCGTCACGTCGAAGGCTTTGATTCTGGACGTCGACAGACGCGGTGCTCAGGTTGTGCGGCGTTGACAAATCACGTTGTCCCCTCCGGCATATGTTCCTTGTAATACTCGCCGAAATTGTAGAGCTCATTGAGTATTGATTTAAACTCCTCGCCCAATTTCGTCAGCGAATATTCTACGTGCGGCGGCTTTTCGTTGAAGACTTTTCGCTGAACCAATCCGTCAGCCTCCAGCGAACGTAAACTGTCTGTCAAAACTTTTTGGCTTATCCCCGCGATGGATTTTTTCAGTTCATTGTATCGCCACGGTCGCTCCGTCAGTTTTTGCAAGATAAATACTTTCCATTTGCTGGTTATCAAACTCAAGGTCGTCGCTACAGGACAAGTCGGCAATTCTTTTTTGCTTATCATTTTTATCACCCGATAAAATTTTAAGCCGCAGTTCAAGAAAACTCAAATGGTTATAAAAAGGTGCCTACTTGTTTTTCCACGCAAAAAATTTTATCATGCCGGCAAAACTTTGGGAGGTTATCGAAATGAAAATTGCAGTAGTGGCGGCGGCAGGCAAGGCAGGCAGGAAAATCGTCGCGGAGGCGGCGGCTCGCGGCTTCGAGGTTACGGCTTTCGTAAGGCGGGCGGCTGAAATTGACGGCGCGGCTAAAGTTATCGTGAAAGATATTCTTGCGCTGACGGCAGGCGACTTGAAAGACTTCGACGCGGTTGTCGACGCGTTCGGCGCGTGGACACCCGAAACTTTGCCTTTGCACACCACGACCAGCCAACATCTTTGCGACCTTTTGAGCGGCACGGACGTTCGGCTTTTGATTGTCGGCGGCGCGGGTAGCCTTTACACAAATCCCGAACACACCGAGCAAGTTGCTGATGCGCCGAATTTTCCCGCCGATTGGCAACCGCTTGCAAAGGCAATGGCAAAAGCTCTCGACGAACTCCGCAAGCGCGACGACGTGAAGTGGACGTTCGTCAGCCCCGCATGTGATTTCCAAGCGGACGGCGAACGCACGGGCAAATACATTGTCGGCGGCGAAGAGCTGATTTTAAACGCGGCGGGCGAAAGCGTCATAAGCTACGCGGACTACGCCCTTGCCATGGTTGACGAAATTGCGGGCGGCAATCACATTCAGCAGCGTATCGGCGTCGTTAAAGCGTAAAATTTTTCCAAGCAAAAAGGCGGCTTCTCTCAGCGGAGGGAAGTCGCCTTTCGTTTATGCTGTTATAAGTTCATTTGCCCTTGATGTCGGAGGCGCAATGCGGACACTTCGTTGCGTCGTCGGCCACCACTTCGCGGCAATACGGGCACTTGCGCGGATCGGGTGCGGGCGGCGGCGGTGCCGGCATGAAACGATTGACCTGCTTTATCAAGATGAAAATTGCTGTCGCGACGATGAGGAAATCAAGACACACATTCAAGAACGCGCCGTAAGCGATGATTGGTGCGCCCGCCTCCTTGGCTGCCGCGAACGACTCGTACTCAACGCTTGACAAATTAATGTAAAAATTTGAAAAATCCACCTTGCCGAGTAAGAGACCAAGCGGCGGCATGAGAATATCAGCCGTGAACGAGGAAACGATTTTGCCGAATGCCGCGCCGATGACTACACCTACAGACATGTCGATTACGTTTCCCCGGAGGAGAAATTTTTTCCATTCGTCTAACAATTTACTCAACTCCTTAACAAAATTCGATTGAAAAAATTTAGCTTCCCTGCTAAAATGGGCTTGTAACCAAACAACCAAACTTTAGAAGGGGGAGCCTAACGTGAATGATAGCAAAGCCAAGCCAAGCTGTCAAACGGTCGTGCAGTTCGATGTATACGCGATGTGGTGCCAAATCACTAATCAGTATTACGTCGGCGTCACCAGCCATCCGGTTTACGAACGCATTCTTCAGCACAAGCGCGGCAAGAAACAGTTCGTCGACCAAGAAATACAGCGCACCGGCTGGGAAAACCACTGGGATTATTGGGTAGTTGAAAGGGGCGTCCCGTCTGACCTCATTACCGAGAGAGAGCAATTTTGGGTGGCATTCTTCGATTGCGTCTACCCGAAAGGTTATAACAGAACATGTGGCGGAATAGCACATTTCAGGCATACGGAGGAATACAGAGCTCAAATGTCTGTCAACAGCACAGGTGAAAAAAATCCTTTTTACGGCAAACATCACACCGACAAAGCAAAAGCTTCAATGGCTTTCAAACAAACGGGAGAACGAAGTCATTGTTACGGTAAACATCACACTGCAGAAAGCAACGAGAAAAATCGTCAAGCTCATCTTGGCAAAATCCCTTGGAACAAAGGCATTCCGTGGCCAGAGTCAACAAAAGCTAAAATTCGCAAAGCTAACCTTGGCAGAAAAGGTACCATGAAAGGTAGACACCACAGCGAAGAATCAAAAGCCATCATGAGCGCGAAAGCTCTTGCCAGAGGAGCCGCGAAACGAGCCGTCAAAGCCGCCGAAGCTGCCGAAGTCGCTAAAGCCGCCGCCGAAGCCGCCAAAGGTACCGACGCCGCTGAAGCCTTGCAAGCCGCTGCCGAAGCCGCCGTTGCCAAAGCCGCCGAAGCCGCCGCCGAGGCTCAATCCAAAGCCGAAGCCGCTAAAGCCGTCGTCGAAGTAATCGAAGCCGCGAAGAAAGCCGCCAATCAGTCTGCGACGCCGTAATATTTAAGCAACGCTTGCGTGCCGAGGTTTCCGTCGCCCGAAGCCTCAAGCTTGCGAACCTCGTGCAACACCATCGCCAATATCGGGAGTGACGCGCCGTAGGCTGTGGCGGTCTCCGTGCCTATCGCTAAGTCTTTCGACAAGTGCTTTACCATGAAGCCGGGATTGAAGTCGCCGTCCAGTCCTCTGCGCGCCACGCCCGTCATCTGGAACGAACCCGCCGCGCCCGTCGCTATCGCCGAGTAAACTTTTTCGACGTCAAGACCCGACGCCTTTGCATAAGCAAACGCCTCGCACACGCCCGCCAACGTCCCGGCTATCGCGATCTGGTTGCAAGCCTTCGTTTTCTGACCGGCACCCGCCGAGCCTTCGTAGACGATATTCTTGCCCATAGCTGCGAACACGGGTTGCAATGCGTCGAAGTCCGCTTGGTCGCCGCCGACCAAAATCGTGAGTGTCGCGTTGCGTGCGCCGACGTCGCCGCCGGTTACGGGAGCGTCAACCGCGTGCAAACCCTTCGCCTGCGCGGCAGTAAAAATCTTTTCGGCAAGAATCGGCGAGGATGTCGTCATGTCGACCAGATACGCGCCCGCCGACGCCGACTCGACGATTCCGCCCGCGCCAAGGTAAATTTCTTCGACGTCCTTCGGGTAGCCGACGATTGTTATCACGACGTCTTGACCCGCCGCGCACGCGCCGACCGTTTCGCACCAACGCGCCCCGCGTTCAATCAGTGCTTGAGCCTTCGACTTCGTGCGGTTGTACACGCTGACTTCAAAGCCCGCGTCCATCAAGTGACCCGCCATCGCCGCGCCCATGATGCCCGTGCCGATGAAGCCGATTTTTTTTATTGCTGCCATATACAATTCACCTTCCTTCACGCCGCGCAGTGTATCATAGTTTTTTCAGTTTTTCAAGACGCGGCGGCGGGAATTGTTGACAGGATATAAATTGACTTGTAAAATTGGCGGCGGAAAAAGCAGCTAGGAACTAGGAACCAGGAACTAGGGACTAGAGCATTTCGGAGGCGGTTGACTTTATGAAGTATAAACGTGTAGTTCTGAAGTTGAGCGGGGAAGCTCTTGCCGGTGACAAAAGTTTCGGCATCTATCCGCCGGTAGTCGAAAGTATTGCTCGTCAGATAAAACGCGTGCGTGAGGCGGGCTTGGAAGTGGCAATCGTCGTGGGCGGCGGCAACATTTGGCGCGGGCTCAGCGGCGCGGCAAAAGGCATGGATCGTGCGTCCGCCGACTATATGGGCATGCTCGCCACCGTCATGAACGCTTTGGCATTGCAGGACGCCCTTGAACAGCTGAACGTCTTTACGCGCGTGCAGACGGCTATCGAAATGCGCGAAGTCGCCGAACTTTACATCAGACGCCGCGCAGTCCGTCACCTGGAAAAAGGTCGCGTCGTTATCTTCGGCGCGGGCACCGGCAATCCTTACTTTTCCACAGACACGACTGCGGCGTTGCGTGCGGCCGAAATCGAAGCGAACGTTATCCTCATGGCGAAGCGCGGAGCCGACGGCGTTTACGACTGCGACCCGAATCTTTTTCCCGACGCCAAGAAGTTCGACACGATAAGCTATATCGACATATTGAACCTCGGCTTGCACGTCATGGACTCCACGGCAACCAGCCTTTGTATGGACAATCATATTCCGCTCGTCGTCTTCAACATTGACGATCACGAAAATATTTACCGCGCCGCAACAGGCGAAACGATAGGCACCACTGTCAGCTAAGGAGGCATTTCAAATGACTAAGGACGTTATCAAATCGGCGGAAGACCGGCTCGGCAAAACGCTCGACGGCTTGAAAAAGGAATACGGCACACTCCGCGCAGGACGCGCTGCGCCCAGTTTGCTCGACAAAGTTACGGTTGACTACTACGGCACGGCGACGCCCGTCAACCAAATCG
This sequence comes from uncultured Selenomonadales bacterium, assembly GCA_947304355.1. Classification (GTDB taxonomy): domain Bacteria; phylum Bacillota; class Negativicutes; order Selenomonadales; family Selenomonadaceae; genus Quinella. The sequence goes on from CAMZAX010000008.1 coordinate 67,102, forward strand.
CAAACGTCACGGTGCCCGAACCGCGCATGATTATGATTAAGCCTTACGACCGCAATTCGCTCAAGGACATCGAACGCGCCATCCAAAAGAGCGACCTCGGCTTGACGCCCAACAACGACGGCACGACCATTCGCCTTGCCATTCCGCAACCGACGCAGGAACGCCGCAAGGAACTCGTCAAAGTCGTCAGCAAAAAAGCCGAAGACGCCAAAGTTGCCATGCGCAACATCCGCCGCGACGCCAACGAGTCGATTAAGAAACTCGAAAAGGGCAAGCAGATAACCGAAGACGACCGCAAGGACGCTCAAGAAGAAATGCAGAAGCTCCTTGACAAGTACATCAAGCTCGTCGACAGTGCGCGTGCCGGCAAAGAAAAAGAAGTTATGGAAGTTTGAACGACAGTTAGGAGTTAGGAATTAGGAGTTAGGATTTGTAAAGAGCACCTTAACTCCTAACTCCTACCTCCTAACTTCTAACTGAGGTACACTATGTGGGAGAGCGACGGCGACTTGCTTGCGCGAGTCGACAAAAGTAAAATGCCGCGTCACGTGGCGATTATAATGGACGGCAACGGACGCTGGGCAAATCTGCGCGGGCTGATACGCAGCGCGGGACACACAGCCGGCGTCAAGACACTCAAACGAATCCTGAAGACGGCGGTCAATCTCAAGCTGGAAGCTTTGACCGTTTACGCGTTCTCGACGGAAAATTGGAAGCGGCCTCACAACGAGGTTAATTTTTTAATGCACTTATTCTCGGACTATCTGGAGCGCGAAAAACTTGAAATGCACGCCAACAACGTCCGCATAAAATTTTTGGGGCGCACCGCAGACTTCGCGCCTGCCCTGCAAAAGTTGATGCGCGAATCTGTTGAACTCATGAAGGACAACACCGGCGTCAAGTTCAACGTGGCGGCGGATTACGGCGGTCAAGACGAGATTGTTCGTGCCGCCCGAAAATTGGCGCGACGCGTGCAAGCGGGCGAGCTGTCGCCCGAAGACATTTCCGTGCAACTGTTTGAAGACGAGCTGGACACTGCCGGTCAGCCGCCGGTTGATTTGTTGATTCGCACGAGCGGCGATCTGCGCGTCAGCAATTTTTTATTGTGGCAAGCAGCCTACGCGGAGTTTTGGTTCACAGACACGCCTTGGCCGGAGTTCACGCCCGAAGAGTTCGTCGACGCGCTTATTGACTTCGGCAAGCGCAACCGTCGTTTCGGCGCACTCAATACCTGAGGAGGATTTTTCATGGCAAAACGCCCGCAAAAAAGTTCCCGAAAATCGCGTAACCTAATAACCCCCCCCCCACAGCAATATTGTCCGGCGTTATCGGTAATCATTCCGCTTTACAACACCGAAAAATATATCGGCGAGTGCTTGGACAGTCTCTTGGCGCAGACGTTTAAAAATTACGAAGTCATTGTCGTCGACGACTGCTCCACCGACAACAGCGCGGCGATTGTCGAAACCTACATTCCGAAATTCGGCGGGCGATTGAAACTGTCGCGCACGGACAGCAACACGGGCAGCGGTGCCATGCCGCGCAACAAGGGCATGATGCTTTCTCGCGGCGAATATATTTTCTTCATGGACGCCGACGACTTGTTTACGCAGACCGCGCTTGAAGAACTCTACTCTCTTGCCAAGGATTATGACGCCGACGTCGTCTATTGCGAAAAATATTACAAAAAAGTCGGTTCTTCCTCAGACATCAGCGAATCTTATTGGCAACAGGGTGGCTTTGTCGATAAACCGACACTTGAAACCGAAGATTTGGCAGAAAGAGTGCAGAGGATAGTTCAAAAACAATACAGCTTGGAGCCTTGGAATAATTTGGTCAAGCGCGAGCTTATCGTCGACAATGATATTTCCTTTCCGCATTTAAAAGTTTTCGAGGATGAAATTTGGACTTACAACTTGGTTTTCAACGCGAAAAGATATTTACGTGTGCCGTGTCCGTTATGTATTCATCGATTCCACGATTCATCAAATACCAGTGCACAGAAGCCGCCTCCGGATTCGGTGAAATTCTGGATTAGTCCCGTAATCGACGGCATAAAATTCCTCGACAGAATAATGAACACCAATGATTTCTTCGTTCAAAACCCGCAATATCGTTATGCAGTTTTGGAACATTTTGCAGCTGATAAATTTAATATTATCTTATTGAAAAGTTTACAACTGCCGCCGTTTGAGATTTACAAAGCGATAAAGCAGGAATTCGGCGACAAGCTCGGCGAACAGGACGTATTGGTCTCCGCACTGTGCACCCTGGTAAATACGCAACAAAAAATGTTCGTCGTCAACCAACAACGATTCAACCAATTTGCCGCGCAGGCTCAACAGCGAATCGCGGAGCTGGAAGCGCAACTAAAAACAAAGTGAGGAAGTGACGCCTTGGCTTTAAGAATTATCACGGGTATTATCGGAATAGTCATAGCGGCGTTCGTGATTCAATACGGCGGCGCGCCATTCGCGGGCTTCGCGATATTTTTGTCCCTTTTGGCGTGGCACGAATATTCGGGGGCATTTCGGCGGGCGGGCGTCATAACGACGTACATTTTCGGCGCGCTGACGCTGGTGTTGCTATTGTGTTGCGCGTGGCTCGGCAATGTCGAAGAACTGCTTGCTGTCCTGACTTTAAGCATGATGGCGATATTTTTGCTGACGGTCATCCTGCGCGGCAGTACGCGCCCGACCGACGCCTGCGTCTCGGTGGCGGGCGTGATGTATATCGGGCTGCCGTTCGCGCATCTGATTTTCCTGCGTTTCCTGACCGACGAACCGCAACCGGGCGAATCGGTAACGACCGTCCAGGAAATAGCCTCGAACAACGCGACGATTCTCGACAAGCTCGACTTGACAAAATTTCTGGACTTCCTGCCGACGCTCGACTTAAGCTTGAATCTCAACGTCGACGCGGGTTGCGCGCTGGTTTGGGTGCTGTTCGCGTGCACGTGGGCAAGCGATACCTTTGCATACTTCGTGGGCTCGGCATTCGGTTCGCACAAGCTCGCCTCGTCGATAAGCCCCGGCAAAACCGTTGAAGGCTTTCTCGGCTCGGTGTTCGGCACGATTCTTACGGCGATTGTCGTCGGCACGTTCATCTTCGGATTGCCGCTCGTCAAGATGGCAGTCGCGGGCTTCGTGCTGTGTCTGGCTGCGACGCTCGGCGATTTGGTTGAGTCGGTGCTGAAACGTTTCGCCAACATAAAAGATTCGGGCATCTTCCTGCCGGGGCACGGCGGCGCACTCGACCGCTTCGACAGCATACTTTACACCGCGCCCGTATTTTATTATTTCGTGATTCTTTCGGGGATAGCATAATGAAAAAAATCGCAATACTGGGCTCGACCGGCTCCGTCGGCACGCAAGCCCTTGACGTAGTAAGAAATTTGCACGACGAATTTTCAGTTGAAGTCTTGGCTGCCAATTCCAACGTCGAACTGCTCGCGCATCAGATTGAGGAGTTTCAGCCGAAGTTGGCGGTTTTGGCTGACGAGACGGCTTACAAAAAATTATCCGCCCGAAAATTTCCCGGCACCGAACTTGCGGGCGGGCGGCGCGCTTTTATCGACGCGGCGAACTTCGACGGCGTGGAGACTGTTTTGACCGCAATGAGCGGATTCGCGGGCTTGGAACCGACGATTAAAGCTATCAAAGGCGGCAAAGACATCGCGCTCGCCAACAAAGAAACGCTCGTTGTTGCGGGCGAACTCGTCACCCGTCTCGCCAAAAAGCACGACGTGAAGATTTTGCCCGTCGACAGCGAACACGGCGCATTTTTCCAGTGCTTGCAGGGCGAAGATCGGCGCACAATTGAAAAGCTTATCCTCACGGCTTCGGGCGGTCCTTTCAGAGGCAAACGGCGCGGCGACCTTAAAAACGTCACTGCCGACGAAGTTCTTGCTCACCCGACGTGGAACATGGGCAAAAAAATTACCGTCGACAGCGCGACGCTCGTCAACAAGGGGCTTGAAGTCATTGAGGCGAAATTTCTTTACGGCGTCAGTTACGACCAGATTCAAGTCGTCGTCCATCCGCAGAGCATTGTTCATTCGATGGTTGAGTTTTGCGACGGCTCGGTTATCGCGCAGCTCGCCGTACCCGATATGCGCCTGCCGATTCAATACGCGCTGACCTACCCGCGCAGGTTGCCTTCGCCCGTCAAGCCGCTGAACTTTTGGGAACTGCGCTCGCTGAATTTTTACAAACCCGACGTCGACACATTTCGCGGGCTGTCGTTCGCGTACTTCGCGGGGGCAATCGGCGGAACATTGCCTTGCGTGTTCAATGCGGCAAACGAAATTGCGGTCGCGGCGTTCCTTGAGGGGCGCATAAAATTCCTGCAGATTTACGACGTGATACAAGAAGTCATGTCGCGCCGCAAAGTCTTGCCCGCGACGCTCGACAATTTGTTGGCGGAAGACCAAGAGGCTCGCGTTGTCGCGACGGAGCTTGTCGAAAGCATTTACTGATTGAAGGAGGCATTGGCTTGATTTTAACGATAGCGGCGGCAGTCTTCGTCTTCGGGCTGTTGGTTTTGGTTCACGAGTTCGGTCACTTCATTACCGCCAAGATGACGGGTATGCGCGTCGACGAATTCGCAATCGGCTTCGGTCCCAAGCTGATAAGCCGCAAACACGGCGAAACCGTCTACTCGTTGCGCGCGATACCGTTGGGCGGCTTCAACGACATTGCCGGCATGGATCCCGACAACAACACGGCGGGCGAACGCGGCTTTTGCGCCAAACCCGTCCTGTCGCGCATGATTGTGATTCTTGCGGGCGCGACGATGAATTTCGTCCTGCCGATTCTTTTGTTCTTCGTGATATTCGCGACGCTCGGCGAAATGAAACCGTCGAACGAACCGGTTATCGGCGAAGTCATTGCGGGCTTTTCGGCTGAACGCGCGGGACTCAAAGCCAACGACAGGATTTTGAGCGTCGACGGGCAAGCGGTCGCGACGTGGAACGAATTCACCGACAAAATCAGAGGCGTCGCCGAGGGACAAGATATTTTGCTCCAATACAAGCGCGGCGACGAAATCGGCTCCGTCAGCGTGACGCCGCAATTCGACAAGCAGGCGAATCGTGCATTAATCGGCGTGCAAAGTTCCGTTGTCTATTCGGCATTGTCGTTGCCCGAAGCATTCACGACGGCAGTGAACCACACGCGCGATATTACGGTCGCCATGCTTGACGCAATCGTCGAGCTGTTCAAAAATCCCGATCAAACAGACCAACTTGCCGGACCGATTGGAATCGTGCAGATGTCGGGGCAGGTCGCCGAGCGCGGCTTTATTCCGTTGCTGAACTTCGCCGCGTTGCTGTCGATAAATCTTGGCATAATCAATCTGTTGCCCGTGCCCGTGCTTGACGGAGGTCACTTCGTCAACCTGTTCATCGAGGCTGTCAGAGGCAAGCCGCTGGGCTCAAAGGCGGTCGCTTACACCCAACGCGTCGGCATTGCGCTTTTGCTCATGCTGATGATTTTCGCCACGAAGAACGACATTGTCCGCGTCTTCATGAAGTAAAAAAAAATCCCGTCGACGATTCGGCGGGAAATTTTTTTCAGCAGTTGCCGGGGTAAACGAAATTCAGATGACGCTTGGCAACGTCGACGAGTTCGTAAATTTTCGCAACGGGCGTCGGCGGCAAGTTCGTCACTTTGTAGCGCGGGAAGAAGCGGCTGATGTGCAACGGCAAATCCTTCGACAGCGACGCAAGCCATGCAGCCTCCGCGTCCATGTTGGCGGGCGCGTCGTTCATTGTCGGCACAATTAAGCTCGTAACTTCGACGTGACAACTCTGCGCGGCAAGTTCAATCGTCCGCCGCACGGTCGCGAAGTCGCCGCCGAGGAGCGAATAAATTTCTTGGCTGAAGCCCTTCAAGTCGATGTTCAGCGCGTCAATCAGCGGCAGGATTTTTTTCAACGCGGCGGGCGCGACGGTGCCGTTGGTCACAAGGACGCTCTTGAGTCCGCGTGCCTTGAGCAGTTCGGACGTGTCGCGAACGAATTCGTAGCTGATGAACGGCTCGTTGTAAGTGAACGCGACGCCGATATTGCCCTTCGGCACGAGTTCGACGGCAAGCGAGGTGAGTTCTTCGGGCGTGACGTTGCGCGTCGGGAAAGTCGAATCAGCCATTGAAATTTCGTAGTTCTGGCAAAACGGGCAGTTCAAGTTGCAACCGTAGCTGCCGACCGACAAAATCCTGCTGCCGGGGAAAAATCGATACAGCGGTTTCTTTTCAATCGGGTCAAGGGCAATCGACGTTATCGCGCCGTAATTGAGCGCGGTTATTTTTTTGCCGTCGTTGATTCGCGCGCGACACTTGCCGACTTCGCCGACTTCAAGGCGACAGTGGTGCGGGCATATTTCACAGACAATCATCGCGGAACCTCCTTGCTTACGAAAAAAGCCCGCCGATTTGACGAGCTTTTGGATTTTCATTAATGGTGCCTCAGAGCGGAATCGAACCACTGACACGGGGATTTTCAGTCCCCTGCTCTACCAACTGAGCTACCGAGGCGCAACGTGACGCTTTGCTTAAATAAAAGAAAATGGCGACCCGGATCGGACTTGAACCGACGATCTCCGCCGTGACAGGGCGGCATTCTAACCAACTAAACTACCGGGCCGCGTTGGTGACGCCAGCGGGATTCGAACCCACGAACCCGCCGTGAAAGGGCGGTGTCTTAACCACTTGACGATGGCGCCGTTTTGGTGATCCGCCCGGAACTCGAATCCGGGACACCCTGATTAAAAGTCAGGTGCTCTACCGACTGAGCTAGCGAATCAAGCTTAAAGAACTGTGAATCAACAAGGCGCAATATACCACACGTTTCCGGTTTTGGCAAGGGGTTTTGAAAAATTTTTTTTTCGCCCGCGCAGATTGTCAGCTTTTCGGTTGAATGGTGCCGCTCCGATAGGCAAGCAACAGCTTATGCAAGCCGATAATCTCGTCGCGAATGCCCTGCCCGTGGTCGGTATCGCCAACCGTCATGTGTCGCGACAAAATTTCAACGGTCTCCGCCGTCGACTCGATGTCTTTGTTTTCGGCAAGCGCAAGTTTCACGTCGGCAATCTTCTGGTGGCGCAACAGTCGGAAGCCGCGCGAATTGGAAATCAGCGTGTAACCCGATATGCCGGTCTTTTCGTGATAGGGCGTGCTGAAGCCGCCGTCGATAACAACAGCCTTGCCGCCGGCTTTAATCGGACTTTCGCCCTTGCGGACGCGAACGGGGACGTGACCGTTGACGATGTGTCCGCTCTGCGCGTCAAGCCCGAACTCCGTCAAAATCGCATCGCAAATTTTCGGGTCGTCAATCAGCGTGTAATACGGGTCGCACGGTTCCTTCCAGGTGTTCGTATCCTCGACGAACGCGCGCTCGAACGTGTGAAACTCTCTGCCCGCCGTCGGCGACAACAAGCCGCACCACAGGAAGTACATAAAATCCAAATCCGCGATGTTCCTGTCGAAGTAAGCACGACGCGCCCGCCTGTCGACGTAATCGAAGTAAGCCTTACCGCTGAAAGTGTCGCCCTCGAACGTTACGCGCTTAAAGGTGCCGTCGTCCTCCAGCGGTACATTCGCGTGGAAAAGCAGCGTCCCGTTGTGGCAGGTGTAGGCGGTGCCCTTCTTGTACAGGAAATCGACGTGCGCTTGAAGATTGACGCTCGACAAAAAATTTTCACGCAAGCTCGAAATAATTTCGTCTTCGTCGTCGGTAAGGGCGTAACGGTCGGCGGAATTTTTATCAAGCGTCGGGAAGTCGGTCGTCGTCAGCTTGAAGCTTTGCCCGCCGATTGAAACCGTGCCGTCGTCGAAATTAATCTTGTCAAGCAAAAGTCGGCTGTCCATTTTGAAATCGGGGTTGCGGCGAATCAGTTGCCCCTCAAGCTTGAACATCATCATCAGGCTCGCCAACTCGGCGGCGCGCAACGGATTTTCGTTGGGATAAAGTTTCGACGCGAAGACGGTCAGCGGGCGCAAGCTGATTCCGTAGCCGCGTTCCAAAACGTCGGTGTTGTTGTAGTGCAGGGAATTACGCACGACCGCCGCGATACAGACTTCGCTGCCCAACGCCGCGCCCATCCAAAGCACGTCGTGATTGCCCCACTGAATGTCGACTTCCTCAGGATAATTCATCAGCAAGTTCAAAATCGCGTCGGGGCGGTCGCCTCTGTCGAAGAAGTCGCCGACAAGGTGCAGGCGGTGAATCGCAAGGCGTTTAATCAGCGCGGCGAACGCGTGAATAAAATCTTCGCCGCTCTGTATCTCGACGATTGAGCTTAAAAGTTTTTCGTAATAAATTTTCTGCGCCTCGTCGGATTCGGGGTGCGTGTTCAGCAGTTCCAAAATGACGGTCTCGTAGTGATTCGGAATCAGCTCGCGCATTTTGAACGACGGATATTTGAAGCTCATGAACTTTGCAAGCTTGACGAGCCGCGCAAGATTTTTGCGATACCAAACGGGCGTGGCGCGTTCCTGCGATTTAATCTGCGCGATTTTTTCTTTCGGGTAGTAAATCAGCGTGCAGAATTCGGCAATCTCCTCCTCGCCAAGCAAGTCGCCGAAAATGTAATCGACCTTCTCGCGTATGACGCCGGAGCAGTTATTGATTATGTGCAGGAACAAATCGTATTCGCCGTGCAAATCGCTCATGAAGTGTTCGGTACCCTTCGGCAAAGACAAACGCGACTGCAGGTAAATCAGCTTTTCGTATATTGATTCCTTCGTCGGGTATTTCTCGGACAGTATGCGCATCAAGCTCGCCGCGAAATCGTAACCTTGATTCATAAGTCTCACTCCTTACCAGTTCTGCGATTTATGCCAAAATCTCGGACTGAACAGCGCAAGCACCGTGAAAATCTCCAGGCGGCTCAAAAACATGAAACCGCACGCGCAAAATTTGCTGAGGCTCGGCAACAGGTTGTAACCGCTCGTCGCGCCCTCAATGCCGAAGCCCGGTCCGACGCTTGCCATCGTCGACACCGAAACGCTTATCGCATTCACAAAGTCAATACCGTCGAACATCATCACCGCCGCGAACAGCACGTCAAGCATAACCACCGCGAAGAAAAATTTCGCCGCGCCGTAAACAACGTCCTCGTCGACAGCCCGTCCGCTCAACTTCACTTGGCTCAAAACGTTCGGGTGCAATTTTTGCCGCACGATCAGCCCGACGAATTTGAACAGCAAAATTATTCGCGCAACCTTCAAGCCGCCCGCCGTCGAACCCGCGCAACCGCCCAAAAACATCATCATCATCATCAGTGCTTTGCTCAGCGGCGGGTACTTGTCGAAGTCGTGCGCCACAAAGCCCGTCGTCGAAGACAGGCTCGCCACGTGAAACACCGAAGCCCGCAACGCCATTTCGGGCGATGCTTCCATCTCGATTGCCAAGTCGACGGCTATCACGACTGCCGCCACCGTGATTATCATCAAATACGTCCGAAACTCCGTGTTGCGGAAAATCACGCCGACGCCGCGTCTGCACGCCACCAAATACATTGCGAAGCTCCCGCTCGACACGACCATAAAGAACGCCATGCAATATTCAAGGTAAGCATTGCCGTATTCGCCGACCGTGCCGTTGAACACGCCGTAGCCGCCCGTCGCTATCGTCGTCATTGCGTGGTTTATCGCCGTGAACGCGTCCAGCCCGCATAAAAAATACGCGCCCGCGCAGAGCACCGTAAGCGCGACGTATATCGTGAACAGAGCCTTTGCGTTGTCGCGAATCCTCGGCATTTGTCGTTCCTTAGTCGGTCCGGTTGTTTCGGCTTTCAGGATAAACATTGCGCCGCGCCCGAATTGCGGGGCTATCGCCATGAAGATCACGACGATTCCCAAGCCGCCGAACCAATTCGACAAGCTCCGCCAAAGCAGAATTGAACGCGGCAAAATTTCAACGTCGTCAATGACCGTCGCGCCGGTGCCGCTGAAGCCCGAAAACGATTCGACCATGCTGTCAATTAAATTCAGCCAACCGCCCGCGAAATACGGCACGAGTCCCAAAATCGAAATTAAAAGCCAGCCCAAGCCCGTTATCGCAATGCCTTCGCGAATTCCGACTTTGTCTTTGTCTTGCAGACCGCCGAAGCGTTCAAGCTCAAACGTCGCCGCAAGGCATAAAAAAATCGACAGCAAAAAAGCCGCCGCGCCGTCGAATTCATCTTCAGCCGCCGCCAAGATAAACGGTGGTATCATTGCCGCGCCGCACGCCAGCGTTAAGTAGCCGAGCAAGCCCGCCACGATTCGCCTGTCCATTTTTAAAACCTCATTCTTAACGCAAGAAAATCTTTTCGAGCAAGTTCATGTTCAAGTTGCCGCGAACGACGCGGGCAAGGCGGTCGTAATTCCGTTGACGTTCGGCGCGCAGGTTGCGAGTCGATTCGAGCGGCGGCAGATTTTTTCTGCGGCGGACGGCGTTCAAAAATTTTCGGCGGAAGTCGTCGTTGTCGAAGATGCCGTGGACGTAGGTGCCCATGACGTTTTTGCGCGCGATTATCTTATGCCCGCGCAGATTCGATTCGCCGCTGTGAATTTCGTAGCCTTCGAGATTTGCGCTTGCAATGTGCGAGCCGAGGAAGTCAAAATCGACGGCAGGCAACGTGACTTGACTTGTGAACTTTTCGGCGGCGAAGGTCGTTTCAATCGGCAAGAGTCCGAGCCCGTCAAGTTCGCCGTGCGTCGATTCGGTCTTGAGCGGGTCGAAAATTTTTTCGCCGAGCATTTGGAAGCCGCCGCAGATTCCGACGACAGGTGCGCCCGCCGCCGCCCGTTGCAAAATTTTTTCGGCGAAACCGTTGCCGCGCAGGGCAAGCAAATCTTCGGAAGTGTTCTTGCTGCCGGGCAGGATAATCACGTCCGCCGCGTCGAGTTGATCGGGAGCCGTCGCGTAGAAAAGTTTAACGTCGCTTTCGCCCGCCAGGCTGTCGAAGTCCGTAAAATTTGACAGCTTGTTTAAACGCACTACCGCGATTGACACTTCGCCGCCCGCCGTGCAGGTTTTGTCGTCCAATGACACGGAGTCTTCGTCGTCAATGCCGAGCTTGTCGATAAACGGGACGACGCCGAGCACGGGCTTGCCGGTCTTTTGTTCGAGGAAGTCGACGGCGGGCAGAAATAAATTCACATCGCCGCGAAACTTGTTGATGACGAGCCCTTTGACCAAATCGCGTTCGTCGTCGTCGAGCAATTCGAGCGTGCCCACGATTGACGCCAATGCGCCGCCTCTGTCAATATCCGCCACGAGAATCACGGGCGCGTTGAGATACTTGGCGACGCGCATATTTACAATGTCGTTTGCCTTGAGGTTGACTTCGGCAGGCGAGCCCGCGCCTTCGATAACGATCGTGTCGAATTCGGCGGAAAGTTTTCGCAAGGCGTCCTTCACGGCGTCGAACGCTTTGAGCGAGTAACCTTGGTGATAAGCCGCCGCACTCATGACGCCGACGGGCTTGCCGTTGATAATGACTTGGGAAGTTGCGTTGCCGGTTGGTTTAAGCAGGACGGGATTCATTTCGACGCGCGGCGGGATGTTGGCGGCCTCAGCCTGCGCGACTTGTGCGCGACCCATTTCGAGCCCGTCAGCCGTCACGAACGAGTTGAGAGCCATGTTTTGTGCCTTGAACGGTGCGACGCGTCGACCTGCACGGAAAAAAATTCGGCACAGCGCGGCAGTCAGGATACTCTTGCCGACGTGCGAGCTTGTACCCTGGAACATAAGATATTTCGTCATTTGCTCATCACCTTTTCAAAGCGAAAGCCGTATTCGCCGTCCGGTAAATCTTCGTCGGAGTCGGGCGACGGATGGCGCGGGCTGAAAAACTCCACGGCGTGAAAGCCGCATTTGTTGATATAGAAATGCAAGTTGCGCTTGGCAAAGTATGGCGTCATTGCCTCCCAAACTTCGGTCTGCGGATAACGCGCCTCAATCGCCCGCCACGCCGCCGCGCCGATTCCGTTGTCGTGGCAGTCGACGCTTATGTAAAGCAGGGCAAGTTCGTTGCGGTTGTTCGGGCGAATGACGACGACAGCCCCGCCAACGATTGTGCCTGCGCGGACGATGTTCAAGATTTGCGCGCCCACTACGTCGATTGTTGCAATCACGTCTTCGCGGGAAATAACTTCGTCGCCGCCGAAGCCCTCTTCGGTTGCGCCCTGCTTGAAGGCGGCTTGCAAGTTGCGGATAAAAATTTCGCGTTCGTCGTCGCGAGCGGGGACAAGTTCAACGGTCATGCTATCACCTCATAATTTTTTCCAAGGCAAGATAAATTTCCTCGTCGGTGGACTGAACGGGGTGGCGAGCGGAATAAATTGACACGGCATTGAAGCCGCACTTGTTCAAGTAGAAATGCAGGTTGCGCTTATCCTGCCACGGCGTCGACGCCTCCCAAACGACGGTCGCGGGGAAAAGTTTTTCAATGACGTGCCACGCCGCCAAGCCTATGCCGCGGTTGCGCCAATCGGCATTGACGAAGAACAGCGACAACTTGTTTCGTTGTGTGGCGTAATTCAAAATCAAGACCGCGCCGCCGACAAGATTTTTATCGGCAAGGACGTTGAGCAAGACGGCATTCGTCCTGTCGAAGAATCGCGGCAAGTCTTCGCCGTGAAATTTATCGGTGCCGTCAGCGCGGCGGAAGGCGGCCTGCAAGTTGGCGATAAAAGTTTCGCGTTCGTCGAAACGCGTCGGGACAAGTTCAACGGTCATTCAATCAACCTCAGCCAACTTTTTTACGTCGACGGCGAGCCCGGCAACGGTCAGAAAAACTTTATCGGCGTGCGCGGCGAGCAGTTGATTGGCAAGCCCCGCCAAGTCGCGGAAGTGACGCGCCAATTTATTTTCGGGGACGATGCCCGCACCGACTTCGTTGGTTACGAAAATCGTCACGGCGTCGACGGCAAGCGCGGCGTCGATTAATTTCCCGATAAGCCCGCGCAGGTTGTCGTAAAGAAATTTTTCGTCGTCGGTGTTGGCTTTGCAAAGGAAGTTGCTCACGTACAGCGTGACGCAATCGAAAAGAATCGCGTCGAAATCTTTGCCCGCCGCGCAGATTTTTTCCTCGGCGTCGAAGGGAGCCTCAAAGGTCGTCCAGTTGTCGCCGCGCCGCGAGCGGTGGAGCTTGACGCGGAAATTCATTTCGTCATCAAAAATTTGAGCGGTCGCGACGTAAGCCGCCCGCCCGTTGCCGATTTTCAGCGCGAGTCGTTCGGCGAAGGCACTCTTGCCGCTGCGAGCTCCGCCGGTCACCAAAATTATCTTGCCCAAAGTTGCACACTCCGTTTAGCCGTAAAAATTTTTCATATTCTACTTGACAGGGGATAATCCCTACTAAGCCGCCAAAAAAATTTGACTAAAGATAGGCGGCGCGATATAATCAGCGCGTAAAAATTGGAGGGCGCGACATGAAATCGAACGTTGAAAACTTATTCGAGAACGAAATCGCCGACGAGTACGCCAAATACGAACAGCTCAGCGACGAAGAACTCATCGTCGAGTACAAGGAACGAGACAACACTTCAGCAATGGACTATCTGATTCACCGCTATCGCAGTTTCGTTCGTGCAAAGGCGCGTTCATATTTTTTAATCGGCGCAGACCGCGAAGACATCATCCAAGAAGGCATGATCGGTTTTTTCAAAGCGGTGCGCGATTTCAAGAGCGACAAGCTGTCGAGCTTCCACGCCTTCGCCGAACTGTGCGTCACGCGCCAAATCATCACCGCAATCAAGACCGCCACGCGCCAAAAGCATATTCCGCTTAACTCCTACATTTCGCTGAACAAGCCGATTTACGACGAAGACTCCGACCGCACGCTCCTGGACGTGATAAGCGGCGTGAAAGTCGCCGACCCCGAAGAACTGATTATCAGCCGCGAAGAATTTCTTGCCATCGAAAAGAAAATGTCCGAAATCCTAAGCGAACTTGAATGGCAAGTGCTCATGGCGTACCTTGACGGCAAGTCGTATCAGGAAATCGCGGCGAGCTTGAATCGTCACGTAAAGTCAATCGACAACGCCCTGCAACGCGTCAAACGAAAACTTGAACGCTACGTCGCCAGTCGCGGCGAGGCTATCGACATAAGCACCGTCTATCGCGGCTTGTCGACACTGGATCGCCACATGAAATCATCTCACTCTTAGACGCCCGCCGAGGGCGTCTTTTTTTTTTCGGAACGGAGGATTCGTCAATGATTAATCGCGAAAAACTTTTGAACTGCGGCTTCGAGTTTGACGGGAAGAATTTCGTTCGCCGTCAAGAGATTTTAAATCAAATGACGCTGACAATTATAATCGACGCGGGCGGCTCTGTCACGTCGAAAATTTTTGACAGCGACGGTGAGCCCTACACTTTGCACTTGGTCGAGAGTGCGAACGGCAAATTCGTCGGCAATGTTCGGGCGGAATACGAACGCGTTATGAACGAGCTTGCCGCGCATTGCTTCGACGACGAACATTTCAAATCCGCGCAGGCGTTGCGGCTTGTCGATTACGTGCGCGAACACTTCGACGACGCGCCGGAATTTCTTTGGGCGAAGTATCCTAGGGGCTGTTGGTAAATTAAAAGTGAATAACAGAAGCAGCGAGTAAAAAGA
>CAMZAX010000009.1 GCA_947304355.1 uncultured Selenomonadales bacterium
TTTTTACTCGCTGCTTCTGTTATTCACTTTTAATTTACCAACAGCCCCTAGTATTCTTAAAAAAATACTCGACAGGAGATGAGTTAAATGGATGAACGCAGGGAAAATATCCGATACTGCGCGTTGTTGGGCGTGCATACAATGATGCTTTGCCCCGCGATTAATTTCGTCGCGCCGTATCTTTCCGCCGCGCAGGTCTCAACCAAAAGCATTGGCATCCTCGTCGCGGTGAGCTGTTTGTTGGCGGTCGTCTTCCAACAGATTTTCGGGCGCATGGTCGACAGAAACCTCGTCGACGGGAAAAAGCTTTTGCTGTTCATGACGGCGGTGCTGACGTTGGCGGCGTTCTCGTTGGTCTTCGTCAAGGGCGGCGGCTTGCGCGCGGTAATTTTCGGCGGACTTTACTGCCTGACGCTGATAATGATGCCGATTCTGTATTCGTTCAGCTTTTTTTACGAGAACAAAGGCATATCGGTCAATTACGGCGTGGCGCGCGGTTGCGGCTCGATGAGTTACGCGGCGTGCTCGATAGTGCTCGGCTTCCTCGTGGCGGAGTTGGGCACCGGCGTCGTCCCCGTGACTTACGGACTTTTGGGCGCGGCACTGTTCGCGATATTGCTGTCAATGCCGACGCTTAAAGGCACCGCGTCCGCTTCCGCGTCGCCGACGCAAAGTCGTTCGCTCCAATTAAGCAAGTTCCCCGCGTTCAGATTAATGCTTATCGGCTTGAGCCTCGTCATGCTGTTTCACAACATGCTGATGACGTATTTCATTTACGCGATAGAATACGTGGGCGGCGACAGTTCCAACCTCGGAATCGCGTTGGGGCTCGCGGCGGTGCTGGAAATCCCGGTGCTGTTCCTCTACACGCGAATCAAAGGCAACACCGCGTCGAAATATTTCCTTACGGCGTCGGGCGTGTTCTTCTTCGTGAAGGCGGCTCTGTTCGTCGTCGCGCAGTCGGTCACAATGATTTACCTGATTCAGTGCCTGCAGATTGTGTCATACGGCTTGATGGCGGCGGCGCGCGTTTACTACGTCGACGAAACTGTCGGCAAAAAATACGAGACGACGGGTCAAGCATACATGTCGGCGACGGAGAATGTCGGCATTGTCTTCGGCAGCATAATCGGCGGCTTTCTTATGCACAGCTTCGGCGTCGGCGCGTTGCTGTGGGGCGGAGCGGTCGCCAGCCTCGTCGGAATGATTTGCATGATTAAATCCATGCGCGATTCGTAAAACGCACGGCGCAAAAAAAAATCCCCGTCACTCGCGCGGAGCGGAGGGATTTTTTTGTCAGTGCCCGGATTTTTTGAAACGCCCGCCCACAATGTCGTTGACGGGATAAATCGTAATGAACGCGTGGTCGTCCATGCCGTGAACGATTTGCTTAAGTTTGTCGACTTCAAGGCGCGTGACGACGCAGTAAAGAATTTCCTTGCTTTGCCGTGTGTAGCCGCCTTCGCCGTGCAGGAGCGTGACGCCGCGCCCAAGTTTAACGTTCAGCTCGTCAGTCAACTCGTAAGGAATGTTCGACACAATCATCACCGCGTACATTTCGTCGAGACCTTTGATAACAACGTCAATCATTTTGGAAATCACGAAGTACGCGAACAGCGAATACATCGCCTTGTCCCAGCCGAACAGCAAGCCCGCGCCGCTCAATATGAACAGGTTGATAAACATGACTACTTCGCCGACAGACCAAATGGTTTTCTTGTCGACGATAATCGCGACAATCTCGGTGCCGTCAAGTGAGCCGCCCGCCCGCATAATCAGCCCGACGCCCAAGCCGTCAATTATCCCGCCGAAAATCGCCGCAAGGAACGGATCGTTCGTGACCTTCGGGTATTCGCCGACGACTTCAGACCAAATGCTCAGGAAGATTATCGCCACAACCGTCGCGACGACGAAATCTTTGCCGATTTGCTTGTACGCCAGCCACAGGAACGGAATATTGAACGCTATCAGAAACGTGCCAAGCGGCAAGCCCGTGACGTATTGCGCCATAATCGACAAGCCGACAACGCCGCCGTCAATGACCTCGTTCGGGATTAAAAACAGTTCCAAGCCCAGTGCCGCGATTACCGCGCCTATGCAAAGCTGAATGTATTTCCTTACGTAATCGGAAATGCTACTGCGCGGCATTTTTTTATCAGCCAATGTTATCACCTCGCCACGATTATAAAGTACTTGTCAACTTCGCGCAACGAAATTTCTTTGCAACGCAGGATTTTTGCGCGTCACGGCAAATAACTTTTTCACAACTTCAAGTGAGGAGGATCCGGGATGCTTAAATCTTACGACGTAACGGAATTGCGCGCCGGCATGATGGTCGGGCGTGCCGTCAAGGATTTGGACGGCAAGACTCTTATTCAAGAGAACGTTCGGCTCACAAGCGAACTTTTGGACAGCCTGCGCGGCAAAAATGTTTTCTCGGTCTATATAGACGTGACGCCCGAAGATTATTCGCCGACGGCCGCCGCTGAGGAACATTTGCTCGACCACGAATATCTCAACTGCTACAACACTTGCTTCAACGCCACGCAAAATCTTTACTACGGCTTCGCAAATACCGGCAAGCTCGACAAGAACGGATTGGCAGAACTCCTGCGCGCCGATAACGTAACGGAGCTTTGCGGCGACGGTGCCAAGGCCGTCACGCAAATTCACAACATGAAACGCACCGGCGACTACGTTATCCACCACGCGCTAAACGTCGGAATACTGGCGGGCATCATGGCGCAATGGGTCGGTTATCGTCACGCGCAGGTTGGCGAATTGCTTATGGCGGGGCTTTTAAGCGAAGTCGGCAAAATGAAAGTTCCCAAGGCGATTCTCAACAAGACCGGCAAGCTTGACCCCGAAGAGTTCGCCGAAGTCCAAAAGCACGTCGTTTACGGCTACGCCATGCTGAAAGAATCGCCGTTGCAAAATCTCAAATCCGTATTGCTCGGCGTCCTGCACCACCACGAACGTTGCGACGGTTCAGGCTATCCTTCCAAGCTCAAGGGCGACAAAATCAGCGACTTCGGCAAGATTATCGCCATCCTCGACATCTACGACGCAATGGCAACCAATCGCTCCTACGCCAAGCGCAATTCGCCCTTCGACATCATAAAAGTCCTTTACGGCGACGTGCTTGCCGGCAAGCTCGATACGCGCTTCGGGATAGCCTTCATGAAAAAACTTTTGCAGGCGATTAACGGCAGTTGGGTCGGCTTAAGCGACGGACAACGCGCCAAAATCGTTTACCTCGACGACTCGCGGGTTACGTCCCTGCCCGTCGTGCAGACGACCAAGGACGAATTCATTGATTTGAATCGCCGCCACGATTTGAAGGTCGACGCCTTGCTTACCGCGCAGGAGGCAAGTTAATCTAACACGAATACTATAAACCCTCGGCTGCGGTCGGGGGATTTTTTTCAACCGGGAGTCAGCCATGAAAAAATTTAAAGTCGTTTCAACGTTCCAACCGACGGGCGATCAGCCGCAAGCCATTGAATCGCTCGCCGAAGGGCTCGACGCGGGCTTGAAGTCTCAAGTTCTGCTCGGCGCGACGGGCACCGGCAAGACATTCACCATTGCAAAGGTTATCGAACGCGTTCAAATGCCCACGCTCGTTATCGCGCACAACAAAACCTTAGCCGCGCAGCTCGCCGCCGAATTCAAAAGCTTTTTCCCCGATAATTACGTCGGCTACTTCGTCAGCTACTACGATTATTATCAGCCCGAAGCGTACATCGCCGCGACGGACACGTATATCGAAAAGGACGCCGCCATCAACGACGAGATTGACCAGATGCGCCATTCCGCCACGTGCAGTCTTTTTGAGCGGCGCGACGTGATTATCGTGGCAAGCGTCTCGTGCATTTACGGGCTCGGCTCACCAGAAAATTATTCCAAAATGCTTTTGCACGTCAAGGTCGGGCAAGTCATTCCGCGTGAAAAAATTCTTCGCCGCCTTATTGAAATTCGTTACAACCGCAACGACGTTATCATTGAGCGCGGTAACTTTCGCGTGCGCGGCGACGTTATCGAAGTCACGCCGGCGGGTTACAACGGACGGGCGTTGCGCATTGAACTTTTCGGCGACGAGGTCGATAAGATTTCCGAATTTGAGATTTTGACGGGCAAGCTTATCGGGCGACGCGACGAAGTTTTTATCTTCCCGGCTTCGCATTACGTCACCGACGTCGACGACTTGGAGCGCGCCGAAAAAAATATTCGCGACGAACTTGCCGCGCAGGTCGAAATGTTCACCGCGCAGGGCAAGCTGATTGAGGCGCAACGAATCGAACAACGCACGCGCTTCGATTTGGAGATGATTCGCGAAATGGGCTTTTGTTCCGGCATAGAAAATTATTCGCGGCACTTGACGGGACGCCGCGCCGGAGAGCCGCCCTTCACGCTGATTGATTACTTCCCCGAAAAATTTTTGACGGTTGTCGACGAATCGCATGTGACGTTGCCGCAACTGCGCGCCATGTACGCGGGCGACCAGTCGCGGAAAAATTCGCTGATTGAAAACGGTTTCCGCCTGCCCAGTGCCCGCGACAACCGCCCGCTGACTTTCGACGAGTTCAACGAGAAAATCGCGCAGATAATTTGCGTGAGCGCGACGCCCGCCGAATACGAGCTGAGCGAATCGCAAAACACCGTCGAACAAATCATCCGCCCGACGGGACTGCTTGACCCCGTTGTCGAAGTGCGCCCGATTGAAAATCAAATCGACGACTTAATCGCGGAAATAAACTTGCGCGTCGCGGCAAAGGAACGCGTTCTAATCACGACGCTGACAAAAAAATTCGCCGAGGAGCTGACTGACTACCTGGCGGGCGTGAAAATTCGCGTGAAGTATTTGCATTCGGACGTTGTGACGCTTGAACGCGCGGAAATCATTCACGACTTGCGGGCGGGCGCGTTCGACGTGCTTGTAGGCATAAATTTGTTGCGCGAAGGCTTGGACATGCCGGAAGTGTCGCTGATTGCGATACTCGACGCGGACAAGGAAGGCTTCCTGCGTTCGGACACGTCGCTGATTCAAACGATAGGGCGTGCGGCGCGAAACGTTCACGGCAAAGTTATTTTGTACGCGGACAGAGTGACGGACTCAATGCGGCGCGCCATGGACGAAACTGCGCGGCGGCGGTCGATTCAGCAGGATTATAACGCGCGCTTTCACGTGACGCCGAGGACGATTGAAAAGCCGATTGCTCCGCTGATTGAGTTGCCGCTGAAGAAAGGGACAAGGGACAAGGGACAAGGAACAAGAGATTTGCTGAAAAAGTTGTCGCCCGCGCAGAAACGCAACCTTGTCAAAAGCTTGACGGCTGAAATGCGCGAGGCTTCACGTGCCTTGGAATTTGAACGCGCCGCCGAGCTGCGTGACATCATCTTGAAATTGGAAGAGCACCTATGAAAACCAAAAGCCCCGACGCATCGTCGAGGCTTTTTTGTTGCCGAATCACTCTATCGATTTCAATTCAAGGAAAAAGCCGAATTCGTCTTTCAATGCCGCTTTGGTGATGTCTGCAGTGGTAAAGGGCGATTCTTTCGGAGTACTAATTTTCCCGCTGCCCGTTTTTATCCAATTATACAATGACAAATTGTGTCTGTAATAAAGGAACGCCGCTGTAGAAGTATTTTGCCTGAACATTTTATCGGAAAATTTAACGCCGTGCTTTTCGAGGAATTTTTGCAAATACGTTTTAAACTCATCGTGTCTGAAACTGTAAACGCTGAGAAACGGCAATGTTTTTGCAAACGAGGACTTTAATATCAACGACATAAATGCGCTTTTGCAGCCGATTTCATTAAAAGTGCTGTGATACCTGTAAAGCTCACCATTGACGTATTTGTATCCGTTACAATATCCGTACGCCAAAACGTTTTCACAGTCGCTGACCTTGTCTTGAGTGTCCGCCACGGCGTCCTTGTATACGAAATCGTCGAAATCCATTCGCGTTTGTATGACGTAATCATATTCGTCAAAGGCGGCTTTGAGCAAGTCTTTCAGTCCGCTTTTCGCGTACATATTCGACGTATCGACAGCTTTAACGAATTCAATCGGCAACTTAGTGGAAGCCTTCAGCGTCGAAAAAATAAACTCGTACTTTTCATCGGAAAAGAATTTTTCGTTTGCAACGAAAACGACTTCAAAATTTTTGTTCGTCTGATTGTTAAGAGATGCCATCGCGTTTTTGGCAAGGATCAACTGTTTCGACAGAAAATCCACGTCGAAAACATCATGCGGATAATCAGGAAATTGCTTGGGAAAAAATCTTATTATCACGAAATGTTTTATCTTACAATCATCCATGCACAACACACCTTTAAATAAGTTTTTTGTATTATACCCCCCAATAATTCGTTTGTCAACATATTTGTAAAGATATTTTGAGCTGCTCGGAAAATTTTCTTTGTGAGGAATTGACAAGCTGTGATATGTTATTTGCATGAAATTTTTTAACATGAAGACCCGCGAAGGTTACGGACAATTCGTCAGCTTTGCGGGCATTTGCGTAAACATTTTGCTCAGCGGCGTCAAGTTGGCGGTCGCGCTGATAAGCGGTTCGATTTCGATTCTTGCCGACGCCTTCAACAATCTGTCCGACGCCTGCACGTCCGCGATTATGTTGGCGGGCTTCAAGATAGCGGCGAAACCTGCCGACGAGGAACACCCCTTCGGGCACGGGCGCGCCGAATATCTTGCAGGGCTGTTCATTGCGGCGGGCATGATTTTCGCCGGCGGAAAACTTCTCTGGATGTCCGTCGAACAAATCCTTACGCCCGAAGAGCTCAATACCAGCATGGTTACGATTTTCGTACTTGGCTGTTCGGTCGCGGCGAAAATCTTCTTGGGGCTGTTTTATCGTCACGCGGCGCGCAAAATTCATTCGGAGGCGATTAACGCGGCGGCTGTCGACAGCTTCACCGACTGCCTTGCCACGAGCGTCGTATTGATTTCCGTTGGCGTCTACAACGAATTCGACGTGAACATCGACGGCGGCGCGGGCGTGTTTATATCGGCGTTCATCCTGCGTGGCGGCTTCAGTTCGCTGAAAGAAATTTCGACGCCGCTTTTGGGCGGCAGAGCCGATCCCGAATTGCTTGCCGGCATAACGAAGATCGTCACGGACGCGCCCGAAGTGTTGGGCGTCCACGACCTGATTGCTCACAGCTACGGCGCGAACAGGATTTTCGTTTCAATGCACGTCGAAATGCCCGCGACGCTGACACTTCTTGAGGCGCATGAAGTCGTTGACAGGTTGGAACGAAAACTTCAAGCGGCGTTTCAAATTTCAGTGACGTTGCACGTCGACCCCGTTGTTGTCGGCGACGCCGCCTTTAACGAACACCGCGCCCTTGCCGAAAAAATTTTGGCGGACATTGATTCGCGGCTGTCGTTGCATGATTTCCGCGTCGTGCCGTACAAATCGGGCAGGAAATTGATTTTCGACGTTGCCGTCCCGTGGAATTTTTTAATGACTGACCGCGAACTTCGGCGGGAATTTCAGCGGCGGTTAATCAAGTTGCATTCCGACGACCGCGCCATCATTCACCTCGACCACCAATATTGCTGAAAAATTTCCTTGTGTAAAATCTATTGATATAACGGAATTGTTTTGTTATCTTATGCGCGTTGCAAGTTCAGCACCTTGAAAGCCGAACAGGAGTGATTCAAAATGCCGAATCATATGGCAAGGCAACGCATGATTGACAATTTTCAAGACTCGTTGCGAATCGTGCGCCATTTGATGAAATTCGGAGTGGAAGAATTCGCCGACGCAATAGGCGTGACGCGTCAAACCGTCAACAACTTGGAGAAGAAAAAATCCCGCATGTCAGCGACGCAGTTCATTGCGATTGCCGCGCTGGCAGATACTTTCTTCGCGCAAAACAAAAGGCGGTTGCCCGCGCTCAAGGCGATTGTCGACGGCGACGAAAACGACTCGGAATTTGAAACATCTTTCCGCGATGATTCGTTGCTGAAACGTTGGTTCGAGGGCTTCATTGACTTTGGCGACGACAACGACAAAAAATTTGCCGAGGACGAAGAAGATCCGCTGTGGACTTTGGCGCGCGAGTACAAAATTTTTCTTGACGCGGAGCTTTTGAAAACGGAAGACGCCGAGACCTTTGTCGACGAATTGACGACGGCTTTGGCGAGTGTACGCGAAAAAGCTGTCATGTCCTTACGGTCGATTCAACAGCTTCAAGCCGAGGCGACGCCTAAGGAATTCGATCAAGCCATGACGTTCATTCATCAAATGCGGACGAACAAAGTTTTGAACATTCACGGCGAAGAGACTGACCCCGACTTCCGCGACACGGTTTTGATGGTTTTCCGTCGTTTCCGCAACAAGTATAATCTTTGCCTTATCACGCCCGATGAACAGCTTGCCCGCGACGTTTTGCAACTGAACGACGACAACGGATTGGAAATTAAGGCAGGCTTCGTGGCGGCGGGCGCAGTCAAATTCTACGACGAAGAACCGCAGGCGGTCGCTGCCGAAGAGTCGGATCCCCTCACGAACCCGGAAGACTCTTTCAACGGTTGGGACGAGATTTAAGGGGGCATTCGTTCATGAAAAATCGGCAAGAAATTCAGACGGAATTTTTGGAGACGTGCGTTCGCGACTTCAAAATTTTTATCGACACGTCAAGCTTTTTGGAAGACGGCACGGACAAATTTTTTCAAAACATCGTACCGATTTTGGAGCGGCACCGCAAGGCTTTGATTGTGCCGCTGAGCGTTTGCAACGAACTCAAGAAATTGGCTGAAGACCCCGCCTATTGCCGCAAAAAGTATCAAAACAATCCCAATCTGAACAGGATGGCGATTAACGCTTTCAAAACCATAATGCGCTTGCGGAACGCCAATCTCTTGGAGGTTTACGGCGACCCCGACGACGGCAACTTTGCCGACAACGTTTTTCTGCACGTCTTCACCAAAAAGCGCATGCAATACAATTTGTTGCTCGTCACGCAAGACCGCGCCTTGGCAAGTGCCGCAATGAACTTGGGCAAGGACACCGGCGCAGTTCGCGGCGTCAAGAGAATCCTCGCGCAACGCATAAACAGATACGGCTTCCTGCAGAAAATTTTCGACAACAGGGACAATCAGCCCGCGCCGCACGTCGAGACCGTTGAAACTTCGTCGTGGGACATTCCGCTGAATGAACGCTTCGCATTCGCAAAAGAGATCGTCCGTATTGAAGGTCTCTTGCCCGTTTCGAGTGTCCCGACGGCGGGCGAAACCGTGACGGCTGTGCGCAACAACGATCGCAAGCAAATCCGTCTGCTTGAAGAATTGGGCGCGGGCGGCGAAGGCTCCGTTTACAAGACGAATGTCGACGGCATCGTTGCCAAAATTTACAAGCCCGAAAAAATTACGCAGCTCCGTTACGAAAAAATCAAGCTCATGCTGACCAAGGACATCGACTGCCCGGGCGTCTGCTTCCCGCTTGCTCTGGTCTTGAATCAGCGTGACGAATTTGTCGGCTATATCATGCGCGCCGCCAAGGGTCGCGATTTGGGCAAGAGCGTCTTCATGCCCATGTTGCTGAAAAAATATTTCCCCGCGTGGACCAGGAAAGACACCGTCCGACTGTGCGTCACGATTCTGCAAAAGTTCAAGTACCTGCACGACAGGAACGTTATCCTCGGCGACATAAATCCTTACAACATTTTGGTCGTCTCGCCCGAAGAAGTTTATTTCGTCGACACGGACAGCTATCAGGTCGAAGGCTTTGTCTGCCCCGTGGGCATGCCGCTTTTCACCGCGCCCGAACTGCAGAAGAAAACTTACGGGCTGCGCACTTTGGGCAATGAAAACTTCGCGGTGGCGACGTTGCTGTTCATGATTATGCACCCCGGCAAGCCGCCTTACGCCATGCAAGACGGCGAGGGCATCATCGAAAACATCATCAAGGGCGACTTTTCCTATCCTTTGGGCGAGCGCAAGACCGGCAAAGTTCCTATGGGGCCGTGGCGGTTTTGTTGGAGCCATTTGACTTACAAAATCAAGGAGGCGTTCTACGAAACCTTTTGGCGAGACGGAATGTATCACGCCGAAAAGAAACGTCCGAGCACAGGTCATTGGCTGCGGCTCTTCAACGACTATCTGAACCTGCTTGAAAGCGGCAAGATGTCCGCGCAGGACGAAGAGACCTTGCTGATTTTCCCGACGCGCTTCAAGCGGGACAAAAATAAAACCTACGCCAAGTGCAAACTTTGTGGTAAAGAATATGATGAGGAAAGCTTAGAGCAAGGAATTTGCCGCACTTGCCTCAATGACGGGCAAAAATATCACTGCGAACGTTGCGGTTGCGAGATGATTTACACGAACTATCAGAAATACATTAGGAAGATTGAGCGTTATAAAATATGCCGCGAATGTTATGAAGAAATAAATACTATTTGTGAAAAGCGTAAATGTAAAGATTGCAGGCGAAAATTTGAAATAACATTTGGTGAAAAGGAATTTTATGAGAAAAACGGATTAAGTTTACCGACACGTTGTAAAGAATGCCGCGAGAAATTAAAGAATAATCCGAAGCGTCAATCACATCAGCATATACCCGAAAAACAATTTTGGAAGCTAATAAAAAACAAAGGCTATTGATAAGGAGTGAATTATAATGAACGACCTTTTGAGGAAGGAAGACCTTGAGATTAACCCGACGCCGCGAGTACCTATTTGCCTTTGCTTGGACGTGAGCAGTTCAATGGGCAGGATTGTCGGCGGCGACGTTCGCGACACGGGCAGGCGTGAATTTCGCGACGGGCAATGGTGGAATATCGTCGAAGGCGGCGTCACCGCGATTCAGGAGATGATTGGCGGCGTTCAGCTCTTCTACGACAACCTGCTTGACGACGACGTTGCCCGCTACTCGGCGGAGGTTTGCGTCGTGACATTCGGCGGCACCGCGCCCAAACTTATCATTGACTTCGCGAACTTGGACAGGCAGGAGGGCGAACGTCAGCAGAAAATTTCGGGCTTGACGGCGAACGGCGGCACCCCCATGGGCGAGGCCGTCAACATGGCTCTGGACTGCTTGGAGGCGCGCAAGAAGGATTATAAGGACAAGGGCGTCGACTACTATCAACCGTGGCTTGTGCTGATGACCGACGGCGAACCCAACGGCTCTGCGTCCGAATTGCAACGCGCCATTGACCGCACGAACGACTTGGCGAAAGTTCGCAAGCTTACGGTTTTCCCGATTGGCATAGGCGACGAGGCCGATATGAATTGCCTTGCGAAATTTTCGCCGCGCAGACCGCCGTTGCGCTTGAAGGGCATGAACTTCAAAGAGTTCTTTGAATGGCTAAGCCGTAGCGTTTCAAGGACTTCGCAATCGATGCCGGGCGACACCGTCAAGCTCGACTTGGACGGCATAAAAAAATGGGGCGAACTTTAAGCTATGGAATGGAAATCTGTATGCGGCGCGGTGCAAGGCAGGGGTCACGCCAAAAAGGACATTCCCTGCCAAGACAAGACGGCGCGGCGCGCGGAAAACGGCGTGCACGTCATAGCGTTGGCGGACGGCGCAGGCTCGGCAAGCATGTCGCATTTCGGCGCGCAGGTCGTCGTTAATCGCATGACAGCCTTTGTCGCCGACAGATTTTTTGATTTAATCGCACAGGCGGACGGGCGGCTTGTAGCGCAAGAAATTTTGTCCGTGACGTTGCAAGCACTTAACGACGAGGCTGAACTTCGCGAGTGCACGCTGAAAGATTTGGCGTCGACGCTGCTAATCGCGGCGGTCGGCGACGGAAATTTTTTCTTGGCGCATTTGGGCGACGGCGTTATCGGCTACTTGAACGAGACGGGCTTGAAAGTCGCGACGACGCCCGACAACGGCGAATTCAGCAATGAGACGGTCTTCGTCACGAGCGCGAATGCCACCGCGCACATGCGGCTTTACAAGGGCGCGCTGAAAAACATTTCGGGCTTTATCCTGATGAGCGACGGCTCCGAGCAAAGCCTGTACAACAAGCGCAACAAGACTTTGGCGCCCGCCGTCAAGCGATTGATGCACCGCGCGACGCTGATTGACGCCGCTGTTTTGAAGCCGCAACTGGAACGGGCATTGAGCACGGTCGTCGCCGAAAACACGCACGACGATTGCAGTGTCGCGATATTGGCGCGGAATTCGGAACAGCTCCCGCCGCTTGAGGCATTGCCGTTGTCCGAACGTCAAAGCTTGTTTCAAATCGCGAACGATTCTGCGCCGCGCAAGATTCGCCAAAAAATTCTTCGTTGCGATAAAATCTGTGCGCTGCTCAAGCAACCGCTGACGTTGCGGCAACTTGCCCGACGGTTGTACTTGAGCACCTTCCACACACGAAAACGGCTCCGTCGTTTGCTTAAGGCGGGCGTGATTCGCAAAGTCGATTCCCGTTACGAAACCGTAAGCCGCTGACATTTTCGCGGCAAAAAAATTCCCCTCAACCGAGGGGAAAATTTTTTTATCTATTTAGCCGAATCATTAAGTTCAATCTTGGTGGAGACGAGGGGGATCGAACCCCTGACCTCTTGAATGCCATTCAAGCGCTCTCCCGGCTGAGCTACGCCCCCAATGCAAGCGCGATTATAAACGTTGCGCCGCCGATTGTCAAGGAAAATTTTAATCGATTTCAATCAGCTCGTATTGCGGGTTGCCCATGCGCTTTTCTGCCATTGCGGACAGTTGGCGCAGACCGTGGCGGCTTTCAATGCGCTCCTTCATGTCGTGGCTGTCGTGAGCGGCGTAAATCATATCGGCGCAAGCCTGGTCGACGGCAAGGATGTCGGTCGAAACGGCAATGCCGATGTCTTTCATGGTCGGTTCGGCAGCCGCGACGCCCGCGCAGTCACAGTCGACGCTGATTCGGCGCATGACGTTGATAAAGACGATGTGCTTGCCGAAATAGTTGCAAGTCGCCTGCGCGCTGTCCGCCATGAGTTCCATGAAATATTCTTTGTCAGGCCATTCAAGATAATTAGCGGGAACGTTGTTCGGGTCGACGCCGTGCACTTGCGCTTTGCCCAGATGTCCGCTCGCGTTGCCTATGCCGATATTTTTCATTGAGCCGCCGAAGCCGCCCATTGCGTGCCCTTTGAAGTGCGTCAAGACAATCAGCGAATCATAATCGGTCAAATGCGCGCCCATTGCCACTTCCTTGAGGTGGAAGCCGTCGCGGACGGGCAGATTGACGGTTTTTTCGTCCTCGTCCATGATGTCGACGGGGCAAAACGTCCAGCCGTTGACTTTGAGCGTGTCGCGGTGACCTTCGGTCGTGAAGCGGTCGCCTTCGTAAAGCGTGTTGCACTCGACGATAGCCGAATTCGGGACTTGCGCCTGGAACGCTTGAACCATGTCGCGCGGCAAAATGTTGGGGCCGTGTTTTTCGCCCGTGTGAAGTTTGATGCCGACTTTGCCGTAAATATTTTCGTTGATGAGCTTGTAAAGCTTGATGAGGTGCGCGGCGTCGATTGTCTTGGTAAAGTAAACCTTTGCCGCCGTGCCTTGATAGTTTTCGCCGGTGACGTTCTTGCTGCCGACGACGGGTGCTTGTTTGGCCATGAAAATTCCTCCAGTTATCCCCGCGCGGGGGTTTTTGATAATAATAGCCGCTGGAGTTTGCTTAAGTCAAGAATTTTTTTCGTGCATAACTTCAAGCCGATAACCGTCCGGGTCTTCGATGAAATAAATGCCCATGTCGCGGTTTTCGCGGCAGATACAGCCCATTTTCTCGTGTCGAGCGTGCGCCGCGTCGAAATTTTTCGTCGTGAACGCAATGTGAACTTCATTATCGCCGAGTTCGTAGGGTGTTGTCCTGTTTTTGCGCCACGTCAGCTCCAATTTGTGTTGACTGCCGAACGAATCGCCCAAATAAACGATTTTGAAGTCGTCGCCGCCGTCAATCCCGCCAATTTCATGCAAATCAAGCGCGTCGGCGTAAAATTTCTTGCTCCGCTCCAAATCAAGCACGTGTAAGTTGCTGTGAGCGAATCGAAACATGTTTTCGCCTCCAAATTACTGCGAACGCTTAACATTGTCGCCGTAAATCGTTTTGAAGTCGTCGCGCATCGAAATGCTTATCCAGCCGTTCTTTTCGGCAAGCGCAATGCATTTGTTCGCCTTGTCGATGTTGCCGAGTTCGCGCTCCGTGTCGTCGCAGATAACAAAAAACGCCAAACTCTTGTATTTGTTGCCGGCAAGCGCGTAATTGAGCATGGAAGTATCGCCGCCGCTGTTTCCAAACGCCAAAACCGGTTGCTTGCCGATTTCGTGCTCAATCGCGACGACTTTGTTCATTTTCAAGTTCTTTTTCGTGAGCCCGCCGCGAATCAAGTAGTCGTCTTGGCGATAGTTGTAATCGTCGGCGGAAGTTTCGCCCTGGTGCGCGGCAATTATCTGCGGATTCGTCCCGATTACCTGATTGTAAGGGATTTTCAGCAATTCCGAAGCCATAACACGCATTGCGGGACGATCTGAGCCCGTTACGACGTAAACCGTGAAATTATTCGCCTGCAAGTATTTAATCACTTCAACCATCGGCAAATAAAAAGCTTCGCCCCATTTTAAGTTCGTGAGACCTTCGACGGGCTTTTTCATGAAACGCTTGACGTAAATCTCGTAATCCTTGGGCGTCATGCCCGCGAAAACCGATTGTTGCGACTTCGCTTCGCCTAAATCGATTCCTTTCGGAAATTTCCCCGTCATGAAGTGCCCCGCGCGAATTTCGGCGTCAACCATTTCGGCATAGGCTCTGTCTTCGGGCGACGGCATGTAATCGGGGTCGTTCAGGGCGCGTTCAAGGTACAACATCCACTCGAAATAGCACGGCATCGACTCGCCGATAAAAGTTCCGTCCATATCGAACACCGCAAGCCTGTCCTCGACCGGAATAAAGTTTTTAGACTTCTTGTTGGTCACGTCCGTGACAAATTCGACGAGTTTTTGATTCGCGACGGAATTTTTCGTCCAATACTTGAAATCCTTCGCCTTTTTGACTTGAATTTGAGCGATTTGGTCGCGGGGCATGGCGTCGACGACTCCGAACGAGCCGAGCGCGATTAATCCCGCCGTCAATGCCGCGCAGATTTTTTTACGCATGAAAACATCTCCCGAAATTTATTTTGAAAGTTTAACGTTGTCGCCGTAAATGGTTTTGAAGTCGTCGCGCATGGAAATTTTAATCCAACCGTTGTCGTCGGCGAGCTTGATACATTTTTTCGCCTTGTCGACGTTGCCGAATTCGCGTTCCAAGTCATCGCAGATAACTAAGAACGCCGCCGTTCGATATTTATTGCCGCGCAATGAAAAATTTATCATTGAGCTGTCGCCGGTCGAATTTCCGAACGCCAAAACGGGTTGCTTACCGATTTCGCGTGCCATGTTGCTGACTTTGTTCATATTTATGTCTTTGCTGACGAATTCGCCGCGAACGACCTTATCATCGGGCTGCAAAATGTAATCCATGCCGTCAATTTCGCCCTGATTAGTCGCGACGTGCTTGTAATCGGTGCCAATCATGCCGTCAACGGGAAAAATCTCCGCCGAAGTGCGCATGTAATCCCTGTCCGCGCCGCTCACGAGAAAAATCTTGAAATCGTTCGCTTTTAAGTACGAAATCACTTCAATCATCGGCAGATAAAACGCCTCGCCGACTTTCAAGTTGTCGAAGCCTTCAACGGGCGTGTTAAGATAATTTCGCGTGTAATCGGCGAACTCATCGGCCGTCATGCCCGCGAAAACCGACGCGTTCGATTCGCAATGCTTGCGGCGCACGTCGTTTGTCATTTTTCGGTTGTAAATCGCCGCTTTGACAAGCTCGCCGTTGGCTCTGTCCTGCGCGGAGGCAATATAATCGGGGTCGTCAAGGGCGCGGTGCACGAACATCATAAAATCGAAACAAAACGGCGCAGTCTCGCAAGCAATCGTTCCGTCCACGTCGAATACGGCGATTCTGTCCGCAACCGGAATGAAATTTTTGCTACGCTTGTCCGTAACGTCGTTGACATATTCGATTAGCTTTTGCTTGGCGACGGAATTTTTCGTCCAATACTTGAAATCCTTCGCCTTTTTGACTTGAATTTGAGCGATTTGGTCGCGGGGCATGGCGTCGACGACTCCGAACGAGCCGAGCGCGATTAATCCCGCCGTCAATGCCGCGCAGATTTTTTTACGCATGAAAACATCTCCTTAGTCGTCGAGAATAAAAATTTTATTCGCGTTCTTTAAGTTCTCGTTTGACTTGATTGTAAATCAGCAAAGTGAAAATCATTGTTCCGCCGATTACATTGCCCAGACCCGTAGGAATCAGAAATTTGAATAAGTATTCAAAGAAACTTGCGTCGCCCTTTATAACTTCATACGCCATTTCGCAAGAACCGACAACTACGTGAGTAAAATCGCCCAAAGCAATGCAATATACAAAAAACAGTATCATGACGAACCTAAAGTATCTTGTTTGCGGCGCAGTCCACACGATGGCCGCGATGAGTATGCCTGCGGGTATTCCGCGCAATATATTTTCGATTGGTTGCAGGGTCATGACATTTGCGGCGACTTCGTGCATTGCGAATTCAATTTCGGGCGACAGAGTGTACTTGCTCGCGAAAAATATCGCCGCCGTCGCCGTGCCGATTATGTTAAACAAAAAAACCGTGCTCCAGAGGCGAATAACCTTAAAAAGTCGTTTCAACGACCACTCGCTTAAAAGCGGAACGATTGTCGTTATGGGATTTTCCGTGAACAGTTGCATTCGACCCAATATTACAATGAGAAATCCGACCGTGTAGCCCAAAGACGAAACCATCGGCTCGAAATGCGAATCGACCATGTATAAATGGAATACCGCACGGAACAAAAACGAGAACGACACGAAAATTCCTGCCGCCAACGCTGAAAACGCCAACGCCCGAAACGAACGCGCCAATTCCTCCTCGCCCTCCTGACGTATTATCTTGAACATCAGTTGCGGCGACAACGGTGCATATTCGTTCAATGTTTTTTGCTCAATGACGGAAAGTTCGTTGACAAAATTTTTTTCGCGCATTACGGATAATCAGCTCCGAAAATTTTTTTACTCATGTTTTCATCACCCGGAACAAACTTTAGCAAAAAATTTCTGCGTCGTCAACGAAAAACCCTCCGACCGTGCGCCGAAGGGCTTTTTTGATTATTTGTCGCCATAATGTGTGCCGCATTGGGCTATTTCTACAACTTCATTCTCGATTTTGAATATCAACCGGTTCTTTTCGTCGATTCGGACGCTCCACCAGCCCGATAATTCGTCACGCAACGGTTCAGGCTTGCCTGTGCAGTTATAGCCGTTTCTGTCGATGTCTTTCAGCAGATTATTTATCGTCCGCAACGTCTTTTTGTCCTGCGTTTGCCAATAAAGATATTCTAACCATGCTTTTTCTTTCCAAAGTATGTTCATCAGTCAACCTCTATAAGTTCGTGACGTTCAAATTTTCCGCTTTTTATTCTGCTTTTGAGTTCTTCGATATTCTCGTCG
Source organism: uncultured Selenomonadales bacterium (assembly GCA_947304355.1). Taxonomy (GTDB): domain Bacteria; phylum Bacillota; class Negativicutes; order Selenomonadales; family Selenomonadaceae; genus Quinella. The sequence goes on from CAMZAX010000009.1 coordinate 17,521, forward strand.
CTCCAGAACGGGTCGAGTTCCAATTTCCCGCCATATTTTACGCTGTTCATTAAAATTTTCACGCAATCAATTATACTCATGCCCGTTGTCTCTTTAAATTCTTTCAAGTCCTTGCCGTCAACCGCTATGCTTATCGTTTCTGTCATTTTTATCGCCTCCGACGAAAGTTTAGCAAAAAATTTCTGCGCCGTCAACGAAAAACCCTCCGACTTGCCGCCGAAGGGCTTTTTTACCGTTCAAGAATTTTTTCTATATGCAGTTTCATTTCCGGAAAATCTTTTGTCACCGTCTCATATACATCGAGCATATTCAACGTTTCATACTTATGCGCCACTATATCTCTGAATCGCGCCGCACTTTTCCACTCCACTTGCGGATAATTTTCTCTAAATTCCATTGTTAAATGCTTTGTCAGTTCGCCGATATTTATTGCCGTCATTCCTACTGCTCTTTTTGTTTTTTCATCTGCTAAAAATTCTTTCGGAGTTATATTTTCTACGAATTTCATAGCTAAATCTATTTCCGAGCATATTTTTTCCAGTGCAATTCGCTCCCTATGCTGCATATATTTCAATCTCCTTTTCTATTTCCAGCATACTGTCTTTTTTTAGCGGACCATGTATTATGTCTACGTTTACTCCGAACTTTTCTTCCAATTCATTCATCAAACCTGCCAAAACAAATAATGATACCGTACTCGTTTCAAATTCAACTATCAAATCTACGTCGCTGTTTTCGCGAAAATTTTTCGTCGCTCGCGAACCAAATAACTTTACTTTCTTTATTCCGTACTTTGGAGCTATTTTTTCTACCGTTTTTGTTATTTCTTCTGTCGTCAACATTTTCATCACATCCGAACAAACTTTAGCAAAAAATTTCTGCTCCGTCAACGAAAAAACCCTCCGACCGTGTCCAAATCGTAGCCTTCAGCTTTCGCCAGCGCGATTATCTGTGATTCGTTTTCAATGCCGACAAATTTTGCTGCAAATGCCTTGTCGCTCCGGATTCTAGTCTTAAATTCTGCCAAACCTTTCATTGTTATCAGCCTCCCAACCAAAATTTTAAGGTGGAACAAGTGTATATATATATATACTGTCAAGAATTTCCGAAAATATTTTTTCGAGTAAAAAAATCCGCTATGGCGGACGATTGCTGACCGGCAATAAAAAAACGGGCTCAACTCCAATTTTCGGAGACAAGCCCTAATTTTTTTGAGAATTTTACTGTTTCAAGCCGATGTGAGTAATATTATCGTGATAATACGGGTCGCTGATGATAATTCCGGCTGGTTGGTCAATGTTCGCGGGTATAAGCGTGCTTTCCTTTGGAACTGCAACCCAAAAAACGACGTCCGCGCCCTTCGACGAGAGAATCGACGCCCTTGCCGCGCTGTCTATGCTTACGAGTTCGATATTTTTGTTTATGCGCCGAGAAATTTCAGCCAAAACCGCCGTGGAGAAACCTGCAGGCGTTCCGTCAGCCAAAATCATGTCGAACGGCGGCAAATCGCCAGTCACGGCAACTTTTATCGTGTCCGCGCCGTCGATGTGCGTTATCGGGACGACAGGCGGCTCCGCGCCGGCTTTCAAGTCGGTAATATATTCTTTCGTCAGCTTAATCAACGTGCCGTCGGTCGTCATTGCCTTAATCGCCTTGTTCAGGTCGTGTTGGAGCATTTTATCGCTCTCGCGCACGGCAAAGCAGAACGAATCGCTCAAAATTTTTTCTGTAGTCAAAATTTCGCGGTTATCGGTTCGTTGCAACATGTAATCGGCGACGTGTTGATATGTGCTGAGCATTTCGATTTGATTTGCGTCGAGAGCCATTTGCATATCGTTCATTTTGTCGAAGTATTTGTATTCGGCACCGAGATTTGCTTTCGACGGGCGATAACTTTTCTCCAGCTTCTTCATCAGCTCGTTGTATTCGATTTCGCTTACGTTCAGATGAGTTATGACGCCGATTGTGGCTTTTTCCTTAGGCAGTTTTGGCTTTGACGCGTTATCGCCGCCGCAACCGGTCATCAGCAGAGCCGCCGCGCAGATTGCAACAAGAAATTTCTTCAAGACAAATCAACTCCTCAAAATAATTTCGCCGATTATAACACATTGGGCAAAAAAAATCGCCCTGCAATCGTTGCGAGCGAAAATTTTCCTTCGACAAACGAAAAGCCCTCCGACGCGACCGCCGAAGGGCTTTTTTGATTCGTTTTGCGACCGTTACGCCGAATTATCGACGAGCCGCGATTTTTTCCGTCGAAACGGATTAGAAGTTGTAATCGCCGGGCATGTCTTGCAATTTTTTGCCGTACTTTTCGCAGGCGAATTGAAATGCTTGCTTGCGCGTAAGTTCTTGACCGTCTTTGAAGTATCTGTTGGAGCCACCCCAGCTCGTGTCGACACTGATTCCGAGTTGATTCCAACCTTTGACGGCTTCACCTGAAACTGTACCGAACTGGAAAAATGCTTTTGTTGCGCCGAAACGATCACACAGTCCCGCCAAATCGTTCAGGAAGCGGGTGTCTGCAGCTGTTTCGTTGTACGTGCCGCCTGCGACCTGTTCGAGCTGCTCATCGGTGAGCTGTTCGAGCTCCGCATTGATTTTTTTGATGTTTTCTTCTCTGTTTGCCATTTTTATCAGTCTCCTTTTGATTTTTGATTGGCTTGTTGCCTTTCTGTCACTTATACGCAGGAGATCCGATTTCGTTACAGAGTTTAGCAAAAATTTTTCAGTTGGCAAGCTTAACGTTGTCGCCGTAAATGGTCTTGAATTCGTCGCGCATGGAAATCGGGTTCCAGCCGCGCTTGAGAGCCAACGCAGTGTCGCTTGCCGCGCGTTTCGGGTTGCCGAATTCGCGAGTCGTGTCGTCGCAAATCACGAAGAACGACATTGAACGATATTTGTTGTCTTGAAGCGTATATTCGAGCATACCGCTGTCGCCGGTCGAATTTCCGAACGCAAGGACGGGTTTTTTGCCGATTTGATTGAGGATGCTGAAAATTTTTATGGTTTTTGCGTTGTCCGTGAGCGGCTTGCCGGAAATGACGATTTTTTCCTTGAAACGGTCGTAAAAATGGTCGTGCGGATTATCTTTGCCGGTTATGCCCGTCGACGTGTAATTGAAATCGGAGCCGAGAATTCTGTCAAATTGAATCGGGATGACGCCGTTGACGAGTTCGCGGGTGGTGCTGACGCCGCAAGCCGAATCGATGTAGACTTGAAAGCCGTTATTGGTCAAGTAGGACATAATTTCGACCATAGGCAGATAAAAAGCCTCGCCGCGCTTGAGGTTGGTCAAGCCGCTCTCGTTGTCGTTCATGAAGTTGCGGACATAAGCGCGATATTCTTCGTCGGTCATGCCGGCGTAGACCGCAGTGAGCCCTTCGAGGTGCAATTTGTCTTCTGCCGGCGTAAGTTTCTGATGATTGTAGTATTTGGGCTTGATTTTCTTGGCAAGGTCGATATATTTCTTCGGCGCGGTGTAATTCGGGTCTTCAAGGACGCGATGAATGAACATAATCTCTTGAAAGTAAATCGGAGCGGTTTCGCAGTAAAAAGTACCGTCCATATCGAAAGTTGCGATACGATCTTCGGGCGGAATGTAATTCGCGCTGTAAGGATTTGTCACGTCTTCAACGAATTCGATAATTTTCGCTTTGGTCGGCGAATCGTCGTTCCAATATTGGAAATCGGACGCGTTTTGGACGTGAATGGCGGCGATTTCGGCGCGAGTGGCGGCGTCGGACACGCCGAACGAGCCCAAAGCGATTAAACCCGCCGCGATAGCCGCCAAAAGTTTTTTCTTCATGATAAAACCTCCTTGAAATGATTCGGCGCGATTATAACACGTCGGTAAAAAAAAATCTGCCCGAAGGCAGATAAAATTTTTTCAGCCGATTTTGGCGATGTGAACGACTTTGTAGCCGCGAGCCTCAAGAATTTGTTTAACGTCGTCGAAACCTTCGGGGCGGTCGTCGAGGCGCACGACAAGTTCGTAACGATTATTTTTGTGGCGGCAAGTGATGAAACTGTCGATATTGATGCCCTTGTCCGCGAAAATTTTGGTAATCTCCGCCATGACGCCGACTTTGTTGTCGACTTCCAACGTCAAGCGGGTTTTTCCGCCGATTAAGCCCATGACTTTGATAAACGTCTTGAGAATATCGGTCGCGGTGATAATGCCGACGAGCGCGCCGACGTCAGACAGGACGGGCAAGCCGCCGACTTTGTGTTGATACATGATTAACGCCGCCTCTTCGAGCGTCGCGCCTTCGTTTACGGTGATAACTTCTTCATGCATGATGTCGCGCACGGAAATTTTGTCGAGCAACGAGCGAATTTCAAATTTCGACAGCGTGGTAGCGGGGCTGGGTGCCACGCGCATAATATCGCGGTCGCTGAAGTATCCTACGAGCTTTCCGTCGTCGACGACGAGCATTCTGTGGAACTTGTACTTTTTCATGAGGCGATCTGCCTGCTGAATCGTCGCGTCGCTAGATACGTACACGGGGTGCTTTGTCATTCTTGACGCCACAAACATTTTCATGCCTCCTCCGGCGTTTCGGGTTCAATCAAAATTTTTATGAGCTGTTCAATTTGTTTGTCGCTTACAATGCGGATGTCGTCTTTTTTTGAGTAAATTGTTACGAGATAAATCTTTTCGTCGATGACGACGTAATAAATGATGCGGAAACCGTGAGATTTACCGACGTTGGTTGAGCTGTTGGCAACGCGAACCTTATACGCCGCCGTATTTACGGGCAAATTCAAGCCGTCCATTTTATCGCCGACCAAATTGCCCTGTTCGAGTTCGTCAGTTACCGTTTTTATGTCAGCGTCAATTTTCAAAAATTTTTTCTTCCGAACGTAAAACCTGACGTCATTTTGAAAATATTTAGTCGGTATTATTTTCATTTGCTTTCTCCTGCTCTATCAGCGCGTTCATTTCGGCGAAGAAATCTTCCAGCGAGGGTTCGGGCAATCTTCCCGCCCGCATTTCGCGAATTTCCAAAAGCGAGCCTACAATCGACATTTCGACGGGGATATAGCGTTCGTAATTTTCCTGACTTTCCATATTGATAACCTCCATTCGTTTTCTGCGCGAAGTTCAAAGTTTAGCGGCGCGAATTTTTATCGAAGAGCCGTTGCAACTCGTCGAAGGGCAAGATTTTTAAATGCGCCAGCTTGTTGCGGACTTCGCGATACATTTCCAAATCGTCGGCGTCTTCGTTATCAAGAAGCCAGCGTTTGAGTGCGAACAGCCCGAAAAGGTTGCCGATTTCCAATTCTTCGGGCGCGTCGGGATAGGGCGGCGTCGTTTTCAACGTCATTTCGTATTTTTTGATAAAGTTGCGGCGGAAGGTTTCGACGAGCGGGAAGACCAATTTCATTTGCGTCATCCAAATGGCGCGGTCAATGTCTTCAGCCGATTTGTGCGACGTGAAAGCGTCCGTGCTCAAAATATTTTCAAAGACGACGGCGGGATTTTGCAAGAGCGATTCGCCGCGCCGAATGCACTCCGCGCCGAATTCGACATCGCCTTCGGTGAGCGCGGACACCAGCTCGGCAAGATATTGTTTCATGAGATGATTCGCCTTGCCGAATTCCGCCGCGACAAAAATATTGAACGCAAAGCAATCGTAATCGCTGATTCGTTTCGCGTAAGACAGCACCTCGACGCCCGCCGCGTCCGCGAAGTTCAAAGCGTCGCCGGTCTCCAAAAGGAAAACGCCGCCGCGTTTGCCGCCCAAGAATTTGTGATAATCGGCAATGAACGCGAACCACTGCTTAACCTGCGCGGGCTCGGCGTTGCGAATCCAAATGCAGGAGCTGTTGAGTGAAATGCCCGTGCGTTGCGCAATGAATCGCGCGTAAGCGGTCTCGTTGACGGGTCGGAAGCCGTCCTTCGCCTCGCAAAATTCCTCGAAGACGAATTCGGGCGGCTCGGAAATATTTTCGGCGTCGACGACTTCAATGCTGAGCGTGCCGCTTTTGCGCAGTCGCTTATCAAAAACTTCGCGCATCGTGTCAAGCCAAGGAACGCGTTCGGGCAGGCGCAGGACGACGCTTTTGCCGTTAGTCAAGTTGTCGGCGGCGTCGCGAATGAATCTGCGCGGGCTGTTGAATTGTTGCCACCAAATTTTATCCATGCGCAGCCTCCGTCGCCAACTTCAAAAGCGCGTCGTCAACTTCGCCGGGCGTGCCGACAATCCGCAGAATTCTTTGCCGCGAAAAGAGATATTTGCCGGCGGGCGTCCTGCGCAAGATGTTCAGTTCGCACAATTCCTGCATGAGCGCGTCGACTTTATCTTCGGACGCGGGCAGGAGTTCTTTTTTGACAAGTTCGTAATCTTCCGCCGCCTTGAGCAAATCGCGCGGTTCGTAGCCGTCGACGTTGTTCTGATTGTAGTACAGATACGCCAGCAAGTTCGCAATGGAGTGATAATATTTATCCTTGCCCAGACCGAGCGTGATTTCGATTTTGGTTTTGATGTCTTCGGTGAAGTCCTTGTCGGCGAGAACTTTCTTTATATGGTTTTCGCTGATTGTGTAAACGGGCGTGTCGGCGTTGTAGCCCGCGTAGGACGATTCAAACAACGCCTTGACGAGTTTTTCGCAGTAAAGCTGAATCAGGCTTGGGAAGTAGTTCGCCGTCTCCAAAATCGTCAGAATCAGCGAATCCTTGTTGTTGTCGGGGAAGTACAGACCGAGATAGCGTAGCGGCACTTCCAAAAGTTTGCGTGCGTCTTCAAGCCCGAACGGTTTAATCGTCAGCGATTTGAGCGTCGGCAGGATATTGTTGTCGCTCAAGATTTTTTCGCGCTCAAAGCGGATGATGTTGCGCAAGCCCGCGATAACGAACTTGAAACGATTGCCGTTGTGGCTGTCCTGCTGAACTTTGGCGAGCGCGACGATCGGCGCGTAATTGCTTGCCGCGCAGGTTTCGATAAATCTGTCGGCTTCGTCGAGCATGAGCAGGAAGTAAGGAATTTTCGGCAGTTCGTCACTTGCCAGGCGGTTTCTGATGGCGCGGGCGAGATTTTCCCAATCGTCGGTCTCAAACGGTTCGGCGAAGAATTTTTTATCGCTGAGTTCGCGACTTGTGAGCAACGCCGCTTCGGAATAGTCTTTGTCGAGGATGTCGAGATAAATGGCGCGTTCGTCGTTGTGCCCGTCGATTTTCCGCGCCGCCATTTTCAGCAACGCAGATTTGCCGAGCTGACGACCTCCGCAAACGATATTGACGCCGCCTTGGTTCGTGACTTCGTTGATTTCGGATTCGCGCCCGATGAACATTTCGGGCGGCAACGGGATTTTCGGCGACGAGATATACGGTTGGCAACGCGCGAACGGCATAATCAACGCCATGAGCGTATCGGTGATTCGTTTCGTGCCGAGCTGTTCCGCGCAGTTTTTCAGCAGGTACATAATCGTCACTCTGTCGACGACGGCGAAAACTTTTTCCGTCAAACTTTTGTCGAGCTTGATTTCTTTGGCGAGGCGGCGGCGCGTCGGCAGGTCGAGTGCCCAATCGAGCAAAACCAACGTGTGCTTGCGGTTGCCAAGCTCCTTGAATTTATCGATAAGATTTTTTTCGTCGTAGCGTCCGAAAAGGCACGTCACGCGGAAACCTTCAACCTCCGCGTCCGAGCCGAAAGCAGCTATCGGGTGGCTGTATCTGATTTGACCCGCGCCGAAAACTTCCACGTGGAAATTTATCGTGTTGGCGGACGAAGAAATTTTCTGGACGCTGTTCACGTCGAAGCCGAGCAATTCAAGCAGCGTCTTGATTCGGTCTTCGCCGACGGGATTTGTTATCCAGCTCTTGACGAGATTGAGCTTGGCGCGCGAAACTTTGTCGTGCGTGAAAATTTTCTTGGCGAGCAAATTCTCCAACGAATAGGCGTTGTCGTAAACCTTGTTGTAGCAGTCGCTGTAGTCCGAAATGAAACGGGCGAGCGCACCGGTCTCCGTGTCGTCGAATTTTTTGTACAGGTCGCCTTCGCTGAGCTTGAAAATCAAACTCCGCGCGACGGTGAAGTTGCGCGATTCGATTATCTGTTCGATTTCAGCGACGGCGGCGTTGAGTTCCTCCGCATCGACGTCGGGCGCGGTCTGCCTGTATGTTTCAATCGTGGTGTAAAGTTCCTGCTTGAGGGTTTCGGCGTTTTCGGCGGCGTTTTGGTCGAGGACGTCCTCCCAATGTTTTTTGACGCGGAAGAACACGCCGTAGTTGTCGCTCTGCAGAGCGTATTCGTAACAGTTTTCGACGAGCTGTAAAATTTTTTCCTTGGTGCCTTCGGGCATCATGTCGAATTGACCGTAGCTTTGCGCGAGTTCGAGCCCGCCGATGAAGCTTTCGCGACCGCGCGGGGCGTCTTTGGCGGCACTGCTCACGCATTTTTTCAAGTCGTAATTTTTCGCCGCGATGACGGACTTGCCGCTTGTTGCCTTCAAGTAGTCGTCGAGCAACTGCGCGGAGCCAAAGTCGTCGCCGCCCGCCTCAAAGATTTGTTCGATACGCGTTTCAATCGTCGGCAACTTCGACATTGCGTGCCGCCGAATTTGTTCGGGCAAGCCGTTCGCGGTGCCGTCGGAGATATTCAAGTCGAAGCGCGGCAGATAGTCTTTGTCGAGAATCACCTTGTCGCCGCACAGAAATTGCACGTAAAAATATTTGCCGTCGAGCGGATTGAACGCGCCCTTCAAGCGGTCGGCGATTTCTTTCAGCGTCTTGTCGAGCACGAGGCAGCCCGCCGCCGTCAATTCTTTGCCCTTGAGCTGTTTGGCGAGACTTTTGCGCGCAGCTTCGACTTCGGTCAGCAGTTCCGCGAAAAATTTTTCGTGCTGATTAATTTCGTCGCCCGACAGGCTTTCGACGCACTCAAGCCACGCGCCGATAATTTCAGCCGCCTGCTCGAGTTTGTTAATCAGCGTCTTGCGCCACGCGCCAACGATGTCGTCACTGCGCGAGGGGTCTTTGGCTTTTTCCCAGCAAGATTCAATCCACGATTGGAGCTTCTCTTTGTCAATCGCGCCGTTCTTGCGCAAGAATTTATCGTTCAAGAATTCTTTAACGGCAGTCAACGTCGCGTCGTCAATGCCGTCGGTCGGCGTCTTTATCATGACGAAGATTTTGCAAAATTCGCTGTCGGTGTCGAACAACAGCTTGCGCGTCTTGGTGAACGTGATTTGTTCGCCGTGGAAGTCGCCTTCAAAGACCAGCCGATAATATTCGTTGGCTTCGCGCATGACGGCGTTAAGTCTGTTCTTGACGGCTTGCGCGTCTTTGGTGCGGTGTCCAGTGAAGTAATCCGCGCCCTTTTTGTTGTCGAGCTTGAAAGTTTTCACGTCGCGGAGCACTTGCGCAAGTTCGACGTTGCCGCGCAGGATGTCGAACTTTTTGATGTCGTCGTACAAATTCGGAATGATGTAATCGTATTCGGTGCGGTTGTAGAAAAATGCGCGGAGAGCGGCGGCGATTACCAGCGACTCGTCGAAGGCGTTAATGTCGGCGTCGATCAACGAAAAAATTTCGTCGGAGCTGTACACGGCGTCCAACAGCGGATCGTTCAGCGCGAAGGCAAGTCGACGATACAACGGCACGACGTCGGCATTTTGGAGCGTCTGCGCCTTCATGTAAGCCGTCGCGCAGTAAAATTTCTTGTCCAACAGCATTTTGCGGACAACGGGCGAAATTTCATTTCCGGTTTCCGCGTCGGTAATGTCGTCGGCGGGCGGCGGCTCGGTGTCGTCAAGTTTTTTAATCGCAGGTTCGTCGGCGGGCGGCGATACAATTTCGGGTTCTTCTTCGACGGGCGCGGCGTCGTCGGACGATTCGTCAGCAACTTCGTTGTCAAAATCGTCGTCGTCGAAGTCGTCTTCAACGGGCGCGAAAAATTCTTCGGGCGAAAGTTCGTCTTGCGTGTCTTCCGTGTAAAAGGTATTGTCCGCCACCGAATAAAAGTAAACGTCGACGTAAGGCGGAATGTCCTCAGCCATAACGGTCTTGAGCGCGGCGTAAACTCGTTCCGCGTGAGCAAGCGTCAAGCCGGCAACAGCCACGCGATCGAATGCCCGTGTCGTCTCGTTCAGATATTGCCGCAACTTTTTCAAGAACTTGTCGCAGTCGTCGAGGTCGTTCCAGAAACAGCCGATTATCAAGCCGCGTTCGTCACCGATATAAAATTTCCCGCGAAACGCCTGCGGATAAAAATCGGCGGTGACGAACGACTTGTCGGACTCATGTTCGTACTCGTGAAGCCGAAAGTAAATCGCGCGCGTCAAAGCCGCCCGTGCGTCCTCCTCAACGAAGCCGGCGGCGACGAAGCCCTTGTGCCCTTTGGTTATCGAATTGATGAATTTTTTGCCGTTGTCGCCGCGCACGAAATCGGCGAATTTTTTTGTCATGCCGTAGAAGCTGCCGAAGTCGCCGAAAGAAAATTTTTGCAGGTAGCCCCGTTTCAGCAAGGACTGCGCGGCGTTTTCAAAAGTGTCGGGCGTGAACTTTTTGGGCGGCGTGACGGAATAGGCGACGCACCCGCGCGAAGCCGCCATCAAAAGCAACGGTTGCAGGGAGCCGGTGTCGCTGAATTCCAATCTGAAACGCTTGGCGGAAAATTCTTTGTCGCGGTCTTTCTTGTCGACGGCGAAATTTTTTTCCCACGGCGCAAAGTCGTCGTCAGCAAGGAGCGCGTTGCTTTCGCGCAGTGCCTTGGCGAAGTGGCTTTCTTCGGGCTCGTCGGGGATTTCTTCAACGGGCTCGGCTTTGGCAACGGGCTCGTCGGATTGGAAAACCAATTCGCCGTCGAAAAGTCCCGCGCCTATAAAGTTCACGTCGAAAGAGTCCATGAGTTCTTGAATCGCCAAAATCTTCGTGCCGGTGCTTGGCGCGTTCATTGCGTCGATAAATTTCGCGTAAGGGTCGGCGGTCGATTCGGCTTTGGCGTCGAAAACTTTTTTGGCGAACAGCACCTGCAACTTTTTCTTGTGGCGCGTCAAAATCTTTTGGTATTCGGGATTGTCGGTGACAAGCTGTAAAAATTTTTTCGCGCGACCGTAGACGCTCGTCTCCATGATTCGGACTTCTTCGGCGTTCAAAAGTCGTTCGACTTCCGCAAAACTGTCGGGCGGCGGCTCGGTCAGAACTTCCTCGTACAATTTGCGACAGAAATTTTCTTCCTCAATCAAGCTGATTAACGTGATTCGCGCCGCGTTTAATCGCTCGAACTCGGCAAATTTTTCGTCGTCGAAAGCCGCCGTCAACGCTGAAAAATTTTCTTTGAGCGTCGCGCCCAATGTTCGCAATTCCTGCAGCGAATATCGAATCGCGTTGAATTTTTTTATTCGTTCCATGATTGCAATCCTCCGCCGTGTTTAACCGCCCAGATAGGCTTTTCGGATGTCTTCGCTTGCGGCCAGTTCCTTGGCGTCGCCCGAAATGGTTATGCGCCCCGTTTCCAAAACGTAAGCGCGATTGGCAATCGACAACGCCATATTCGCGTTCTGTTCGACGAGCAAAATCGTCGTGCCCGTCTTGTGGATGTCGGCGATGATGTTGAATATTTCTTTGATTAACAGCGGCGCGAGTCCCATGCTTGGTTCGTCCATAAGCAAAAGTTTCGGGCGGCTCATAAGCGCGCGACCCATTGCAAGCATTTGCTGTTCGCCGCCGGATAAAGTTCCCGCGAGCTGCAGGCGACGTTCCTCAAGGCGCGGGAAACGTCCGAAAACCATTTTCATATCGGCTTGAATTTCGTCCTTGTCGGTGCGCGTGAAGGCACCGAGCTCAAGATTTTCAAGCACGGTCATTTCCGCGAATATGCGTCGACCTTCGGGCACTTGCGAAATCCCTTCGCGAACGATTTTATGCGCCGGCATACCCGCGATATTGTTGCCCAAAAATTTTATTTCGCCGGTCTTGGGCTTTAGGAGCCCCGAAATAGTTCGGAGCGTCGTTGATTTGCCCGCGCCGTTCGCGCCGATAAGCGTGACGATCTCGCCTTCGTCAACGGAAAGACTTATGCCTTTTATTGCGTGAATCGCACCGTAGTAGACGTTGATGTCTTTGACTTCAAGCATTGCCATAAGCAAAACTCCTTTACTTGTCGTGCAGTGAAATAAATTTGTCGATGTCGTTGAAATACTTAAAGTTGTCGTGAATTTTGTCGAGGCTCCAATCCCACCACTTGATGCGCAACAACGATTCGATAACGTCTTCGGGAAAGCGGAACTTGATAATTTTTGCGGGGTTGCCGCCGACGATTGCATAGGGCGGGACGTTTTTGACGACGACGCTGTCAGAGGCGACAACCGCGCCGTCACCGATAACGAGCGGCTTTTTCGGGTTCGTGCATTTCAAATTACAGCCGCGACCGATCCAAACGTCGTTGCCGATTAAAATTTTGCAAACACCCTGCGGCGGATAAAATTCCGTCGGAACTGTCCAATCATATCGCCAAAGGGCGTATGAACTTACGTTACGATAATTATGGTCATTGTGATGAATAAGTTCGCAGGTAACATTCCACGCAATTGAAGAAAACTTTCCTACATTGAGCGAAACTTTCATAGGGCTGTTGGTCTCAATATTTATCCCGCCGAAATAAGTTTTTTTCCCGACGTTAACAACCAAGTTGCGATTCTTAATTTGATAAATGCGCGGATACGCAATGTTCGTTCCATCACTAATAAAATTATTGTCGAACACACCGTAAGCGACGCCTTCTTTGAGCAGGCGCGGGAAGTCGAGATTCGGAACTTTAAAAACTCTGCCGTCGATGATTCGGTTGCGGGGGAAGCCTTGCGCCTCCAAAAATTTCATGCGCCGATAAAAATCATTGCGCGACGAAATTATCGCCAGTTCAAAATTAACCCCCCCCCCACACACACGGTTTGCCGTTCGCGTCGACGAGCGTGACACCTTTATCGCTGAGGACGGCAAAGGCGACGACTTCCAGGTTGCCGCGCTGAACTTCGCGGGCGTAGTAAGGTTGAAGCTCGTTGAACATGTCGTCGACGCCGAAGATTAAAGTTTTTAAAGCCAACGTTGTCACTCCTTAACGAATTCAAACGTCACGGGGAATTGATGCTTGCGGGTCGCGGCGCGGCAATAGCGTTCGTAGGTGCGCGAAATTTTTTTCTTGTCGACTTTGGAATAGTCGCCGACGATTTGAATATGCGCCTCGACGGGAAATTTCTTCATGGTGTCAAGTTCGCCGAGACGATCCTCAATGCACTCCTGCGTTGTCAGCGGAAAGCTCTTGCCGTGCAGAACCCGGAAGACTTCGCGGATGTTTTGCGTGTCGCGATTGTAAGTGCAACTCATCGACAGATTGCCTTCGCCCGACATGTACATTCGCCCGAAGCCCGCCGTGTCGACGCCCTGCGTCAAAAGCGAAGTCCGCGTGCCGTCGTCGTCTGTCATGAAAATTTTCGCCTTGGCAATTTCGTCGCGCCACGTTTTGGCGGCGGGGACGTATGAATTAAAGTCAACGTCGATTTTCGCGCCGGTCTGCGTGTAGGGATATTGAGCCGCCTCGCGATTGGCGTCGCCGAGCCGCAAAGCCGCGACAGTAGCCGCACTGCGCGCCAACGTCTCGCGATTAAATTTATAAACGTCGACGAGCAACTTGGGATTTTTTTCGGAAGGACGCTGATATTTTTTGCCGTCAGTCCACGTCGCCTTGTCGAAGTGAATCTGCGCGGCGGGAAATTTTTCGTTGTAAAGGGCAACGGCGTCGTCAATGCGGTTGAAACAATCCGTCCACTGCTCCCAGCTCGTCAAGTCGCGGACGCCCGAACAACTTTTGCTGTGCGCCATGCAGTCCAACGCAACCGCGTCGACGTTGACGCCGAAAGTTTCAAACTCCGCGCGATTTTCAAGGACGTGAATCGCCGAGTTCAGCGAATGGTCTTTGCGCAACGCGTTGCCGTCGCTGTAGTCTTTGAACGCGCCGCCGTCCATTCCGGTGTCGTGCATGTAAGCCGCAACTTGCAATTCGCGCCTGTCGATTGACGAGTACCACGGGTTGGCGAAATTCGCGCGCTCAATGGCGTCGGCAGCCTGTTGCGACTTCAGGGCGACCAATGCCGCGTGCGCTCCGCCGTGATCGCTGTAAGTCCGCAGTTCGACGTATTGTTTGGCGACTTCGCGGGCGCGGGCGTAATACTTGTTGGAAAGGTCTTTCGCGCCGTCGGTTGCCGTTGCAAAGTTCATTGCCTGCGCGGCTTGCGCGAACACGAGCGTCACGACCAAAAGCGTCGCGGCGAAAATTTTCTTGAGCATGAATTCAACTCCTGTCGTGCAGAGCTATAAATTTTTCTATGTCGTTGAAATACTTAAAGTTGTCGTGAATTTTGTCGAGGCTCCAATCCCACCACTTGATACGCAGAAGAGCTTCGATGACGTCGGGCGGAAAACGATATTTGATAATCTGTGCGGGGTTACCGCCGACAATGGCGTAGGGCGGCACGTTTTTGACGACCACGCTGTCCGCGGCGATGACCGCGCCGTCACCGATAACGAGCGGCTTTTTCGGGTTGGTGCACTTCAAAATACAGCCGCGACCAATCCAAACGTCATTGCCGATGTTAATTTTACATTTTCCACTCGGTGCGTTGAATTCTTTAGGAAAATTCCAATCAAAATTATCAGGGTGAGTAGAGGTTAATAAGTTATGATTGTGCCCTACGTTTATGTCAAGCTCAAATAAAATACGCCATGCCATATCCGAAAAATTTCCAACTGTTATTATGCCTCTGCCCTCTATACGTGCACCGAAATTTAACATACTTTTAATACCGAAATGTATTTTTGTGGCGTTATTTTTAAAGGTATACGTTCTTGGATAAATACTATGCGTGACGTCCAAAAAACCCTCTCTGCTTTCAAAAATACCATAAGCGACGCCGTCTTTGATGAATCGCGGAAAGTCTAAGTTGGGGATTTTAAAAACATACCCGTCGAGAATTCGATTGCGCGGAACGCCTCGCGACTCAATGAATTTCATCTTCTGATAAAACTGATTACGAGAGGAGATTATCACGAGGTCAAAGTTTGGAATATCTTCAACCCCCCCTCCTTTACCGTCAGCATAAACTAGATTAACCTTATCGCCCTCAAGCTCAGCGGTGGCTACGATTTCCAAATTGCCAATCTTAACTTGCGCGTCGTAAAAGGGCTTTAGTGTCTCGTAAATGTTTTTATTGCCGAAAGTGTCTTTCGTGCCGAAAAGCAAAGTTTTGTACGCCATTTAATTAATCTCCTCCGCTCCGAGGTAAGCGCGAATGACTTCGGGGTTGTTCTGAATTTCGGCGGGCGTGCCGTCGGCGATAATCATGCCGTATTCAAGGACGTAAATGCGTTCGCAAATGCCCATGACCAAGCTCATGTCGTGTTCGATAAGCAAAACCGTCAGCCCGAATTGCTCGCGTATCCAGCGAATCATTTCCATAAGCTCATGCGTCTCTTGCGGGTTCATGCCGGCGGCGGGCTCGTCAAGCAACAAAAGTTTCGGCTTTGCGGCAAGGGCGCGCGCTATCTCCAGTCGACGTTGCGCACCGTAGGGCAGATTCTTCGCGACTTCGTAAGCGTGTTCGTCCAGCTTGAAAATTTTCAGCAGATTGAGCGCGTCGTCCGTGATGGATTTTTCCTCGCCGAAGTAGCGACCCATGCGCAAGACCGTTTCAAGCAAGCCGTACTTAACGTGGCAGTGGTAAGCGATTTTCACGTTGTCCAAGACGCTCAGCTCGCTGAACAGGCGGATGTTTTGGAAGGTGCGCGCAATGCCCCGCGTCGTGATTTCATACGGCTTGAGTCCGACAAGCGATTTGCCGTCGAAGGTGATTTCGCCCGTCGTGGGCTTGTAGACGCCCGTTATCAGATTGAACGCCGTCGTTTTGCCCGCGCCGTTGGGTCCGATAAGTCCGATAAGCTCGCCTTTGTCGATGTAAATGTTGAAGTCCGAAACCGCCTTGAGTCCGCCGAAGACTTCGGACACGTCGACCGTCTCAAGCAAGTGTTTAGTGGTTGCCAACTTTAGCGTCGCCTCCTTCGCCGATAATGCCTTCAACTTCCTCCATGAGTGCCAAGCGTTCTTCGACGCGCTCGGTCAGCCGCTCCAAGCGATTTGAATCGACGTCGAGAATTTCGCGAACGCTGTTAAGTATCTTAATCAGCACATCGGATTTTTCGTCGGGAATCTCCTCAATCAAAGTGAATATCTCTTGCTTAAGTTCAGTCACGTTGCCGCCCCCTTTGCGCCCGATAACTTGTCGAGAAGTTTTTTAATCGGCGCGACGTTGGTCAGCTCCATGTAGCCGAAGAGACCTTGCGGGCGATAGAACATCATCAAAATCAACGCCAACGCGTAGATAATCATGCGCGCTTCGGGGAAGGACGCCAACGCCGCCGATATGAACGTCACGACGAACGCGCCCGCGATTGAGCCGGTGATTGAGCCCATGCCGCCCATAACGACCATTATCAGATAGTTGAACGACGACAGGAACGTAAACGACGTGGGGCTTATCAGATAGAACTGGTGCGCGAATAAGCCGCCCGCCACGCCCGCGAACGCCGCGCCGATTGTGAACGCCATGACTTTGTATTTGGTGGTGTTGACGCCCATTGCCTCCGCCGCGATTTCGTTTTCGCGTATCGCAATGCACGCGCGCCCGTGCGACGAGTTCACGAAGTTTTTGATAAAGAACAGCGTCACGAGCATCACGAAGAAAACCCACGTGAAGTTCGTCAAATGCGGAATGCCTTTGAAGCCCGCCGCGCCGCCGACGTAATCGATATTCATTATGACGATTCGGATTATTTCGCCGAGCCCCAACGTCGCGATGGCAAGATAGTCGCCGCGCAGGCGCAGTGTCGGCAGTCCGATTAAAAAGCCCAAACAGCCCGCCGCAATCGCGCCGAGAATCAAAGCGACAATCAGCGGCAAGCCGAACTTGACCGTCGCAACGACGCCGACGTAAGCACCGACCGCCATGAAGCCCGCGTGCCCCAACGAAAATTGTCCCGTGTAGCCGTTAATCAAGTTCAGGCTCACCGACATGATTATGTTGACGCAAATCAAAATGATGTTCAGCTCCCAAAACGAGCCGATAACTTTCGCGCTTATCATCATCTGCAGAATGCCGTAAAGCACGAGCCCGAAGACAAGCATTATCAAATCGCGTTTCCTTGCTGAGTTCATATCGTCACACCTTTTCGTTAGTGTTCTTGCCGAAGAGACCGCCGGGCTTGATAAGCAAAACCAAAATCAAAATCGCGAACGCCGCCGCGTCACGGAACGTGGACGACAGGAAGCCCGCAACCAACGCCTCGACGACGCCCAAGACTATGCCGCCGACGACCGCGCCGGGTAAAATTCCTATGCCGCCGAGGACAGCCGCAACGAACGCTTTCAAGCCCGGCATGATGCCCATAAGCGGATCAATCGTGTTGTAGTAGACGCCGACCAAAACGCCCGCCGCCGCCGCCAACGCCGAACCTATGCAAAACGTCATTGAAATAACTTTGTCCGAATCGACGCCCATAAGCTGCGCGGTCTCCGTGTCGAAGCTCGCCGCCCGCATTGCCTTGCCGAGTTTCGTTTTCTGCACGATGTAAGTCAAAATCGCCATAAGCACAATCGTTATGCTGAGAATCAAAAGCTGTTGCCCGTTGATTATGAAGCCGCCGAGGTTGAACGAAATATTCGGCATGACTTCGGGGAACGTGCGCGGCGTCGGCGTGACGAAGTACATGCTGGTGTACTCCAGGAAGAACGACACGCCGATTGCCGTTATCAACAGCGAAATGCGCGGCGCGTGACGGAGCGGCTTGTAGGCGATTCTCTCGACCAACATGCCGAGCACCGCCGTTATCGCCATGGAAAGCAGGAGCGCAGGAAAAATTGATAAGTGCCCAATCGTGATTGCCGCGAAGCCGATATACGCGCCGACCATGTAAACGTCGCCGTGCGCGAAATTTATCAGCTTTATAATGCCGTAAATCATCGTGTAGCCCAGGGCGATAAGCGCGTAGATGCTGCCCAGGCTCACGCCGTTTATCAACTGCTGAACGAGTTGATGCGCAAAGTCCATAAAAAAACCTCCCTGAAAAATTTTTCAAGGAGAATTGTAACGGTTTATCGCAATATTGTCACGCGTTATTTTTTACCAACATTCCCACGCGTAATCAAAAATTTTCCGGTAGAAGCCGCGGTTGCCGACTTCGTTGCCGTAACGTCTGACGCGCTTGTTCGCCCAATGACGGACGAATTGCAGACTTGCGGCTGTGAGAATTTTGTTTGCGTCGCGGCTTAACTTGCGGGGTTATGACTTGAGCAATCGTCGCGTCCAATTCTTCGGGCGTCATTAACGGTTAATTACTGTTCGGCTTCGTTGCGCTCTTGAGCTTCGGGCGAAATGGGCGCGATTTTTGTGCGAAGTTCGCGGACGCCGTCTTTGGTCTCGATGACGACGATACCCTTAATCGGGTTGTGCGTCGAAGGATCCATTGTGATTTTGCCCGTGCCGACTTGCAAATCGGTTATCGCTTCGATATTGTCGCGAATCTTTTTCGAGTCGTTGCCGGCCTTGTCGATGGCGTTGACAAGCATTTTGCCCGCGTCGTAGCCCAGAGCCGCGAAGACGTTCGGGTCGGTATTGTATTCGGCTTTGTAAGCTTTAATGAACGGCTGAACTTCGGCGTCGCCCTCAAAATAGTGCGTGCAGAAGAAAGTATTGTTGAGCGCGTCTTTGCCGGCGATGTCGATAACTTTGCTGTCGTCCCAACCGTCAGTGCCCAAAATCGCGGCGGTTATGCCGAGTTCGCGAGCCTGCTTGATGATTTTGCCGACTTCCTCATAGTAAGCGGGGACGAAGATGACATCGGCGTTCGCGGTCTGAATTTTGGTCAGCGCGGCTTTGAAGTCTTGGTCTTTGGCGAGGAAAGCCTCTTCCATGACGACCGTGCCGCCGTCAGCCTCGAAACGTTCCTTGAAGATTTTGCCCAAGCTCTTGGAGTAATCGGAGCTTGAATCCAGATAAAGCACGGCGGTGTTCGCCATCAAGTCTTTGCGTGCGAATTGCGCCATGACTTCGCTCTGTTGCGGGTCAATGAAGCACGCGCGGAAGACGTAAGGCTTAACCTTGCCGTTCTCGACAGTGACGTCGGGATTTGTGGCGGCGGGCGCGATAATCGGAATCATGTTGTCCGTCGCAACCTGCGATTCGGCAATGACGTTTGCAGTGACGGCGGGGCCGACCAACGCGACAACTTTATCGTCGGAGATTAATTTCGTCGCGGCGTTGACGGATTCTGCCGCCTCGGACTTGGAGTCAGCCTCGACGATTTTGATTTTCTTGCCGTTGACGCCGCCCGCGTCGTTGATTTCCTTGACGGCAAGCTTGAGCCCGTTATTGGCATTCGCGCCGTATTGCGCGTGGTTGCCCGTCAGCTCGAAATTCGCGCCGATAACGATTTCGTCGCCCGCAGCTTTTTGTTCGCCGCCGCCCGCTGAATCGCCGCCGCCGCAACCCGTGAACAACGCGCTCGCCAAAATCCCGCAAGCGATCATTGACGCCAATCTGAATTTCTTTTTAGAGAAAAACATTCTACGAAACCTCCAAAAAAATTTTTAACCATGGAAACTTCCGCGCAAGTATATTTTAACGCGCGGCAAACGTCAAGGTTTTTTTAGGGACAAGGGATAAGGGACAAGGGACAAGTTTTGTGTTATAATCGGCGCGAAAAATTTTTATCGGGTGGTGAATCGCATGAAAAAATTTTTTGCGCCGATGATTGTCGGCAGTCTGCTTGGCGCGTCGCCCGTCAGTGCCGAGGTCAGAAATTACGACGGCGTCGGCGAATACATTATGAGCGACTTCGAGACGCCCGAAGTTGCCAAACAACGCGCCAAAGCCTATGCCGAACGCAACGCTGCCGAAAAGGCGGGCGTCTATGTCAAAAGCTACTCGCGCGCGGAAAATTTCGAACTGGTCGACGACGAAATCGTTACCATGACGAGCGGCATTTTGAAAATCATCAGCGTCGATTACAAATTGGTGCCCATGGAGGAATACGGCGGCATCATGTATCGCGCAACGATTTCGGCGAGCATTGACACCGATAAAGTCGACGAGTGGATTTCTCAAAGCGTCGGCGAACGCGAATCGCTTATCGAAAAGAATCGCGAACTTCAGCGGCAAATCGACGAACAGGAAAAATTAATCGCGCGGCTCAAATCCGAGGCGACGCAAAAAAATTCGCCCGAAGCTACGGAAAAACTTAAAGACGAATTCGCGACGGCGGACAGAATTTTTATGTCGAACGTCAAGCTGGAGGAAGGCGACCGCTTGAACTTGGTCATTGCCGATTGGGCTTACGAGGCGGCGGTCAAGTGTTGGACGGAAGCCATTGAACTCAACCCGAACAATTTTTTGGCTTACGAGTCGCGCGGTTACTACTTCCACTTGCCGGACGTGGCGCGTTACGCCGAGGCGATTGACGATTACACGCGGGCGATTGAGCTGCGACCGGGCACTGCAGGCAATTATTTTTATCGCGGCGAAACGTACATGAGAATCGGCGAACGCGATCTTGCGCAACGTGATTTCGAGCGGGCGTTGGGCTTGAATCCGCGCATGTCGGCTCCTTTGGGCGAATTGGCTTATCTCTACGCCACGAGCGGGCAGACGCAACAGGCGATTGAATTTGCGAATCGTGCGCTTGAAACCAATGAGCGGAATTGGCGGGCGTATTAAAGTCGCGGGCTTGCGTTCTTTGCGCTGAACGATTACGACGCCGCGCTTGCCGACGCGCAAAGTGCTCTTGAATGGGGTTGCGGCGACGCGTATCAATTAATCGGCGATTGTTACGACAAAATGGGGCGGCACGACGAGGCGACGAAGTATTGGGAGCTTGCCAAAGACCCGCCCGCGTTCGGATAACGGAGGAAATTTTTTGAACTCAACCATAACCAAAATCGCGGCGGGCTCTCTCGCCGAAGAACTTGAACTCACTGCGGGCGATAAAATCTTGCAAGTCAACGGTCGCGCGCCGCTTGACATCATCGACTTGAGTTTTCAGCTCGCCGAAGAGGAAATCGAACTTTTAATCGAACACGCCGACGGTCAACGCGAAATCATCGCCTTTGAAAAGGACGTCGACGAAGAACTCGGCGCGGAATTTGAATCGGCGGTCTTCGACGGCGTTCGGCGTTGCAAAAATCATTGCGTCTTTTGTTTTGTCGACATGATTGCCCCAAATATGCGCCGCACGCTGTCAATCAAGGACGACGATTATCGGTTGTCGTTTCTGTTCGGCAATTTCATCACGCTGACGAATTTGACCGCCAAAGATTTCCGCCGCATAAAAAAATTTCATCTGTCGCCGCTGTTCGTGTCGATTCACTCCATGAATCCCGATTTGCGCGCCAAAATCCTGCGAACGCCGCAAGCCGCGCAGATTAATCGGCAACTCGACGAACTGGAGCGGGCGGGCGTCGAATATCACACGCAAGTTGTCCTGTGCAAGGATTTAAACGACGGCGCGGAGCTCGATTTCACGATAACGGAAATTCTCAAGCGTCGACCGCACGCGCAGAGCCTGGCGATAGTGCCCGTCGGCGTGACGCGCTACCGCCGCGACAAATTTCCGCTGAATCAATTCGATAAAGACTCGGCGGCAACGGTTATCGCGCAGGTTGAACGCTTCCAACAACAAATTCGCGCCGAATCCGGGCGGACGTTCGTTTATTTGGGCGACGAATTTTATTTTCTTGCCGAACGCGACTTCCCGCCCGTCGAATATTATGACGACTTCCCGCAAATCGAAAACGGTATCGGCATGACGCGCAATTTTATTGAGGAGTGGCAAGGGACAAGGGACAAGGGACAAGGGACAAAGTTGACTGACGTGATTTGCGGTACTTCGATTGCCAAAGTCTTCAAACGACTGACTTCCGACCTTCCCAACGTGCGAATCATTCCCGTCGTGAATAAATTCTTCGGCGAACGCGTCAACGTGTCGGGTTTGCTGACCGGCGGAGACATAATCGACGCGCTCAAAGCTGCGGGCGGCTTTCGCGACAAAATTTTGATTCCCGCGACGGCTCTCAAGGCAGGCGAAGAAATTTTTCTCGACGATGTGACCCTTGACGACCTCAAAAAACTGTTCGCGCCCGCGCAGATTGTTCCGATTCACGACGGCGCAGAATTCAGACGAAATTTGGAGGGATTTACATGAGCAAACCGATTGTTGCGGTCGTCGGGCGTCCCAATGTCGGCAAATCGACGCTGTTCAATCAAATCGGCAAGCGGCGGCTGTCGATTGTCGACGATATGGCGGGCGTAACGCGCGATCGCATTTATATGGACGCAACTTGGCTCGACCGCGACTTCACGATGATTGACACGGGCGGCATTGAAATTAAAACCGCCGACAAAATGCTGACTTCGATTCGCGCACAGGCAAAAATCGCCGTCGACGAGGCGGACGCGATTATTTTTGTCGTCGACGGACGCGCGGGCTTGACTGCAGACGACGAAGCCGTTGCAAAATTTCTGCGCGGAGCCGAAAAGCCTATCGTCCTTGCCGTCAACAAAATCGACACGCCCCAACTCGAAAGCGAACTTTACGAATTTTACGGCCTCGGACTCGGCGAACCGATTGGAATTTCCGCAAGCAACGCGCTGAACTTGGGCGATTTGCTTGACGCCGTGGTTAAAACCTTCCCCGCCGCCGAAACGGACGCCCGCGACGAAGACGAAATCCGAATCGCGGTTATCGGACGCCCGAACGTCGGAAAATCGTCGCTTGTCAACGCCATGCTGGGCGAGGAACGCGTTATCGTCAGCGACGTGCCCGGAACGACCCGCGACGCCATTGACACGCATTTTTTTATGAACGGAACGAAATTTACGCTGATTGATACGGCGGGTATGCGGCGCAAATCCAAAATTGATGAGCCCGTCGAACGTTACAGCGTAATTCGTTCACTGCGAGCCGTCGACCGCGCGGATGTCGTGCTGATGTTGATTGAGGCACCCGTCGGCGTCACGGAACAGGACAAAAAAATCGCCGGCTACGCCCACGAGTCCGGCAAAGGTTGCGTTATCGTCGTCAACAAGTGGGATATTTTCCCGAACAAGCACGACCGTTCGACAAATCGCTTCACGGACGACTTGCGCGAGCGTCTCGGCTTCCTGCAATACGCGCCCGTCGTTTACACAAGTGCTTTGACGGGTCAGCGCGTCGATCGCGTGACGGAGCTTGTTAAATTCGTCGCCGAACAACAGTCAATGCGCATTCAAACGAGCGTCCTCAACGAATTGATTCGCGACGCCGTTGCCGTCAATCCGCCGCCGTCGAAAAAGGGCAAGGCTGTAAAAATTTTCTTCGTGACGCAAGCCGACATTCACCCGCCGCGCTTTATCATCTTCGTCAACGAGCCGGAACTGTTGCACTTTTCGTATCTGCGCTTTATCGAAAACCGATTGCGCGAAAGTTTCGGTTTCGAGGGCACGCCGCTTAAATTCGTCGTCCGCAAGCACAATCAAAAAGACGACGACCAATAAAAAAATTCCCCCGCCGCAGCGCACGGTCGGGGGGGTTTTTCGTTGACGGCAGAAAATTTTTTTGCTAAACTTGTAACGAAATCGGAATCCTAACGTATAAGGGATAGAAAACGATTTGGAGGCTGATATTATGGCTAAGGAAGACAAATTCGCGGACGAAATGCTCACTGAAGACAAATTGGACGGAGTGGCGGGCGGTTCAATTTGGGTTCGCGAAGGTATTGCCAAAAAAGCAGGAATTTATCTGCTCAAAGAGGACGGAACGCCCGGTAAATGGGGCAATTTGTCTAATGACGGCGACTATTATTTCGGAGAAGAAAAAATTACACAATCCGCTGCAATATGTATAATAAATTTTTACAATGCCAAGGGTCGCAGACCGTACAACTCTACAGAAGCCGTAAATTACTGCGAAAAGCATAAGAGTTCTGTCAAGCCCCACCATATGGGATGAAAAGAAAATTTCTGACGAAATCATCACCGACGACAAACTCAAACAGGTCGCAGACATCATTGACTATCAAAAAAGCCCTTCGACGGCGCGTCGGAGGGTTTTTTCGTTTAAGTACATAAAAAATTTTGCTAAACTGTGTAACGAATCGTCGCGGCGAGCATATAATCAACCTGCTTCGTATGTTCGGTACATTTTAATTTCTTCGGGATTATCGCGCATATTCCAGACGCCGCAAGGACAGACGCCCGCGCAAATTCCGCAGCCGATACACTTCGATTCGTCGCTGACGTATTCCCAAGAGCCGTCGTCGTGTTCGATTCGCGCGATTGCCTTTTCGGGGCACGAATTCAAGCAGATTTTGCAGTCGCGACAGGTGCCGCAGGATACGCAACGCAAATGTTCATGCATCGGGTCGGGTAAATCGCAGTGATGACATTTCTCGAAAAATTTTTTGGAAAGATTTTCAGCAGGAACGATTTTTTTCGCGGGCAACGGAGAAATTTTTTCGCCGCGCAGGAATTGATTTATCATCAGCGCGGTCAATCTTGCGTCGCCGATTGCGTCGGTCAATCTGCCGGGCTTGATAACGTCGCCCGCCGCAAAAACTTTCGGCAAAATTTTTTTCTCGGCGTCCGGGACGAGCCAATCGCGAAATTTTTTAATGGCGTGGTCGTCGGGCAGGAAATCAAGTACGGGCGATTCGCCGATCGAAACGATAACTTGGTCGGCTTCGATAAATCTGCCGTCGTCGGAGAAAATTCCGTCGTCGGTGATTTTTTTTGTCACGAACGGCCAAACGATTCGCCCGCCGAAGTCTTCGAGCCGCCGAATTTCTTTCGCAAAGGCAGCGGGCTTGACGACATCGACGACAACAACGTTTTCCGCTCCCTGTTCGTAAGCCGAAGTGGCAACGTCCATGCCCGAATTTCCGCCGCCGATAACGACAATTTTTCTTCCGACAGCAGGTTTTTCGCCGCGATTGATTGATTTTAGAAATTCGACGCCGAAAGTCAATTTTTCCGCGCCCTCCCACGGGAAATAACGCGCTTTGTGTCCGCCGACGGCAATCAACACGGCATCGCTTGCGTCGCAAATCGATTTAAACTGCGCGGCGTCGACTTTGCAACCCGTTACGAACTTTACGCCGATTTTTTCAATGCGATTCAGTTCGGATTCAAGCAAATCCTGCGGCATACGCGAACGGGGAATGACTTGCGCGAGTTTGCCGCCGATTTTAGCCGCGTCGTCGTAAATTGTGACTTCATGACCGAGCAAACGCAACTGCCAAGCCGCCGACAGTCCCGCGACGCCGCCGCCGATTATCGAAACGTGCTTGCCGGTGGAAATTTCGGGCGATTTAACTTCGACGTAAGCCGATTTCAAGCCAAGTTCGCCGATTTTAATCGCCTCGTCAATCGTGGAGCGCGTGCAACCGTCCATGCAGGGATTTGGGCAGAGCGTGCCGCAAACCGAGCCCGGAAACGGCGTATACTTCAGCACGAGCCGCAACGCCTCATCGATTTTGCCTTGACGCAACAAATTAAGCCGCTGTTGAGTCGGAGTACCGGTCGGGCAGAAAAATTGACACGGCGCAGAAAATTTTGCGTTGTCCCAAGTCGGCACGCGCAAACGATACAGCCCGCGATTGACGGTATTGAGTACGGCAAAGTCGTCGTCGGCAACGTCGCTGAAAATTCCGCCGCGAACCCAATCATTTTTGCGAAATGCGGCAAGATCCGGTTTAAGTTGCGGTTTTTTCTCGTCGAAGGTCAGCGGACGCAATTTTTTCCACTCGCGCCAATCGCTAAGCTCTGCAATCAGTTCGGATTTCTCGACGGCGTTCAAAAAATGATTCATGCCGCCCTTGAGAAACTTCACGTCGTCCGAATCCAGCTCCAAACACAAAATATCTTCGGGATAATCGGAAATTTTCCCGCGAACGTAGACGACGCCGCCGACCATGCCGACGCAAGCGCGTTCGCCGAGCACGGAGGAAAAATTTTCGCAATCGACGCCGCAAACGACGGCACGACCGCCGCCCATGAACTCGAATGAAAAGCTTCCGACGTTTTTTAGCACCCAAAGTTCCGGCTCCTCGTAAAGCGGGTCGTGTTTCATGAGCGAACCGGTGCGCGTACCTGCGCGGCCGCCGATATAAATCTTTCCGCCGCTTGAACAATGCCCTGCAGTGTCTCCCGCGTCGCCTTTTACGGTGATAATTCCGCCGGAATTGAGCCAGCCGACGTCAGCCGAAGTCGAACCCTCGACAATAATTTCGGTATTGGGCAAACACATGGATCCGACGCGTTGACCGGCGTTGGTGACGCGAAATTTTAATGTCTTGCCGTCCGAATTCCAAAGTGCGCCGCCGATATTGTGTTGACCGCTCGCCGCGATGTCAAATTCGGTTTCGCCCGCCTTAACTGCCGCTTCAATCATCAGCAAAAGGTCTTGCGTCGACATGCGTTCGTTATTTCGTATCGTTTTAATCTTCAACATTAGCGAAACCTCCTCAGCAGACGTATTGAATGCCCAATTTGTCGGCAATCGCCTTATCGGTCGAAACGAGCGCGTCACTTCTGCCGACGGGCAGGGAACTGTTGCCGATTGGAGCCATCAGCTTGCGAAATTCGGCGTCGAAGGCAAGAACGTAGTCAACAATGCGTTGCGCGCCTCTGTCAACGTCGAGACGCTTGACCAATCGCGGATTTTGCGTGCAAATTCCCGTCGGACACTTGCCGGTATTGCACGCGTTGCACCGTCCTTGCTCATTTCCGACGCAACCGAGCAGTTGAATCAAGATTTTGCCGCAAAAAACGCCGTTCGCGCCGAGACAAATCATTTTGAACGCGTCAGCCGCCGCATTTCCAGTCATACCGATACCGCCGCCGCCGTAAAGCGGAATTTGACCTTGTGCGCCCTGTTCAATCGCCGCGTTGTAGCAATCGCGAATTTTTGATACGACAGGATGCCCCGTGTGGTCGAGTGAAATCTCATTTGCCGCGCCGGTGCCGCCCTGAATGCCGTCGATAAAGAATCCGCCGCAAATTTTGTACGGATCGCGCAATAAATTGTTGTAAACGGACACGGAAGTTGAAGACGCCGCGCATTTTATGGCGACGGGCACGCGGAAACCGAATGCCGCGTTCAAAGACAGATGCATTTTCTGAACGGACTCTTCGATTGAGTAAAGCCCCTGATGATTCGGCGGAGACGATAAAGTTGCTTTCGGGACGCCGCGCAGGGCTTGAATGTGCGATCCGACTTTTTCGGCTTGAAGTAAACCGCCGTCGCCTGGTTTTGCGCCCTGTCCGATTTTTATAAGCACGCCTGCAGGGTCAACTTTCATGCGCGGCATCGATTTTATGATTCTGTTCCAGCCGAAATGCCCCGACGCGATTTGAATGATGAAATACTTGAGATAATCGGACTCCATAAGCTTGACGGGCATACCGCCTTCGCCTGAACTCATGCGCACGGGCAATCCGCAACGTTCATTGAGGTAAGCAGCCGCCATTGCGACCGCTTCCCAAGCCCGCGTCGACAATGCACCGATTGACATGTCAGAAAAAATCAGAGGATAAATCCAACGCACGGGCGGAGTTGTTTTTTTCATGACGAGCTTGCCGTTTTCCATTTGCACGGGCAATTCTTTCGGCGAAAGGACACGACCGAGCGGCGAACGTATGTCAAACGTGTGTCGAATCGAATCGAGCGACGGATCCGTCATTTGCGAGATTCTCCCGACGATAATTTTGTCCAAAGTGCGTTGCGCGTTTAAATTTGTGCGACCACCGCGCTTTATCGGGCGATTGTAAAACAAATTTCTGCGATTATCGGGATTTCTCACGGCACGAATCGCATTATTCGGGCAGACGCGTTCGCACATGCCGCAACCGCGACACGCATTGTTGACATCGGCGACTTGTTTAATGACGGGCAGGGCAAGTTGGCGGTGAATCGGTTCCGGTTGATTCGCTTCGGAGACCGTGACCGATTTTCGCTGAATTTCGACCTTAATGGCGCGAAAAGTGCACGACGCGACGCAACTGCCGCACATTGTGCAACGCTCGGCGTTATATTCGATTTTCCAAGGCAGATCATTGACCGACAAATCTTGAATTTTCATTGCTTCCATCTCGTCACCCCCAAATCGTTATCGATAACGACGACTTCGCGCTCGTTCGGGTAAATATCGCGCTCCGTGTTCCTGTCGGGCAAAATTTCGTTAATTCCGCAGACCTCGGACGAAATTGCAATCGTCATATCGTCGCCGCCCACGACAACGGGACGCAATTTCTTAGAATCGCAGCAAGTCATCATGCGCCCGTCGGGCAAGCCCGCAATTATCGTGTTCGGTCCGTTAATTTCCAAATGCGCCAGCGATTGACGAATCGACAGCAAAATATCTTTGTCGGGACGCGCGGCAATCTCGGCGAACGGCAACGGCGTTATGACGTGCTTGTAATACGGGAGCGACCATTTCAGCTCGTGCAGGACGTAATGCAGCGTGTACAAAAAATTTTGCGAATCCGATTCAAAACCGATGTAACCTCGGTGCAAATTCTTCTGGAACTCTTTATTTTTCGTGTAGAAAGTATTTTCGCCGTTGGCGCAGAGCGTGTAGCCCTGCAGGAAGAACGGATGCGCCGCGTAGCGAACGATTTTGTAATTTGTATTCTGCCGGCACTGAACGATAATATTTTTCGCGAGCAAAGTTTCGTTGTCGTCCCACAGCCGAAAATACGTCGCAATATCGCGCGGGTCGCCGATTTCTTTCAACGTCAGCACGTCCGGCCAGAAAGAATAGACGTAACCTTGATTCGATTCGGTCAAAATCTTCCGCAAAGCAAGCCGCGTGTCCAAAAGCAGAGCCTCACGGCTTTCCGCGTCGTCGTAGTGTTCGGGATAATCGTAATTGCGGAAAATGTAATACGGCATCGTTTGAATGTCCAAACCTTTGCGCTTATCGGGGACGGGCAACCACTCCGCCATTTTGACGAAATTTTGAGCGGACATGTAATCTTCGACGAGACGCGCGCCCTGTTTCGTGCAAGCCATAGACAAAAGCGGTTTGTCCTTGTAAAGCGCGAAAACGCCGGATAAATCTTGCATGACCATTGCGAAACCCGAATTGTCGTGCCCTTCCTGTTGCGGCAACATTAAACGCAGTGCTGTCGACGGGTAAACGGGCTTTTTGCTTTTCACGGCACCGATTCTGCACATGACAATCACTCCAATCAAAAAGGGGGCAGACGTTTTTCGATTCGCCGCCCCCGAAAAAATGTCAGATGTTGTTTTTAACGTATTCGTCGTGAAGTTTCTTGAGCGTTTCGATCTTATCGTACATTTCGACTTGCAATTTTGAGGCAGTCGCGAAGTCGCCGTCGTTGAGGGCGTTGGTCAGCCGCGTGAACAGCGATTTTTTGTCGATTGAGTCTTTCGCAAGGTAGGCGCGAACGTCTTTGAGCTTGTTCCAGTTGTAAGAGTCCTGGTCGGTGCGATACGGGCTCTCGATAAGTTGCGCCTTGCGAACGATGTCGCGCATTTCGGGCAGAATTCGGGCAATAATTTCGGTTTTCCAACGGAGCAACGCGCCTTCGCGGAAAGATTTGATGATTTGCGGACGAAGTGCGCCGCCGGCGGTGATAACTTTGACTTTCGCGGGATATTTCTCGAACGCCGTCATATTTTCCCAAACGGTGGCGGGCGGTGCGCCGAAGAGGTTATCGCGTTCCTCGGCGGTGTAATCCTCGAAAACGTCTTCCTCGCTGCGGTAAGCGCGGCTTTTTTCAAGGTAGAAACCGTCCTGCCCGGCTTTTTTGCTCAGTTCGGTAAGCAAATCGACAGCCTCGCGGTCAATCGTGGCGCGAATGCCGTCAAGAATCGCCGAATACGACGCCGCAAGCACCAGATAAGTATTTGTGTACGGATTGCAGGCGCGAAGTTCAAAACGAGTCGCCATCGGGTTTTTCAAGTCGCGAATCAGTCCGGCAAGGATTGTGCGATTGCGGCTTGGGATTTTCGGCGTGTGTCCGAGCGACGTGACGATACAAACGGGAGCTTCGAAGCCGGGCTTGAGGCGGTTAAGCGAATCGTTTGTTGCGCTCACGAACGGGTTTATGACTTCGTAGTTTTTCAGCAAGCCCATAATCGCGCCGTAACCGACCGCGCTCATGAAATCTTCGTAAGGATTCTTCGCGGCGAAGAGATTGTGAAATTTTCCGTCGCTCGTGACGGCGGCAAGCCCGATGTGCGTGTGTTCGCCGTTGCCGGCAAGTCCGATCATGGGTTTCGCCTTGAAACTGACTTCGAGACCTTCGGCGCGGAAAATTTCTTTGACGATTGTGCGAACGAACATTTCATTATCGGCAGCCTGCACGGCGTCGGCGAATCGCCAATCGATTTCAAGTTGTTCGCAGACGTGAGTTAAGCGTCCCGACTCGTCGATTTGCGCTTTGAGCCCGCCAACTTCTTTGTGACCCATTTCGACGCCCAAACCGTATTCGTCCAGAGCAATGACGCATTTTTCCAGCGCGCTGCGAACTGCGCCGTGCGTGCGTTCCCAATATTGCTCCTGCAAAACCTGCGACGCGCTCATTTCTTTGATTGCGGCCTCTTCAAGCGGCGTTTTGACCCAAAATTCAAGCTCGGTCGCCGAAGTGAAGCTTATATCGGCGATGTCGGTGCCGTTTACTTCCAACCCGTCAATCGTCGGGCGGGCGTGGAACAAATCAAGCAGTTCGCGCTTAACGAAAGACAATGTGTCCGTCAAAACGGCGCGGGAGTCGACGCGTTTGCCCTCGTGAATCAAAAAGCTCGGAATCCTAAGCGTGCCGACAGGTTTGCCGGTCTCGTCGTCGAAGTACTCGAAATTGTAATCGACGAACCAATTAACCGTGGGATCAATCGGCATATCGACCTTTGCGTTGTTGAGCGTGGCGATTCCGGGCAGGACGACGCTTGAGCCGTCCGTTTGCACCGCCGAACCCGCGTAAAAGTCGTCGATGTCCTTGATGAACAGGCGCACGGGGATTTTTTCGTCGGTATCGTTGCCCGCCAAGTCAATGCCGACCAGCGACACGAATTTTATTTCGGGGTGCGCGCGCAACTGGCTGATGATTTCGTCCTTCGGGGTGTTCGCTTTGATGGTGTACAGCAAATCTTTCATCTCGGTTACCTCCCAAAAAATTTACGGCTGCTCGCCGGGAATATCCATAATCGCTTCAACGCCGCGATGACCCGTGCGAATTCTAACCGCGTCGCTGAGTTCGCAGACGAAAATTTTTCCGTCGCCGAATTCGCCCGTGCGCAAAACTTTCTGCGCGACAGCCAAGACCGTTTCGACGGGCACTTCGCAAACGACCGTTTCAAGTTTAATCTTCGGCACGAGATTAACTTCGTATTCGCGTCCGCGATAAACTTCTTTGTGCCCGCGTTGCGTGCCGCAACCGTAGACTTGACTGACTGTCATGCCGTGCACGCCGATTCTGTTCAGGGCGTCTTTCAAGTCTTCGAGCTTCGACGGGCGCGTAATGATGTCGATTTTCGTAATTTTTCTGCTCATGTGTTCACCGCCTTAACTTTGCGAACCGGACACGCTCGGAAAGAGTTTCACGGCGTCCAATTCGGAACCGCTGACGAAACTCGGCGCACCCGCGAAGAGACCGGCATTGTAGCCGCGTTCGCCGTGTTCGACGAGATCGAGACCGGTAATTTCTTCGTCCGCGTCCGCCCGCAGAGCAACGATCGCGCTGACGACTTTGTAAAGAACCGTTGAGCCGACGACCGCGAAAATCACCGCGACACCGATTGAAACAATCTGCGCGACAAATAGATTCGTTTCGCCGTAGAAAAGACCGTTCGCGCCGTTGGGATTGACAGCCGTTGTCGCCCAAAGACCCGTGGCAATCGCGCCCCACACGCCGCCGACACCGTGCACGCCGAACGCGTCAAGCGAATCGTCGTAGCCGAATTTTGCTTTGACGACCGCGACTGCCGTGTAGCAAATGCCGCCGCCGATTAAACCGATAGCGACGCTTGGCAAGACAGTCACGTAGCCCGCCGCAGGAGTTATGGCAACGAGACCCGCGACTGCGCCCGAAACCGCGCCGAGAATCGTCGGCTTGCCGGAGCGAATCCATTCGACCAAAACCCAGCCGAGCAAACCGGCCGCCGCCGCGACTTGCGTGACGAGGAAAGCATTTGCCGCCAATTCGTTCGCGCCGAGAGCAGAGCCGGCATTGAAGCCGAACCAGCCAATCCAGAGAATCGCCGCGCCGAGCACCGTCATCGGAATATTGTGCGGGACGATTGCCGATTTGCCGTAGCCGCGCCGCTTGCCGAGCAGGATACAAATCGTCAAGCCGCTCACGCCGCTCAAAATGTGAATCACGAGCCCGCCCGCGAAGTCCAACGCGCCGAGTTGCGCCAAGAAGCCGCCGCCCCAGACCCAATGCGCCATCGGGTTGTAAATAAAAATCGCCCAAAGCAACATCAACAGCGCAAAGCCTTTAAACTTCATGCGTTCGGCAAATGCGCCCGTTATCAGCGCGGGCGTAAGAGCCGCGAACATGCATTGGAACGCCACGAACGCCAATTCGGGAATCGTGCCGCCGTCAAGCAGGTTGTAACCCACGCCCGACAGTCCGATTTTGGACAGGTCGCCGATTAATCCGTTCACGTCCGCGCCGAAAGCTGTTGTGTAGCCGATTAAGATAAACTCGACGCTGACCATGCCGAGGATAAACATTGACTGCATTATCGTCGTCAAAACGTTTTTGCTCCGAACCATTCCGCCGTAGAAAAGGGCGACTGCCGGCGTCATGATGAAAACCAACGCTGCGCTTATCAGCACCCATGCCGTGTCTCCGTTGTTCATAACAATCACTGCCTAACTAAAAATCTTTATCAGCTGATGTCGCGATTATACCATAACAAAACAGCATGTAAATAGCTGAATGCGTTGTATTCTTGAATACATTTATCGGCAGAGTTGCCATAACAAAAAACGCCGCGTTCGGTCGGCGGAAAATTTTTATTTACGCGGCGCGGCACCAAACACAATCAAAATGCGGACGAACAATAACAAACGCGACGCCAATCAATAATAAATTCGTATTGCCAAAAATTTTTCGTGTGATATACTTCGCGCTGTTCCAAGGGATTGGACGACGAAGTTACGACAGGAGGCAGTACCCATGAAGAAATTCCTCAAAGACGGTGCCTTTGCAATCGGTGCGGGCGTATTTGCTTGCGCGTTGGCAGCAGGTATGGCATTCGTCTACGCCATGGATAAATTCATTTGAAATCAAGTAACGCTTTTAAAAATCCCTCCCCAAAAAAATTTTCCCCGCCGAGCGAATCGGTGGGGATTTTTTTATTCAAAGCGGGCGTCCGACGACCGTGCGACCCGTGAGCTGTTCAATCGTGTCGAAAATTTTGTTCGCCCTGTCGGCAAAGAACGCGTCGAATTTATCTGCGCGGCAAAGGGCGGCGTCAATGAAGTGTCGTTCCAAAATCGCGTCGACTTCCGCGCTTGAAAGACCCGTCTTGCGTTCAATCTTGACAAGATAAAAGCTCGGAGGATCGCCGTCGATTATGCGGTTGGTGCCCTTTAGAATCAGCGTCTTGTTGGCAATGCTGTCGTACTTCGCTTTCGGGAAGCCGCGCGCCTCGCAATATTTTTTCGGGAAAATGTGATGCACTTCGACGCTTTCAGCGAAACTTACTTCGGAACTCATATTTCTGCCCGCAAGGAAATCTGTCGCGCCGTTTTTGAGAATCAGCGAAATCATTCCTTTGTAAGCCGCCGAACGAATACTGTTGACGCCCAAAAGCCGACCCGCAACGATTTGCGTCTTGCGAATAATTTCGGGCTCCTCGCGCTTTTCAATCCAACGCATGACCTGCACGATGTCTTTGACGTAACGAGAGCCCTGACCGTCTTTGTAGGATTCGCTGAACACGCAACACCAATACCACTGACGAATTTTTTTGCGGGCGGCGGCGTTGTCTTTGCCGGTCGCTTTCAGTTGCGCGAAGATGGCAGCCATTGGCACCAGTTGCGATTTGTAAGGCAGATATTTTTTCGTTTTGATGCCTTCAACGTCGAGAAACTTGCCCGCCTCAACAAATCCGTCGATAACTGCCGATTTGTGGCTGACGTAATCGGAATAGCTGAGTTTCAAAATATCTTTGCCGTCGCAACTGACAGGCGTTTTGTTTTTGCGAAAATTTTCGTAGCTGACCAAAAGCGTCAATGCCGTGATGAAGTCCGAACGATCGACTTCCGTCAAAATTTCCAAGCCTTTGTCGTCGAAATCCGCTTGCACGCGCTCCCAATCGGCACGCAACTGAATCGGTTCGCCGTTTTCGTCGACGTGCGCGGCAAAAATCGCCGTCAACAAATCGAAGACGCCGAGCTTTTCGCCGCCGCTGTTTACTTTGTCGAAAATTTTGCAGACCGCGCCGAGTGCGGTATCTTTTTCGAGTTCAATGGCGACGACATCGTAGGAGCAAACTTTGTCGATAATTTTTGCGGCGAAATCGTCGGCGAAGTCTTCCGCGCTGTCGTTGTCGTGAAATTTTCCGTAAGCGCGAATCCATTTGCGGCTGTCGAAGATTATATTCAGCGGAAACATTCCGGCGGCGTATTCTTTTTCGGGCGACGACAAATCCCAATTAACGCCTTTGGCTTTGAGTTTGCGGCTCGGCTGCACGGAAATAATCATGTCGTCAACGTCGGAAGAATTTTTGACGGAATCAATCGCCTTTGCCATGTCGACATAATAAAAAAACTTTTTGCCGCCCTTGGCGATATTTACGGGGTCTTCGGAGAAAAGCGCGCCGAAAAGCGACGTCAGCCGCTGTTGCCCGTCGAGAATCAGATAACGCGGCGCGACGTCGGACTTGCCCGCGCCTTCAATCGGGCGGTGCGCGAATTTTAAATTATCGGCGTCGCATTCGAGCAAGAGGATTGAATTTATCGGAAAGCCGCGAATCACGCTTTCGAGCAACGATTTGATTTGTTCGTCGCTCCAAATCCATTTGCGCTGAAAGTCGGGCAGTTGAATCGCGCCGTCTTTGATTTTCCGCAACAAGTCTTCGATATTAAGTTTTTTCGCATCCATTAGCGTCCGCCCTTTGCAAGATTAATTGCCGCAAATTATAACCGGGGGAAAATTTTTCGTCAAACGCAGGCGCGTCGCGATTTTTAACGTCGTCCCAACGTCAAACTTATCTGCAACTAAGATTGGGCGCGTATCCTTGCAAATGCGGTCAAACAATAACGAACTCGAAACGAATTGATAACGATTGCGTATTGTCAAAAATTCCTCACGTGCTATAATGCGCGCTGTTCCAACGGATTGGACATCAAACGCAAAAGGAGGCAACCATCATGAAGAAATTTTTCAAAGAGCGCGGAAAGAAATTGCTCGGTGACGTGTTGCCGGTCATCGGGTTGATATTCTTCTACGGTCTCGAAAACGTTTTCTGAGTCGGAGCCGCACACTCAATCAAATTCGCCAAGGAGGCAACATTTGTGAAGAAAATCTTCCACGACAGTGTTATCGCCATGAGTTTGGGGCTTTTCGCCTGCTCGATGGCAATCGGTCTGGCACTCGTCTACTTTAAATAAGTTTTTAAGACCGATTAACTTCCCGGTTTCGCGAAGGCAACAACTTCGCATGAAATACAGGCATTAAAAATCCCTCCCCCAAAAAAATTCCCCGCTGCACAGCGCAACGGGGAATTTTTCTTGCCGAGTAGGAAATTATTTCTTTTGACGTTCGCAAACTTGATTGCCGACGGTGCAACTGGTTTTGCACGCCGATTGACACGAGGCTTGGCATTCGCCGCAGCCGCCCGTTTGACGCGTCGCCTGCAGTGTCGGCTTGTTGACAGTCTTGATGTGTTTCATGATTAAAATCTCCTTTCAAATCCCCTAGTTCCTGGTTCCTGGTTCCTAGTTCCTATCTCGTGCGGTCAACGACGAAATCCGCAATCTGTTCGAGGGCAAGGCTTACCGAAGTCGTCAGCGTGAGCGGCAAATTCACCCGCGCAGATTCAATGTGAGCCTCCGCCCGCGTGCGGCAGTAGTCAACCGCGTCCGCAGCTTGAATAATTTTAATGGCGGCGTCAATGTCCGCGCGTGTCACTTCGCCGCGTGTAACGAGTTCGCGCAACGTGTCGGCTTCGTCGCTTACGTCAAGGGCGCGAATCACAGGCAAGGTTATAACGCCGCTTTTGAGGTCGCCGCCGTGCGGTTTGCCCGTGATTTTTTCGTCGCCGAAGAAGTCCAACAGGTCGTCGATAATTTGAAACGCAAGCCCCAAGCCGGAGCCGTAAGCCGTCAAGTTTTCGACTTCGCGCGTGTCCAATTCGGCGACAATCGCGCCGAGCCGGCAACAGCTTGACAAAAACACCGCCGTCTTGAGATTTATGCGCGTGTAGTATTCGGCGAGGGTCGGCACTTCAAAAAGCGAGCGGTCTTGCATGATTTCGCCGACGCAGAGATTTTTGACGAGCTTGGACAGAATCAGCTGAACCTGCGCGCCGTAGTTGTTGTCCGCGACGAGTTGAAACGCCTTTGCAAAAAGATAGTCGCCGACAAGTACCGCGATTTGCGCGCCGTATTTGGCGTTGGCAGTTTCGACGCCACGCCGTTTCTTCGACGTGTCGATTATGTCGTCGTGCACCAGGCTTGCCGTGTGAATCAGTTCGAGCGCGGTCGCGAGCGGCATGGTTTTTTCGGGCGGACACGGGCTTTTGGCATTGGCGCACAGCAGGAACAGCATCGGACGCAATCTTTTGCCGCCTTTAATCAGCGGCGCGCACGCTTCGTAAATGAACGGGTCGTCCGCGATTGATAGTTTGATTTGCTCCTCAAGTACGTGCAAATTTTTTGCCGCAACGTCGTTTAATGCCGCCACGAAATTCAATCGGCTCACCTGCCAAAAAATTTTTCCGCAATTCTATCACAGCTCGAATCAAAAGGCAATTACGGATTAGTCGCCGCCGAAGAATTCGTTCTCCGCCGCAAGGCAAAGCATGTGATAAATCGGCAAGTGGAATTCTTGAATCGTGTAGGACGAATCGGCGGGCACGCAAATCGCAATATCGGACAGGTGGCGAAGTCTGCCGCCGCGCCGCCCCGTCATTGCCACGACCGTTATGCCCATAATCTTCGCGACTTCCACGGCGAACAGCACGTTATCGGAATTGCCCGAAGTCGAAATGGCAAGCATGACGTCGCCGCGTTTGCCGAGCCCGAAAATTTGTTGCGCGAAAATCAAATTAGCCGCCCTGTCGTTGGCAAAAGCACTCATCAGCGCGGTTTCGCCGACCAAGCTCACGGCGGGCAACGCGCTTTGCAGATTCGCCTTGAAGTATTCGACGTCGCCGGGAAAAAGTTCATGCGCCCGCTTGACGAAATCGGGATTGAACTCGTCGATACGGCGCGGCAGTAGAAAACCTTTCATCAGTTCGCCGACAATGTGCATGGCGTCCGCCGCGCTGCCGCCGTTGCCGCAAGTTATCAGTTTGTTGCCGTTGCGAAAACTGTTGCAAATCGCCTCAACCGTCTCGAAAAGATTGTCGCGACAAATATCCAGCGCGGGATAACGTTTAATCAGCTCGTAGATTTTGTTTGCTGTGCCGGTCTTAATTTTAATCGCTCCCTTTTATCAATTAGGAATGTGGAATGAGGAATTAGGAATGACAACGCGATTTTAATTACTAACTCCTAATTCCTAACTCCTAATTGCATTAAAAAGACTGCCGCCCGCTTTTGTGGCCGACAGTCGAAAAAATTTATGCCGTGATTATTTTACGTCTACAACGATGTCCGCCTCGTCGTCGCTTTCAACGATTTTCGCGCCTTGGGCATTGAGAATCAACGCGATTGCCGCGCAGATAGTTTTGTCGTTGCCGACGACCGCCGCCGTCTTGCCGCTGAGAGCCGCCGCGTCCGCCTCGTATATTGCAATTTCGTCGCCGACGCGGAATTTCGGAATCGGCTTGTCTTCGACGTGCACGGAGCCTTCGAGCAAATCTTCCCTGTCGTCG
Source organism: uncultured Selenomonadales bacterium (assembly GCA_947304355.1). Taxonomy (GTDB): domain Bacteria; phylum Bacillota; class Negativicutes; order Selenomonadales; family Selenomonadaceae; genus Quinella. The sequence goes on from CAMZAX010000009.1 coordinate 55,622, forward strand.
TTGAATTTGATGACGATGTGACCGAGACTTTTGATGTTGTTGTTGACTTCGCCGCCGACCTTGAGGATTTTGAATTCGGCGTCCGCGATTTTGAGCACGTCGCCGGCTTTGATTGTGTCGGTAAGTTTGTTGCCGCTGTGCAGAACCGAGAAGTCGCGCAATTCAGGCAGAACCATCGATTCGTCGAAGATAACCATCATCTTGACGAGACCCGTGAACTTAGAGACTTCGCCGCCGATGCCCACGATTTTAGTGCTGTAGTATTTTTTCGTCATTGAAAGCCCTCCTGTAACCCAAATGAATTTTTTAACAATTTTAGGCTTGAATTCTGCAAGACGCCGATTAATCCTGCCGCCGTTGGTAAAAATTTTTAGGGACAAGGGATAAGGGACAAGAGAATAGAAAATTTCGACGACTGAACACTCAATGAGGAGGTCTTTAACTTGATTGAATTGCTGGCACCGGCGGGGAGTTTTGACGCGTTACGAGCGGCGGTCGAGGCGGGCGCGGACGCCGTTTACCTTGCGGGCGAAAAATTCGGAGCGCGAGCCTACGCCGAAAATTTTGCGGGCGAATTGCTTGCCGAGGCAGTCAAATTTGCTCATCTGCGCAGCGTCGCCGTTCACGTCACGGTTAATACGATCGTCGCCGATTCGGAGCTTGACGAGCTTGCGGCTTACATAAAATTTTTGCGTCGCGCGAACGTTGACGCGTTGTTGGTTCAAGACTTGGGCGCGGCGTCCGTCGCAAAATCTGTCGCGCCCGAAATCCCTTTGCACGCCTCCACGCAGATGACAATTCACAACGTCGCGGGCGTCAAGGCTTTGGCGGAACTTGGATTCACCCGCGCAGTCTTGAGCCGCGAGCTGACGTTGACCGAGATTGAAAAAATTTGTCGCGAGTCGCCGATTGAAACCGAAATTTTTATTCACGGCGCGCTTTGCGTGTGTTGGTCGGGACAATGCCTGATGAGTTCGCTTATCGGCGGGCGCAGCGGCAATCGCGGACGTTGTGCGCAACCGTGTCGCTTGCCTTATGAACTCGTCGACGCGAACGGAAAAAATCTTTTGAACGCCGGAAAATATCTGCTGAGCCCGAAAGACTTAAACACGCTTGATTTGTTGCCGAAGCTTGTCGAAACGGGCGTCACGTCGCTAAAAATCGAAGGGCGCATGAAACGTCCCGAATACGTCGCCACGGTCGTCAAAGTTTATCGCGACGCGCTGGACAAAAAATTTTCCGCGCCCGAAGACCGCCGCAAGCTTGCGCAGATTTTTAATCGCGACTTCACGACGGCTTACCTTGAGAAAAATCCCGGCAAGAATTTAATCAGCGACGGCAAGCCGAACAATCGCGGCGTTTTAATCGGGCGCGTCGTCGAGGTCGGGCGCGACAAGGTCGTTTTGAAGTTGGGTAATGAATTACACATCGGCGATCAAGTCGAGATTTGGGTTAAGGTCGGCGGGCGCGTGACGTTCACGGTCGAAAGCTTTGACATGAACGGCGATTTGTGTACGGTTGCGGCTCCGACGAAGGGCGTGCGCGTTCACGACAGGGTGTTCAAGATTTTCGACGCGGAACTGACTGCCGAGGCGCGAAAATATTTCACGGGCGCGGCGGTGAGGCGGATTGGCGTTGCGGCTGACGTTCGCGCCGAACTTGGCGAGCCGCTGACTTTGACGCTGACCGACACCGACGGCAACGTTGCGACTGCGCGGACGAATTTTATCGCCGAGCCCGCCTTGAATCGCCCGCTGACCGTCGACACGTTGCGCAAACAAATCGGACGCCTTGGCAATACGGTTTTCGCGTTGGAGAAATTTTCCGCCGCCGTCGCCGAAAATTTGATGATGCCAATAAGCGAACTCAACGACGTGCGCCGCCGAGCCGTCGAAGATTTGGAACGTCAACGCCTGCAGAAATTCAAGCGGGTAAATATTTACCCATGTGCCGAAAAAATTTTTGAGCCCTGCACGAACGCAAATGACGCGACGAAACTCGTGAAACTCGTTGCGCATGTCGACACGCTTGAAAAGTTGATTGCGGCTTTGGACGCGGGCGCGGACGAAATTTTATACGGCGGCGAAACTTTCACGAACCGTTCCGTAAAAAATTTTTCGGAGGCGATTGAACTCGTGCACGCGCGCGGGAAAAAATTTTCACTTGCGACGCCGCGAATCGTCCGCGAAGACGAAATGCCCGCGCTTGAAAAAATTTTGTCCGCCGAAGCCGACGCCGTTTACGTACACAATCTCGCGACGTTGAGTCTTGCGAAAAAATTTTCCGCCGCGCAAATTCGCACGGATTTTTCGTTGCATGTCTTCAACGGCGCGACGATTAATTTTTTGGCGGGCATGGGCGTCACGGGCGTGACGCTTTCACCCGAACTGAACTTGACGCAAATCAAAGCTCTCGCGCAAAAATCGCCGTTGCCCGTCGAATGTATCGTTCACGGGCGGCACGAGCTGATGATTTCGGCTTATTGCGTGCTTGGAAGTTTCTTGGGCGGCTTGGACAAAAAAAATTGCCCGCACGTTTGTCGGACAGAAAAATTTTATTTGCGCGACAGGCTGGGCGAACTCTTCCCCGTCGTGACGGATCAATTTTGTCGAATGCACATCCTCAACGCCAAAACGTTATCGATGATTGAACACCGCGCTGACTTCGGCGGCGTGTCGAGGATTCGCGTCGATTGCCGTGTTTTGACTGTCGACGAGACCGCGCAGATTGTTCGCGCCTACAAGTCGGGCGGCAGTGAGATTCAAAATTTCACGCGCGGTCATTACTTTCGCGGCGCAATGTAAAACGGATTCGGCGTGAAAATTATTTCGTCGGCTTTGAGCATTGCGTTCGCGGCGAACATTTGAATTGCGTCGTCGCCGTCGTCGAAACGAATGCCGTTGTCCGCAAGAAATTGACGCTTGAAAACTTTCGCGGCGAGGGGCGTCGAGCCGTCGTTGTTCGCCAAAATTTTGAACAGCGTCGCCTTGTCGAACTTTCGGTTCAGATTGTCTTGCAAGCCGTCAAATGCCGCGTCCGCCTCAAAAACAAATTTCCGATTCGCCATGCTTATGTTGCCGCTTTCGTCTTCGCGGAGCCATTTTACTGAACAAGAAATATCGTTTCTGAAATTATACAGCTCATTCAAAGTGTCCACGTGCGATTGCGCCGCCAAGTTGTAAAACTCGTCGGGCTGAACGTCGCGAATCAAATTCGTAATGCTCATCGAATCGGTCGTGTCGCCGTAATGCAAATGAAAGTTCGCGTCGACGATGTGATCGATTCGTTGCGTGCAGGGCGTTGAGTGGCGACGTATCATCCCGTGCACTTCGTAACCTTTCGACAGCAACAGCTCGGCAAGATACGAGCCGTCTTGACCCGTCACGCCCGTGATTATCGCGCTTTTCAAAAAATATCACCTCTCAAGTCAACTTGCCACAATATAATTGACGCGCCGCCTAAAGTCAATTAGAATTTAGGGACAAGGGACAAGGGAGCAGGGATTAGATGTTGAAAAACTCATTCAAGATTTTGGAGTTCGATAAAATTTTGGCGCGCCTTCGCGACTGCGCGACGAGTGCTTTCGGTAAAGAGCTCGCCGAGAAATTGGAGCCCGCCGACGATTACGACACCGTGCGCGACAATCTTTCGTTGACGACAGAAGCCGTGCGTATCTTTGAATTCAGCGCGCCGCCGTTGGGCGGTTTCCGCGACGTGCGCGAAACTTTCAAAAAAATTCGCCTGGGCAGTGTCGCCGAAGCCGAAGAACTCCTCGACGTGCTGTCGACCATGTACACCATGCGGCAAGTCAAAATTTTTTTCAAGGAGACCGAAGCCGACGCACCGCAACTCAAAGCCCGCGCAACCGAACTCGAAATTTTGGGCAACCTGGAACGCCAACTCGACAACGCAATCGACGAACACGGAGCCGTTCGCGACACCGCAAGCGTCAAACTGCAAAAAATTCGCCGCGACCTGCGCGCCGCTCAAAGCCGCATCAAGAGCGAAATTTTTGATATCCTTCACGACGCCGGCAAGCAGAAATTTTTTCAAGACGCAATCGTCACAATGCGCGGCGACCGCTACGTCTTGCCCGTCAAGCTCGAATATAAATCGCAATTCCCCGGCATCGTCCACGACCAATCCGCCACGGGCGCGACCGTCTTCATTGAGCCGCTCGCCGTCGTCAACCTCAACAACAGCGTCAAGCAACTCGAAGCGGAGGAACGTCACGAAGTAGCCCGAATCCTGCGCAACCTCAGCGACGCCGTCCGTAAAAATCTCGAAACGCTCACAGCCAACGTAACGATTCTCGCGGACGTCGATTTATTGTTCGCCAAGGCAAAGCTCGCCCGCGACATGAACGCCACCGAACCGTTGCTCGAAGGTTTCACCGACTTGAAATCTGCGCGGCACCCGCTGATTGATTCGACAAGCGTCGTGCCCGTCGACATTCAACTCGGCGAAAAATTTTCAATGCTTTTGGTCACCGGTCCGAACACCGGCGGCAAGACCGTTTCCATGAAGACGCTCGGACTTCTCGCGCTCATGACGCAGGCGGGGCTTTACATCCCTGCAGCGGGCGGCTCGCGTATCGCAGTCTTCACGAACATTTTCGCGGACATCGGCGACGAACAATCGATTGAGCAGAGCCTGTCGACTTTCTCGGCGCACATGAAAAAAATAGTTACTATTCTCGACGACGTGACGGCGACCGATTTGGTTTTGCTCGACGAAATCGGCGCGGGCACCGACCCCGACGAAGGCACCGCGTTGGCAATGTCAATCCTCGAACGGCTGTTGCAAATCGGCGCGGCGACAATCGCGACGACGCATTATTCGGAGCTGAAGACTTTCGCCTACTCGACCGACGGCATCGAAAACGCTTGCGTCGAATTCGATTCGGAGACGTTGCGCCCGACCTATCGCCTGCTTATCGGCATTCCCGGCGCGTCAAACGCTTTCGCAATCAGTCAACGCCTCGGCTTGCCGCAAAGTTTGATTCTGCGCGCCAAGCAACTCATCACCGCCGACCACGCCAACTTTGAGCAAGTCATTTCGGAGCTTGAAAATCAGCGCATGATTTTTGAACAGCGCAACGCCGAAATCTTTGAGCGTCAACAGCAAGTCATTCGCCACGAAAAAAAAATCGCCGAAATGCGCGACGAAATTGCCAAGACCAAGGGCGACATCATCCGCAAGGCGAAAGAAAAATCCGCCGCCATGGTGCGCGAGACCAAGCGCGAGGCCGAAGAGATTATCGCGGCGTTGAAGGAACAATTCGACGACGCGGGCGTTAAACGTCGGCAGCAAGTCATTCAGCAGGCACGCGACAAACTTCGCGAAGCCGAAATCGATTCGGCGACGGGCATTATCGCCGATAAGTTCGTCGGCACGCGCATAGACAAGAAGACGCTTTACGTCGGCGACACCGTTTATATCAAGCCGCTCGACCAAAAGGGCACGGTGCTTTCAATCGAAAAGGACGGCACGGAGCTGATTGTTCAAATCGGCGCGCTTCGGACGACGGTTAAGCTTGCGTCGTGTCGCTTCGTCAGCAGAGGTTCGCAACCGATTCAACCGCCGCCGCCCGTCACGAATCAAAATCGCGGCTCGACGGGCTTATTGCAAAAGACGGCGACCGTGCGACGCAGCATTGACATTCGCGGCATGACAGTCGACGAGGCGGAACAGGCTTGCGGCAAATTTATCGACGACGCGCAACTTTCGGGGCTCAAGCAGATTTTGATAATCCACGGCAAAGGCACGGGTGCGTTGCGGCTGGGCGTGCATGATTATCTGCGCGGCAACGGCTCTGTTGCAAATTTCCAGTTCGCCGACCAAGACGAAGGCGGCACCGGCGCGACATTGGTCACGATAAAATAATCGGAGGGATTTTATTTGCCGAACAAAAAATTTTTCAGATTGTGCGCGGCGATTATTTTTTTCGCCGCAAGCACCGTTCAAGCGGCCGAACTCATCAGCACGGAAGATTTGGCGAAAATCAACAGCTGGGGCAACAATCGTCCGAGTAACGAACTTTACGTCCAATACAAAAGCGTTTTTGATAATCCGCTGTACTACAATCAGGAGACGGGCGCGATTAATTGGCCGACAAATGACGGCTTTGCGCAAGACCCCTACAGTCAAACGCTGGGCGCGGGTACGTGGCTTGACCGCTTCGGCGCGGATACGGGCAAATTCGTTTGTCCCGCAGGTATTGATTACGGCAAACGTTCTTGCGCGCCGGGCACCGAAGACAGAGCCTACAGCGTCTTCGTAACGAAAGATTATACGACCGTGCAAGCCGGTTTAATTGCGCCGTGGTTCGATGAACAAGGTGGCGGCATTCAATATTTACTGCCCGACTCCGTGAAAAATCTGATTGATTCGGGCAAAATCCGCCGCGTCGAGCAACGGGAATTCGCGAGCAACGATCACGTTCAACACGCGATAATTTTGCAAGAAAATTCCATGGTAAGCAAAATCGTTGCCGAGCGCGTCGACGCCAAGGATACCGACCTTTGGTTAAATTTCTCCAAACGTTTCGGCGAACTCAAAAACGACGGAAAATATCACGGCAGCACGTTTTCGGCGGGCGTCGACAGTCAACGCAATGAACATTGGCGCGACGGAATATTTTTCATTTACGGCACGACGAGTTACGCTTCCGGCACTGCCGACGCCAAAATTCACGATGCCCGCGCAGGGCTCTACACTGCTTACAAGAACAAAAAAAATTCCGCGTTTCTTTATGCCGATTACGGTTGGCAACGTCATCATCTTGACCGTTACGTCGACGAAATTTATTTGAACGCAAGCGCGAAATATCACAGTCAACTTGCCGAGGCGGGCGGCGAATTTAAGCACGACATTCACGCCGAGGACGGAAAAATTTGGCACGTAAGCCCGTTCGTCAACATGCAGGCTTCGTACCTCCATCAACCCGCCTACGTCGAAAAAATCACCAAAGATTTCGGGCAACGAGTCACGCTCAAAGACAACGTCTATGCCGCTGCTCAAGCCGGCGTAGAATTTAAGCGCAACGTCAACGGCGGCAATTACGCGTTCCGTGTTGGTTGCAAGTATTCGTTCGCGGGCACCGACCCGAAAGTTCGTTTCAATTACGCCAATTACGACCGCACGACTTACCGCACGCATTACAAGCAAGACAAAGTTCACTTCGTCGCCGCGCTAAGCGGAAATTTTGATTTCAATGAAACTTGGCAAGCGACGTTCGACGCTGCGTTACAAAAAGGCGCGCACGACCGCGACTTAACCGCAAGCGTCTTTCTTCGCAAGCGTTTTTAAAAATTCTTCGGAGGTGTTTTCATGTTTAAAAAGTTTTTCGGCGTCTTGATTGCCTTGATGATTTTCAACTCGGCGATCTGCGCGGCGGCTGAATTGGTTATCTTCCACACCAACGACATGCATTCGCGCATTCAGGACACTGACGACCGCAGCGCAAGCGCGGGGCTCGCGGAAATGGCGGCGGCAGTCAAAACCGTTAAGGCCAAAAATCCCGCGACGCTTTGGCTCGACGCCGGCGACACTTTTCACGGTATGCCCATTATCACAATCAGCAAGGGCGAAAGTCTCGTGCCGCTCCTCAACACGGCGGGCGTCGACGCAATGACTGCCGGCAACCACGACTTCAATTACGGCTCAGCGCAGTTGGAACGGCTCGCCAAGCAACTCAAGTTCCCGCTCCTCGACGCAAACGTCGTGCGCAAAAGCAATGGCAAAACTGTCTTCAAGCCCTACAAGATTTTCAAAGTCAACGGCATCAAAGTCGGCGTGTTCGGCTTGTCGACACCCGAAACCGCTTACAAGACCAATCCCAAAAACGTCACGGACGTGGAGTTTCTGAATCCCGTCGACGTGTCAAAGGAAATGATTAAAAAGCTCCGCCCGAAATGCGACGTGCTTATCGCGCTCATGCACATGGGCGTTGACGCAAGCTCCGAATTCACCAGCGAACGCATCGCCCGCGAAACCGACGGCATTGATTTAATCGTCGACGGACACAGCCACACCGCGCTGCCCGAAGGCATTCGCGTCAAGGACACGCTGATTGTCCAGGCGGGTTATTATGAACACTTCCTCGGCAGGGCGACGATTGAAGTCGAAAATCACAAAATCGTTTCCAAGAAAGCCGAACTCCTTGACTCAGACGAAATCAAAGCGATTTGCCCGAAGCCCGACAAGCAAATTCTCGACGAGCTGAAAGATGTCAACGCCAAGGCGGAAAAAATGCTTAACGAAGTTGTTGCCCACAGCGACAAGCAACTTTCAAGCGAACGCCTGCTCGTGCGCCGCAATGAATCCGAACTCGGCAACCTCGCGGCTGATTCTTTCCGTTGGACTGCCAAATCCGACATTGCCATTTGCAACGGCGGCGGCTTGCGTGCAGATTTGCCTGCGGGTGATGTCAGAAGGCGCGACACCATGGCTATCTTCCCGTTCGGCAACACCCTGCGCGTCGCCGAAATTAAAGGCTCGGTCGTTCGCGAAATGTTGGAGCACTCGGTTGAATTTTATCCCGCGTCGTTCGGCGGCTTTCTCGACGTAAGCGGCTTGACTTTCAGCTACGACCCGTCCAAGCCCGGCAAACACCGCGTCCAAGATATTTTCGTCAACGGTCAGCCGCTCGACGAGAACAAAACTTACACGATTGCCCTTGCCGATTTCCAGACCGCCGGCGGCGACGATTACACCATGCTCAAGGGTTTGAAGATTGTCGGCGAGTACGGCACCTTCGACGAAATTTTAGCCGATTATCTGAACCAAGTCGGCATGAGCGGCATTGAAGTCGGCAGAATCAAGCGGCTCGTCGAAGTTCCGATTCCCGACAAAGAATAAGTTGCGCTCACGAAAAAATTTTCTTTGCCGCTTAAGTCGCGGCATTTTTTTTCCGATGAATACTTATCGACCGAAAAACGGGAAGGAGGAAATTTTTAGTCGATGCGGTGTGGCAATTCGGTCACCGTTGTCATTGAAAATTGAACATCTGCTAAAACGGAGGATTGTTTCATGCTTTTTTATAAGGCGCAAATAAATTGCACGATGAAAAACGATGGCGGCAATTCTATCGAAGCGCGGCGCGCGTGGCGCAACCAACTCGGCGAATTGAGCGCGGCTTTGAGCGAAGGCATTGACGGCGAACGCGTCAAAGTTTTGATTCACCGCGCCAGACAAAACGCCCTGCAAATGTTGGTTGCCGTCGACGGCTTCAAAGAACTCACTTCCGTCAAGTTGCGTAACCTCCTGGATAATTTCTTCGCCGACCACGACGAATTCGGGTTCAGCGGCGTCAAGGTGCGCGACCTGGAAGAAATTACCGCCAACAAGTTCGGCAGAATCTTCGACAGAGCCAGCCACTCCGAAAACTTCAACTTCGACTACTACCAAATCAATCAGGATCTCGGTCTTGACTGCCTTAACAATCGCACGTTTCGGCTCAGCGAAGCGATTTGCCCCGTCAAACGTCTGCCGATTGCCTCTGCCATGCGCGACGCCGAAAAGTTGCTCGCCGACGAAACTTTCAAGGAAGAGTTCACGCGCATTTACGCCAAGGAAAACGCCAAGCAATTTTACGGTCAGCCCGTCCATTACAAAATTCTCGCGGGCAAGGCAAATGCCGCGTTCTCGTTGGCAAATCTGCTCGTCGCCACGCTTTACACGAACAAACGCCTGGTCAGCCGCCGAATCAGCATAATCACCAACGTCAGCGAAAATTGCTACGACGAGTGCGACTTTGAAAAAATCTTCGAGAACGCGGCGGGCGGCACCGTGATTGTCGAACTCAGCGGCGAACGCGTCAAAAGCGGACAATTCGCGCACGCCTACGAAGAAGTCGTCGAATTCATTGCCGACACCGTCAAGCGTTATCAGCGCAACACGCTTTGCATTTTCGTCGAATCAGCCGACAAGCCCGGCTTTTCCGCGCAACTCACCGCCAAGCTCCAAGACGACTTGCACATAATCGAACTGCACGAGGGCGCGGGCAATCGCGAAACGGCGTTGGCTTACCTAAAGACGTTGATGACCGACTCCGCCACGACGCTTTACACCGACGAAGAACTTTTGGAGGCTATGGGCGACAAGTTGACTTTCAGCGCGTCCGACATTTACAGCATTCGCGAAAAACTTTTCAACAGCTCCTTGAAAAACAAAACCTATCCCGCCTACCGCGAAGTCGACCGCTTGACCGTCAAGGACGAAGAAAAATCCAACGACGCTTATGCCGACTTCCAAGAGATGATCGGGCTCGTCGAACAGAAGGCGTTGATTGAACAGATTATCGCCGCGCACCGCGTCCAGAAAATGCGGCTCGATATGAATCTCGACAAGCAAAAGGCGGCGTTGCACATGAGTTTCACGGGCACGCCCGGCACCGCCAAAACGACTGTCGCACGCCTTATCGCGCAAATTCTCGCTCGCGACGGCGTGTTGAAGACGGGACGTTTCGTCGAATGCGGTCGCGCAGATTTGGTTGCCAAGTACGTGGGCTGGACGGCAAAGGCTGTGCGCTCCAAGTTCCGTGAGGCTCGCGGCGGCGTGTTGTTCATCGACGAGGCTTACAGCTTGTCCGACGGCGAACACGCGACCTTCGGCGACGAGGCGATTAACACCATCGTTCAGGAAATGGAAAACCACCGCGACGACGTGATTGTTATCTTCGCGGGCTATCCCGACAAGATGAAAGAATTCCTTGACCGCAACGAGGGCTTGCGTAGCCGAATCGCCTTCCACGTCGAATTTCCCGACTACACCGCCGACGAGTTGACTGAAATTTTCAAGCTGATGGCGAAACGGCGCGGCTACGAAATTTCCGACGACGTTGCCGACCACTGCCGCAAAATCTTCAAGCGCGTCGCCAAGAAAAAAAATTTCGGCAACGGCAGATTCGTCCGCACGTTGCTCGAACAGGCGTGGCTTAAGCAATCTCAGCGCATCGTCAAGGAAAACGACGGCGGCACCGTCACCAAGGAAGATTTGATTAATTTCAAGGTTGAGGACTTCGACGTTAATCTCGACAAGAAATTCCGCAACGAACGCAAGTTGGGTTTCGCCAGATAAATTCTTTCCGGCAGTCTCGAACATTCGGGGCTGTTTTTTTTTCTGGCTAATCTTATCTGAAGCGAATCTGAATATTGACTGGAAAAAAATCTTTTGTTACAATCAACCGCAGAATTAATTCGGCTAAATCTTGAGGGGTGAACGCCTTGACAAAGGTATTTCAAGCGACGCACGTGGGGAAAGTGCGCGCGAACAACGAAGACGCGCTGATTGTCATAGAGCCGGAAACATTCGTGGTGGCGGACGGTATGGGCGGCGCATCGGCGGGCGAAGTGGCAAGTCAAATGCTTGTCGACACCGTAAAAAATTTTTTGTCCAAAAGCCCCGCGCCGTGGGACGAAAAAATTTTATCGCAGGCAATCTTGCTCGCCAACGACAAAATCTTGAACAGAGCCCGCCTTAATCCCGAACTTCGCGGTATGGGCACGACCGCGACAATTTTATCGCTCGACGGCGGCAAGGCTTACTTCGCGCACGTCGGCGACAGTCGGCTTTATCTGCTCAGAAACAAATACTTCGCGCAAATCACCGAGGATCATTCATACGTTGAAACTTTGGTTCGGCAAGGCGAAATCACTCACGAGGAAGCCCGCATTCATCCCATGAAAAACGTTTTGATTCAGGCTGTCGGAGCAGTGCCCGAAATCGAAATCGACGCAGCCAATTTTTCCGTGCAGAGCGGCGATATTTTCCTGCTGTGCACCGACGGCTTGACCAACATGGTCGAAGATGAACTTATAGCCAAAATTTTATTGAGTGCGTCGAACCCCGCCGACGCGCTTGTCGACGCCGCGCTGGAGGCAGGCGGCAAGGATAATGTTTCCGTTATCGTCGCAGGAGTTGATTAACCATGTGTCACGGTTTTTTTATTTGCGTGTCGAATTTTTTTCACGCATTGCGGGGCGCGATTAACTGTGCTTGCCGCATTGCACACGACGCATTGATTTGAGGAACTAGGAACTAGGAACTAGTTTTTACTAATCCCTACTAGTCCCTAGTTCCCGGTTCCTAGTTCCTAAGGAGGACACCATGATTCAGCGAGTCTTGAGCGGGCGATACGAGCTTGAGGAAAAAATCGGCAGCGGCGGCATGGCTGAAGTCTACAAAGCCCACGACAGACTTCTTGCGCGCCCCGTCGCCGTAAAAATCCTGCACGAGGCGTATCGCTCCGATATTGAATTCATCGAACGATTTCACCGCGAGGCAAAATCCGCCGCCCGCCTTTCGCACCCGAATATCGTCAGCATTTACGACGTCGGCGTTTCCGGCAACGATCACTTTATCGTTATGGAATACGTCCAGAGTAGCACGCTCAAGAAAAAAATCCAGGACGAAGGTCCCTTGAGTCTTTTGACCGCCACGCAAATCGCCAAGGACATCGCAAGCGGCTTGACGCACGCGCACGCCAACAATATAGTCCACTGCGACATTAAGCCGCACAACGTCTTGATGACTGCCGACGGGCGCGCAAAGATTACCGACTTCGGGATAGCCCGCGCCGTCACCGAATCGACGCTGACCTACGGCGGCAGCGTTATCGGCTCAGTGCATTACTTTTCGCCCGAACAGGCTCGCGGCGGCGCGATTACTCCAAAGTCCGACGTCTATTCGCTGGGCATCGTCCTCTACGAAATGTTGACCAATCGTTTGCCGTTCACGGGCGAAAATCCAATCGCCATTGCAATGAAACACATTGAGGAAGAACCGATTTCGCCAAGCCGCTATCGTCCGCAAATTCCGCCAATGCTTGAGGCAATCGTCTGCCGCGCAATGAGCAAGAGTCCCGAAATTCGCCCGTCAAGCTTTGAACTCGTGCAGGAACTTTCCAACGTCGAGGCGGCTTTAAGCGTGTCCGTCAAGAACGACCCCGACGCCACGCAAGTTTTGCCGCGACCGGAAATTCCGTCGCGCCGTTCAGTCCGTCAAGGGCTCGGTGCGCAAGTCACGCCGCCCAAAGAAGAAAAGCCCAAGGTTGCGCCCGTCGTCGAGTCGAAACCGTTTTACAAGTCGAAACTTTTCATGATGATGATGCTTTTCGTCTTGCTTATCGGATTCGGCGTCGGAATCTTCGGCGCGTTCGGCAAGGTGTGGACGAATCAAGAAACCGTCACCGTCCCCGAAGTCAAGGGCAAGCAGTTGGCGTTGGCGCGACAGATTTTGGAAGATAATCGCCTGCGCGTCAACGTCGCCGAAACTTACGACAGCAACGTCCCCGCCGGGCAAGTCGTCTCGCAAGACCCCGACGTTGGCAAGACCGTCAAGAGCGACCGACTCGTTACGATTTACGTCAGCAAGGGCGGCGAAGCACTTGACATGCCCGACCTCGCGGGACTCGCCAAGTCAGCTGCCGTCGAACGCCTGCAAAAGCTCGGCTTGAATCTCGGCTCCGTCTACGAAAAGGATTCGCCGTCCGAACCCGGCACCGTCCTTTCGCACGACCCCACGACAGGCACCAAGATTAATCGCGGGCAGACGATTGATTTGGTAGTTTCGCGCGGCGAACCCAGAGTCGAAGAGCCGCCCTCTCAACGCAGGGATTATCATCAAGAGCAGGAACCCGAACGCGAGCCTGAAACCAAAACCGTCACCGAGCCGGAGCCCGAACAGCAACCCGTTCAAGAGCCGGAGCCTGTTCGCGAGCCGGAGCCGCAACCCGAACAAGAACCCGAACGTCAACCGCAATCCGCAGACTTCCCCGACATCCCCGCGCAGATTGACGTGCCGAGCCGCGACGACGACCAGACAAAGGAGCGGTGATATGACAGGACGCGTTATCAAATTTTACAACAGCTTTTTCTTCGTGAAGGCGGACGACGAACTTATCCCCTGCAAGTTGCGCGGACTCTTGAAGCGCGACAAAAAAATCGGCGGTGCGGTTTGCGTCGGCGATTTCGTAGAAATTTCCAAGCTCAACGACAAAAGCGGCGTGATTGAAAAAGTTCAGTCGCGCCGTAATCTTTTATTGCGTCCGCTCGTCGCCAACGTCGACCGCGTGATTTTGACGTTCGCAGTCGACGCGCCGAAACTTCATCCGCTGTTGCTGAATCGTTTCCTGGTGCTTGCCGAGAAATCCGCGCTTGAAGACGTAATAATCTGCGTGAACAAAATAGATTTGTCGACGGCGGAAAATTTTTTGGCGCAATACGAATCGCTGTACAAAGTCTTGCGCGTGTCGGCGTTGACGGGCGCGGGGCTTGACGAGTTGCGAAAAATTTTGTCGGCGGGCGTGACGGTCTTCGCGGGCGCGAGCGGCGTCGGCAAGTCGTCACTGCTTAACGCCGTCGATAAAAGCCTGCGCCTGAAGGTCGGCAAGGTTAGCGAAAAAATTCTGCGCGGCAAGCACACCACGCGCATTTCGGAACTGTTGGCGTTCGGTGACGGCTTTCTGGTCGACACGCCCGGTTTCAGCGCGGTTGACTTGTCCGAGGCGGGCATCGACAAAAATAATCTGCGCCTGTGCTTCAAGGAGTTCGGCGCGTTCGCAAACGCTTGTAAGTTCATGAACTGTTCGCACAGCCACGAGCCCGATTGCGCGGTCAAAGCAGCCGTCGCCGACGGAAAGATTTTGCGCGAACGTTACGAATCGTATCTGACGTTGCTTGGCGAAGTCTGAATCACTGCCGCAACTCGACGCCGAACCAATCAACCGCCGCGTCCCATTGATAGTAAAGTTCGCAGGTGTTTTCCGTCCCCCACTGCTTGTAGACGAAAACAAGCGCGTCGCCCGCCGCATGAAACTCGTCAATGTAAAATTCGCGGTCAATAAGCTTGCGCATTTCCGACGTGTCGAAGTATTGCACCCAATAGCCGTCGCGTTCGCCAATGACTTTCATGGAGCCGCCGCCGCCCGTCTCCGTCGCCAACAAGTAGAATTCGCGCCCATCGTCGCTGATAATCGGGTAAATCGTCGTCCGCCCCTCGAACACGAACACCGGCACGCAATTTGCAACGTCGTCGCTTCCGAATCTGCTTGCGTCGTCAAAAATCTTTTGCTCCTGCGCGGCGGTTTTGGCTTGCGGCATTTGGTTTTCAAGTAACGTCGCGTCGAAGTGGAAGTAAAGATTTTCGCCGAACAGCACGACGCCCTTTGATTCGTCGCCTTTGATTTGGTTGCCGCCGTCGATTGACAGCGTGAAAAATTCCGAGCCCAAGCCGATTGAGCCGAGCGATTTGCCCAACGTCAACTGCATTGCCGAAGCCTGCGCGGACATCATAAGCAAGACAGCCGCCGCGATTAAAAATCGTCTGAACATACGAGCCAACTCCTTTAAGCAAAAACAGCCCCGACTTTGAGCCGAGGCTTAAATTTTTTGTGCGATTAGATTCTGACGACGCCGAGGATTTGAATTTCAACGGACTGGTCTATTTCGGCGTGCGATACGATTGTCACGCCCTGCACCGAGCGTTCGACGAGCTTGCGGAAGTAGAGGCGCACGGCGGGGCTTGTCAAGACGACGGCGGGGTAGCCCTGATTGGCGAGCTTTTCCAGTTCGTTGTTCAAGGAAGCAATCATGCGGCGCATCGAATCGGGGTCGAGGCTGACATAGGAGCCGTGGTCTGTGCGTTGCACCGCGCCGACGATTCGATTTTCCAACGCCGGGTCGAGCGTGATACACGGCAACATATTGCCTTGAACGACTTGATGAGTGATTTGGCGTCCCATTGCGTGGCGCACGTATTCCGTCAAAATTTCGGGGTCTTTGGTGGCGCGGGCGTAATCGGCGAGCACTTCCATAATCGTCGCCATGTCGCGAATCGAAATGCGTTCGTTGAGCAAGTTCGCCAAAACCTTTTGGATTTCGCCGACGCCGAGCAATTCGGGAACAACTTCGTCGACGAGCCCCTGATTGGACTTCGCGAGGTTGTCGATAAGGTTTTGCGTCTCTTGACGACCGAGAATTTCGGAGGCGTGTTGCTTGATTATTTCGGTCAAGTGCGTCGCCAAAACCGACACGGCGTCGACGACGGTGTAACCGTTCAATTCGGCGCGTTCGCGGTCGCCTTCGGGTATCCAAATGGCGGGCAGTCCGAAGGCGGGCTCAATCGTCTCAATGCCGGGGATTTCCTCAAAGACGGTGCCGGAGTTCATTGCCAGGAAGTGGTCAAGTACGAGTTCGCCGCGCGCGATTTCCATGCCCTTGAGCTTGATTATGTATGAGTTCGGCTTGATTTGAATGTTGTCGCGGATACGAATCGTCGGGACAACCAAGCCCAAGTCGAGCGCGAGCTGTCGTCGAATCATTACGATTCTGTCGAGCAAGTCGCCGCCCTGCCCCGTGTCGACGAGCGGGATAAGCGAATAACCGATTTCCAATTCCATCGGGTCAACCTGTAACAGCGAGATGATATTTTCGGGGCGCGTCGCTTCGGTCTTTTCCTGAACGTGTTGCTGTTCTTCGGAGCTTTCGGCGACGGCTGCTGTCTTCCTGTGCAGGCTGTAACCGATAAACGCGCAAACGCACGCCAGACTGAAGAACGGCACGCCGGGCAAGCCGGGGACGATTGACAGCATGAGCAGGACGCCCGTGTTGATAAAGAATATGCGTTCGTTGTTGAACAGTTGCTTAACGATGTCGTTGCCGAGGTTACCTTCGGAGGCGGCGCGCGTGACGATAATGCCCGTTGCGGTCGAAATCAACAGCGCGGGGATTTGACTTACCAAGCCTTCGCCGACGGTCAGCAGCGTGTACGTTTGCAGAGCCTCAACAGCCGCCATATCGCGTTGCGCCATGCCTATAATGAAGCCGCCGCCGATATTAATCAGCATGATGACAATCGCGGCAATGGCGTCGCCCTTGACAAACTTCGACGCGCCGTCCATTGCGCCGAAGAAGTCCGCCTCACGCTGAATCTTTTCGCGGCGAACTTTTGCCTCTTCGTCGGTAATCGCGCCCTGATTCAAGTCGGCGTCGATTGCCATTTGCTTACCGGGCATTGCGTCCAACGTGAAACGCGCCGAGACTTCCGCGACGCGCTCCGAGCCTTTGGTTATGACGATAAAGTTTATGATAACGAGGATGATGAACATGATAAAGCCGACGACGGGATTGCCGCCGACGACGAAGTTGCCGAAAGCCGTAATGACTTCGCCCGCGTTGGCGTTAATCAAAATCAGTCGCGTCGCCGAAATGTTCAGTGCCAATCGAAACAGCGTCGTCACGAGCAAAAGCGATGGGAAGACCGATAAATCCAAGGCCTCCTCGTTGTAAATCGCGCTCATTATGACGACGAGGGCGATTGTTATGTTCAAGCAGATAAGCAAGTCCAAAAGCGCGGTCGGCAACGGAATTATCATCATGATAACGATCATGACGAGCGTCACCGCGATTATTACGTCGCTGTACTTTTGGATAAGCGAGCCGAGTGTTCGGGGTTCGCCCAAGAGTTCGTCGGTTGTCGGTGCGGGCATGTGAGTTTCTCCTTAAAATTTTTACGAAGGCAACTTGCCGAGGTGCGCGATTGAATTCATTGTGACGACTTGCCAAACGCCGTCTTCATAGTGCAGGATATTGACGCAGGTGTTGTTCTGTCTGATTTGCCAGAAATGTTCCAAGTCTATGCCGAGAACGCTACAAATAACAGCTTGATTTACGTAACTGTGCGCGCCGATAAAAATCGTCTTGCCGGGATATTTTGCAACGGCGTCTTCCAAGGCATTGCGCGAACGATATTGCATGTCGCGGAGGTTTTCGCCGTTCGGGAAGGTTACAAGCCACGGAGTCTCGTTCCAAAGTTTAGTTTCCGTCGGAAATTTTTCTTTCTGCTCGGCGGGAGTAAGTCCCGCCCAATCGCCGAAGTTAATTTCCTTGAGGCGGTCGTCGGTGTAGGCGATTGTCTTGCCGTGCAATTTTGCGACGGTCTCTGTCGTGACATAAGCGCGTTTGAGCGGACTTGAAATGAACACGTCGATAGGATAACCTTTGAAGCTCTTCGCCAAAAGTTTCGCCTGCTTGAGTCCGTTTTCGTTAAGCGCGATGTCCAAAAAACCTTGCGGACGTTTTTGCGCGTTATAAAAAGTTTCGCCGTGGCGCACGAGAATAACGGTAGTCTTTTCCGCCTGAACCTGCGCGGGCACGAAGATAACCGCCCACGCGAACACGACGGCAAAGAAAATCTTTAAAAGTCTCATGACGTTGCCTCCTTTAAGCGGCGGTGCGGTGTTTGATTCGGTAGACGTAAGCGATAATCTCGGCGACGGCTTGATACAGCTCGGCGGGCACGACGCCGCCCACGTCGACAGCCTCGTAAAGGGCACGCGCAACCGGTTTGTTCTCGACGATTATGACGCGGTTTTCGCGCGCAATCTGCTTGATACGTTCGGCGACGCGGTCTTGACCCTTGGCGACGACGGTCGGAGCGATCATTCCCTTGGAATACTTCAGCGCAACAGCCAAATGCGTCGGGTTGGTTACTATAACGTCAGCCTTCGGGACTTCGCTCATCATGCGTTGCATTGCCATTTGCCGCTGTTTCTGTTTAATCTTGCCCTTGATTTGCGGGTCGCCTTCAACCTGCTTGTATTCGTCTTTGACTTCCTGCTTGCTCATCATCAAATCCTGCGTCGTCTGCCACGTCTGATAGGCGTAATCCGCGATTGCCATAACCATTATCACGCCGACGACTTGAAACGCCATTGTGAAGATTATGTCCGCCGCCGTCGCCAACGATTGCGGCAGGTCAAAGAAAATGAATTGCGGCAGATACGGGATTTCGTCTTTCAGGTACATGTACAGGAAGAAGCCGATAACGATTATCTTGAAGATTGACTTGCACAGTTCGACGAGCGACCGTTTGGAGAAGATTCGCCCGAAGCCGTTAATCGGGTTGAGGTTTTCAAGTTTTGGTTCGAGCTTTTCGGTCGAGACGACGAGCCCGACTTGGAAAATGTTTATGCCCATTCCGACGATTAGAATCGCGAACATGACGGGCATGACGGTTTTCGCCAACAGAATCATTATGCCGATAAACAGTTCGCTGATTCCTTCGGTCGACATGCTCTGCGCCAGGTGCCCGTAAAGATAAACCGTGTATTCGGCGATGTTGCCGTAAATGTATTCCCAGAGGATGCGCAGAATCAGGAAGCCGATAAGCAGGACGAACGCCGTGTTGAGCTCTTGACTGCGCGCGACTTGCCCTTTCTTGCGAGCGTCTTGCCGCTTTTTTTCGGTCGGCTCTTCGGTCTTTTCGCCGTCGAAGCGTTGCAAGTCGAAGACGAATGAGGGAAAAGGGACAAGGGACAAGGGACAAGGGTTTTCCGGTGCGCATTGTTCAAGGCGCGAGTGCTTTGAGTGAAACGGAGATATGCGCGTACATTTCATTAAACATCACGTCCAGGAACAGGATATAAAACGGCAACATCATGGCGACCATACCCATGCCAATCATAAGGTGCATCGGTATGCCGACGACGAAGATATTCATTTGCGGCATTGTGCGGGCGAGGATGCCCATGCCGACGTTGGTCAGCAGAATCGCGAACGTGACGGGCAGGGCGATTTTCATGCCGTTCATAAAAATGCCCGCCGTGAAGTCGTTCATGAGTTCCGGCAACGATTGACTCCAAACCGCCGAATCGAGCGGGATAATGCGAAAACTCTCCGTCAGCGCGCCCAAAATCACGTGGTGCCCGTTGGTTATCAGGAAATAAATTATCGACAGGTTGTAGAGAAACGTGCCGATAAGACCCGTCTGCTGTTGCGTGGTAGGATCCATCATGCTCACGACCGCGAAGCCGACTTGCATGTCCATAATCTTGCCCGCCGCGTTTATAGCCGAAAGCGTAATGTAGCCGACCAGCCCGATAAGCCAGCCGATAAACAGTTCCTTGGCGACGGTGAACGCGAACAGCAAAATCGTTGCGGGGGCTTGAATGACGTACATTTTCATGACGACGGGCGTGAGCAACACCGCAACTGCGACCGCCGTAAGTGCCCGCAAGCGATAGGAAACGTTCATGCTCCCGAAAAACGGCGAAATAAAAAAAATGCCGCTCGAACGCGTGAGCACCAGCAAGAACGCCGCCACTTGCCCTTGAAACACGTCGAAAAAGTCAATCTCCGTCAAACCTTCGACCTCCCAGCAAAGTGTTCGTGCTCAGCCGATACGCGCCGGCAAGCCGATAAATATTCCCGAAAAGAATTCGACCATGATTCTAAGCATCCACGGTCCGAAAATCAAAATCGCCACGAAGACCGCAATAATCTTCGGAATGAAAGCCAACGTCTGCTCTTGAATCGAAGTCGTCGCCTGGAAAACGCTGACCGCCAAGCCGACTGCCAAGCCCAAGCCCAACATCGGCGCGGACACGAGCAAGACGACCATCAACGCCTCTTGACCGAGCTGAATGACCAAATCACCCGACATAGTGCACCTCTGAATTGCTATTTGAAATTAACGGGAACCATCTGCATTCTTACAATCTGATTCTGCGCGACGAATTGATTAATCTTTGCGAAGTTGCTCAAAAGATATTCGCGCTCCTTGTCGACGTAGTATCTGTTTATGGCGAGTTGGAAGGCAAATACGTAATCGTTCGCCAAAAGCAAGTCTTCCCATTTGTCGTGGCAAGGGATATTCGTCATTGGAAGAGTTGCCTCAATGCAAAACACCCACGGGCGGAACTTGCGCCAATCTGTTATGCCTTCAAGGACTTGCCGCTCGTAACCTTCGACATCAATTTTGCAAAAGTGTATATCGCTGTGTGTGTGGGGGGGGGGGATATTTATCGCAGACTTCCGAGAGCGTCAAGACAACTTTAGTGTATTTTTTGTCTGTCGGAGTGTTGACGCTTTTGGCAATGTCTTCCAAAAAAGTCGTAAGTCCGTCATGCGGGAAAATATCAAGCTTGCCGCGCTCACTGCCCAAGCCGACGCAAAGGTTAATGTCACGCGGGCGCATTTCCGCCAACAGCGCGCATTTGTCGGGCAACGGCTCAACGTTAATGCCGTGCCAGCCTCTGTCGTAGAAAAATTTCGTAACGCTGTCTGTCGTAGGATCGTTGGCTCCCACGTCGATATAAAAGCCTTTGTCCACGTCTTTAAGGGCGCAGTGCAGAATCATATCCTCCAAATATTGCGCGTAAGATTCAAACCGCAACGTTAAACACCTCCGCTAACGGAAACTGACGATAATCGAATTCATAAGCAAATGCCAGCCGTCAATCATGACGAACAGCAGGATTTTGAACGGCAGGGAAATCATGACGGGCGGCAACATCATCATGCCCATTGACATCAGCGTTGTGGCGACAATCATGTCAATGACGATGAACGGCACGTAAAGCATGAAGCCGATTTGAAACGCGGTTTTCAGCTCGCTTATCATGAACGCGGGAATCAGCACGAAGGTCGATACGTCCTCTTGAGTTTCGGGGCGTTCGGCGTCCGACAAGTTCACGAACAAAGCCAAATCGGCCTCGCGCGTCTGCCGGAACATAAATTCGCGTATCGGCGTCAAGACGTTGGTTATCGCCTCTTCCTGCGAAATTTGTCCCGCAAGGTAGGGTTGCAGTCCGTTGTCGTTCGCCTGCGACCAATACGGTGCCATTATGTAAAACGTGACGAACATCGCCAACGAGACGATAACCTGATTGGGCGGGACGTTTTGCGTTGCAAGGGCGTTGCGCAGGAAGCCGATTATCACGACGATTCGCACAAACGAAGTCGTCATCATCAAGATACCCGGCGCGATTGTCGCCAATGTCAAGACCGCGATAACTTGCAACGTCGAGGCGACTTGTTCGGGATTCTCCGCCGTGCCGACTTCCACGTTGACGCTTGGGATAATCGGTGCCGCCTCCGCCGCGCAGGTTGTCATAAGCATGACCGCCGCGCAGATTAGAAAAAATCTTGTCACTTGCCACTACCTCGTTTAAAGAGCGGGATTTTCTTGACGAGCCCCGACAGCGTGCCGAATTCCTGCGAAAACATGTCGCCCGCATTGATTGACTGCGCGTGAAGGTGTTCGATTAAATCTTTGTCAGTGATTTCGCCGAGCAAGCTTATGTTGTGGTCGGTGACGCCTAACAAAAACACTCTGCCGGCCATTTCAACAGTGCAGACAGAGCGATTCGGTCCCAGTGGCAAATTTTCCAGAATCCTGCCGCCGCTTGCCGACATGCGCGCCGCGTTGAAGCGTCCGCCGATAAATCTTGCGGCGAAGTACGCCATAACCAGCACGACGGCGAACACGGCGAACAGACTCACAAGATAAGCGAGCGTCGACCACCACGAGACTCCGGAGGGTCTTGGATCGACTTCTTCGTAGCCTTCCAAGTACCCGCCGACAGCCTCACCGGTGCCGCCAAAATAAATCAAAGTAATAAGCACGAGCGCAGCCGGGAGATAAAGTTTTAGTTTGGCGGTCATCAGCCGACGGCTTTGCGCACAGCCTCAAGCACGCGATCTGCCTGGAAGGGCTTGACGATAAAGTCGCGCGCGCCCGCCTGAATTGCCTCAATGACCATGGCCTGTTGTCCCATTGCGCTGCACATGACGATTTTCGCTTTCGGGTCGATTTTTTTAATCGCCTTGACTGCGGAGATTCCGTCCATTTCGGGCATCGTGATATCCATCGTCGTCAAATCGGGGCGCAGTTCGTTAAATTTCTCGACTGCCTTCATGCCGTTTTCGGCCTCGCCGACGACTTCGTAAC
This sequence comes from uncultured Selenomonadales bacterium, assembly GCA_947304355.1. Lineage (GTDB taxonomy): Bacteria > Bacillota > Negativicutes > Selenomonadales > Selenomonadaceae > Quinella. The sequence goes on from CAMZAX010000009.1 coordinate 78,356, forward strand.
CGTTTTTGGAAAGAATATCCTTGACCATCATTCTCATGAAAGCCGCGTCGTCGACGACCAAAACTCGTA
>CAMZAX010000010.1 GCA_947304355.1 uncultured Selenomonadales bacterium
CTTTTTACTCGCTGCTTCTGTTATTCACTTTTAATTTACCAACAGCCCCTAGTATAATGCGCGAAAAAAATTTTTGGTCTCTTTCAAAGGGACAACGGCAGAAAATTTTTTGGCGGCATTGTCTTTTCAGGCAAAGCTCAATTATAATTGGCGGCAAACGAAGGGAGGCTCAGTCTTGACAAAAAAACTCAGCGAACTTGCGTTGCTCGTGCCCGAAGCCAAAATTCTTGGCGACGACGTTGCAATCGGCGGCATTGAGCACGACTCGCGCAAGGTCACCACAGGCAATTTATTCGTGTGCATGGAGGGTGCGCACGTTGACGGGCATAATTTCATTTCGCAGGCAAAGGCACGCGGCGCGGTTGCCGTTCTCACGGCGCGACAAAATTTCACGCCGCCCGAAGGTCTGTCCGCGCTCGTCGTCCCGGACATGCTCAACGCGTTGGCTGTTATCGTCCCGTATTTTTACGACTACCCTGCGCGGGCGATGCGCGTCGTCGGCGTGACGGGCACCAACGGCAAGACAACGACGACTTACATGTTGCGCGACATTTTCAGAGGCGCGGGCTTGAGCGTCGGGCTTATCGGCACGATTCAAATTCTTATCGACGACGAAACTTTTCCGAACCCCAACACCACACCCAACGTCATTGACTTGCAACACGTGCTGAACGAAATGCGGCGGCGCAAGATTCAAATCGTCGTCATGGAAGTTTCGAGCCACGCACTTGCCGAGCATCGGGTCGCGGGCGTCGAATTCGACACAGCGATCTTCACGAACCTCACGCAAGATCATCTGGACTTTCACGGCACCATGGAAAATTATTTGCGGGCAAAGGCGAAGCTGTTCGACGCGGTTTCGCGCCACGGACGCAAGCAAAACAAAACCGCAGTCATAAACGCGGACGACGCGGCGAGTGAAAAAATTTTGCACCACTGCCTGTGCAAGCGAATCACTTACGGCTTAAACGATTCTGCAGACCTGCGCGGCGTCGATGTTGACGTTCGAGCCGACGGCATGAACTTATCCCTTGCCCCTTGTCCCTTGTCCCTTAACCTGCACGTGACGGGGCTTTTCAACGCGTACAACGTGCTTGCGGCGATTGGTGCGGCGACGGCTGAAAATATTCGACCCGACGTAATCAAGCGGGCTCTGGAAAATTTTCGGAACGTCCCCGGCAGATTCGAGCGCGTCTTTGCCGACGTGCCCTTCGCGGTTATCGTCGATTACGCGCACACGCCCGACGGCGTCAAGAACGTTTTGCAGACCGCCGCGCAGATTGTCACGGGCAAGATTATCACGGTGTTCGGCTGCGGCGGCGACCGCGACCACGCGAAACGTCCGATTATGGGCAAGCTTGTCGCCGAGCTGTCTGACGTTGTTATCGCCACTTCGGACAATCCGCGCACCGAAGACCCCGAAAAAATTCTTGATGACATCGAACGCGGTATCGGCGACAAAAAGCACGAACGCATTGCCGACCGACGCGCCGCGATTTTCAGAGCGATTGAACTTGCCGAGGCCGGCGACGTGGTTTTAATCCTTGGCAAAGGTCACGAGACTTATCAGATACTCAACAGCGGCACGATTCACTTCGACGACCGCGAAGTTGCTCACGAAGCTATCACGGAGGTTATATCCCATGAATAAATTGACATTGAAAGAAGTTGCGCAAGTCACGAGCGCAACGGTTGATTTCGACGCAGAAATTTCTTTCGAGTGCGTGACGACCGACAGCAGGAAGGTTACGAGCGGCTCATTGTTCGTCGCATTGAAGGGCGAAATTTTCAACGGCGAAGACTTTGCCGAAGACGCCTTCAGCAAGGGCGCGGCTGCCGTTATCGTCAGCAAAGACTTCGACAAAAATCTTGACGGCGTTGTCTTGAAAGTCGACGACACGTTGACGGCTTATCGACAAATCGCGGGCGCGTGGCGCGACAGATTCAATATCCCCGTCGTCGCTGTCACCGGCTCCAACGGCAAGACCACGACCAAAGACTTGACTGCCGCCGCGCTCAGCGGACTTGGTAACGTCAATAAAACTTCCGGCAACTTCAATAACGAAGTCGGCGTCCCAATGACGTTGCTTGAACTAAACGACAAACACACCGCCGCCGTCGTCGAAATCGGTATGCGCGGGCGCGGACAAATCGAAACGCTTGCAAAAGTCGTCAAGCCGACAATCGGTATCGTAACAAACGTCAGCGAGGCGCACATTGAACTTTTGGGCTCAATCGAAAACATTGCGCGGGCGAAAGGCGAACTCGTCGAGGCTATTCCCGACGGCGGTACAATTATCCTTAACGCGGACAATCGGCACACGGCGGCAATGAAAAACTTGGCGGGCGCGGGCGTCAACGTCGTGACTTACGGCTTGGACACTTCGGCGGACGTGACGGCGCGGGACATTTTAATCGGCAGCGTGGCGACGGAATTCACGTTGACTTATCGCGGCGAAGACTTTGACTTTGAAATCCCGATGCTCGGTCGCCACAACGTCTCAAATGCGCTTGCGGCTATCGCGGCGGGCTTTACAGTCGGCTTGAACGTCGAAGAGATTCAGCGCGGCATTTCGACTTTGACGACGACGAAAATGCGTTTCGAGGTTATCAGGCGCGACGGCTTGACGATTGTCAACGACGCCTACAACGCAAGCCCCGCTTCCATGCGCGTGGCGATTAAGACTTCGGCTGAAGTTTACGACGGGCGCAAAATCGCCGTGCTTGGCGACATGATGGAACTCGGCGACATATCGGAGGCTGTCCACCGCGAAATCGGCGCGGAGCTTGTCGAAAACAAATTCGACGTGCTGATAACGTTGGGTGAGCTCGGCAAGTTCATTGCTGCGGGCGCGCGCGACGCCGGCTTGAAGGACGTTTACACCTTCGACACGCACGAAGACGCCGCAAAAAAAATCTTGGAGCTTGTCCGCGACGGCGACACGATTCTTTTCAAGGCGTCCCACGTCATGCATATGGAGAAAATCATTGAGCTGATATGAGCAAACTTGAAAAACTTCTTCAACGAATCAAAAACAATCCGAAGACCGTCCGCTTTGAAGAGATAGAAAAATTGTTATTGCGTCGCGGTTTCATTGAAAGTCAAGCAGGCGGCGGGTCGAGCCATTATGTCTTCAAGAAAGACGATGTTTTTGTGACCATACCTCGGCACGGAAAATTTGTCGACGAAGTTTATATCAACAAAGCTGTAAAAGCAATGGGAATCTAAAATTTGGAGGTTGATTGCAGTGGAAAAAAATTTGGATTACTATGCAACGTTGCCTTATGACATTGTAGTCACATCTTCACCGGAGGGCGGTTACGTCGCGACGATACCCGACTTGCCCGGCTGCATAACTCAAGGCGATACGCGTTTGGAAGTTCTCGAAATGATTGAGGACGCAAAACTTTGCTGGTTGGCGGCGGCTCTTGAGGACGAAGACGACATCCCCGAACCTGATTTGGATTTGTACAACGGACGATTGAATTTGCGCATTCCAAAGAGCTTGCACAGGAAACTTGCGGAGAGTGCCAAGCGCGAAGGCGTCAAACTCAATCAGCTTGCGATTTACCTTATGGCGAGCGGCATCGGCGAGCAACGTGACATTCAAGCAAAGGAGTAGAGACTCTTTACATGGAAAAACTTTTAATAGCGGGAGCAATCGCGGCGGGCGTGGTCATCATGCTTGCGCCGATTTGCATTCCGATTTTGCACCGATTGAAATTCGGACAGAGCATACGCGCCGAAGGTCCCAAAAGTCATCAAGTCAAAAGCGGCACGCCGACCATGGGCGGAATTTTTTTAATCACGGGCATCGTCGCCGCGACGCTGATTCAAGCCGATTGGAACGCGGAAATTTTCCTTGCGCTGTTCATTTTGCTCGGTCACTTTATTTTGGGCTTTATTGACGATTATTTGAAAGTCGTCCGCAAACACAATCAAGGCTTGCTTGCGCGTTACAAACTGGCGGGGCAAATCCTAATCGTTATCGTGACGACGTTCGTGGCAAGCGAATTGCTGATTGACTTCAACCCGACGATTTGGCTGCCCGTCGTCAACGTGACAATCGACGCGGGCGGCTGGTATGTGCCGTTCCTGTTTTTCGTGGTGGTCGGCGCGTCGAACGCCGTCAACTTGACGGACGGACTTGACGGCTTGGCTTCGGGTTGCATGGCGATTGCGGCGAGCTGTTACGCGGTGATTTGCATTTTGACGGGACACAACGACTTGGCGATTTTCTGTGCGGCGACGGTTGGCGCGTGCGTGGGTTTCTTGCGCTTCAACTTCCACCCCGCGAAAGTCTTCATGGGCGACACGGGCTCACTTGCATTGGGCGGCGCGTTCGCGGCTGTCGGCATCTTGTCGCGCACCGAAGTCTTGTTGGCAGTCGTTGGCTTCGTGTTCGTCTGCGAGGCGTTGTCGGTTATTCTGCAAGTCATTTCGTTCAAGTCGACGGGCAAGCGAATCTTCCGCATGAGCCCGTTGCATCATCACTTCGAGCTTGGCGGCTGGTCGGAAGTCAAAGTCGTGTTCGTCTTTTGGGCGGTCGGACTTATCGCGGGCGTCGTCGGCTTATCAATGCTGTAAGGAGTCTTGATAATGAATTTTGCAGATAAAAAAATTTTGGTTATCGGCGCGGCACGGAGCGGCATTGCGGCGGCGAAGATTGTTAAACATCTCGGCGCGACGGTCGTACTCAGCGACGCGAAACAAGAATCGGAGCTTAACGTTGACTTCGGCGAACTGCGCGGGCTCGGCGTCGATTTGCGTTTCGGCAAGCAGACAGAAGAACTTTTAATCGGCGTCGATTTGATAATCGTGTCGCCCGCCGTCCCGCTCAGGATACCGTTGCTTAAGTCCGCCGCCGCGCAGGGCATTAAAATCATCAGCGAAGTCGAATTTGCTTACGACTTGGCTCAGTCGCCGATATGCGCCGTGACGGGCACCAACGGCAAGACCACGACGGTTACGCTGCTCGGCTTGCTGCTGAAGACCGCGTTCGATAAGGTCGGCGTCGGCGGCAATATCGGCTTTCCGTTGAGCGAAGTCGCTTTGGAAGTCGGCGCGGGCGGTTGTCTTGCGGCGGAGATTTCCAGTTATCAGATGGAGGCGACGAAAAATTTCAAGCCGCACATTTCCGCCGTCTTGAACGTCACGCCCGATCACCTCAAGCGTCACGGCTCAATGGAAGTCTATCAAGCCATGAAGGAAAAAATTTTCGCGCAACAGACCGCCGAAGATTTCCTGGTGCTGAATTACGACGACGAACGTACCCGCGACATGATTGATCGCGCCGCGTGTCGAGTGTTGTATTTCAGTCGGCAGGTCGAGCTGTCGGAGGGCGCGTTTGTCCAAAACAATCGGCTTGTCATAAAATTCAACGGCACGCGTCACGAACTGTGCACCGTCGACGAACTCGGCATTAAGGGTTGGCACAACGTCGAGAACGCCCTTGCCGCGTCGCTGATTGCGTTTCTGGCGGGCGCGTCGGCTGAAGGCATTCGCGGCGTGCTGAAAACGTTTCAAGGCGTCGAACACCGCATTGAATTCGTCCGCGAGCTTGACGGCGTGAAGTACTACAACGACAGCAAGGCGACCAACACCGATTCGGCGATTAAGGCGTTGGAGACGTTCGCGGGGCATATCGTCTTAATTGCGGGCGGCGACGACAAGGGCACCGATTTGACGGACTTCCTGCGCCTTGTCAACGAACGCGTCGACAGTTTGATTCTCGTCGGCGACGCGGCGGCACGATTCAAAACCTGCGCGGCGGAGAGCGGCTATCCTGTCGAAAAAATCTTGGAGGCGGGCTACTCAATGGAACGTGCTGTTGCGCTTGCAAAGGATGTTGCACGTTCGCCGCAAATCGTGTTGCTCAGTCCTGCCTGCGCGAGTTTCGACATGTACAGCGACTTCGAGGAGCGCGGGCGCGACTTCAAACGCATTGTTCACGAGCTCAAATGAAAAGACGCGCCGGTAAATTCTGCGGAACCAGTATCTTCCGAAGAAGCCCTCGGTCTTCCGCCCGTCGACGCGTCTTTTCGCGGACAAGATTTGACGTGCGCCCCACAAACACGCCCAAAGCCGCTTAAGGGATACTGCGGAAAATCTTTGTCCGAAAAAATTTTATCACGGGCGGCGGCTTGCGGCAAGAAAATTTTTAAAGCGGTGACGACTATGGGTTACGTTTATCTTGGCTTGGCGATTGTTTTGGAGCTGTGCGGCACGATGTGCATGAAGTTATCGGACGGCTTCGAGAATAAAATTTTCGCGGCGGGCACGCTGATTTCTTTCGGCGTTTGTTTTTACTTTTCCGCGCTGTCAATGAAGACCATCCCGTTAAATATCCTTTACGCGACTTGGAGCGGACTCGGAATAGTTTTCGCGGCAGTCATTGCCAAAATATTTTTTCACGAAACCGTTTCGACGCCGGGATTGATTGGAATCGTCCTAATCGTCGTCGGCGTCGTGCTGTGTAATTTTTTTGGAGAGAATCACTAAATGAAAATAATCGTATCGGGCGGCGGCACGGGCGGTCACATCTACCCCGCACTGACGCTAATTGACGCCGTAAAGGCAAAGCGGGCGGACGCCGAATTTCTTTACGTCGGCACCGAAAAAGGCTTGGAGGCTGACATCGTTCCGAAGGCGGGCATAAATTTCACCGCGCTGAAGTTGGAGGGCGGGCTCGAACGACGTTTCACGCTGTCGAACATTTCGCGCGCCGCCAATGCCGTTTGGAGTATCAAGCGCGCTTCGGACGTTATCAAGGACTTCAAACCCAACGCGGTCGTCGGGACGGGCGGCTACGTTTGCGGTCCGATTCTGCTTGCCGCAAGCCTTATGAAAGTTCCCACGCTGATTCAAGAGCAGAACGCCGTTGCGGGCGTCACGAATAAAATTCTGTCGAAGTTCGTCGACAAAATCGCTGTCGGCACCCGCGACGCGCTGAAAAATTTTCCCGCCGATAAGACGATTTACACTGGCAATCCTATTCGCGCCGAGGTCTTGGCGGCAAAGCGTGAGGACGGGCTCCGCGAATTCAACTTTACGGGCGACAAACCGATTGTTCTGATTTCGGGCGGCTCTCGCGGCGCACGCAGTATCAACACCGCAATGATCGACGTGTTGAAGGCGGCGGCTCAAAAAAATTCCGCGCAATTCCTGCACGTCACGGGCAAAGGCGAATTCGACACCGTAACGAGCAAATTGCGCGACGTACTCGACGCGCCCAACGTCAAGGTCGTGCCGTATCTTTACAACATGCCCACGGCTATGGCAATGGCTGATTTGGCTGTCTTCCGCGCAGGCGCGACGGGTTTGGCGGAACTGACGGCGCGCGGCGTCCCCGCGATTTTGATACCCTACCCCTACGCGGCGGAAAATCATCAGGAGTTCAACGCGCGTGCATTGGTCGAAGCGGGCGCGGCACGTATGATTCTCAACCGCGATTTGACGGCTGAAATTTTATCGGCGACGCTGGACGAGCTGTTATCGTCGCCCGAACTGCTCAAGCGCATGGCTGCGGCAAGCTTGTCTCTGGGCAAACCCGACGCCGCCAACGAAATTGCCGACTTGATTCTACAACTGACTGGAGGAACGATAACTTGAAACTTGACGGCTTGAAAAATTTTCACTTCATAGGAATCGGCGGCGTGGGCATGAGCGCACTCGCCAAAATTTTAATCGCACGCGGGCTTGAAGTCAGCGGCTCGGACGCCAAAGACTCGTCGACGCTTGACATGTTGCGCGGGCTCGGCGCACGGATTTTCGTCGGGCACAGGGCGGAAAATATCCTTGACGACGCCGGTAAGCCTGTCGACGCAATCGTCTGTTCGTCAGCCATTCCCGCCGACAATCCCGAAATCGTCGCGGCTGCAAAGTTCAAAATCCCTAAACTGCACCGCTCCGACATCAACGCTTGGCTGCTGAATTCGCGCAAGGGCATTGCAGTCGCTGGCTCGCACGGCAAAACCACGACGACTTCAATGATCGGGTACGTCTTGCACAGCGCGGGCGTCGACCCGACGATTGTCATCGGCGGCGAATCGCTTGACTTGGGCACGGGCGCGATTCTCGGCAAAAGCGATTGGCTCGTCAGTGAGGCGGACGAAAGTGACGGCACATTTGTCACGCTCAAGCCCGCCGTCGCCGTCGTCACCAACGTCGAGGACGACCACCTTGACCACTACGGCTCAATGGACAAAATTCGCGACGCGTTCAAAAATTTTATCGAGAATGTCGACCGCGAAACGGGCGTTGCCGTCCTGTGCTTTGACAACGAAAATCTGCGCGGGCTTGCAAAGATAATTGACCGCAACGTAATTTCCTACGCGATTGACTGCGACGCGGACTTCACGGCGCACAATATCCGCACGACGAGCAAGGGCGTCAACTTTGAAGTCATGCACGGCGACGACCTTTTGGGCAGAGTGCAGTTGGCGATTCACGGGCGGCACAACGTCTTGAACGCGTTGGCGACGGTTGCCACGGCTCTCCACGTCGGCGTTACGTTCGATAAGATTGTCGAAGGCTTGCGCAACTTCCACGGCGCGAAACGTCGTTTCCAGACCAAGGGGCGTCTTCAAAATATTTTGGTTGTCGACGACTACGCGCACCACCCGACCGAGATTGCAGCGACGCTCAAAGCCGCCCGCGAGCTTAAGCCAAACAAAATCATTTGCATTTTCCAACCGCACAGATATTCACGGACACAGCTTTTGCTGAAGGAATTCGGCAGCGCGTTCGCCGAAGCCGACATGCTGATTTTGACGGACGTTTATTCGGCGGGCGAAGAAAAAATTTTGGGCGTCAGCGGCGAATCAATTCTGCGCGAGGTTTTAAGTCAAACCAATCAAGCCGTGTCGTACATCCCCAAGCGCGAAGACATTGCCGCCTTCCTCAAAGACCGTCTGTCGCCGGGCGATTTGGTTATCACGATGGGCGCGGGCGACATCTGCAAGACGGGCGAAGAACTTTTGGCTTTGCTCAAGGCTGAACGGCGGCGCAAGATTGTCGTGCTGTGCGGCGGCACGTCCACCGAGGCTGAAGTTTCGCGGCGCACGGGCAAGGCGATTTACGACGCGCTCAAGTCCAAAAATTACAACGTCGAGCTTATGGAGCTTAACCCGCAGACTTTTGCCGCCGACATTCGCGAAAAGGATTGCAGTATCGTCTTCAACGCGGTGCACGGTCGCTACGGCGAGGACGGTCTGATTCAAGGCACGCTTGACATGCTCAAAATCCCCTACACGGGTTCGGGCGTCCTGTCCGCCGCGCTGACCATGGACAAGGTCGCCACGAAACATTTCCTTAACTCCGCGCAGATTTCCACGCCGCGCTTTGCCGTTTACCGCGAAGTCGACAGACGCACCGAGCTTGCCGCCGAGATTGAACGGACGTTCGGCTTGCCCGTGGTTATTAAAGCCGCCGCGCAGGGTTCGAGTATCGGCGTGACGATCGTCGAGGATTCGCTGGACATCGAGCCGGCGATTGACAACGCGTTCATCTTCGGCGACGAAATTTTGGTTGAAGAATTTATCGAAGGTCGCGAGCTGACGGTTGCGGTTTGCGGCAACGAGGACGACGCAGAGGCAATGCCCGTCATTGAAATCACGACGACGACGGGTCGCTACGACTACAAGACGAAATACACCAAAGGCATGTCGACGCACATTTGCCCCGCGCCGCTGAGCGACGACTTGACCGACGAAGTGCAACGGCTTGCGGTTGCGGCATTCAAAATCTGCAAGTGCGCGGGCGTGGCGCGTGTTGACATGATGCTTTCCGAAAAGAACGTACCCTACGTCATTGAAGTCAATTCGGTGCCGGGCATGACGGAGACATCGCTTGTGCCCGACGCGGCGCGCGCGGCGGGTATCGACTTCCCTGAGCTGTGCGAAAAAATTCTTGCGCTGTCCGAGTGCTGAAAAAAATTTATCCCCGGCGTCGCGTTGACGTTGGGGATTTTTATTTTGCGCAAAAAAAATTGCCGACAAGCTAATTTTTCTTGTCAGCAATGAGATTAACGTATTCGACGAAATTTTTTGTTGCGACAACCAAAGATTTGTCGTCGCGTTCAACGTTGTAGACTTTCGACAAGCCGACGATTAATTTCTCCAACGTTTTGATGATTCTGCACGCTTCGTCGTATTCTATGTCGAAAAATTCGTTGCCCAACGCAAACGGAGCAAATATCGTGTGGCAAGCCCACTCAAGCAAGCGAGCGACTTTGCGCGGGAACAAAGCAGTCTGATAATATGTTTTTTCCGTGCGCCCCTTGACGTGCGGCAGGCGTTTTTTTGCGTCGTGGCTGTGCCCGATTTTGACTTTGTCGCCAACTTTGGCAGCGTAAATACCGGCGGGCGTTTTCTGTCCGGCAACACGATTAGGATTTTTTACCTTCGCGGGCTTGGCGACGGCGGCGGGCGCGGTTTCGCCTGTGAGGGAATAGGTGCCGTTCTTGCGAATCGCCGGCATGATTTCGTAGGCGACTTTGTATTGGAATTTTTTTGCCGCCGCATTGTTCGCCTTCATCGCTAAAAAGTAAAACCATTGTTCGGGGATGTAATTGCCCGATTTAACGTCGGGGTCGTCCTTGCCGAGGCAATCGCAATCGCGCAGATACTTGTTGATACGCTCCCAACGAATAGCTGTGTAAGGTTTGTAACCACTTGTGGGGACAGTATCCCCACTTTTGGGCGATTTGTCCCCACAAGTGGGGACACGATTTTTTTTGACTTGCACGATACCGAGCCCGACAGCAACGTCGTCAACGAGGAGATGAACGGTGCCAACGGAGTCAGCGTAACCGTGCACATTATAAACCTCGAAGATTTGCGGGTCGAAATTTGTTTGCGTGTCCAAGAAATCACTTCCTTTCAATAAAACGACGGGGACAACGGCTTTTCAGTCAATACACACCAACACCTTTCGGTTGAACTTGACAATCGCCAAGCCCTTTGCTAGAATTAACGATACAGGAATCCTGGGCGCGTTGCGCGTCACTTGTAGGAACTTATCAGCGGTGATTATACCGTAAAGCGGGTGAAGCGTCAAGCGAAAGTTGATACTTCGCCCGCGTCAACAGGTCTTATTTTTTTTGCAAATAAAAAATTCCCGCAAGACGAACCTTGCGGGTTTTTGATTGTCGTGATTCAGGCGGGCAGAATCTTTGCGAGCGTCTCCATCATCTTGAGCACGTCGATAGGCTTGGCAATGTGCGCGTTCATGCCGGCGTCGAGCGCGGCTTTCACGTCTTCGCTGAACGCGTTCGCCGTCATTGCGACAATCGGAATCTTCGCGAGCGCGGGGTCGGGCAACTGCCGAATCCGTTTCGCCGCCTCGTAGCCGTTCATAATCGGCATTTGAATATCCATAAGAATCGCGTCGTAATCGCCCGCCTTCGCCGCCGCAACCTTTTCGACAGCCTCGGAGCCGTCGCTTGCCGTGTCGACGATAAAGCCTTCGCTCTCAAGTAACATCTTGGCAATTTCGCGATTAACTTCAATGTCGTCGACGAGCAAAAGTTTTTTGTCGGTGAAGTCGACAATCTGCGCGGCCAGGCGATTTTCTTCGGCGACTTCCTCTTGCATGTCTTCGGCAAGGTTGAACGTCACGTTGATGATAAATTCGGTGCCCTTGCCCAATTCGGTTTCGACGCGAATGTCGCCGCCCATAAGGTCGACGATGCTTTTGGTAATCGCCATGCCGAGCCCGGTGCCTTGAATCTTGCTGACGGTCGACGTGCGTTCGCGTTCAAATGCCTCAAAAACTTTCGCGGCGAATTCGGGCGTCATGCCGATGCCGCTGTCCTTTACGCGCAATTCGTAATCCGCCGCGCCGTCGTGACTGTCGCCGATTTGATTGAGCGTGACGGCAATGGTGCCACCGTCGGGCGTGAACTTGTAGGCATTGCTCAAAAGATTCAGAAGAACGCGATTCAAGCGGTTTTTGTCGCAGACGACGAACTTGTTGCGGACGCCCGAAGTGTCGACGCCGAACGAAATATTTTTGCCTTTCATCTGCGTGGCGAACATGTCGTGCACTTCGGCGAGCGCGGTCGCAATGTTCACGTCTTCAAGCTCTAGTTCAATCTTGCCGCTTTCGATACGGCTCATTTCAAGCACGTCGTTAATCAGGGCGAGCAAATGCTGACTGGACGCGTCGATTTTCTTCAGGAAGTCGTACATCCTGTCGGGAATGTTGTCGGGGCACGGTTCGTTCCGATACAATGGGCAAGCTTCGCAGACGTGGTGCAGTTCCTTGGCGAGGTTCAAGTAGCCGACGATAGCGTTCATTGGCGTGCGAATGTCGTGGCTCATATTCGACAGGAATTGCGACTTGGCGCGCGAGCCTTCCTCGGCGCGTTCCTTCGCTGCAATAAGTTCCGCCTGCTGACTTTTCAGCTGTTCGCTCTGTTGCTTAATCGTGTCGTAATGCTCCTGCAGTTGGTGCGTGTAAGCCTCCTGCGAATGAACGTAGCGAACTTGCATTACGGTGTAGCCGATAAGCAGAATCACGAACAGGCAACTTGAAATAATCATCGCGATAAGCCACGGGCGGCTGGTAACCATTTCTTCGAGCGTGATGTTTTCGTAACGGTTGATTATCCATTTCTTGTTGAGCGCGTCGAGACGACCTTCCTGTTGCATTTGAATCAGGACGGCATTGACGCGGACGCGCAGTTGAGTATCTTCCGGGTGCAGGGCGAGCGTGCCGTAGACGTGCTGAACGGCGTAGCTTGGAAAGACGCCGTCAATGTCGAGCTTTTCGACGAACGCGCCGCCGACTTGAATCGGGCAGATGGCAAATTCATATTCGCCGCTTTTGAGCCCGTTGAAGATTCGCTGATACGAATGCACGTAAGAAATTTCGTCGTCGAGACCGAGCCCCGGCATTTTGTGCAAGGACGCGACGCGACGCCCGTACAGTTCGGCGACGGACGAAATATCTTTGCGCCCGTAAACGACGTATTGCTTTTCGGTCGTCGGCAAGGTTGCAATAATCGCGGGATTGTTTATAATCAAATCGCTTTCCATGTTCATGATAATATCCGCGCCGCCGCTTAGGAAAATCCTGTTGGCGTCGTTCCAATCCATAAGCGACAGGTCAAGATTCATTTGCAGGCGGTTGGCGATTTCGTTCATCATTTCCACGTCGTAGCCCTGGTAGTTGCCGTTTTCGTCGACGTAGGAGTAAGGCGCGTAGTCTTGGTCGGTCACGACGTGCAGAGTCTTTTTGAAGTTGTTGAGCGGCTGAATTTCGACTTTGGGCGCGTCGCGGAAGATGCCCGAAAGATTGAAGTAAATGCCCGCGAAGATCGCCGTGAGGATTATCGGCAACGCGATCGCCGCTTTGACGAGTGTATCTTTTTTCGGTGCCTTAGTCTTCATGAAAGTCCTTACCTCCGCGCGGAGCCGTGTTAAAATTTTAAACGCGTAAACTATATCAAAAAATATTTTGCTTGACAACGAAAGGAGCGGACGCCCAATGAAAAATCTTTTAGCTTGCGTGCTTGCGCTGATAATTTGCGCGGCGGCGAACAGTGCGCTTGCCTCGCCGATTTCGGTTGACGGCTACTTCAAGGGGATAAAACTTTGCGGCAAGGTTCGCGTCGTGAATGCCTTTGCCGACATAAAAGTTCAAGTCGTCGACGCCTTCCCCGATTTGAAAGTCCTGCGCGTGTCGTCGTTCCCCGATAAGATCGGCGAATGGGAATTCGTTCGGCACGGCGAAGACTTCACGATTCAATTTGTCGACGCATTCCCCGACATCAAGATTAAGTTCGTCGACGCGTTCCCGGGCTTGTAAAAATTTTCCTTGACAGTTTGCATTTGAACGTTTATAATTGCGCCTGTCTTGAAGGACGCAAGTTCTTGGGACGTGGGGTTGTAGCTCAGATGGTTAGAGTGCCTCGTTGACATCGAGGAGGTCACAGATTCGAGTTCTGTCAGCCCCACCAAAATTTTTTTTTATCGGCTCGCTTAGCTCAGTTGGTAGAGCATCTCCGTCACATGGAGGAGGTCGGGGGTTCGAGTCTCTCAGCGAGCACCACTCAATACGACAACAAAAAACGCCTTCCAAATCGGAGGGCGTTTTCGTTTTGCAAAAATCGTTTCAAGCATCGACGAGTTCTTGCACTTTCGGCGGACGACCGCGGGTTTTGCGCGGCTTGACGTTTTCGGCTTTCTTGAGCGTCTTGAACAGATTCGCCATTTCCATCGCGGAAACGGCAGCGTCGAAGCCTTTGTTGCCGGATTTGGTGCCCGCGCGCTCAATCGCCTGCTGAATGTTTTCCGTCGTGACGACACCGAAAATTGTCGGGACGCCGCTTTGCAGGCCGACGGCAGCCACGCCCTTGGAAACTTCGTTGCAGACGTAATCGTAATGCGTCGTCGCGCCGCGAATCACCGCGCCCAAACAGATTATCGCGTGAAATTTGCCCGTTGCCGCCATTTGTTTCGCGACAATCGGGATTTCAAACGCACCCGGCACCCAAACGACCGAAATATTTTCGTCGGGCGTCTCGTGGCGTTTCAGAGCGTCAAGTGCGCCGTCCAAAAGTTTGCCTGTGATGAATTCGTTGAAGCGCGCAACGATTATCGCGAACTTCAAGCCTTTGCCGCTGATGTTGCCTTCGTAAACGTTCATGCGTTACCCTCCTCGAATACGTGACCCATTTTGACTTTCTTGACCGTCAGATAATTTTTGTCGAACTTCGTCGGCGCAATGACAATCGGAACGCGTTCGGTTATCGTCAAGCCGTGACCTTCAAGCCCGGCGCGTTTGGCGGGGTTGTTCGTCAGCAAGCGTATCGTTGTCAAGCCCAAGTCGGCAAGAATCTGCGCGCCTATGCCGTAGTCGCGAAGGTCGGGTTTGAAGCCCAACAAGATATTCGCCTCAACGGTGTCCTTGCCGGCGTCCTGCAACGCGTAAGCCCGAATCTTGTTGGCAAGCCCGATGCCGCGTCCTTCCTGCCGCATGTAAAGCAAGACGCCTTCGCCCGCCGATTCGATCTTGCGCAAGGCTGTCGCGAGTTGGTCGCCGCAATCGCAACGCAGGGAGCCCAACGCGTCGCCCGTCAAGCATTCGGAATGCACGCGCACCAAAACGTTTTGCTTGCCCGCCACGTCGCCCTTGACAATCGCAAGGTGACATTTGCCGTCCAGCGTGCTTTCGTAAGCCTTCAGCCTGAAGCGCCCGTACTTGCTCGGAAAGTCGACGTCGGCGATTTGCTTGACGAATTTTTCCGTCCGCTTGCGATACTCAATCAGCGCGCGCACCGTTATGATACTCAGCCCGTGACGCTCGGCGAATTTTTTCAAGCCGTCCGTGCGCATCATGTGTCCGTCGTCGTCCATTATCTCACAGCACAAGCCTGCAGGATAAAAGCCCGCCAGTCGCGCCAAATCGGTCGTGGTCTCGGTGTGACCTGCGCGGCGCAACACTCCGCCTTCCACCGAACGCAACGGGAACACGTGACCCGGTTTGCGGAAACTTGACGGCTTGGCGGCGGGGTCGAGAAGCATTTTAATCGTGCGGCACCGTTCGTAAGCCGAAATGCCCGTGTCCGTGTCGAACGCGTCAATCGACACCGTGAACGCCGTCTCGTGATTGTCGGTGTTGTTCGCAACCATCTGCCCGATTTCCAGTTCGTCAAGGCGTTTGCCGTCAATCGGCGTGCAAATCAAGCCCTTGGCGTGCGTCGCCATGAAATTTATATCGGCGGGCGTGACGGTCTCTGCGGCAACAATCAAGTCGCCTTCGTTCTCGCGGTCTTCGTCGTCGACGACCACAATCATCTTGCCGCGCCGTATGTCGTCAATCGCTTGTTCGATCGTCGCGAATTCGCTCATAAGCATTCCCCTCCGTGAAGTCAATCGTTTGGTTGTAAGTTTTCGAGTACTCTTTAAGGTGATTCAAAATCTGCGCGGCTTCGTCGCCTTCGACGGGCGTCGGGCGGAAGTCGTTGCGCGCGGTCGTCGAAGAAATGCGGCAGGGTATGACATGCGGCGTTATCGTGATTGCGTCGCCGTCTCTGCTCAAGGTTGCTTGCAAAATGAAAGTCTCCTTGTCGCGCGGGTTGTAGTTCGCGCCGAAGCAAAAGTTGCCGAGGCTGTAAGCGATAATCTTGCCGTTGTAGTTTTCGACGCCCTGAATGACGTGCGGGTGCGCGCCGACGATTATGTTCGCGCCGCTGTCCGCCGTGAAGTGCGCAAGGCTGTTTTGATACGCGTCACTGATATGCGCAAGCTCGCGTCCCCAATGAAATTCCACGACGACAATTTCCGCGCCGTCGTTGCGGAGCATGTGTATATCGGAGAAAATTTTTTCGCGCAGGGCGTCGTTGTCCGACCAAGCCGCGTAGCCGAGGAAACCGATTTTCATGCCGCGCACGTCGATTATTTCGGAATAGCCTTCGCCGCAAAATTTTATGCCGTGTTCGTTCAGCAGGTTGACGGTATCGCGAAAGCCGGCGTCGCCGCAATCGTAAATGTGGTTGTTGGAAAGGTTGCAAAGCTCAACGGAGCCCGCCGTCAGAATTTCGACGTACTTAGGCTCGCCGCGTATCGGGAACTGCTTAACGGCGGTCGTCGGGCGTGCGGTCAAAGCTCCTTCCAAGTTCACGAAGGTTATATCGTCCGCCGCGAAAATCGGCTTGACGTTGCCGAGGTAGTAATCCGCGCCGTTCTTCCAGTGATGTTCAAAGTCGTATTCGGAGCCGGGAAAGGCGTCCAACGCGCAGTCGCCGGCGAACGAAATAACGACGGGGCGTTGACTTTCGGGCGGCTCTTCGACTTTCAAAGCCGGCTCGACTTCAAAATCAAGCTCGACGTTTGAATCGGCGGAAGCCATGCCGCAAATCATCATTACGAACAAAATCGCTGTAAAAAATTTTTTCAACGTCGCAACTCCAATCACATGAAACCGTTGGCGGCAAGGAAGTCCGCAGTTATTTCGGGCGACGCGTTGAAGTTCAGAAGCCGTTCGACGTATTTGGCAAGAACGTCCGTCTCAATGTTGACGAGACTGCCGACGCGCTTGCCCTTGAAGTTGGTGACTTCGCGGGTGTGCGGAATCATCGATACGCTGAAACTTTCCGCGCCCGCGTCCACGACCGTCAAGCTTATGCCGTCAAGCGCGACGGAGCCTTTTGGCGCGATCTGTCGAAGCAAATGACTTGCCGCCGCCACGTCGATTAAAAGCGCGTTGCCTTCGGCGCGTATGCTCAAAATCTTGCCGACGCCGTCGATATGCCCGCTGACGATATGCCCGCCGAGTCTGTCGCCGATTTGCAGGGCGCGTTCCAAGTTGACAAGCCCGCCGCAGTTGAGTTCGGCAAGCGACGTTTTACGCAACGTTTCGGGCATGACATCCGCCGCAAAAAAATTTTCGCCGAAATCGACGACCGTCAAGCAAATGCCGTTGGTGTTTATGCTGTCGCCGACCTTGACGCCTTCCAACGCCGTCGTGCAAGAAATTTCGATTCGTCCGCCGCGCAAGCTCTTAAGCCGCCCGACTTCCTCGATTATGCCCGTGAACATTTTCAACCTCCAAAAAATTTACGCGTCAAAAATACCACGCTCAACTTTGCCTGTCAAATTCTGTCGACGGATAAACGCAAGCAAATCGTCGTAACGTTCAAGCGTGTCCGACGGCGCGTTCCGATTTTTCAGGCGCAAGCAGGCGGCGTGATTCATTTTGTGAAACTCCTCGCGGCTCATCTTGTGCGAAAGATATTTATCGTAGTAGGCGTCGATGTTGCAGTAAAGCGGGCGCGCGGCGTAAATGGCGCAGAGATTGTCCGCCGTCAAGTGTTTGCAGACGCCGTCGCCTCGGTCAAGCTCCTCCGTGTAAAAAATCGAATGACGAATATTTTTGCAACACACGCCGCATTTGTCGCAGTCAAACGTATTCAAACAGAATCAGCCCGCCTTTCCTTTCAAAGCCCGTGTTCCACAACGTCGCGAAGTCAAGCCAACGCCCGACGCCGTAACTCACCGCCTTGACGAAAAAATCTTCGCCGCGCACTTCGTAACCGTCCAAGATGAACCAATGCCAAGTGTATTTTTTCAGCTCCGCCGCCTGATGATTCAGCGTCAAGCACGGCAACGGAAAGCCCGCGTCGATTTGCCGGCGGATGATTTGTTGCGTGTCGACGAGATTGTTTTCGCCCGACCAACCCGACAGCTTAAGTTGCGTGGCGTTGCGGTCTTGCAAGAATCGCCCGAAGCCGTCAAGGTAAATTTCCAACTTGTCGACGCCCGACCAGCGCGGATACAAGTACGGCTCCATAATCTTGCCAAAACGCAAATAATCTTCCCGCGTGATGTTTTCCAAATCGAACGGGTAGAGCCCGCGCAGGTTGAAATATTTTGCGAAGCAGATGGCGCAATCGCAAGCCGAAACCGCCGCGCACCCGCCGATGTTCATGCCGAAATCGGTTACGCGCGAATACCACGCCTGCTGCCCGCCGAGCGAGTCGCCAATATAAAAATGCGGCAATTCTTTTTTGATGTCCAAGTTCACGCCTCCGTGACGTAACCGCTGATTAAAATGTCGTCGCCGAGCCGCTCCGTCGTCAAGTCTTTAAGCGCAACGGCGTCGGATAATTTTTCAAAGCCCGCGCCCGCAACCGCCGTCAACGCATTTGCTCCGCCGAGAATCTTCGGCGCGACGAACGCCAACACTTTGTCGACGAGCCCGGCTTTCAGCATGGCGAAATGAATCGTGCCGCCGCCTTCGACCAAAACCGATGTCAGCTCCCGTTCGGCAAGCGCGCGCATTAAAATTTTCAAGTCAACGCGTTCGCCGTCGCCCGCCGTGATTATTTCGACGCCGCAAGCCTCAAGCGCGGAAAGTTTTTCTTCGGGCGCGCGTGAAGTCGTCGCGATAATCGTCCGCGCAGATTTGTCCTTCACGACCGTTGCGTCAAGCGGCATGCGGGCTTTGCTGTCGACAATCACGCGGACGGGATTCTTGCCCTCGACAAGGCGCGTCGTCAAGCTCGGATTATCGGCAAGCACGGTGCCCACGCCGACCAAAATCGCGTCGTTGGTGTCGCGCAGGCGGTGAGCGAACGTCCGCGACTCGATACCGCTTATCCATTGCGATTCGCCGCCGACCGTCGCGATTTTCCCGTCAAGCGAGCAGGCAAATTTCAGCGTGACGAACGGCAGCTTGCGCGTCACCCACTTGATAAAAATTTCGTTGAGCCGCCGCGCCTCCGCCTCCAACGTGCCGACTTCGACTTGAATGCCCGCCGACCGTAAAATTTCAAAGCCGCGACCCGCGACCTGCGGATTGGGATCGGTCATTGCCGCGACGACACGACTTATCCCTGCGTCGACGATTGCCCGTGCGCAAGGCGGCGTTCGTCCGAAATGCGAACACGGCTCAAGCGTCACGTAAAGCGTCGCGCCGCGTGCAAGTTCGCCAGCCATGTTCAGCGCGTGGATTTCGGCGTGCGGCGTTCCGGCTTTTCGGTGCCAACCTTCCGCGACGATTCTGCCTTCGCGAACGACGACCGCCCCGACCAACGGATTGGGCGACGTGCGACCCACGGCATTGCGCGCCAACCGCAACGCCTCCCGCATAAAAATTTCGTCCGTCAAAAATTTTGCCTCCTCAGCCCAAATAAAGGTGCGCCGTGCTGTTCATGAGTTCGACGCTGAAAAGCCCGTCCTCGAAAGTCAAAATGTTCAGCGCGGTGTTGAATTGGTGTATCGCCCACATCTTCCGAATGCGAATTTCCAACGCCGCGCAGATGAGCAAACGAATCGCCGCGCCGTGACAGACGACGATAATGCGTTGACCGTCATGCTCGGCAATTATTTCGTCCATGGCGTTTTCGACGCGGGCTTGACACTCCAAAAAAGTTTCGCCGTTCGGCGGCTTGACTTTGTCGGGCTTAATGAAAAAGTTGCCGAAGTCTTCGGGCAGTTCTTCAAGCAGTCCGCTGATGACTCTGCCTTCCCAGTCGCCAAAATTCGTTTCGCGCAAGCCGGGCATCGTCGTCACGGGCAAATTGAATTTCGCCGCCAAAATTTTCGCGGTGTCCGAAGCGCGTTGCAAATCGCTCGCGTAAACGGCGTCAATGTGATTAAAGGGCACATAAGCCGCCATAAGTTGCTCCTGCCGTATGCCTTCGGGCGACAAGCTGACATCCGAATTGCCCTGCAGTCTGCCAAGTTTGTTCCATTCGGTTTCACCGTGGCGAATCAAAAAAATTTTCGTCAAAAGAATCGCCTCCTCATCAGTTGAATAAAAATCAAAGTCGCGTCGACGACCGCTGCGATAAGCACGACCAAAACGACCGAATCCATTTCGACGCGTCCCGCCGAATTCAGCACGGGCGACGGGTGCAACGAAAAATACATGCGCGGCAAAATGAAGACCAGAAACGGCACCGTCAACACGCTTAAAAGCGAATAGACTGCTGAAACCTTTGCGCGAACTTTTTCGTCGGAGACAGCCGCCCGCAATGTCAAATACGCGCCGTAAATCAAAATCAGCACGAAAATCGTAGTCTGGCGCGGATCCCAATTCCAATACGCGCCCCAAGTCAATTTGCTGAAAATCGCGCCGCTTATCGTCGACAAAAGCACGAACACGAATCCCAAACGCGCCGCTCGTGCGCTCAACGTGTCGAAGGAAAAATCTTGCGTTCGCAAAAATTTCGCCGCGAAGAACGCGCTCGTAAAGAACGCAATCACCGCAACCCAAGCCGTCGGCACGTGGAAAAATATTATCTTTGCCAAATCGCCGAGTCCTTTTATCGGCGGCACCAAAAAAATAACCGCCGCGCAGATTGTCAGCGTCAGCAAGACTAAAATTTTATTCATGACACCTCACAAATAATCGTAAAGGATTGAACTCGCCAAAATTAAAATCGCGTCGAATGCCGCCACGACGACGAGCGAACTCACGTCGAACGCCGCGCCCGTCAAAGCCGCCTCCGTCAACGCAATCGCCGGCAGGAATATCGGCAACGTCACGGGGAACAGCAAAATCGGGAACAAGCCGCCCTTGACCGTCGCCGAAGTCGTCAAAGCCGCCGTCAACGTGCCCGCCGCCGACAAACCGATTAATCCGATTAAGACCGTCGCCGTCAGCAGGAAAAAATTTTCAACCGCCGCGTCGAACAGGATTAAAAATATCGGCAAGATGAACGTCGTCAGCGTGACAAGCGACAGCAACACGCCCGCCATTTTCCCGAACAGGACAGCCTGCGCGGCGGCGTAAAGTTTCAGCGTCAGGAGCGTGCCGGCTTGCGCCTCGTCGTCGAAGGTGCCCGATATGCCCGCGCCGGCCGCAAAGAATATCACGACCCAAAGCAACGCCGCCAAAATTTTCGGTTCGACGAAGTTGCCGCCCGTTGACAGGCTCAAAGCCGCAACCGCAGTCAGCGCGAACATCATCATTGCCGCGAACGTCGCACGTCGCCGCAACCCGATTACAAAGTCTTTCCGAACAATCGCCGCGACTTGTTCACAGCGGGAGCCGAATAATTTCATCGCAAGCCTCAACCTCGGTTTTGTCGTTCGTGGCGAGCAGGATAATTTTTTCGGACTTGGCGGCTTGAATTTCGGCGAAAAATTTTTCGCGCCCGTCGTCGTCAAGGTTGGCAGTCGGTTCGTCCAAAAGCCAAATGTCCGCGTCGACGCTTAACAGTATCGCGAACTTCAAACGTTGCCGCATTCCCGTCGAAAAGGTGCCTGCGCGGGCGTCGCCGAAAGTTTTCATGTCAAGCCCGACGCGCGAGCCGAGCTCCGAAATTTTTTCGTCCGTCAAAGCTTTGCCGCGCAGTCGTGAAAAAAATTTCAAGTTCTCCGTCGCAGTCAAGTCGTCGTAGATTTTCATTTCGGGCGAGACCATCGCAACCGCCCCCTGCCCCCTTCTCCCTGCCCCCTGAACCGTGCCGCTGTCGGGTTTGATGATTTGTCCCGCGAGCTTAAGGAACGTCGACTTGCCGGCACCGTTCGCACCCGTCACGCCGATAACGCGACCGCCGCGCAGATTCAACGTGACGTGACCGAAAAGCACGCGCCGCCCGAAACTCAAAGTAACGTCATCGAAACGAATCATTTAAGCATGTCCTTGTTAAGGCGCATCCAGTTTTCGCCGAATTCAACGAGCCCGTCCGCCCGCATTTGCGAAATTTCGCGCGTCAAGGAAGAACGATTGCACTCAAGCTCCTTGGCGAGATAACCGCGTCGCGGCACCGTCACGGTCTCCGAGCCCTGCCGTTGTTCGCGTTGCAACAGGTACAGGATGATTCGTTCGCGCAAATTTTTTTGCGACAGCAACTCAACTTTTTGCATCATCAGGACGTTTTTGCGGCTGAACGTCTCCAAAAGATTTTTCATAACGATGCCGTGCATTCTGCCGAGCTTGGGACCTGCAATCAGCAAAGCGCGATAGGGCAGCCACATTATCACGGCGTCTGTCGTCAGCTGAACACTTGTGGCAATTAAGTCTTCGCCGAGAATCGCCGAGACCGTCCCGAACATTGCGCCGCGTTCGAGCGAGTGACCGACCGTTTCGTTGCCGAGCCTGTCGAGCGACAAAATCTGCGCTTCGCCGCTTACGATTATGCCGATGTTCGCGTTTGGCATGAACGCTTCCAAAACCCGTTCGCCGCGCGGATAACTGCGAATCGTCGTCCCCGTGAACTTCATGAACTCTTCGATCTCAATCGGCAACAAGTCTTTGAAAAGCGGCACGTCCTTAAGTTCTTCGCCTGTCAACGTCGCCACCTCCGTAGGATTTTTTCCGATTACACCACGGCGCATTGTAACACGGGCGGGGGATTTGGGACAAGTTTTTTCGTTGACGGCGGGCGGCGCGCTTGATAAAATTTTTTCGAGGTGAATTTTATGAGCAAAGACATTTCGATAATCGGCGCGAGCGTCATTGACGTGTTGGCGGGCGCGGTCGACGAAAAAATTTTTACCGTCGACGGGCAAGACGTTGACTACATTAAAACGGCTTTCGGCGGTGACGCGCTCAACGAGGCGGTTGCGTTGTCGCGACTGGGCAAGCGCGTGCAGTTAATCAGCAACGTCGGCGACGACGACGCGGGACAAAGAATTTTGGATTACGCGTCGACAAACGGCTTGGATATTTCGGGCGTGACGGTGCAGGCGGGCTTGGAGACGAGTATCATCGTCGTTTTGGTTGACGGGCGCGGCGAGCGACGTTTCCTGATGAATCCTTCCGGCAGTATGCGAAAATTCGCGTTGGAAAATATTTTGCCGCACGTCGACAGCTTCGCGCCAATCGTCTGCCTTGCGAGCATGTTCATATCGACGACGTTGGACGTGCCGGCAATGGAGCAGCTGTTCAGTCGAATCAAAGCGAGCGGGCGGACGTTGGCAGTCGACATGAAACCGTATACACACGGCAAGACGCTTGACGACTTGGCGCGCGCGCTGAGCCATGCCGATTATTTCTTCCCGAACGAATTTGAGCTTGCGACGTTGACGGGTTCAAGCAACCTTCAGCAAAACATTGCGGCGTTGCTTGCTTGCGGCGTGAAATGCGCTGTCGTCAAGCGCGGCGACAAAGGTTGCATTATCGCCACGGCGTCCGCGCAGATTGAAATTCCGGCTTGCCCCGTCAAACAGGTTGTCGACACGACGGGCGCGGGCGATTCGTTTGCGGCGGGCTTCCTGTGGGCGTTGTCGGAAGGTTGGCGGCTTGAAGATTGCGGACGCTTTGCCTGCGCGGCGGCGAGCCTGTCAATCGAGGCGGTCGGTGCAGTCAACGGCGTCACATCCTTGGCGGCAGTCATGGCGCGTTACGAGGCTGCACAATGAAAAAATTTTTACTGATAATTTGCGCGGCGTTGCTGATTGCAGGTTGTGGCGACGACGTTAAGCAGATAAACTCAATCGACGACTTGAAGACGGCGCGAATCGGCGCGTGGCCTAAATGCGCCTACGAACTCAAGGCACGGGAAGTCTTGCCCGAAGCGCAATTCGTCGGTCTGGATTTTATCAGCGACCTCGTTCAAAATCTCAAGCAAAGAAAAATTGACGCGTTCGTTCTCGGAAAAACTTACGTCGAAAATCTTAAATTCGAGGGCGTCGACGTGGATTATCTGCCGCAATCTTTGGGCGACGTGCCAATTTCTTACGTCTTCACGAAAAACGAGCGCGGTCAGAAACTTTGCAATCAAATGAACGAATTCCTTGCCAAGGCCGAGGCGAGCGGCGAACTTGACGCGTTGCGAAATAAATGGCTCCACAGTGACGAAAGCAAACGAACTTTCACGAAGTCAAACCTTTCGGGCGAAAACGGCACTTTGAAGGTCACCACTGAAGCGAAAGGCACGCCGTTTGAATATTTGCGCGACGGGCAAGTCGTCGGCTTCGAGGTCGAACTTCTTGATAAATTCTGCGCGGCTTACGGCTACGACTACGAAATAAAAGTGGATATCTTTGAGACGATGCTTATCGAAGTGACGACGGGCAGGATTGATATCGGAATGGACGCGATTGAAATTTTGCCGGAGCGCGAAAAAAGTATGCTCTTCGCAAACCCGACCGACATTGAGCAGACCGTCGCCGTGATTAACCCCGGAACTTCCGGCAAAGAAAATTTTTTTGCCGCTCTTGAACACAGAATCAAAACTTCGCTCTTCGACGAAAACCGCTGGCGAATGATTCTTGAAGGCGCAGGCAGAACGTTGGCAATAACGTTGACGTCGACAATTTTCGGGACGTTGCTGGCTTTGGCGATGTACATGCTTTATCGCGAAGGCAACCGCCGCGTCAACAAGATAATCGACGAGATTTATCGAACGCTGCAGGGTGTGCCGACAATGGTTTTGCTGTTGATTTTTTATTACGTCGTCTTCGCCAACTTCGACTTGCCTGCGATTATCGTGGCGATCGTAGTCTTTTCAATCGTGCTGAGCATAACGGTATTCATCATGCTCAAGAGCGGCGCGGAGAGTATTTCGCGCGGGCAAACGGAGGCGGCTTTGTCGCTGGGCTATTCGGGGCGGCGGGCGTTCGTCAAGTTCATCTTGCCGCAAGTTGTGCGCAACAACTTCAAGCAATATCAGCTTGCGCTTAACGTGACGCTGTTGGAAACGGCGGTTGTCGGCTACATATCGGTGCAAGACTTGACAAGGGTTGCGGACTTGATTCGCGCCCGCACTTACGACGCCTTTGTCCCGCTAATCGCAATCGCAATCGTCTATCTGCTGTTGTCGCGGTTGTTGCTGTTCGTGACGGACTGCATTGCCCGCCGCCTTGACCCGAAGAATCGGAGCCGCGAAAAAATTTTGGACGGTGTTAAGTTGTGAGCGAAATTATTTTGCGCGTTGAAAACTTGCGCAAGGAATACGGCAACGTCGCCCCGCTGAAAGGTGTCAGCTTGGAAGTTCGGCGCGGCGAGCGCATTACGATAATCGGCGGTTCGGGCACGGGCAAATCGACGTTCCTGCGCATGTTGAATCTTTTGGAGCGACCGACGGCAGGGAAAATTTTTTTCGCGGGCGAGGAGATAACGGCGGCGGGTTGCAAGCTTGAATCGGTGCGACAACGAATCGGCATGATTTTCCAATCGTTCAATCTGTTCGCGGGCTTGACGGTGCTTGAAAACGCAATCGCCGCGCCCGTCGAGCTGAAAGGACTTTCTCGGCAGGCGGCTTGCGACAAGGCAAAGGCACTCTTCGCGAGCGTGGGCTTGTCCGAAAAACTTTTCAACTACCCCGACGAATTGAGCGGCGGGCAACAACAGCGTGCGGCGATTGTTCGGGCGTTGATGATGGAGCCGGAAATTTTGTTATTCGACGAACCCACCAGCGCGCTTGACCCGACGATGGTTGGCGAAGTGCTTGCCGTTATCCGTATGCTTGCCAAGCGCGATTTGACGATGCTTATCGTGACGCACGAGATGAACTTTGCCCGTGAAGTTGCCGACAGAGTTTTATTTTTCGCGGACGGTGAAATTTACGAACAGGGCACGCCCGCCGAAATTTTCGACGCGCCGAAGCGTCCAAAGACCGTGGCGTTCATTCGGCGGCAAAAATATTTTCATTACGAAATTTCTGCGCGGACGTTCGACTTGCCGGCAATGCAGGGCGGCATTCAAGTCTTCGCGGAAAAATACGGGCTCGGCGCGAAAAATTTGCAACGCTTGCAACTTTGCAGCGAGGAGCTGATTTACGCAATGCTCGGCGGCTGTTACGACGCGGGCGACGAAATTTTCATGACGCTTGAAATTGTCTACGTCGAGGCGGAAAAAATTTTAGAGCTGAATCTCACGTGCGGCGGCGCGGCGTTCAATCCCTTCGACGAAAAAATTTCCGACGGCGACGATGATTTGGGCGTCAAAATTCTGCGCGGCTTAACGAAAGATTTTTCCTGCACACGCGACGGCGGCTTGAATCAAGTTCGCTTGCGGCTCAAAGACTGATTCTGTCAGCGCGGCAGGATTTTTTTTGTTAGTTAGGAATTAGGAGTGAAGAGTTAGGAGTTATGTAAAGCAAAATTTAACTCCTACCTCCTAACTCCTAATTGATAGAAAGGCAGTGATGTTATGTTACGACAAATTTCCAAGAACGTCAGGAGGCGAATCGCAAAAACGTTGGCGGCGGCTTTGGTCGTCGGCTGTCCGCTGTCGGCTTCCGCTATGGAGACTTACTCAATCGGTTGGGACGGCAAGCAACTGTTCGAGGTGCAATACTACGGCACTGAAGACAAAACCGAAACCACGACGAATTTTTTCAACCAGGATAACGATTTTTCGTCCGCCGGTCTGCTCGTCTACAACTTGACGCCAAGCATGAAGTACGCGCTCAACAAAGCCTTTTACTGGTGGGCTGAAATTATCGCGCCCGGTGCTGTCGTCAATCAGCCCGCGCAGTACTTCGTAGGCAACTACACCGATTCCAACGCCGACGCCGCGTCAATTTCAAAACTTTACGGCGTAGAGACAAGAAATCCCAACCTGTTCAGCGAAATCTTTCAACGCGGCAGAGTCGTCGACTACTTCGCGGACGTGAACGACTACATGACAAGGAAAGCTCTCGGCGCGATTGTTCAAGACGCTTACGGGCAAATTCGTATCGGGCAAAACCTCGGAATAAACGAAGGCGACGGCGAATACGGCTGGGTCAATACCGATTATTACGCCTTCCCGATTGCGCAGGCTATGAAGAGCGACGACCTTACGCCCGTCATGTTCCACGAAATCGGACACAGCTTGGGAATTTCGGCCGACAGACGCGACAATCCTTATAATTTGACTTTCGACGGCTACGAAGTTTTGAGTTTTGGCGACGGCGCGGACAATCCGTATCAATACACTTCGCACTTGCGCGACCAATTCGGCGGGACTCCTCACAGCAACGCTTTGATACTTACGCAAGAAATGTTCAACGACGCGACGTTTCGCAATAACTACCTCGCGGCGACGGGCAGGGAATTGACGATTGACGACGCCTTTATCGTCGACGCCGATATCACCGGCTCAACGGGACGCGCCGGCAGAGTCGGGGCTTACTTCGTCGGCGACAACGTTTTGGAAGTTTTGGACGGCAAGACCTTCACGCGCTTTGACGGCGTGCAAGTCAGCGGCATTCCGATTAATCTTTGGGAAGGCTCGCCGAAATTCCCCGAAATCAGTCACAGCGAACTTGCCCGCTCTTTAATGAGCCATCAACTCTATCGCAGTTACAACAACTTCATTGAGGCGGAACTCGCGCTTCTTCAAGACATCGGCTACAACATCGACAGGAAAAATTTTTACGGCTATTCGGTTTACAATGACGGCTTGACGTTGACCAACGACGCGGGCTTTTCTGCGCGGGCTAACGGTCAATACGTCGACGGCTACAATTCCTCGACAATGGGCGTCGGCTTGCACGTCTTCGGCTCCTACAACACAATCGCGCAACGCGGCGACATCTGGACGAACGGCGCGGGCGCGGCGGGCATTCGCGTCGACGGCATTAACGACACGGTAATCGTCCCGCAGGGCACCGAAATTCATTCGGACGGCTCGCTCGGCACGGGCGTCATGGTTGCTTACGGCAAGAACAACAACGTCATAATCAACGGCACCGTCACTGCCAACGGCGAAGGCGGCAACGCGGTGCACTTTGAATTCGGCGCGAACTCTCTCGGCGGCACGTTTGAATATCGCGGCTCCTATCTGCGCTACACAAGAAACATCAACTCTTTGGACGGTCAGTTGGTCGGTGCGCAGAATCGCGGCTTAACGGAAATTATTCACCGCAACGACGACTACAGCATAACCGATTTGGTAAACGGCGACCTCAATGCGCCGATGGGTTCGATAACCGTCAACGGCAAGCTCGAATCGAAAGACGGCTCGGCGATTTATATCGCTGAAGAAAGTTTCGTCGACCGAATCGACATCAACAAGGGCGCGGAGATTAACGGCGACATCAATTCCGTTTGGAAACAATTCGACGAGGACGAATACGGACTTCAAACCACCGCGCAGACCGTCACTTATCAAGCGGCGCAACGCGACGACCTCGGCAACATCACGGGCTTTGAGACGAAGACCGGCATCATTGAGCCGCTTTATATCCAGTACAACGGCGGCAATTACGTTTACGACCGCTATATCCCCGACCTCGTGACGCAACTGAACTTCAACGCTCAAGACGGCGAAATTTTCTATAACGGCGACATCAACGGCTTCGACAACATGAAAATGAACGTCACGAGCGGCACGCTGTACTACGGCGGCACGGCTAACGTTGTCAACACAAACGTCGCTTACGGCGCGCGGCTCTTCGGCGGCAACTACACGCTTTTCGACATGACGGAGCGCATGGCGGACGGCTTCAGCGATTGGACGACGGGCAAATTTATCAATCACGGCACGATAGGCGCAATGACGATTAACGGCGATTTGATTTCCGACGGCGCGATAACGGGCGTCAACGGCTACACGAACGGCAACGTCATCGTCAACGGCGCGGCTCACGTCGAAGGCACGACCGCAATCGCGACCAACATGCTGCCCGGCGAAACCACTCCGATTTTGGCGGCGGCGAACATCACGGGTAATCTTGCCAACGCGACGACGGCGGCTCCCGTCAGCGGCATGTTGAGCAACACGGGCGCGGTTGTCGGCAACACGATTCAAACGACGGCGCACGCCTCCAACAACATGGGCAACTTGAATTCGACGCAGGCGGCAAGCTTCGACGCGGCAAACGACATGAACACGGCTTTGGCAGGCGACGCGCGACGCGAACAGCTCCGCCCGCTTTACAACTTCGACGCGGCGACGGCTCGGACTGCGCTTGAAAAAATGGGCACGTCGCACGCTCCGCAGATGATGAGTTACGCGCAACAGAGCACTTTGGCAAGCCGACTGATTGCCGACCGTTTGAGCGCGAAAGATTTTTCCGACGACGCTTGGGTTAAATTCAGCAAGGACTGGGGCAAACTCTACGGCGGCGACAAAT
The DNA here is from genome assembly GCA_947304355.1 of uncultured Selenomonadales bacterium. GTDB lineage: Bacteria > Bacillota > Negativicutes > Selenomonadales > Selenomonadaceae > Quinella. The sequence goes on from CAMZAX010000010.1 coordinate 29,469, forward strand.
TCCACGGTCAAGCGATTTCGGGCGGCTGGGATAAACAATTCAGCGACAAGTGGCGCGGCGGCATTTTCGTCAGCTACAACGCAACGACCCTCGACAACGGCAACATCTACGACACGCGCGGCGGACTTTACGGCGGTTTCAAGAGCGGCGCGGATTCGGCGTTCGTTTACGTCGACGGCGGCTCGGTTCGCAACAAACTTTCGCGCGGACTGAATTCGTTGGGGCTCGGCACTTCGGCGAAATACCACGGAAGAATTTTTGAGATCGGCGGCGAATACAAACGCGACCTCACGCCCGACAAAGATTATCACGTCAGCCCGTTTATCGGTCTGCAGGCGTCGCACATGAAACAAAACGCCTACAACGAACGCGGCGCGGGCATTTACAATCAGCACGTCCGCTCCAAGACGAACAGTTACTTCGCGGGTCAGCTCGGTCTTGAATATCGCAAAGACTTTGAGCGCGGGAATTTGGCGGCGCGAATCGGCGTGCGTCACGCGTTCAGCGGCGCGGCTCCGGAATTGCGTTTCAGCTACGAAGGCGGCGGCAACTCCTACACCCTGCGCAATCGTCAAGACAAAACGCATTTCATCCTGTCGTTGAGCGGCGAAAACGAATTCGCGAACAACTGGACGTTCGGCGGCGAAATTTACTTGCAAAAGGGCAGTCACGACCGTGACTTGTCTGCGTCGGTGTTCCTGCGCAAAGTCTGGTAATGAACTTGTCCCTTGGCGCGTTCCCTGCTATAATTAACACGCAAGCATTTTCAATAATCGCAGTCAGCGTGGCGCAAAAATTTTCATCATTGCGCATTACGCATTTCGCATTACGCATTGAAAAGGGGTGGCGTCAATGGATTTCGGAATTGGTTCGATGGGCGAATCGTGCGGAGTGTTCGGCATGTACGACCTCGACGGCGGCGACGTGGCGGCTACGATTTACTACGGGCTTTACGCCTTGCAACATCGCGGGCAAGAAAGCGCGGGCATTGCGGTAACCGACACGGCGACGCGCAACGACAAAGTTTTTTGCCACAAAGATCTCGGACGCGTCAACAAAGTATTCAACGCGGAAAACATTGCGGCATTGGACGGCAACCTCGGCGTCGGACACGTGCGCTACTCGACGGCGGGCGCGTCCACTCGCGAAAATTCTCAGCCGCTTGTTTTGGCGTATATCAAAGGCACGCTCATGCTCGCGCACAACGGCAACTTGGTCAACGCCCCGCGACTGCGACGGGAATTGGCGGCGGGCGGCGCGATTTTCCAGACGACAACAGATTCCGAAACGATTGCTTACCACATTGCCCGCGAACGCGTCAAATCCCGCTCGGTGCAGGAGGCGACCGTCCGCGCGCTGAAAAAAGTTCAAGGTTCCTATTCGCTCGTCGTCGCCAGTCCGCGCAAGCTTATCGGTGCCCGCGACCCGTGGGGCTTTCGTCCGCTGGTTATCGGCAAGCTCGGCAACGCTTATATAATCACCTCGGAGACATGCGCGCTGGAAACCATTGACGCGGAATTTATTCGCGACGTGGAGCCCGGTGAAGTCGTCACGATTTTCCAGAACGGCAGAATCGAATCCAACATGGAACTCGCCCTACCCAAGGAGAAAACCGCGCGCTGTGTCTTCGAGTATATTTATTTTTGCCGCCCCGATACGACGTTCGACGGCATGAGCGTCACGCGTTCGCGGCTTATCGCGGGCAAGTTGTTGGCGCGCATTCACCCGATTGACGCGGATTTGGTCGTCGGCGTCCCCGAAAGCGGCAACATGGCTGCTGTCGGTTACTCAATGGCGTCGGGCATTCCTTACGGCATCGCCTTCACGAAGAACACTTACGTCGGGCGCACGTTCATCAAGCCGCAACAGTCAAGCCGTATGCAAAGCGTCAAAGTCAAGCTCAACGTCCTGCGCGACGTGGTTGCCGGCAAGCGGATTGTCATGATTGACGATTCGATTGTTCGCGGCACGACAAGCGGGCAAATCGTCAACATGTTGCGGGAAGCGGGCGCGGCTGAAGTTCACGTGCGCGTTTCGAGCCCGCCGTTTTGTCACCCGTGTTATTTCGGCATTGACATTCCGAGCCGCGAGCAGTTGATTGCTCACAATCGGAGCGTCGAGGAGATTTGCAAGATTCTTGGCGCGGATTCGTTGGGATACTTGCCAATCGGTTGCCTTGACGAGATGGCGGGCGGGCGCGAACTGTGCACGGCCTGTTTCAGCGGCGACTACCCGATTCCCCCGCCGACCGAAGACATTCGCGGCGAATACTTAAAATAGTTAGGAGTTAGGAATTAGGAGTTAGGAGTTAAATTCTAGTCCCTTAGGAGGTTTTAATTATGAGTTTCTTGGATTTGGCAAAGGCGCGGTATTCTTGCCGCAAGCTGACGGACGCGGCGATTGAACCCGAAAAAATCGAACGCATCTTGCAAGCGGCGATTGCGGCACCCACCGCGAAGAACGAGCAACGCTACACGATTTGGGCTGTCCAATCGCCCGAAGCCTTCGACAAGCTCAAGCAGACGACGCCTTACACGTTCGGAGCGGCTTTGGCGTTCGTCGTCGGCGCGCAACGCGACGGAGCCTTCGACAGACCCTTCGACAACAAAAATTTCGCGGAGATTGACGCGGCGATTGTCGCGACGCATTTGATGTTGGCTGTGCAGGACGAAGGACTCGGCACGACGTGGGTCGGCTGGTTCGACGCGCCCAAGCTGCAGGAACTCTTCCCCGAAATGCAGGGTTACGAGCTGATTGCGATTTTCCCCGTCGGCTGCCCCGCGCAGGACGCAAAGCCGCATGTTCGTCACGAAGATCGTCGCCCGCTTAAAGAAGTCGTCGTCGAACTGTGAACACCAAGGTTGCGGGCAATTTCGGCGAAGACTGCGCGGCAAAATTCCTTGCGGACAACGGTTACACAATCGTCGCGAGGAATTTTCGCATTCGGTCGGCGGAGATTGACATAATCGCGCAACGCGACGGCGTGCTTGCTTTCGTTGAAGTCAAGGCGCGGTCGAGCGTTCGTCATGGCTTGCCGAGCGAGGCCGTCACCCTTCGCAAGCAAAAAAAAATTATCGCGGCGGCAGGCGTTTTCTTGCAAGACGAAACATTTTGCGACTGCGCCTGTCGCTTTGACGTTGTGGAAGTCTATTTGGACGGCGAAAGCGTCGAAGAGATTAACCATATCGAAAATGCTTTTGAAGTCACGCAAGAATTTTAAGGAAGGTTGAAAAAAATTGCCCGATACACTCACGTCCGCACGGTTGTCTTGCCCCGATGTTTCGGTCGTCATCCCGCTCTACAACGCCGAAAAATATATCGCCGAATGTTTGGACAGCCTCCTTGCCCAGACGTTCCAAAACTTTGAAGTTATCGTGGTTGATGATTGCTCAACCGACTCAAGTTGCGCCGTTGTCGAAAGTTACATGGCACGCTTTGACGGGCGGTTGACGCTCACGCACATGGAAGAAAATTCCGGCAGCGGCGCAATTCCTCGTAATATCGGCTTGTCGCTTTCACGCGGCGAATACATTCAATTTTTAGACTCCGATGATACTCTTACAAAGAGTGCCTTGGAAGAAATGCACGCGCTCGCAAAAGAATATGACGCCGACGTTGTCCACTGTGAAAAATATTACGAATCGGATGAAGATGGCACAAATATCCGAATTAAATTTTCAAAAAACAGAAGTTCCGTTGATAAGCCGACGCTTGAAACTACAGATTTTAACAAAAGAATCTTGGGAATAATAAATAGCACGTATGTGTTGATGACGTGCAGTAAACTTGTCAGACGGAATTTGATTTTGGAAAACAAAATCTTTTTTCCCCCCATATCTCCCAGCGAAGATAATATATGGGCTCAAAGCTTGTTATTTTATGCTAAAAAATTTCTTCGTGTTCCCAATGCCGTTTATGTTTACCGTCAAAGTAAAAACTCCTCGCAACGAACCCAAAGAACCCCTCAACAGCGCATAAATTTCTGGCTCAATCCCGTGTTGCTCGGTTTAAAAAGTCTCGACAAAATGATGAACGGAATCGAATTCTTTCAAAAAAATCCACAACAACAATATGCCATTTTGGAAAAGTTCGTTCAGAAAAGAGTGCGCTTGGCTTTTCAAAATAACGAACAACTCAAGACTTGCGACGTTTACTCGACGATAAAAGACGAGTTCGGCGACAAATTGGGTGAGTATGACGTTTTAATTTCCGCGCTGTGCGCCGCTCTGTATCGCGAAAAAAAATCTCATTCTGACGATGTTAAAGAATTGCTCGAATTCAAACGCAAATTTACCGCCCGAATAGACATTAAGCTGGTGCCCAAGGACGCGGGCGGCGATTTGAAAATCCTGTCCGTATCCGATAATAAAGCCGAGGTATTACAGCCCGAATGGCTTAATCAAGACGGTGTCGCTTATGTCATCAAATCTTACGTCGGCAATGTGAAGTTGGTCGTAAAAACCGAAGCGGACGGACAAATTCAGTTGGCACTCAAGGGCTTAAACTTTCAGCACCCCGCCGACAAAAACAAAAGCATTCGCTATTTGGTTTATTACACATCTCTCAAGATAAACGGCAACGCGGTATTCAATGAAATCACGCCCGCCAGATTCGGCAAGCCGTATATTCACGACACGGACGTTAAAGCCGGCGAAAAAATTACCCTGGAAATCAAATGGCTCTCTCTTAAGAGCGATAATTACAAAATTTTAACGGAGGTTTGAACTTTGTACGCGAGAACATTTGGCGCGGCGACGCAGGGCGTTGACGGGCTGATTATTTCCGTGGAGGTCGACAGCGCAAACGGTATGCCCGCCTTCGACATCGTCGGCTTGCCGTCCACTGCCGTCCGCGAATCGAAAGAACGCGTGCGCACCGCGATTAAAAATTCGTCGCTTAGGATGCGCGCCGAGAAAATCACAATCAACCTTGCGCCCGCCTCCGTCAAAAAGGAAAGTGCCGGGCTTGACTTGCCTATTGCCATTGGACTTCTTGCCGCGCAGGGCAGATTGCGTCCGTCGGTCTGCGAAGAATTTCTTTTCGTTGCCGAGCTGTCGTTGGAAGGTCTCTTGCGGAGCGTGGCGGGCGTTTTGCCGATTGCCGTCACCGCGCGAGCTGAAGGCTTCAAAAAAATTATCGTCGCGCAGGAAAACATCAACGAGGCTTTGCTTGTCGAAGGGCTTGAAGTCTACGCGCCGCGCAACCTTGCCGAGCTTGCAGACTTCCTTGACGGCGAAATTGAACTTGAGCCGGCAAAGCCCGTGCCCGTCGACGAGCCCGAAGGTTTCGTTGAGCTGGTTGACGACTTCGCGGACGTGCAAGGGCAATTCATGGCGAAACGCGCATTGGAAATCGCGGCGGCGGGCGGTCACAATGTTCTTATGGTCGGCGTGCCAGGTTCGGGCAAAACCATGCTTGCCAAGCGCATGAGTTCAATCCTGCCCGAAATGACGCGCGAAGAGGCGTTGGAAGTCACGAAAATTTACAGCATCGCCGGTAAGTTGCCGCAAGGCAGCGGACTGGTGACGAAGCGACCGTTCCAAAATCCGAATCACGACGCGTCGACGGCGGCGATAATCGGCGGCGGCACCAACCCCACGCCGGGACAAGTCACCCTTGCGCACCACGGCGTACTTTTCCTGGACGAATTGCCCGAATTCAAAAAGACGACGCTTGAGGCTTTGCGCGAGCCGCTTGAGGAACGACAAATCACAATCAGCCGCGTCAGCGGGACTTTGACTTTCCCGTCAAGCATGATTCTGATTTGCGCAATGAACCCGTGCCCGTGCGGTTGGAACGGCGACAACGACCATTTTTGCCGCTGTTCGACAATGGACATCAAGCGATACATGCGCCGCCTGTCGGGTCCCCTGCTTGACCGAATCGACATTCAAATTCGCGTGCCGCGCGTCAAATACGACGACCTAAGCTCCAAACGCCGAAACGAGCTGTCCGTCACGATTCGCGAACGTGTGGCGGCGGCAAGACGCATTCAAACGCAACGCCTTGCGAAGTATCATCTGTTCTGCAACGCGCAAATGACGCACGCGCTGATTCAAAAGCTGTGCATACTTGACCCCGCCGCCGAGGAATTGCTCAAGGACGTGTTCGAGACGAAAAAACTTTCCGCGCGCTCCTACGACAGAATAATCAAGGTCGGGCGCACGATTGCGGACTTGGACGGCGGCGCGAAGATGATTACCCCGCGACACATTGCCGAGGCGATTAAACTTCGCAGCGACTTCGAGATGGACGGTTAACACGACAATAAAAAACTCCTCAACCGCATTGCAGCCGAGGAGTTTTTATTTTGCCCGAAGTTTAAATGGCACGCTGAATCTTGCCGGAACGAAGGCAACGGGTGCAGACGTTGACGCGCTTGATTTTGCCGTCGACAACCGCACGCACGCGCTGAATATTCGGCTTCCATTTGCGTTTGGTCTTCAAGTGCGAGTGGCTGACGTTCATTCCCGACATCGCGCCCTTTTGACAAATTTCGCAGTAAGCAGACATGGCACTCACCTCTTTTCTGAAAAAAGACGCGTGCATTTTAGCACAGAACATTTCGCGGCGCAAGTGCTTTGCAAACGAAAAACCCCTGCCGAACGCGGCGGGGGCTGTCGTTTAGGGGTTGTCGGTCAAATCTTGCAGTGACGGTTATTTTTCCGCCTGACGTTGTTGCCGCGCGCTCGACGTACCTTAGTACGACTTCGCGCTTGCGCCTCGTCATGCGAAAAAATTCCGCGTCACATAATGATTTTGACTTTGCCAACACACCCGGCAAAGCAAGCAAATCATTCTTCGGTGTAAAACTGAATAACATTGCCGAAACGCAGGCGCGGCGGACGGACTCCGCTGACCGCGATTTGACCGGGCATGGTCGCTTCTTTGTTGACGACGATTGTGCAGTGACCTTCCTCGCGCAGATTCTTATTGGCGGCGTCGCCGACGAACGTGACTTCGAATTCGCTCTTGCCGACTTTGACTTTGTCGCCGACGGCAATGTCCGCCGCAAGTTCGCCGACCGTGTGTTCAACGACCATGTCCGTCAACATCGGGCGAATCTTCTCGTTAATCAGGATGAAGCTGCTGTTGCTCGTCAAATACGTTTGCGCGTCCTTGCCGATACTCGTCATTTTTACTTCGTACTTTACCATTCAAATCAACCTCCCTGCGCGAATAATACCACAGTTACTGCAAAATGTTCAAGAAAAATTTGCGCCGTTTGACTTTGCAAATTACGCGTTATAAAATCCCGCGCGAACAGGAGGACGAAAATTTTGGACGATAAAAATTTTATAACAATAGCCCTGCCGAAGGGAAAACTTTTCGGATTGTCGGCTCAGTTGCTCGCCAAAGTCGGCTGGACGGCGGAAGGGCTCAACGAAAAATCGCGCAAGCTCGTCATAACCAACGACGCCGCGCGATTAAAATTTATCATAACGAAGACCGCTGACGTGCCCACTTACGTCGAATACGGCGCGGCGGACATCGGCATTATCGGCAAGGACGTGATTCTTGAATCGGGCAAGGACGTTTACGAACTGCTTGACCTCGGCTTCGGCAAGTGCCGCTTGATGATGGCTGTTCCGAAGGACAAACGCCGCCCGCGCCTTGAGGATTACGCTCATACCCGCGTCGCCACGAAGTTCCCGAACATAGCCGAGAAATTTTTCGCCGCGCAGGGCATGCAAATGGAATACATCAAGCTCAACGGCTCGATTGAACTCGCGCCGATAATCGGCATGTCGGAAAGTATCGTCGACATCGTTGAGACCGGCACGACGCTCCGCGAAAACAATCTTGAAGAGATCGTCACGATAATGAACGCGACGGCTCGGCTCATTGCCAACCGCGTCAGCTACAAGCTCAAGTTCGACAGAATCAACGCGCTTGTCAACGACTTAATCGCGCTTAAATAAGTCGCGCGTGTAAACTTTGTCCTTCACGTCGTCAAGGGCGGCCTCGTAGCGGTTGGCGATAATGCAACGGCTCAGGCGTTTGAACTCGGCTGCGTCATTGACGACGCGGCTCCCGAAGAACGTCGACCCGTCAGGCAACGTCGGCTCGTAAACGATAACGGTCACACCCTTCGCCTTGATTCGTTTCATTATGCCTTGAATCGACGATTGGCGGAAGTTGTCGCTGCCGGTCTTCATGGCAAGCCGCCACACGCCTACAACAGTATCATGCTCGCGGTCGGGCGAAAAGTTTTCACTGCCCGTGTATGCGCCCGACAATTCAAGCACGCGTTCGGCAATGAAGTCCTTGCGCGTGCGGTTGCTGTTGACGATTGCCTCAATCAGATTTTCCGGCACGTCTTGATAATTCGCAAGCAGTTGCTTGGTGTCCTTGGGCAAGCAGTAGCCGCCGTAGCCGAACGACGGATTGTTGTAATGGTCGCCGATTCGCGGATCGCAGCAAATGCCTTTGATGATGTCGCGCGTGTTGAGTCCCTTCAGCTCGGCGTAGGTGTCCAGCTCGTTGAAGTAGGCGACGCGCAACGCAAGATACGTGTTGGCGAAAAGTTTGACCGCCTCCGCCTCGGTCGTTCCCATGATGAGCGTGGGAATATTTTTTTTGAGCGCGCCCGCCTGCAACAGCGCGGCGAATTCCTCGGCGGCGGCAACCTGCGCGGCGTCGTCAAGATTTGTGCCGACGATGATTCGCGACGGATACAGGTTGTCGTAAAGAGCTTTGGATTCGCGCAAGAATTCGGGGCTGAACAAAATTTTCTGCGTGGAATATTCGGCGCGCGCGGTCTTGACGAAACCGACGGGGATTGTGCTTTTGATGACCATGAACGCCCGCGAGCCCGAATTGATAACCGCCTCAATGACGGAACGAACAGCAGACGTGTCGAAGAAATTTTGTTGCGGGTCGTAATTGGTCGGCACGGCGATAATCACGAAGTCCGCCGCCGCGTAAGCCGCCTGCGCGTCAGTCGTGGCAGTCAAGTCCAATTCGCGTTCGGCGAAAAATTTTTCAATGTACTCGTCGCGAATGGGCGAACGGCGTTCGTTGACGGCGTTGACGCGTTTGGGCAAAACGTCGACGGCAAGCACGCGATTGTTTTGCGCGAGCAGGGTCGCCAAGGACAGCCCGACGTATCCGAGCCCGGCAACCGCGATTGTCTTTTTCAAAAGGTATCTCCTCCTTGTTCGCGCAACGATAACAAAAATTCCCGCGCCTGTCAAAATTTGCGGCGAGGGATTTTTTCTGTTATCATACATGAAAATTTAACACGAATCGGAGATTAAAAATGACAGACGTACAAAATCAGCCGGACGGTCGCGGCATAAAAATACAAAGGACAGGCGTCACGGGAGTACACCTGCCGTTTTTTGTTGCGGACGGCGGCACGACACAGCAAGTCACGGCGCAAATCCGATTCACGGTCGCGCTGAACGAAAACCTGCGCGGCACGCACATGAGCCGCCTTATGGAAATCTTGACGGATTGGACGCAACGCCCGATTGTAATCGCCGACGTGGAAAAAATTTTGCTCGACGCGCTGGAAAAACTGTCGACGGACTTCGCGACGATAACGATGGCGTTCAAGTTCTTCACGAAAAAAAAATCGCCCGTGTCGTCGCGGGTGTCGTTAAGTGCTGTCGATTGCGAATTCGGCGGCGAACTGCGGCGCGGCGGGCGCATGAAATTCACGTTGGGCTTGAGCGTGCCGTTTACGTCGCTGTGCCCGTGCAGTCGCGAAATTTCGGATTGCGGCGCGCATAACCAACGGTCGCTTTGCCGCGTGAAGCTGACCTTCGCCGACGCCGACAAGCTTGACGCCGTGAACATCGCGCAGTTGATTCGGCTGATTGAAACGCAGGGCTCGGCGGAAGTCTTCCCGCTGCTCAAGCGCGAGGACGAAAAATTTTTGACGGAGGCGGCGTATCGCAACCCGAAATTCGTCGAAGACATTTTGCGCGACGTGGTGACGGCTCTGCGGCGCGTGGACAACCTTGCGGCGTTCGCGGTCGAGTGCGAGAACTTTGAATCGATTCACAACCACAACGCCTTTGCCGCCCACGAGGAACAGCTCACTTGACGTAATGGCTGAAGTTGCCGACGGTCAGCGCGGGGAAAGTCGTTTCGAGTTCGCGCAGAAAATTTTTCGCGCCGACGAAATTTTTATCGGCGGGCATGACGCGGAAGAATTCATCCGGGTCGTAATTCAGATTGCGGACTTGAATCATCTGCACGGGCAAAGCGTCGAGAAAATTTTTCCAGGCGTCGAGCTCCGATTGGCGGTCGTTGAAGCCCGGCATGTAAAGCATATTCAACGAGACGTGCACGCCGTTATCAAGCGCGTAACGAATCGAATCCTTTACGGCGTCGAGCTTGTAACCCGCGCGGTAGTAGCGTTGGTAATTGTCGGCGTTCGCGCTGATAATCGACACGCGCATCGAATCAAGCCCGGCGTCGACGATTTTTTTTATGCCCGCCGTGAAGCCCGCGTTCGTGTTGATGTTAATCTGTCCGCGCGAAGTCGCCGCACGGATTTTTTTTATTGCCGCGCAGATGTTTTCAGCTTGAAGACTCGGTTCGCCTTCGCAACCCTGCCCGAAACTGATAATCGCGTCCTCGGCGTGCGACAGGTGATAAATCCCGACGGCGGCGATTTCGTCGGCGGTCGGCTTGAATGTGATTCGGCTTTGCGGGCTCGGACAGCACTCGGCGGCTTGCAGGGAGATACAGCCCAAGCAATTCGCGTTGCACGTCGGCGAAGTCGGCACGCCGCATTCCCAACGCCCGTAAAAAAAATTCTGCGCGGTCAGGCAATGCCATTTGAGCGAACAATTCGCGACCTGCGCGACGATTCGATTTTCGGGCAAGTCGTGTTTGACGCGGCGAATCAGCTTGCGCAAAGCGGGCGTGTTGTAATGTTGCGGATCCCACTTGTGATTTTCGTCGGTGTAAAGCGCGGCGGCGTGCAGTTCGTCCTTGTAGACGACGACGGCGGTGTAACCGTACAGCGGCAAGATTTGCGCGTCGTGCGTCCTGCGGAAGGAGGGCAGGTGCGTGCGCGTGTATCCTTGCGGCAAAATCACGGACACGGCAAATCCTTTGAGCGTCACGAATTCGCCGCGACGATAGCCGACGGCTCGCCGCGCAGGCAGGAACATTAAGTCAGCCGAATCGGGCAGCTTGATTAAGTCTTCGGGCTTGAGCTTGAAAAATTCTTCGCCGACGCGCCCGACGCCTTCCGCCGCCTCGTCGAAGATATTGCCGCGTTCGTCAGCGATTAAAGCCGTAATTTTGTTTTTCATTTGCCTCTTATGTATTGAACGTAAATGTCGTCGAATCGGGTTTGAGCCGCAAGCCGCATTGCGCGATTGAAATTATCAATGACGGCGGGCAAGCGGCGTTCGTACTCTTCGGGCGTGCACCGCTTGAGGATGTTTTCAATGTGGTTGCAGTCGTCCAAGCCGATTTGAATTATGCCGTCCGCGTTGAAAAATCTGCCGATCTCCGTCGCGCCGAGATAAATCGGGATTGTCTGCGCGGCGAAAGCGTTCATGATTTTTTCCGTGAAGTAAAACGGCTCGATACCGTTTTCGACGACGATTGAGTAACGATAATGTTCGAACGGAAGTTCCATTGCGCAATAAAGCCCCGCCGTCGAATTTACCGTAAGTGTCCGCCAAGCCGTGTTCCTTGCAATAGAACGCGAGCTTTTTGCGAACGAGGTGCATCGGACACAGTTCCTTCGCCGAGGAGATCATTGAAATGTTTTTGGTCTTGTGCTTGTAGTTTTCGGGCGAGATAACAAAATCCTTTGGCGGCTTGTAATCGGCTTGCACGGCATCGAACATAACCCCCCCACCTCTTCCATACCAAAAAACTGCGCCGAAAGCCACGAATCGCGCGTTCCTCAGCGTCGACAAAAGTTGCGCGTTGTAGGTGAACAGAATGTCGAAATTTTTTTCAACGTAGTCTCTGTGCTTCAAGACGTTTTCGTAGGACTGCGGCTTAATCGAGTACGGCTCTATCAGGAAGGCGAAACGTCTCTTCGGGTTGCCGACGGTGCGGAAAATTTCCTCATGCGTATAAAAGTGTGTGTTATTGACGTAATTGTATCTGTCCCAAATGATGTAACGGGATTTTTTGCTGTTCGGCGAATGAGCAGATTCTCGGTTGCTGATGAAAAAAATTTCCATGCGTTCGCCGTACTTATTGTAGACTTCGGGATATTCGCCCGACAAAGTGAGGTGGGGGGATAATATGGAGTGAACGGACGCGGTGTGGTGTCGAAACCCAAGCGGCTTTCAAAAGCCTGTTGGCGTCCCATGATTGCGTTCGCCCACTGAAATTCCTCGGCGTGTGTTCGCGCCAAGTTCGCGTTGAGCGCGTCGAGCTTGCCGTTGAGTTGGTTGAACTGTTCGTCCGTCAAGTTAAATCGCCTCCAATTTTTTTGCGTTTCGGATTGAATTTGTTCATTGCGCTGTCGATACCTTCGCGGAAAATGCAAAGCACGGCGGGCACGAGTTCTTCAAGCGCGGCTGAAATTTTATAGGCGTCTTCCTGCGTGAAGGGGCTCAAGACGTGATGATTGACCGTCCAATCCTTTGGCGGACGCCCGACGCCGATTCGGACGCGCGGGAAGTTTTGCACACCGCCGAGGTTTTGAATAATCGATTCGACGCCGTGATGACCGCCGCCGCTGCCTTTCGGGCGCAAACGAATCATGCCGAGCGGCAAATCCATATCGTCATGCGCGACAGTCAAATCGGGTGCGTCGAGTTTGTAAAAGTGCACGAGCGGCGCGACAGCCTCTCCGCTCAAGTTCATGAACGTCTGCGGCTTGACGATTAAAATTTTTTCGCCGTCGAGGAAAGTCTCCGCAACGAGCGCGTTGAAACGTTCGCGCCAATCGGACGCGTCGAGATGCGCGGCGAGCCTGTCAGCCAGCATGAAGCCGACGTTGTGTTTCGTGGCGGCGTATTCGGGCGTTGGGTTGCCCAAGCCGACAAAAATTTTCACGCGTTCACCTCCATTTACTTAGCGGGCGGAGCAGCTATTTCACCGCGCTGAACTTGCAGATTGAAAGCCGCCTCCATGATTTGACGACCAATCGGAACAGCTGAGCTTGCGCCGAAGCCGCCCTGTTCGACGATAACCGCGACGCTGATTGTCGGGTAATCGAAAGGTCCGTAGCCGACGAACCAGCCGTGGTCTGTGCCCTGCGAATTTTCGGCGGTGCCGGTCTTGCCCGCGATGTCGTAGGGGAAACCGATAAAGTTGCGCGCAGCCGTGCCATTTACCGTGACGTCGTGCAAACCTTCCTGCACGAGCTGAATAACCCACGGCTCAACTTGCAATTCGCCGACGAGTTCGGGCTGAAAGTCCTTGATGACTTCCTTGTCCTGCGTGACGATTTGTCTGACGAGGTGCGGCTTGAAACGTTTGCCGTTGGCGGCGATTTCGCCCATGACCATTGCGGCTTGCAACGGCGTCACGAGGTTGAAGCCCTGACCGATTGCCGCGTCCATGATTTCCGACAGATAAAATTCGTCGCCGTAAACGTCCCACTTGTATTCCTTCCAATCGGCAAGTCCCGGCGATTCGTAAGGCAAGTCAATGCCCGTCGTGGAGCCGAGCCCGAACATTCGCGCGTAACTTTCCAGCAAGTCTGCGCCGAGTCGATTGCCCATTTCGTAAAAGTAGACGTTATCGGAATGCGAAAGCGCGTCGTGGAAATTCAGCCAGCCGAGAGCTTCGCCGCCCGCGTTGCCCTTGGGAACGAGCCAATGCGTGCCGCTGTCGAAAATCAATTCGTCGGGGGTAACCTTGCCCGCCGCGAGAGCCGCCGTGCCCGTCACAATCTTGAACGTCGAGCCGGGCGGGTATTCGCCGGTTATCGCCTTGTTGTCCATCGGGTGATACGGGTTGTTGTTAATGGCGTTCCAGTCCTTTGTCGAAATGCCGTGCGCGAAAAGATTCGGGTCGAAGGCGGGGCGACTTACCAAAGCAAGCACTTCGCCCGTCTGCGGATTCAAAACGACGGCAGCCGCCGCGTGACAGCTCAACTGCGATAACATGTCGTCTACGGCTTTTTCCGCCGCCTCCTGCAAATCTTTATCGATCGTCAAAATCAAGTCGTAACCGGGCTTGGGTTCCTTCTTGCCGAGGATTTGTACGGGCTTGCCCGCCACGTCGACTTCAACTTGTTCGCCGCCGTTTTCGCCGCGAATCTCCTTGTCGTAAATACGCTCAAGTCCGAACTTGCCGATGATGTCGCCCGACTTGTAGCCCTGGTCTTTTTTCGATTCAAGTTCGGCGTCCGAAATTTCGCTGACGTAGCCGAAGGTGTGCGCGCCCTCCTGATTCAAAACGTAGCTCCGCAACGGCTGAACTTCAATGACGACGCCGGGGTAAAGTTCCTTTTGCTCCTCGATAATCGTAACGATGTCTTGCGTCACGTCGGGGCGAATGCGTATGGGGTCGAAGCCGAAGTGCACGGAAATTTTCTGTTCGATTTCCTCTTGCGGGACGTTCAAAAGCTTTGCGACGCGGGCGACGACTTCGGGCTTAATCGGTTCGGTGAGCGGCAGGAGCGACACCGAAAAGCCGGGGCGATTGGTAACGAGCAGCTGACCGTTGCGGTCGTAGAACGTGCCGCGCGGCGCCATTGACGGGATAATCCGAATGCGATTGCCGTCGGCGAGATGCGCGTAATATTCGCCGTCGTAAATCTGCAGGTAGCCGACGCGCGCAATCAGAATCGCAATGACGAGCGTGACCATGATTGCCAGCGGTTTGAGCCGCCCGATATATTCTTCGCCGTTGTTGGGGTTGTCAATCACGTTGAATCCTCCTGCCAAAAAAATCTTTAAAATCAGCGACACGCCGCGTAACTTGAGGGCGCGCATGGACGCGCGCCCGCCCGCGTTGAAAGCCGGAAGCTTTCACAGCGGGCATACTGCATTTCGGGTTGCGCGGACGTTGCGGCAGTTGTGACCTAACGCCCCTGCGAGGCGGCCTTTCTTTTTGCTACTTTTTCTTTGGCCGCACAAAGAAAAAGTAGATCCTAAACATTAAAGTCAATGAAACGTTGAATCAGCGGGACGACCGCCGCCGATTATTTAAGCTCCGTGCCTTCGACTTCGCCCGTCCAATCGATCAGCCCGCCAAATTCATAAACGCGCTTGTAGCCGTGTTCGACGAGAATTTTAGCGGCATCCTCCGCGCGGCGTCCCGTCCAACAGTAAACCAAAATCATTGCGTCCTTGTCGGGCAACTTTGAGAAATCGTCGGCGCGCAAGTCGTCAATCGGAACCAACAGCGCGTCGGGAATGTGTTTCTTTTCGTACTCTTCGGGCGTGCGCACGTCAAGGACAATCGCGTCGGGGCTTGACGCAATCATCGCCTGCGCCTCGTCCTGCGTGATGTGTTTGTATACATTGCCGCCGCAACCGGTAAGGAACAAGGAACAAGCGACAAGGGACAAGATTACAAGAAAAACATTACGCATTACGCATTTCGCATTTCGCATTATCGCAAGACCTCCGTGAGTGTTTCGATCATCTTTTGAATGTCAAGCGGCTTGGCAATGTGGCTGTTCATGCCGGCGTCCTTGGCGGCCTGTATGTCCTCGGTGAAGGCGTTGGCAGTCATAGCGATTATCGGAATCTGCGCGAGCTTCGGATTTTTGAGTTCGCGAATTTTTTTCGTCGCCTCGTAGCCGTTCATTACGGGCATTTGAACATCCATAAGCACGCAGTCGTAATCGCCGGGATTGGACGCCGCAATCTTTTCGTAAGCGACTTTGCCGTTCTCCGCCGTATCGAGCGCGAAACCGAATTCCGAAAGAATCAGCGACGCAATTTCGCGGTTGACTTCGTTGTCTTCGACAAGGAGCAACTTAACTTTGCTGAAGTCAATGTACGGCGCGTCGGCGGCTTTTTGTTCGGTGTCAACTTCGTCGGGGTCGTCGACGACGGGGAAATCGACGCGGACGATAAATTCGGTGCCCTTGCCCAGTTCGGTTTCAACGTCAATGGTGCCGCCCATAAGTTCGACGATGCTTTTGGTGATTGACATGCCGAGCCCCGTGCCTTGGATGTTGCTTACGGTGCGGTCGCGTTCGTAGGCGGCGAAAACTTTTTTTGCGAATTCGGGCGTCATGCCCATGCCGGTATCTTTGACGCGCAATTCGTAGGAGCCTTTTGATTCGTTGCCGCCCGTCTGCTTGAGCGTGACGGTGACGCAACCGCCTTCGGGCGTGAACTTGAACGCATTGCTTATCAGATTCAGCAGGACGCGATTGAGGCGCGGCGTGTCGCACATTACGGTTTTGTTCATGACGTGTTCGGCGTTTACGGCGAAGTCAATGTTCTTGGTTTTCATTTGCGTGGCGAAGAGATCGTAGACTTCGTTCAACGCCTTGACGAGGTTTGACTTTTGCAGGTCGAGTTCCATTTTGCCCGACTCAATGCGGCTCATGTCGAGAATATCGTTAATCAGCGCGAGCAGGTGGTTGTTCGACGCCTCAATCTTGTCTAGGTAGTCGCGCGTCTTTTTCGGCAAGCCGGGTTCCTTTTTAATCAGATTCGTGTAGCCGATAATGGCGTTCATTGGCGTGCGGATGTCGTGGCTCATGTTCGACAGAAAAGTTGACTTCGCTTTATTGGAACGCTCCGCTTGAACTTTTTGGACTTCCATATTGCGTTCGCGGCGCATCATCAAGTTGTAGATGTTGAACATGATAAACAGCGAAATCATGACAAGAATCATCTGCATGAAGTTATGGCGCGTCAAAGAGTCGCTGACGAATTGCATTTGGTGTTGCAGGTAGAATTGCGAATCGGCCTTTTCGCGGTCGGTCGGGGGCACGCCATGTTCGTTGAGTTCTTCGGTGTAGTATTCGCTCAAGTTGCCCAAAACGACTTTGGCGGCGTCGCTGGTCGCCTCGCGCACCCACAGCATCGACGTGAAGAAAATCAGGAACAGCAACGCAATCCAAGAGATTGTCGACTTGCCGAAACGCCGTTGCTCGTCGTCGCGCTGAAAAATGTAGCGGAAGAACACGAAGCCCAAGATGCTCCACAGAATCAGAATCAAATAGCTTTCCGTCGACATCGCGCTGACCGTCCAGACGTTGGGCACCATGAAGTACAGGAAAAAAATCAGCGACACCACGCAGCCGATTGCACCCGTGATTTGCGGCAGTTCCTTGCCGATTTGCCGCGCAGTGATTATCGTGACCAGTGATGTGTAAGTATAATCGATTGTCGCGCCGATTGTGTTCACGTCGATAATCCAAGCGATTGCCGTGCGCCCCAGGAACGGTATCGGCAACGACAACAGCATTATAAACAGGACGGCATTCATAGGCGTGCGGTTTTTGTTGAGCTTGCCGAACCACGCGGGCAACAAGTCGTCGCGCGTCAACGCAAAGATTAATCGGCTTGCGGCAATGTAGTTGCCGACCAAGCCCGTCACGACGCCGCAAACGCACGTAACTGCCAAAATCACAAGCCCCGTGTCGCCCATAAAAAAATGCACCGCGTGAAACGTCGGCAAGCCCTCAAGCCCGTCGTAAGCGTCAAGGTTGCCGATATACTCCGTCCAATCGGCGCAACCTGCAGGCAACGTCGACACGGCAAGAATCGTCAGGAAAGTGTAAGCCAATGCCGCCGCCACGACCGCGCAGAAAAAAATCGCGAACGTCCGCTTTATGGAAAAGGTGAAACCCTCCGCCGACTGCGACACCGACTCGAAGCCGACGAATGCCCACGGCGCAAGCACGACGATTCCGAAGACTGCCGCGAACGAATCGCCGCTTTCGGGCGGGAAGGCGGGCGCGATTGCAAAAATGTCGACGCCGCTCGAAACGACCGCGCCGATACCGATAAGCACGCCGCCGAAAAGGATTATCGCCGCGACGGTTTGCACCCAAGCTGCCAACTTGCCGCCGTACATGCAGACCGCGCCGAACAGCCACAGCGCGCCCAAACTCAACAGAGCCTCGCCAAGCCAAATGTCAAAGCCCGCTATCGTGTAGTGAAAGCCGAATTGAAACGTGTCGCCCAAAAAGTTGCGGAAGATAATCGGGAGCGCGGTCGCGTTCGCCCAGGTTATCGCTATGTAAACCAGAATCAAAAACCACGAACTCAGAAAGCCGTGGTCGTAGCCCAGAACTTTTTTCGCGTATGAGTAAGTGCCGCCGGCGTCGGGATAGCGATTCATCATGAAGTGGTAATTGTATCCGATAATCAGCATGATGATGCCGCCGATTGCCATGCCCAGCGCGGTGCCCAAAGGTCCGGCTATCGGCAAGAACGTCGTGCCCGGCATGACGAACGCGCCCCAGCCGACTGCGCAACCGAACGACAATGCCCAGACGTTCAGCGGCGACAAGTAAGGTTTCAACTTCGTATTTTCTGCAGTATCCATATAACGGGCACCGCTCTCCTTCCGAATTTTTTATCGTGATTATACACGAATCGAAGGCAAAGTAAAGTTGCCGCCTGCCTTGACGCGCCACGCGGGGGAATTTTTATTTTGTCAGCGCGATAAAGGTTTCCTCAAGCGAATGACCCGCGCAGAGATTTTCGGTCGTGTCAAGTGCCGCAAGCCGTCCGCGATTCAAAATCGCCACGCGGTCGCACAAAGCCTCCGCCTCCTCGATGTAATGCGTCGTCAACACGATTGTTATGCCCTGCGTCTTCAAGTCGGTTATCAGTTCCCAAATTTTGCGGCGGACTTGCGGATCAAGCGCGACAGTCGGCTCGTCCAGGAACAAAATTTGCGGGCGGTGAATCAGCGCGCGGACGATAAGCAATCGCCGTTTCATGCCGCCCGAAAGCTCGCGCACGAAGGAGAGCCGAACTTTTTCCAGCTCAACGAACTTCAGCAGCTCGTCAATTCGTTCGCGACGTTCAAGCTTCGGTAAGCGATGCAGGCGCGCATGAAGTTCCAAATTTTCTTCAACGGTCAAGTCTTGGTCGAAGTTCAGATGTTGCGGCACGACGCCGAGCAGGCTCTTGATAAAAATTTCGTTGCCGGGAATCGGTCGCCCGTCGAAAAGAATTTGCCCCGCCGTCGGTTTCAGTTGGAGCGTCAAAAGTTTAATCGTCGTGGTTTTGCCCGCGCCGTTCTTGCCCAAAAGCCCGAAGACTTCGCCGCGTCGAATCGTCAAGCTCAAGCCGTCGACAGCTCGCACCGCCCCGAAAGTTTTTTCCACGCCCAAAAGTTCAAGCACAAATGTCACTCCCCTGCAAACTTTTACGCCGCACAAGTTGAAAGATTAATTTTCGTGGTGTACAATATAAATCGCACTTATTGTAACTTATTTTTCCGGGCTCTTCAAACCAAAGGAAGTGACGCAAATGGAGCTGAGACAACTGGAGTATTTTCAGATGGCAAGCCGTTTGAAAAACATCACTCGCGCCGCGAGAAAGCTTCGAGTTTCACAGCCGAACATCACCGTAGCAATAAAAAAATTGGAAACTGAATTGGGCGTTCAACTTTTCGACCGCAGTCAAAAGCAACTGACCTTGACGCCCGAAGGCGCGGTTTTCCTTAAGCGAATCGAAATCGCGCTTCGAAATATCGACGACGCCATTTTGGAAGTCAACGACTACAAGCAACTGCAAAAGGGCACAATTAAAATCGGAATCCCGCCGATGATGGGCGCGTATCTGTTCCCGAAAGTGTTTTCGGGTTTTCGTCGCCTGCACCCAAAGCTTGACGTTTTGCTTTACGAGGAAGGCTCGCTGACGATTCGCGAAAAGCTCGAAAGCGACGAACTCGACTTCGGAATCATAATCGTGCCCGACGCCGCGCCGAATCTGAACGTCTTGAAGATGATACGCAAGCAACTTATGGTTTGCGTGGCGGAAGACAGCCCGCTCGCCGCCAAGGACGCGATTAAGCCCAAAGACATTGCCGGTGCCGATTTAATCATGATGAAAGAAGGCTCGTATCTTCGCGAAGTCGTGCAAAGCAAATTGTCCGCGCTGAAAATCACGCCGCGCACCGTCCTCGAATCGGGGCAAATCGTCACGATAAAGGGTCTAGTCGCTCACAAAGTCGGAATCGCCTTCCTGCTCGACTTCATTTGCGACGACACTCTGGGACTGAAAGCCGTCCCGTTCAGTGAGCCGATTTACGTCGACATCGGGCTGGCGTGGAAAAAAGATCGTTACGTCTCCAAAGCCGCGCAGGCGTTCGTAGATTTTTGCAAGCAACCGCTGTAACGGAACGAGGAATCAACATTGCAGATGAAAAAATTTTTGCCGCTGATTTTGTCGGCGTGCGTGCTGTTGGGCGGCGGCGTCGTCGAAGCGAAAAAATTTCCGCGCCCCGTGCTGACCGCCGAATTTGAGCAAATGGACTTCGCGCAGCTTTACCCGACGTACTCTTGGCAGCCTATACCGAAGACCGAATTCTACATGGTGCAGGTCGTCAAAGTTGAGGCGGCGCGCGACAAAATCGTCCGCGAACTGTTAAACACGGAGGGTTTCGATCGCATGACGGATTGGACGCCCTTCACGGAGCCCGGCGAATATTATTGGCAAGTGCGCGTTGTCGACAGGAACCGCAAGCCGTTGAGCGATTGGTCGGAGAAAAAATTTTTCACGGTGACTGCGCCCGTCAAATACGCGGTGCTCGGCGACAGTATCAGTCACGGCGGCGCGGCTTACATTCCCGCAGGACAGCTTTCTTGCCAATGGGAAACTTATTGCGACGTGCCGATTAAAAACTTGGCGCGCAGCGGCGACACCACGAAAACGATGCTTGACCGTTTCGACAACGACGTTCTGCCGTTCAAGCCGCAGGTGTTGCTTATCATGGCGGGGATTAACGACATTCGCACGGGAGCCGCCGCCGAAGCCGTCATAAAAAATCTTGAGGCGATTCGCGACAAATGCCTTGCCAACGACATGACGCCCGTCTTTTGCACGCTGACTTCGATGAATCCCGAACTTATTCGCAGCAGAGGAATTCATTTGACCGACGGCGATTGGCGGCAGGAGCGCGAGAAAGTCAACTTTTGGATAATGCGCACGCCGTACTTTATCGACGTTGCGCCCGCGCTTACCGACGAGTTCGGATACCTGCGCGCCGAATTCACGCCCGACGGTTTGCATCCCGCCCTGCGCGGCAAAAAAATAATCGGCGAAATCATTGTCGACTACCTTAGAAAAAATTTTTGATTCGGAATCTGTAATGCCCCGGATTCGGCGCGGGGCGTTTTATTTTGCGCTGATTAAATCGTTGACGACTTCGCCCGCCATAATCAAGCCGGCGACACTCGGCACGAACGCGACGCTGCCGATAAAATTTTTGACGGGGCGCGGCGGCTCGTCCGACCAAACAACTTTTAAGCGTGCAATGCCGCGTTCCTTGAGTTTCTTGCGCATGATTTTGGCGACGGGGTCTGTCGTCGTTTGAAAGATGTCGCCGACCTTGAATCGTGTCGCGTCAAGCTTGTTGCCCGCGCCCATGCTCGAAATAATTTTGACGCCGCGCCGCGTGCACTCTTCGACCAGAAAAATTTTCGCGGTCAGCGTGTCAATCGCGTCGACGACGTAATCGTATCGGCAAATAAAAAAATCCTCGACGGGCTCGCCGGGCAATAAAAATTTCTGAATCGCGTCGATCTGCGCGGCGGGATTGATGTCGTGAATTCGTTCGCGCATGACTTCGACTTTCGACCTGCCGACCGTCGACGTGAGCGCGTGCAGTTGCCGATTGATGTTCGTGGCGTCAACGTCGTCCTTGTCGATTAAAATCAAATGCCCGATGCCCGAACGCGCCAAAGCCTCGACAGCGAACGAACCGACGCCGCCCACGCCGAATACCGCGACCGTCGACGCGTTAAGCTTGGCAACGTTCTCCGCGCCGATTAAAAGCTTGAGCCTGTGAAATCTGTCGTCGTTCATTTGTTGTCACGCGGGCGGAAATTGAACGTCGGCATTTGGAAATTGCTTTGCGGAGGAGCGGGCGACTTGGGCGGCTCGAAGTTGAAACCCTTCGACACGGTTACCGTCGACTTGGGGACTTCGACCGTCGGCGACTTGAGCGCAAGGCTGTCGGCGAAATCCGTCGCGATAATCGTCGCCTGAATCATTCCGTTCATGCTCTTATCGATAACCGTGCCGAGGATGATGTTCACGTCGTCTTCGGTCTGGCTGAAAATGTAACTTGCGGCGGCGTTGACGTCGTGAATCGGAAGCGTCTCGTCGCCCGTAATGTTGAGGATAATACCGCGCGCGCCCTTGAGCGACTTGTCGATAAGCGGGCTTTGAATCGCCTCTTGCACGGCTTTAACCGCGCTGATTTTGCTGCGACCGATGCCCAATAACGCGTCGCTGGATTCGCTCTGGCGGAAAATCGTCGTCATGTCGGCGAAGTCAACGTTAATCACGCCGATAGTCAAGATGAGTTCGGCGACGCAACGAATCGCTTGGCGCAGGACTGAATCGGCGGCACGGAAGGCGTCGACCATGGAGATGTCTTTGTTTTCGGGGAGCTTCATAAGGTTATCGTTTTTGACGACGATTAGCGCGTCCATGTACGATTGCATTTTTACGATACCTTCGTTGGCGATGCGCTGTTTGCGACGACCTTCGAAGCTGAAAGGCAACGTGACGACGCCGACCGTCAACATGCCGAGTTCCTTGGCGAGTCGTGCGACAATCGGAGCCGCGCCGGTGCCTGTGCCGCCGCCCATGCCCGCCGTTATGAAAATCATATCCGCGCCCGTCATCATGGTTTTGAGGCGTTCGGCGTCATTTTTGGCAGCCTGTTCGCCCAAAGCGACACTGCCGCCCGTCCCGCGACCTTTGGTCAGTTCCGCGCCGATTTGCACGGCTTTAATCTTGTCGGTGTTTGAAAAGCTCAGCGCGTGCGAATCGGTGTTGACCGCGACCAAATCAATCGCAAGAAAATCGCTTTCGGCAATGCGTTTGAGGACGCTGTTGCCGCCGCCGCCCACGCCGAAGACTTTTATCGTGACGAGGGCTCTTTTAATCGCCGCGTCGTCTTGCGCTTTCTGTTTCGCTTGGTTCAGGCGCAGTTTCTTCAACGCCTCCTTGATTGCCTCATCGTTAGCCCCCATGTGTTTCGTTCCTCTCTGTTAAAACTTTTTCGGCAATTTTCGACGCGCCAAAAAATTTTCCTTCACGGCGACCGTCGGAGGTGCCTTTTCATTTGCCAACGCGAATAATATCCTCGACGACCAATCGGGGATATTTTTTTGCGGCGGCGGCGTTTACAAAGGCGCGAATCGAACGTTATAATTAATTTCTATTATCGGAGGAGGGAATAACCTTTTGAACGACAAGATTAGAAATTTTTCAATCATCGCGCACATAGATCACGGCAAATCGACTTTGGCTGACCGCCTAATCGAAATGACGGGCACCGTCGAAAAGCGCGAGATGAACGAACAATTTTTGGACAACATGGAGCTGGAACGCGAACGCGGCATCACAATCAAGGCGCAGACCGTCCGCCTGAAGTACACCGCCCGCGACGGCGAAACTTATCTGCTAAATCTTATCGACACGCCCGGGCACGTTGACTTCACTTACGAAGTCTCACGCAGTTTGGCGGCGTGCGAAGGCGCATTGCTCGTCGTGGACGCAACCCAGGGCGTCGAGGCTCAAACGCTGTCGAACGTCTACCTTGCGCTTGAACACGATCTTGAAATCGTGCCTGTCATCAACAAAATCGATTTGCCCAGCGCAGATGTCGAACGCGCCCGCGAAGAAATCGAAGAGGCTGTCGGACTGGACGCAAGCGACGCCGTGAAATGTTCCGCGAAGACCGGCGAAGGTGTCGACGAAATTTTGGAGGCAATCGTCAATCGAATCCCGCCGCCCGAAGGTGACGCGACCAAACCTTTGCAAGCGTTGATATTCGATTCGTATTTCGACTCGTACAAGGGCGCGGTTGCTCACGTAAGAATTTTCGACGGCACCGTTCGCAAAGGCGACAAGCTCAAACTTTTGGCGACGGGCAAGGAATTCGAGGCGACCGAACTCGGTATCTTCGCGCCGAACATGACTGAACTTGACGAACTCCGCGCGGGCGAAGTCGGTTACATTTGCGGCAGTCTCAAAGACGTGCGCGACGTTCGCGTAGGCGACACCGTCACCACTGCCCAAAAACCTGCGCGGGCATTGGCGGGCTATCGTGCGCCCGTGCCGATGGTTTTCTGCGGACTGTACCCGACCGACAGCGTCGACTACGACAACTTGAAAGACGCGCTGGAAAAACTTCAGCTCAACGACGCCGCGCTTGTTTACGAGCCCGAAACGTCCGCCGCATTGGGTTTCGGTTTCCGTTGCGGCTTTTTGGGACTGCTTCACATGGACGTTATTCAGGAGCGGCTTGAACGCGAATACAAGCTGAAAATTGTCACCACTGCGCCGAGCGTCGTCTATCGCGTGCACAAAACCAACGACGAGGTCATTTCGATTGACAACCCCGCCGCCTTGCCGCCCACGACCGAAATTAAATTTATCGAAGAACCCATGGTCAAAGCGACCGTCATTGTGCCGAGCGACTATATCGGCGCGGTCATGGAGCTTTGTCGCGACAAGCGCGGCACCTACAAGAGCATGGACTATATCGACAAGACACGCGTCATGATCGTCTACGAAATGCCGCTCAACGAAATCATCTACGACTTTTTCGACAAGCTCAAATCGATGACGCGCGGCTACGCAAGCCTTGACTACGAGCTGAGCGACTACAAGGAAAGCGACCTTGCCAAGCTTGACATCCTGTTGAACGGCGACTTGATTGACGCGCTGAGTTCAATCGTTCACCGCACGCGCGCCGCCAAAATCGGGCGGATTCTCGCGCTCAAGCTCAAGCGTATCATCCCCGAACAGCTGTTCGACATTCCCGTTCAAGCGGCTATCGGCGGCAGGATTATCGCCCGCGAAACCGTCAAGGCGCGCCGCAAGGACGTGTTGGCGAAATGTTACGGCGGCGACGTCTCTCGCAAGCGCAAACTCCTTGAAAAGCAGAAAGCCGGCAAGAAACGCATGAAGGCTGTCGGCAGCGTCGAACTCCCGCAAGAAGCGTTCATGGCTGTCCTTACCGTCGGTGATGAGGAGTGACGAGCTATGGCGGGCAACAGAAATCTCAACGCCGCCGCGCAGGGCAAGAACGACGAATTTTATACGCAATACGGCGACATCCAGCGCGAACTCAATTGCTATTACGAATACGACAACGACTTTCTGCGCGGCAAGACCGTCCTGCTGCCGTGCGACGACCCCGAATTCAGCAACTTCACAAAGTTTTTCGCGGCAAACTTCGGGCTTTACGGCTTGAAGAAACTCATCTCCACAAGTTACGCCGCCGAAAAGAAAAAATTTATCTACAAGCCCATGCGCAACCTTTTCGACGAAAACGACCTGCCGCAATTCGACGCGTCAAAGGATTTTCATCACGGAAGAATTTATACGCTCGAAGCCGAAGACTTCGCCAACGTCAAACACGAATTCGACCCGCTCAAGAATTGGCGATACCTCGACGGCGACGGCGACTTTCGCTCCAACGAAGTAAAACGCCTGCGCGACCAAGCCGACGTTATCATAACCAACCCGCCCTTCAGCATGTTTCGCGACTTCCTCAAGTGGATTCTCGACGCCGGCAAGAAATTTCTCATCATCGGCAACATCAACTGTATCACCTACAAGGAAGTCTTCCCGCTGATTAAGGAAAATAAAATCTGGCTCGGCAACGGCATGGGCAGATGGATTTCGGGTTTTCTCGTTCCCGAAGGTTACGAACTTTACGGCACGGAGGCTCGCGTCGACGAAGACGGCAACCGTATCGTCGCTACCAATCAATGCCTTTGGCTGACGAATATCGAACACGGGCGGCGACATCAACCGTTGCGGCTCATGACTTACGCCGACTGCGAACAATGCCACCCGAAAGTTCGCGACACGGGCTTTCAACGCTATGACAACTACGACGCAATAGAAGTGCCCGCCACCGACGCCATCCCCCGCGACTACGACGGCGTCATGGGCGTGCCGATTACTTTCCTCGATAAATTTTGCCCCGAACAATTTGAACTGCTGGGCATTTCATATAATCACGGTGCGCCGGATTGTCACATAAAAGGCGAAACGTGGAATGCCCGCATTAACGGACGAGAAATTTACAAGCGGCTGTTTATACGGAGGCGACAACAATGAATACGACACTGCGGACGGATTGGACGGTTCGGGACATCTGCGCGGGCTTCGAGTTCAGCGACGCGGAGGGCAAAGAGCTTTACGGCTTGGGCGGCAAGCTGACGATTCAACCGGAATATCAGCGGCATTATCTTTACGCGGAGCAAAACGGCAAGCGCGAACACGACGTCATTGATTCGGTACTGCGCGGCTACCCGATAGGGCTTCTGTATTTCAACAAGCCGCAAACCGACGCCGACAGGTTTGAAGTCTTGGACGGTCAACAGCGAATCACAAGCCTTGGACGCTTCACGAAAAATTATTTCTCCGTCGAAGACGCGCACGGCTTTCCGCATTACTTCAGGACGTTGCCCGCCGCCGAGCGCGAAAAATTTTTGGCGACGCCGCTGACTATTTACATCTGCGAGGGCACCGAATCGGAAATCAAAGCGTGGTATCGGACGATAAACATTTCGGGCATTGAGCTTAACAAGCAGGAAATCGACAACGCGGTTTATTCGGGCGCGTTCGTCACGGCGGCGAAGGCGGTCTTCAGCAACAGCACGAATTCAAATCTTTACGTGTGGAAAAATTTCGTTCGCGGCAACGTCAAGCGTCAAGAACTTTTGCGGACGGCTCTTGAGTGGGTCGTTAAGTCTTCGGACGACAAAAAGGTTGCGGCTTACATGAGCGCACACCGCGACAACGGCGACATTGCCGAGCTTGAAAATTATTTCGCGGCGGTGATTGATTGGGCGCGTGCGGTCTTCCCGAACCTGCGCGACGAAATGTGCGGGCTTGATTGGGGACGGCTTTACGAAACGTATCACGCGAACACTTACGACGCGACGAAACTTGCCGCCGAAGTCGACGAACTCTTTGCGCAGGACGACGACGTTATCACGAGCAAGCGCGGCATTTACGAATATCTTTTGAGCGGGCGCGAGCTGACGAACCTTTTGCAGATTCGTTATTTCAAGGACGCGGTCAAGCGCACGGTCTACGACAAACAGACGAAAGCCGCGCAGGCAGCGGGCGTGTCGAATTGTCCGATGTGCGCGGCGGCGGGCGGCTCACGTTCACGAAAAATTTGGGCGTTGAGAGAAATGGACGCCGATCACGTGACGGCTTGGAGCAAAGGCGGCGATACGACTGCGGCGAATTGTCAAATGCTGTGCAAGGCGCACAACCGTTCAAAAGGCAACGCATGATGATTTACGTTCACATACCGTTTTGCGTGCGGAAATGTCATTACTGCGCGTTCAACTCCAAAGTCGGCGGGGCGGCGGAGCGTGCGGCTTACGTCGACGCTTTGACGCGTGAAATCAATCTGCGCGGCGATGATTCGGCGGTCGAAACGATTTACTTCGGCGGCGGCACCCCCACGACGTTGACGCTTGCCGAGCTTGAAAAAATTATCGGCGCACTTCGGACAGCGTTCACGGTCGACGACAACGCGGAGATTACGATTGAGGCGAATCCCGGCACGGTCGACGCGACTTATCTGCGCGGGCTGAAGTCTTTGTGCTTCAATCGGCTGAGCTTGGGCGTGCAGAGCTTCAACGACGCGCTGTTGAAAATTTTGGGCAGGATACACGATTCGCGGGCGGCTATTCAAACCGTTGAGCTTGCGAAGATTTTTTTTGCCAATGTGAGCGTCGATTTGATGTACGGCTTGCCGAATCAGACGCTTGAGGACGTTCGCCGCGACTTGGAGCGTATCGACGGGCTCGGCGTTCAGCACGTGTCGCTTTACGGTCTTGAAGTCGAAGACGGCACGAAATTTTTTGAGCTCGCCCGCGCAGGACGGCTTGCCTTGCCCGACGACGACACCGCCGCCGATATGTACGACTTGATAACGACGACGTTGCCCGCGCTCGGCTTCAAACGCTACGAAATCAGCAACTTCGCTCGCGAAAATTTTTTCAGCCGCCACAACGTCGGATACTGGACGGGCAAGCGATACTTCGGCTTCGGAGCGGGCGCGCACGGTTTCGACGGCAAGCTTAGGACTTCAAACGTGCGCGACGTTGCGACTTACATTGAACGGCTTAACGCGGGCTTGAGCGTCTCGACGGTCGAAGAGGTCGTCACGCGACGTGCGGCAATGGAAGAATTTTGTTTCCTCGGCTTGCGCATGACCGACGGCATTTCCGCGCGGGTCTTTGCAGAAAAATTCGGCGCGAATATCTTTGACGTGTTCGGCGCGGCGATTGACGACAACAGACGGCGCGGCTTGCTTGCGGTCGACGGCGACAAAATTTTTCTGACGGCACGCGGCATGGCTTTGGGCAACGCAGTCTTCGCGGACTTTCTGCTTTGAGGTGAGAGCATGACGAATTTTAAAACGATAGCGGACGGAGAGATTTACGGCGCGGCTTACGAGGTGAACAAGTCGAAATTCTTGGCGCATGTCCGTCACGTCGACAACGAGGAGGCGGCGCGCGACTTCGTGCTGACGATTCGCAAAAAATATTTTGACGCAACGCATAATTGTTCAGCGTGGGTTTTGGGCGAACGCGGCGACAAACAAAAATCGAACGACGACGGCGAACCCGGCGGCACTGCCGGCAATCCGATTCTTGAGGCGATAAAAAAGAACGGCTTGACTAACTGCGCGGTTGTCGTGACGCGTTACTTCGGCGGAATAAAGCTCGGCGCGGGCGGGCTGATTCGCGCGTATTCGCACACCGCCGCCCTTGGATTGACCGCCGCCCGTCAAGTGCAGATGACGACGTTCAAGCGGCTCGCCTTGACGCTCGAATACAATTTCCTTGCCACGGTCGAAAATTATTTGCGCAACAAAAAAATCCGCGTCACGGGCACCGATTACGCCGATGTCGTGACGCTGGAAATTTTATTGTTGCCCGCGCAGGTCGAAAGCTTTTTGACGGAGCTGAACGATTTGACTGCCGCGAATTTTTTATCGGAGGATCTCGGCGACGTGCTTATTCCGATTGAGGTTTGATAGTGAACCAAATTTCGTCCTTGACGTTGGTGTCGCCAACACGGTCGAAATTTTCCGTAAGGAGCTTTGCAATTCTTAAGCAATCCTTCGTCGAAAAGCCCGTATCCATGTAAAAGCCGTCGGCGATTTCAAAATCCGTCGGCTCGGTCGGAAACAAACTCTTGGGAACGTTTTCAAGTTGCGTCGCGCGTCGGAAGGTGTCGCCGTCAAGCGCGTAGAGTTGCCGAACAATTTCGCGCAACATCCATTTCCAGTACGGCATTTTCATTTCCGTGCCGCAGACAGACAACGTTGCGGGGTGCGTCCCTTTCAACGCGTCGAAGTCCGAATCCAGTGTGAGCGTTTCGTTCATGTTCGGCAAAGCCTTATTTAATTCTTCGGGAAGTGTCCAAACTTTGACGGCAATCGCCGCCATTTTTTTTGCCCGCGCCTGAATCTGTTTGCTCGTCCAATCCGAACACTCTGCCAAGGCTCGCGTGCCGGGATAATTTGATTGCGAATAAAATTCTTTCTTGATGTCAAACTCTTTGTTGCCGAGTTCCGTATTGTAAGCGGTGAGAGTCAAGTTGCCGAGTGTATGGAGCAAAATCTCGTGCGCCGAATTATCGTTGTGAGTTGCCAAATAATTTTCCCAAGCGACATTGAGCTTTTGCGGCAAAATGTGTTCGACAGTTGCCTCCGAATAAGACGGCAACTCTTTTGTTTGCGCCGCTCGCTCCAAAGAGTAAAGCAAATATCTGCAACCGTCACTTTTTATCGTTTCATACAAATTGTTGCCGACCAAAGCTGCCTGAAAGTCTTTGTCGTCCGGGAAAGCGTATCGCCCTTTGCCGAAGGTTATCGCTTGCCAAAAAGCTTTTTCGGTCAAAGGATTTTCTTTGTCGAGGCGCGCCAGCACATTGCCGGCGAATTGCGAAGTTATTCCGCTGTTCTTGCAAATTTTAGCGCGGAACACAAGCGAGATCAGCGCGTCGACAAATTTTATAAACGTTGCCTCGTCGAAGTGATTTTGTTCATAACGGTCGAGCAGATACATCAGGATAATCGGTGCGTTGTCGGCTTTGAGCAGAAAAGTCAACTCGTAAAATTTTTTGTCAAGCGCGAAAAGGTTGGCGAACTTGGTTTCGTCATTGAAGATGACGCGGCGGAAAAATTTTGCGTAGCGATACATTTCTTTCAAACAAGACTCGGCTTCGCTGTAATTTTCGCTGAAATATTCCTTGAACACCGCGTAAAGATTGCGATTGCTCAGGCGTTGCTTTTTCGTCTCCATAACAGAATCGGATTTGCGCTTGGTTATAAGATATTGCACCAAAAATTTTTCCACGTTGTCGGACGGGCGCAAGAGTTTTTCCATTTTCAGCCAGTAAGTTTTGTAAAGATTTTCCTGCAAATCGTAGCTTAGCGGCATGAGCAAAAAATTTCGGATTAAGTCGGCTTTGGTTAAGTCAAGCCCGGTTGAGTTGAGCGACTCGAAAATTTCTTGCGGATTCTCTTCCTTGAGCAAAATGCTGACGACATTGAGCCGGTCTATTGCGTCGCAGAAATCTTCATGCGTGAGAGTCGACGCGCCGATTTTCTCGCGGAAAAATCGATAATTCAAATACATCGGAGAATTTTTTTCGGGCTCGGAGAAATCACTTTCGTCAAAGCCGTCGTCCGCCATCAGCTTTTCAAAAGTGGCGCGGTCGAATTCGTTTGGGCGCAGACGGCATTTGTTTCTGATATTTTTGCCCGTAGTGTGTTTGATAAATTTCGTCCGCATATCATTTTTTGAGTCCGCGTCGTCCGTTAAATCATAAAGAGCCTTGGCGAACAGAATAATGCTTGTGATTCGCTGTTGTCCGTCGATTATAACGTATTCCTGCGGCGCGCCGACGCCGGCGACTTCGTGTTGATAGACGAACGTCCCGATAAAATGCGGTTTTTTGTTTCTAATGATACCGACAATATCGTTGAACAACTGCTCACAATTCGCCTTGCGCCAATCGTAGTTACGCTGATAGACAGGAATTACCAAAGTTACTTCGCCCGAAATGAACTTCGTAAAAGTACATTCACCTGCTTGCACGCGGCATCGCCTCCAAAAATTTTTTCGGTCATTATAAATTGCAGTCGCGGCGATTGCAAGAAAATTTTCAACATATGCGGCGCGATTTACTTTTTTATAGCGGCGTGCTATAATCGCGTGCAATGTTCAATTTCCAATGTTTGAGAGGAGAGCTTTGATAGCTTATGGGCAAGAAAATGAAGACGATGGACGGCAATCAGGCGGCGGCGTATGTATCCTACGCATTCACGGACGTGGCCGCGATTTACCCGATAACGCCGTCGTCGCCTATGGCTGAAGACGTGGACGTCATGGCGGCACACGGCGTCAAAAAT
Source organism: uncultured Selenomonadales bacterium (assembly GCA_947304355.1). Classification (GTDB taxonomy): domain Bacteria; phylum Bacillota; class Negativicutes; order Selenomonadales; family Selenomonadaceae; genus Quinella. Next base: position 60,984 of record CAMZAX010000010.1, read on the forward strand.
ATTTTCGGGCAGAAAGTGCGCTTGATTGAATTGCAATCGGAAGGCGGCGCGGCGGGCACGGTACACGGCTCGTTGCAGGCGGGCGCACTCACGACGACCTACACGGCGTCGCAAGGCTTCCTGCTCATGATTCCCAACCTGTACAAAATCGCGGGCGAAATGCTCCCCGGCGTCTTCCACGTATCTGCGCGGGCACTGGCGACGTCAACGCTGTCAATCTTCGGCGACCACCAAGACGTTATGGCGGCGCGGCAAACGGGTTGCGCAATGTTCGCAGAAAGCAGTGTGCAGGAAGTCATGGACTTGTCGGCAGTGGCGCACCTCGCGGCGATTAAAGGGCGCATTCCGTTCATAAATTTCTTTGACGGCTTCCGCACGTCGCACGAGATTCAAAAGATTGAAATGATTGACTACGCCGACCTGGCAAAGCTGTTGGACTTCGACGCGGTGAATAAATTCCGTCACAACGCGTTGAATCCCGATCATCCCGTCATGCGCGGCACCGCGACCAATCCCGACGTGTACTTCCAGATTCGCGAGACCGTCAACAACAACTACGACCGCCTGCCCGACATAGTCGAAGAAATTATGGCGGACGTGGCGAAGGTTACGGGGCGCGTTCATCACGTCTTCGACTACAGCGGCGCGCCCGATGCCGAACGCGTCATTATCGCTATCGGTTCGGGCTGTCAGACGGCGAACGAGGCGGCGGCTTACCTCAACGCGCGTGGCGAAAAAGTCGGCGTCGTCAGCGTGCATTTGTATCGTCCGTTCAGCGTCAAACACTTCCTCAACGCGATACCCAAGACCGTCAAGAAAATCGCAGTCCTCGACCGCACGAAGGAAAGCGGCTCCGTCGGCGAACCGTTGTACACGGACGTCAAGGCGGCGTTCTATGACGTGGCGGACAAACCCGTTATCGTCGGCGGACGTTTCGGGCTCGGCGGCAAGGACACCACGCCCGACCAAATGCTTGCGGTCTTCGACGAACTCAAAAAGGATTCGCCGCTCAACGGCTTCACTATCGGCATAAACGACGACGTGTCAAACAAATCGCTCACTGCCGCGCACCACGACGTTGACTTGACACCCGAAGGCACGACCGCTTGCAAGTTCTGGGGGCTCGGCTCGGACGGCACCGTCGGCGCAAACAAATCGGCGATTAAAATCATCGGCGACAACACCGACCTTTACGCGCAGGCTTACTTTGCTTACGACAGCAAAAAATCCGGTGGCATCACCATGAGCCATTTGCGCTTCGGCAAGTTGCCCATAACGTCGCCGTATCTGATTACCAAGCCCGATTTCGTCAGCTGCTCGCAGAAAAGCTACGTCCACCACTACAACTTAATCGCGGGCTTGAAACGCGGCGGCACCTTCCTGCTTAACACCGACTGGAGCGACGAAAAACTCGGTCACAAACTCAAGCCCTACATGAAACACTACATCAAGGACAACGATATTCAAGTCTACACCGTCAATGCCGTGAAAATCGCGGGCGAACTCGGACTCGGCGGACGTTTCAACATGGTCATGCAGGCGGCGTTCTTCAAGCTCGCAAACATCATTCCGCTCGACGACGCCGTTAAATACCTCAAAGACGCCGTGGAAAAATCTTACGGCTCGAAGGGTCAGAACGTCGTCGACATGAACTGCGGCGCAATCGACAAGGGCATTGAAGCTTTGCACAAAGTCGACACTTCCGGTTGGGACGTCGACGACACAAGCATGAATCGCAACTTGAAACAAATCGACCCGCCCGAATTCATAACCGACATCCAAAACGTCATGAATCGTCAGGAAGGCGACAACCTGCCCGTCAGCAAATTCGTCGGCTTGGCGGACGGCACATTCCCCGTCGGCGGCACGGCTTACGAGAAACGCGGCACTGCCATCAAAGTTCCCGCGTGGGACAAGTCAAAATGTATCGGCTGCAATCAATGTTCGTTCGTTTGCCCGCACGCCGCCATCCGCCCGATTCTCACGACCGAAGACGAACGCAAAGACGCGCCCGAAGGTTTTGAATCAATCCCGTCGAAAATCTCGCGCGGCAAGTACGACGTGACAATCGCCGTCTCAACTTACGATTGCCTCGGTTGCGGCAACTGCGCGCAGGTTTGTCCGAAGCAGGCGTTGACTATGGTCAAGTTCGACGATAAGGCGATGGCTCGGCAGAAAATTTTCGATTACGGCGTCAAGCTCGCGGCGAAAGAAAATCCCACGAAGAAGACGACCGTTATCGGCAGTCAGTTTGAAAAGCCGCTGTTTGAATTCAGCGGAGCCTGCGCGGGCTGCGGCGAAACACCTTACGCGAAACTTTTGACGCAACTTTTCGGCGACCGCATGATGGTTGCCAACGCGACGGGCTGTTCGTCGATTTGGGGCGCGTCGGCACCGGCAATGCCCTACACCAAAAATTTCAAAGGTCACGGGCCTGCTTGGGGCAATTCGCTCTTTGAAGACAACGCCGAATACGGCTTGGGCATGTTCCTCGGCGTCAAGGCGATTCGCGAAATGTTGGCGAACGAAATCGAACAAGCCCTTGCCCTCGACATAAGCGACGAACTCAAAGCCGCAATGACCGATTGGCGCGACAATCGCGACCTCGGCGAAAACACTCGCGACCGCGCAGACAAGTTGACGGCGTTGCTTGCCGCTCAAAAGGACTCGGACGAACTGCTTAACAAAATCTACGACAACCGCGACTTTTTCGTTAAGCGTTCGCAATGGATACTCGGCGGCGACGGCTGGGCTTACGATATCGGCTACGGCGGGCTCGACCACGTGTTGGCAAGCGGCGAAGATGTCAACGTCTTTGTATTCGATACGGAAGTTTATTCCAACACGGGCGGGCAAGCGTCGAAGGCGACACCGGCTGCGGCTATCGCGCAATTCGCGGCGACCGGCAAGCGCACCAAGAAAAAAGACCTCGGCAAGATGGCTATGTCTTACGGCTACGTCTACGTCGCGCAAGTGTCAATGGGTGCCGACCAGAATCAACTGCTCAAGGCCGTCACGGAGGCGGAAGCTTATCCCGGTCCGTCGCTGATTATCGCCTACGCGCCCTGCATCAATCACGGCATACGCAAGGGCATGGGCTCTTCGCAGTTGGAAGGCAAGCTCGCCGTTCAATGCGGCTATTGGGCGAATTGGCGTTTCAATCCTCAACTCGTCGCGGCGGGCAAGAATCCTTTCACGCTCGACAGCAAGGAGCCCGACTTCAGCAAGTTCCAAGAATTCCTTATGGGCGAAGTCCGTTACTCGTCCTTGAAACGCAACTTCCCTGACGCCGCGCAGGCTCTCTTTGAAAAGACGCAACACGACGCCGAAGAACGCATTAACGGTTACAAAATTCTCGCGGGCAAATAAGGAGCTCACATCATGAAAAAAATCATTGTCATACCCGGCGACGGTATCGGGCAAGAGATAACCGCGTCCGCCGTCAAAGTCCTCAAGCGCGTCGACGAAAAATTCAAGCTCGGTTTGGAATACGATTATCGCGACGCGGGCGGCACGTCCTACGAAAAATTCGGGACGCCGCTCACAGACGAAGCTCTTGACGCTTGCAAGCAGGCTGACGGCGTTTTGTTCGGCGCGGTCGGCGGCAAGAAGTGGGACAGCTTGCCCGTGCACCTGCGCCCCGAAAAAGCCATCTTCGGCTTGCGCAAAGGTTTGGGTCTGTTCGCGAACCTGCGCCCGACGAAAGTTTATCCCGAACTGATTAATTCGTCGCCGCTCAAGCCCGAACTCGTTGGCGGTTCTGATTTGCTCATCGTCCGCGAATTGGTCGGCGGCATTTACTTCGGCCCGCGTTGCGAATCGGAAACCAAAGGCGGCGTCGAACAGGCGTGGGACACCGAAATTTACTCCGTGCCTGAAATCGAACGAATCACCAAGCTCGCGTTTGAAACGGCTCGGCTCCGTCGCGGCTCTGTCACTTCGGTCGACAAGGCGAACGTCCTGGCGGCAAGTCGTTTGTGGCGCAAGGTAGTCGTCGACGTGGCAAAGTCTTATCCCGACGTCGAACTGAATCACCTGTACGTTGACAACGCGGCAATGCAACTCGTCTTGAACCCGAAACAATTCGACGTTATCGTAACGAACAACATCTTCGGCGACATCCTAAGCGACGAGGCGGCGGTTATCGGCGGCTCGATTGGTTTGATGCCCAGCGCGTCAATCGGCGAACTCACAAGCCTTTACGAACCGATTCACGGCTCCGCGCCCGACATTGCCGGCAAAGATCTTGCCAATCCGATGGGCACCATCTTAAGCGCGGCTATGTTGTTGCGTTACAGCCTGAAGGAAGAAGCGGCCGCCAAAGCAATTGAAAGCGCGATTGACAAGACGCTTGCCGACGGCTGGCGCACGGCTGACATTTACACCGACGGCTTGAAAAAAATCGGCACCGCGCAAGTCACCGAAATCATCTGCAACTACATTTAAGCGCGACACGTAAAAAAATTTTTCCCCCCGAAATTTATCGGGGGATTTTTTCTTGCGCGAATGTACAATCCAAGTGCAACAAATAAAAAAGAAAGATTGACTCCGACAAGTTAAAAATTTTTAGAAAATATCTTGCAAAGCGCGCCCGAAATGGTATAATGCGGCTAATAGGATTTTTAACTCAGTTTTAATTTAAGGGGGATTTTTAAATGGCAAAAATTGCGAAAATTATCGGTCGTGAAATCGTAGACTCCCGCGGCAACCCGACGGTTGAGGCAGATGTCATTCTCGAAAACGGCGTTTGCGGTCGTGCGGCAGTTCCGTCCGGCGCGTCCACCGGCGTGAACGAGGCTCTCGAACTGCGTGACGGCGACAAAAACCGTTACATGGGCAAAGGCGTCCTCAAGGCTGTCGACAACCTCAACAAAATCATCGCTCCGGCACTTGTCGGCGACTGCGTCCTCAATCAGCGTGCGCTCGATTACAAGATGATCGAACTCGACGGCACGCCCACCAAGAGCAAACTCGGCGCAAATGCAATCCTCGCCGTTTCGCTCGCCGCTGCCAAAGCCGGTGCTCAAGCTGTCGGTCTGCCGCTTTATCGCTATATCGGCGGTTGCAACACCTACAAGATGCCCGTCCCGATGATGAATATCATAAACGGCGGCGCGCACTCCGACGCTCCGATTGCTTTCCAAGAGTTCATGATTCGTCCTGTCGGTGCTCCCACAGTTCGCGAAGCCATTCGCATGGGCGCGGAAGTCTTCCATAACCTCGCCAAAATCCTCAAAGGTCGCGGACTTTCCACGGCTGTCGGCGACGAAGGCGGCTTTGCTCCCAACCTCAAAGGCACCGAAGATGCGCTCGAAACCATCATCAAGGCTATCGAAGCGGCAGGCTACAAACCCGGCGAACAAGTCAAAATCGCTATGGACTGCGCGGCGTCCGAATTCGCTGTCAAAGAGGGCGACCAGTACTTCTATGACTACAAACAGCTCAACGGCAAACACCCGATTCTGAAAGACCCCAACGGCAAGAAGCTCGACGTTCAACAGCAAATCGACTTCCTTGAACACCTCGTCGATACGTATTACATCGACTCAATCGAAGACGGTCTTGCGGAAGAAGACTGGGACGGCTGGGTCAAACTCACGAAACAAATCGGTCACAAATGCCAGCTCGTCGGCGACGACCTCTTTGTCACCAACACCAAATTCCTCGAAAAGGGCATCAAGCTCGGCGCGGGCAACTCAATTCTTATCAAAGTCAACCAGATCGGCTCGCTTACCGAAACTCTCGAAGCTATCGAAATGGCGCACCGCCACAACTACACGACCGTTACTTCGCACCGCTCCGGTGAAACCGAAGACGCTACCATCGCTGACATCGCTGTCGCCACCAACAGCGGTCAAATCAAGACCGGCTCGCTCAGCCGCACCGACCGCATGGCGAAGTACAATCAGCTTATCCGTATTGAAGAAGAGCTCGGCAAATGCGCCGTTTACGAACGCGCTCCGCTCCTCAATCGTTCGGTCGGCAGATAATTCGTCGACAACTTAACAACTGACAAATTCAAGGGCACTGCCTCGATTCGGGGCGGTGTCCTTTTCGATTTGCGCCTTGCAAAATTTTCGGCGGCGTGTTAAACTGTAAACGTCGTAAAGACCACTAAGGTCGTAAGCACGGTACTAGTCGCAAAAAGAACCCCCGGTTGCCGCCGGGGGTTCAAACGTTTTTCAACGCTGTTCGTTTTGTAGGGTAACGATAACTATCGGGCTCTGTCTCTTATCTTGCACGCGTGTTGCGCTTGTCGAGCCACTTGCAAACGAAGTAGGAAATCGTATTCCCCACAACGGTTGCTGCGACAGTTACGATGAATGTCGTAAGCACGGTTATCACCTCCTTCTGCGGGAGGACTCGCCGCAAGCCGATTCTACAGAAAAATTTTTTGCGAATCAAGAACAACGACGGAAGGGGGGCACCTCTTTGCTGACCGAAAAAAATTTTGCCAAAGCTCTTGAAGTCATGGGCTTTACCCTGCGCGGCGACCGTTACGAAAAAATTTTTGCCGAGGGCGTCGTAATGACTGCCGACCTTAAGGCGAATAAACTTTCGTATCCCGCGCAAGTCAAAGGACGCGACCGCAACACCTCCTGCGACAAAGCGCACAACGAAAATCGCGTTGTCTTTGAATGCGTCTGTCGTCTCCTCGATAAAGGTTACAAGCCCCAAGATATTGAACTTGAACGCGCCTGGCAACTCGGTCACTCGCCCAAAGGCGGCCGCGCAGATATTTGCGTCTCGCAGGACGGCAAGGTACTGTTCATCGTTGAATGCAAAACTGCCGGCGCGGAATTCAAACACGAACTCGAAAACATGCTTGCCGACGGCGGACAACTTTTTTCCTATTGGCAACAGGAAAACAGCTGTCAATGGCTCATGCTTTACGCCTCCGACTTCGACAAAGACGAACTTAAATTCGCGGCGGCAAGCGTCCCCTGCAGTAAGGAACTTTATCGCGACGCCGACACTGTCCCCGAACGTTTCAAGGTTTGGAGCGAACGTTACGAGAAAAAATTTTTCGGCGACGTTATCTTTCACGAAGAGAGCGTTGCTTATCAAATCGGCGTCCCGCCCTTGCGCAAACGTGACCTGAAAGACTTCAGCGAAAACGATGCCGTCGTCAACAAGTTTGAAGAAATTTTGCGCCACAATCAAGTTTCAAACAAAGCAAACGCTTTCGACGTGTTGGTTGCGCTGTTTATATGCAAGCTCGTCGACGAAACCCTGACCGAAGACGACGGCGAAGTTTCCTTCCAATTCATGCACGGCTCCGACACTTACGAAACTTTTCAAGACCGCCTGCAACGACTTTACGCCGACGGCATGGAAAAATTCATGAAGGAGCCGATAACTTATGTGCCGCTTTCTCGCGTCGACGAACTGCTTAAGCAAATCGGGCAGATTCGTCGCGATGCGCTCGGCAACGCATTTAAGGACGACTACCGCAAGTTGAAATTTTTTAACAACAACGCCTTTGCCTTTATCGACGTGCACAACGAAAAGCTGTTCTATCTCAACGGCAAAGTGCTCGTCGAAGTCGTGCGCATGTTGCAAAATTATTTCATAATCGGCTCGACGAATTTGCAGACGCTCGGCGACCTCTTTGAACAGTTGCTTGACAAGGGCTTTAAGCAGGACGAAGGGCAATTCTTTACGCCGTTGCCGATTGCGCAATTCATTTGGGACAGCCTGCCGCTCGACGAAATTATTTTCAGCGACGAACACGCCAACCCGCCCAAAATTATCGATTACGCTTGCGGTGCGGGGCATTTCCTCACCGAAGGCTTTCGCGCCGTCAACGACTGTTTTAATCGTCACGAACTGCCGCCGCCCGTCATGTGGGAACGCGATAAACTCTTCGGCATCGAAAAGGACGATAGGCTTGCTCGCGTCTCGAAAATTTCGCTCTTCATGCACGGTGCCAATGAAGGCAAAATCAAATTCGGCGACGGGCTCGAAAATTATCCCGACGAAAACATCACGCCCGACACGTTCGACATCCTCGTTGCCAATCCGCCCTATTCCGTCAAGGGCTTCAAGGCGCACCTCAAGCTTGCCAACGAATTGAAGATTCTCGACGAAATTTCTAATGACGGCTCCGAAATTGAAACGCTCTTCGCCGAAAGAATCAGTCAGCTCGTCAAGCCGCGCGGGGTTGCCGCCGTCATCTTGCCAAGCTCAATCCTGAACAAGGACGGAAAAAGTTTCGTCGCCGCTCGCGAATCGTTGCTGAAAAATTTTTACCTGCGTGCCGTCGTTCAGCTCGGAAGCAAGACTTTCGGCGCGACCGGCACCAATACCGTCGTCCTGTTCCTGCAGAGGATTTTTGACCCGCCCGAACGTTCAAGCCTCGTCAACGACAGCGCGAATATCATCATCAATGACGCCATTCAACAAGGCGACGAAGAGGAAGAAATTTTCGCCGCCTACACCAAAAGAATCGGCGTCACGCCCGACGATTATCGCAAGTCACTTGCCGAAGCCGACGACAGAGCCCGCGCACGCGAACGCGAAAAAATTATTTACTTCGCGCTGACTTATCGCCAACAAACGCTGATAATCGCCGCGCCCGACAAAAACGACGAACAGGAAAAATTTCTCGGTTACGGCTGGAGCAACGCCAAGGGGCGCGAAGGCATCGTTCACAAGAATCGCGGCGGGTTGCTTTTCGACAACTCAAACCGCGTCGCCGACAACACTCTTGCCGCCGTCGTTCGCGCCGCCTTCAACGGGCAACAGATTCAAGTTCCCTCGCTCGATAAATATTTCCGCTTTGCGCCGCTCGCCGACCTGCTCGACTTCAACGCCGCCGACTTCAACAAGAAAATCACGCTCGGCAGTCCCGATTACGCGCCCGCCGAATACAGCGGCAACTTTCCGCTCGTCAAGCTCGAAGACGTTTGCGCGATAAACATTCCGAAAAGCGAAGTCGCCAATGTTGACGACGATACGCCCGTTTCATTCGTCGAAATGGCTTCGGTCAGCAATGCCGGCTTCATTGCCGAAAAAGTTACTCGACCGCTCGGCGAAGTACGCAAGGGCGGCTACAAATATTTCGCTGAAGGCGACATTATCGTCGCGAAAATAACGCCGTGCATGGAGAACGGCAAATGCGCCATTGCTCGCGGGCTTACGAATTCAATCGGCTTCGGCTCCACGGAGTTTCACGTTTTCCGCTGTCGGCAAGACAAAATCTTGACGGAATATCTTTTCGTCTTTCTCAATCGCGAAGACGTTAGAAAAGTCGCGCAGACGCATATGACGGGCGCAAGCGGTCATCGGCGCGTGCCGGAAAGTTTTTATTCAAAGCTTATGGTTCCGCTCCCGCCGCCGGACGTGCAGCGTCAAATCGTCGACGAATTCAACGCACTCGACGCCAAAATCGCCGCGCAGGACGACACCATTGCAAGCCTCGACGCCGACATCAAAGCGAAGTTCGCCGCGCTCTTCGACGGAAAAAATTTTGAGACGCGAACGGTTGATGAACTGTTCGATTTACAAATCGGCAAGACGCCTGCGCGGGATAACGCCGCTTATTGGAACGACGGCGTTCACAAATGGATTTCAGTCGGCGACCTCGGCAAGTATGACAGATTGACGGGCGACACCGCCGAAAAAATTTCTCAAGCAGCAGTTGACGCGACGGGAATAAAACTTGTCCCTGCGAACACCGTCATTATGAGTTTCAAGCTGACAATCGGCAGGACGGCGATAACGTCCGAAGCAATTTACACGAACGAGGCGATTGCCGCTTTTATCAGCAAGACAAAATATCTTGTCAACGCGGATTATCTGCGAATTTATTTACAAAGACGCGATTGGAGTCGCGGGCAGATGCGAGCCGTCAAAGGGATTACACTTAACAAACAAACAATCGGGCGAGCCGCCATCTCGTTGCCGCCGCTTGAGTTGCAGGAAGAATTTGCGACGTATGTGACGAATTGCGAGGCACTGAAAGGCACGGCGCGAGCCCGACGCGAATCATTGGTTGCGGCGCGCGCGGAGCTTGTGACGAAATATTTCCGATGAACGATTGCAAAACTTTCGGCGGCGTGTTACACTGCACACGTTAAGTTGAAAGACTTACAACGTACTAAGCACGGTATCGCCGCAAAAAGACCCCCGAGTTGGCGCTCGGGGGTCTTTCGGTACCGGCTCGTTTTAAAGATTAACGATAACTACTTGGCTGTAATCATTTGATATGCTTATCCAGCCATTTGCAGATGACGTGTACCGTAACGCCCGCTGCAACTGTAACGAGGAACGTACAAAGCACGGTTATCACCTCCTTCTGCGGGAGGACTCGCCGCAAGCCGATTCTACAGAAAAAATTTCGGCGAATCAAGCGCAACGTTAATCGCGACCGCTGTTCCCCCGCTTTCAAAGCGGGTCTTGACAGGCGGCGGGCGTTGTGATAATCTACGCAAGGTTTTCAAGCAGTACAATTTTGGAGTGATACCCAAGTAGGCTGTAAGGGGCTCCCCTGCTAAGGGAGTAGGCTGGTGAAACGGCGCGGAGGTTCGAATCCTCTTCACTCCGCCATAAGAAAATGTTTCGCCCTTCGCGGGCGGTTGCGGAATCGTCGTATGGGGTCAACCTGTACGGCGATTTACGTTTCAAGGAGGTTTTATATCAGTGGCAAAAGTCAACGAGAATTATCTGAAGCTCCCCGGCAGCTATCTGTTTTCCGAAATCGGCAAGCGCGCCGCCAAATTCCAAAAAGAAAATCCCGACGCCAAAATCATCCGCTTGGGAATCGGCGACGTGACGCGCCCGCTTCCGCAAGTGTGTATCGACGCAATGAAACGCGCCGCCGACGAAATGGGCAAAGTCGAAACGTTTCGCGGCTACGGTCCCGAACAGGGCTACGGTTTCCTGCGCGAGAAAATCGCCGACTTCAACTACGCGCGTCGCGGTCTCAAGGTCAGCCCCGAAGAAATTTTCATAAGCGACGGCTCCAAATGCGACTGCGGCAACATTCAAGAAATCTTCGCGCTCGACAGCAAGATCGCAATCGGCGACCCCGTGTATCCGGTTTATCTCGACAGCAACGTTATGGCGGGACGCACCGGCGACTTGCAGAGCGACGGACACTTCGCGGGCGTGACGTATCTGCCTTGCACAGCCGAGAATCATTTTTCGCCGCAACCGCCTGCCGAAAAAGTTGACATCATTTACCTTTGCTCGCCGAACAATCCGACGGGCACCGTGCTTGGCAAAGACGCGCTCAAAGCTTGGGTTGCCTACGCGAAGGCAAACGACGCCGTGATTCTGTTCGACGCCGCCTATGCCGCTTACATCACCGAGCCCGACGTTCCGCGCTCCATTTACGAGATTGACGGCGCGCGCGACGTTGCGATTGAATTCCGCTCCTTCAGCAAGACGGCGGGCTTCACGGGCACGCGTTGCGGTTATATCGTCATCCCCGAAGGCTTGACGGGCACCACGTCGACGGGCGAACGCGTTCCGTTCAAAAACCTGTGGGCGCGTCGTCATACCACCAAGTTCAACGGCACGAGCTACATCACGCAGCGCGGCGCAGAGGCAATTTACTCCGACGAAGGACAGGCGCAAATCAAAGCGTTGGTGAATTACTATCTTGAGAACGCGCGGATTATTCGCGAGAGTTTGAGCGCGGCAGGCTTGAAGACATTCGGCGGCGTCAATGCTCCGTACATCTGGTTGAAGACGCCCGACGACATGCCGTCGAGTTGGGACTTCTTCGACAAGCTCTTGCGCACGAAACACATCATCGGCACGCCCGGCGCGGGCTTCGGTCCTTGCGGCGAAGGTTACTTGCGCTTAACGTCCTTCAACAGCCGCGAGAACACCATCGAGGCTTGCGAACGTCTGAAAACTTTTTCGTGATACATAAACGGCTTAACGTTGGCGGCGGAAAAAATTCTCCGCCGTTTTTTTTTGCCCCTAATGCGCGTCTAACTAATATGTGATAAAATTTTCCCAAAAGGAGGCTGATTGACATGAGGTTACCAAAAATTTTAACGGCAATCGCAGCGGCGGCAATTCTGCTTGTCACGAGTGCTGTCGGGTTCGCCGCGTCCACGGCAAACGGTTACGTCGAGGGCGTCGACTGGACGAACAAAGTCATCACCGTGACGGGCGAAGGCATCGTGCCCAAGGACGCCGTCAACTACACGCAGGCAAAGGGTCTTGCCGTGCAGGCTGCCAAGGCGGACGCTTATCGCAAGCTCGGCGAACTGGTCAACGGCGTGCACGTCGACGGCGAAACGACCGTTGAAAAAATGGTCACGACCAAAGACGTGATTAAACTGCGCGTCTCTGCCACGATTAAGGGCGCGAAGATCGTCAGCGAAAATTTCTTGAGCGACGGCAGTTATCGCATCGTCATGCAGGTGCCGCTGTTCGGCGTAACGGATTCGTTGGCGGGTGCCGTCTTTGAAAAGAACGCGACGATTGAGCCCTTCCCCGAACCCGTGTACGAAGTTGCGCCGTCGCAGTACAAACCAAGCGTTTCAAGCACGTTCAACGCGCCGTCGACGCCTTATCGTTCGCCGCTGTCCAGAATGTCCGTGCCTTCGCTCGACGCGCTGATTTTGCAAAAGCTGGAGGCGAACGCTTACACCGTTGCGACGCCCGTCGTCGAAAACGTTCAAGCTGCCTACAACGCGCCGCGACAGATAATCAGGAAATCCGTCGAAGAATACGCGTCCGCCGCGCAGGGCGATTACACCGGGCTTGTCGTCGACTGCAGAGGCTTGGACTTGCAACCCGTCATGAGCCCCACCATTGAAAACGTCAACGGCACAAAGATTTACGGTCACAAGAATCTGGACATCGACAAGGTTATTTCTTTGGGCATGGCTGATTACGCCGTCGACAACGAAGGTCTTGCCCGCGCCGGCGACAACCCGATTGTTGTCAAGGCGGTCGCCGTCAAGAACTTCAACAGCAATCCCGTCGTGAGTATCCCCGACTCGAATCGCGTTTTGATTGAAAACCACGCGACGAAATTCTTGAACGATTTGAAAGTCGTGTTCCTGTTCGATTATTGAAAATTTATCGGCGACAAACAAAAGCCCCCTGCAACCTTGACGTTGCGGAGGGCTTTTTTATTTGCGCGGCTTAAGCGTGTCGTATCGTCGCGGCAAAGCTTGACTCGGCAAGTTGAACTGCAAATCAAGCAGCGTGCGGCGAATTATCGCGGGCGTGATTTTGTCGGGCGGCAGACGTTTTTGCAACGCGACCAATTTCAGCACGTCGGGCGAATCTTCGTCGCCGAAACGAATGCCCGCCGCGACCTTTTGTATCAGCGAAGTCCGCGCCGATTCGACTGCTTCCGGCAAACACTCCGCGCGCATTTGCGGCATCCGTTCAAGCAAAATTTTTTGAGCGTCCCGCGTCGTCAGCCGGGGCTCGTCGTAGAAAATCCGATACAGCTCCTCAACCATTGCCGTGCGCGCCCGTATCTTGCACACGTTGCAAAAAATTTCTTCGGGCGGGCAGAGTGTGTCACAATCGGCGCATTTGTGCCAACCGTTTGCAAGGCGGAACTTTTGAGCGCGAGCCTGCGACAACAGCGTATTCAAGACGGTTTGGCGCAATTCGTCGTTGGCAAAGCCGACTGCCTGTTCCACGCAACGCTTAATCTCCTCGGCAGTCAACGTTATCGTATCGAAGTCAACCGTTTCCCTTGTCCCTTGTCCCTTACCCCTGACCCCTTGTCCCTGCCCCCTTGTCCCTTCCTTCGGCGCGGCGGCGATTTGAAACGGCTTGGCGGGGCGAATCTCCTTGACGAGCGGCGTCTCCGCGTGTTCGTTGACTGCGTCGATAATTTCTTCGGCGAAAAATTTCAGCTGGTCTTTGAAGGCGGAATTCTTCACTTCGACGAAAAGCACGCCGTGTTCAAGCGCGACGGGCGTTACCTGCGCGGCAATGTCTTCGTCGACGAGCTTGCTCCAGTTGTGAATCACTTCTTGGCAAAGGAACCGTTGATAAGTGTCCGCGCCTGCCGCACGCATTTTGTCATGCACAAGACGTTCCATGCCGTTCATTGCGTCAAACTCCCTGCTTCGACTAAAAAAATTTTCCCGAAAGGTTGCGTCGGGAAATAAGCTCTGTCGGTCGCGGTTATCAGCGTCTGAATTCGTTCGCGGCGCAGGAACTCCAACAAAAGTTCGCGGCGCGTCGAATCCAATTCGCTCATAACGTCGTCCAAAAGCAACAGCGGATATTCGCCCGTCTCCGACTTGAGGAACTGCAATTCGGACAGCTTCAACGCAAGCGCGGCGGTGCGCATTTGTCCTTGCGAGCCGAAAAGTTTCAGCTCCCGCCCGTTGACGAAAAACTTCAAATCGTCCAGGTGCGCGCCTATACTTGTCGAGCCGCGCCGAATGTCTTCAAAGCGTCGTTCCCGCAACGTCCGCAGAAAATTCGCCGCGATGTCCCGTTGCGATTCAAGTCCGCGCAGATCGTAGATGACGGACAAATTTTCTTCGTGCGCGGAGATTTTTTGTTGTATTGCGTTCGCCGACGAGTTCAGCTTGTCGACGGCGGCAAGTCGTTTGCTTATGACTTTATCGGCAACGGCGGCAAGTTGTTCGTCCCAAAGGTCAAGCTCTTGCGCCCGCGCCGCGCCGTCACGAATTTTTTTCAGCAAAGCGTTCCGCAATTCGACAAGCCGATTGTATTTCATCAGCTCCAAAAAATATATCGGCACGGCTTGAGCAATTTGCGCGTCCAAAAATTTTCTGCGCGTTGTCGGCGCGCCTTTGAACATGAACAAATCTTCGGGCGAGAACAAAACCGAATTGAGCTTGCCGATTAATTCGCGCGGGCGAATCGGGTTTGCGTCGAGTAAAATTCTGCGCGGGCGTTCCGTCGAAACTTCAATTGCCAGCTCGTGCGAAATGCCCGCCTTGACGTATTTGATTCGGACAAGCGCGGCGGGTTGCCCCCAACGAATCAATTCGGACTCCTTGCCGGCGCGCGAACGCAAAAGAGACGCGAAGTTAATCGCCTCAAGAATATTGGTCTTGCCCTGCGCGTTGCGTCCAAGAAAAATATTCGCGGCGTCGTCGGGGCTGAAACTCTCTGCGGCGAAGTTGCGCCAATCCTTTAGGACGATTTCGCCGACGTGCATTTAAGTCCTTACCGGCGTGGCGATGTAAATGTAATTATCGTTTCCGGGTTCAAAAATGGCAGCGGGGCTGAACGGGTCATTGAACGTGAGTTCGACTTTCTCGGTGTCGATAACTTTCAACACGTCGACGATATACGCGGCGTTGAAGGCAATTTCCAAATCGTCGCCTTCGATATGCGCGTCAATGATTTTAACCGCGTCGCCGATTTCGGGCGAGTCGGACGAAACTTCAACAGCCTCGTTGTTGAAGACCAGCTTAACGGTGTTGTACTCGGTTTCCTTTGCCATTAGCGCAACGAATTCGATTGCCTCTTTAAATTTTTGGGTTTCGACGATGACACGCGTCATGCTTGAAGTCGGAATGACGCGGTCGTAGGGCGGGAACAATCCTTCGATAAGCCGCGCCGTCACGATGGCATTGTCGAACGTGAACGTCACAAACCGCGTTGAGCAGTTTATTGTGGCAAAAGTGTCTCTGTCATTTAGGTTGATACGATTCATGATGTCGCGCAAGGTGACGGCGGGCACGACGAAAGACACTTCGTTATAGGTCGCGGAAAGTATGCCCTTTGCCAGCGCGAGCCTGTGGGTATTGGTCGCGACGATTGAAATCAGCTCGTCTCTTACCTCGAAACAACAGCCGGTAAAAATCGGACGGGTGCCTTCGTTCCCGGCAGCGGCGAAGACTGTCTTGCGAAGCAAGTCGTGCAGAGCGATCGATTGAACCTTGAAAGACATTTCAGCTTCGGGCGTCTTGACCTTCGGGAACTCTTGAACATCCATGGTTGAAAGCCTGACGCTTGCGCCGCCCGACTCCATTACAAGGGTGTTTTCCTCTTCGAAAACGTTAATCGTCCTGCCGGGCATGTTGCGAACGAATTCCTGCAACTTTTTGCCGTTGACAACGATTTCGCCGTCATCTTCGGTGCTGACGGGGATGCGCACGATTATGCCGACAGCATAGTTGTTCCCCTGCACCTCAAGCACGGAACCTTCCGACTTAATGTAAACACCTGCAAGAACGGGCGTTTGGGGTTTTACGGCGACAGCCCGCATAACGAATTGCAATGCGTCGTTCAAATCGTCTTGGTAGCAACTGAATCTCATTCAAATGCCTCCTTATCAAAAGTGCCGCGTCATTGTATATCATTACAAGGGATTTGACAAACTACTTGCACTTGCATACAAAGTGCGCCTCAATTATAATAACAAAAAATTTTTGGGAGGAATTCTTTATGAGCAACGTTTTGATTGGCAACAATGTTTTAATTGGCAGTAACAATTCAATCGGCGACAGTCTTTTTACGGGCAAAGACTACGGACATTATAAGATTCTTGTCGTCAGCGAAAGCAAATATTTTTTTGGGGTCTGTAACGGCAACTTCGATGATATTTTTCTCGACGCGCTAAGCACGCAAGGAATAAATCTCGGCGGCGCGAAACTTGCGGACTGCGCGGCGTTTATGAATTATGACGCGTATCAACCGCCGCAACTAAGTCAGGCAATCGCCGCGCTCACTCCCGGTTTAATTCTTGCCCTGCTTAAAGAAGAATCGAAACAAGTCGCATTAAACGCGACGGGCTTCAACGTTTACGATGCAACGCCGCATGTTCGTGCTCTTTTCAGAACAGTTTTTCATGCCGTCATGAATGGCATCGTTAATCATTGGAACGGGCGCGTTCGTTTCGAGGCGGATAAAAGACGGCTCCGGCTCAACAGCAACAAAAATTATCCGATAAACCTGTTTTTTCTCGAAGACTACATAAATTACATCAAAAGATTTGATCTTTGGGTTGATACGGTGGTCGGAGTCAAAGGCAAGCGCACCAATGAGAGATTGTACAAAAAACTTTACCGGCCAGCTAGGGGCTGTTGGTAAATTAAAAGTGAATAACAGAAGCAGCGAGTAAAAAGAA
>CAMZAX010000011.1 GCA_947304355.1 uncultured Selenomonadales bacterium
ATATCCTTGACCATCATTCTCATGAAAGCCGCGTCGTCGACGACCAAAACTCGTATTGCCATAACACATCTCTCCCGTTAAAGATTTAAGTTTTAATTTCAATCGCGAAAATAACTTTACCAGGCTCTTGATTATAGCCTATACTTCAAAAATCGGCAAGACTTGTATTTAGGTTAAGCCTGTCGAAAATTTTACTGCAAGTGCGCGGCGCGTTCGGCAGGCGTGGCGATTTCGGTTATCCTGACGCCGAAGTTTTCGTCGATAACGACGACTTCGCCCTTTGCAAGGAAATGACCGTTGACTTGAATTTCGACGGGTTCGCCTGCCAATTTGTCAAGCTCGACGATTGAGCCCGCCGCCAAGTCCAAAATTTCTTTGATAGTCTTTTTCGTGCGACCGAGTTCAACCGTAACCAGCAACGGCACATCCAGAATCAGACCGATATTCGCCTCGTTGATTTGTACCGGCTCCACCGAAAGGGGCGTGAACTGCGCGGGCGACACGGGCATATTTGTTACGACATTAGGCTGCATGTTGTTTCCCCCATAACCGTAACCCGGCGGCGGGTAACCCTGTTGAGGCGGGTAACCTTGTTGAGGCGGCGGCGGATAATTTTGCTGAGGCGCGGCGGGTGCTGTTGCAGGTTGAGGCGGCGGAACAGATTGTTTGGCAGGTGCGGCAGGCGCGGGAGCAGGTTCCTCTTCGCCGCCGCCCATTAAAGCTTCAACCATCTCTTTGGCAACGTCAATCGACAGAATCTGCATGATCTCGCTGTCGATTAAGCCGTCAACTTCCATGCGAAACGACGCTCTGACCATGGGCTCGGTGCTGTCGCTCATGGCGAAATCTTCCTTGCCGAAGTCGACGAGATTGACTTTGGGCGGGGATATGTCGATTTTCTTGTTGAACATCGTCGACAGGCTCGTAGCGACCGCGCCCATCATCTGGTTCATGGCCTCGCCGACCGCGCTCATGTGAATTTCGTTGAGTTCGGTATCGGGGTGCGTGCCGTCGCCGCCCATCATCAAATCGGCGATAACTGCGGCGTCCGTGGCTTGAATCGCGAAGACGTTGTTGCCGTCAATGCCGACGGTGTACGCGACTTCGACGACGAGATACGGCAACGGGTAATGTTGCTGAATGACGTTCATGGGCGCGACGGAAACCGAGGGCGTCGTGATATTGACTTTGTGACCCAACAGGGTTGAAAGCGTCGTCGCCGCGCTGCCCATTGAAATGTTGCCGATTTCGCCGAGCGCGTCCTTTTCTATGTCCGACAACAAGCCGCTGTAATCTTCGCCGCCGTCGCCGCTGTCGGGAACTGCCGGTGCCGCAGGAGCTGCCGGAGCGTCGCCCGCAGGACTGTCGTTGGAATCGCCGCCGCCGGCTCCTGCCAACAGCGCGTCTATTTCAGCTTGAGACAAATCACTCATCATCAGCCGCATCCTCTCCTTTTTCAATGATTTGAGTTATCTGCACCGCCAGCTTTTTGCCGAAGGTACCGGGTCTGCAATAGAATTTGGCATTGGTGCCGATCATACAGGGAAAGTCTTCTTTGACTTTGGTGTTTAGCTGAAGCACGTCGCCGAAACCCAACGTCAAGAATTCGCGAATCGTTATGTTGACGCGCCCGACTTCGACGACCAACGGGACTTTTGTCTTGTTGAGCTTTCTGCGGATAACGTCAGCGTGCCCGCCGTCGTCGTCTTTCGCAACAGACGCCGCGACCCAGAAAGTCGTCGTCAACTTCGACATAATCGGTTCAAGCACGAGATATGGTATGCAAATGTTCATCATGCCTTCGACTTCGCCGAGCTTTGTCTGCAACGTGACGATAACGACCATATCGTTGGGCGGGACGATTTGCGTGAATTGCGGGTTTGATTCCGTCGCCTCAAGGACGGGATTCATTGGCGTGACGTTCGACCACGACTCTTTGAAACGCTCCATTGCCGAGTTGACGAAACGGCGCATAACCGCATCTTCGATTTCGGTCAGCACGCGGGTTTTAATGGCAGTGGTGCCGTCGCCGCCGAAGACGCGATCCAGATACGCGAACGCGATTTCCGAGCTTATCTCGAAAATGATGTTGCCTTTGAGCGGCGGGACGCCCAATATCGTTATGACGCTTGGGTTGGCGAGCGATTGAACGAATTCTTGATAAGTCAGCTGTTCGACCGACGCCACGTCGACATTAACGAGCGTGCGCAGGTGCGAACTCATGTAAGTATTAAGCAAGCGCGCGAAACTTTCGTGGAGCATGTAGAGCGTGCGAATCTGGTCTTTGGAAAATTTATCGGGGCGTTTGAAGTCGTAGACTTTGATTTTTTTTGCGGTCTCTTCGCGCTTGAGTTCTTCAAGTGACGTTTCGCCCTCGTTGGCGGCGGCAAGCAGCTTGTCTATTTCTTCCTGGGTTAAAATATCCACGGACGAGCCACCACCTTACTGCAAGAGGAAACTCGTAATGTAAACGTCATAGACGGCACCGGAGCCCAATGCCATGTTGAGCGCGTCTTTAAGGCCTTTTTTAAATTCTTCCTGCTTTTCGGCGTCGAAGTCTTCGATTGACGCGCCGCGCAAATATTGAGTGGCGGCGTCGTTGACTTTAACTTCGGCGTCGGGCAGGAGCGAATGAGTTTCCTCGTTGACGACAGATTTTTTGCCGGGGTTAAATTCGGCGATAATGCTTGCCTTGAGAAATTTGTTGCTGCGCGCGCCGCCGACGTTGACGAGAATGCCTTCCTTTGAGTCGCCGAGCTTGACGAAAACGCCGGCGTCATGATAACGCGGTCCCACGTCGTCTTCTTCGGAGCCGCCGCCGGGAATGTCGCCCATGACTTTTGTCACGACGAAAAGCGAAATGCCCGCCGCCAAAGCCAAACCGACGATAACGAGCACAGCGATTAAGATTATGGTTTTCTTTTTCGATTGCGCAGGAGGCGGAGGCGGTGCCGCTGTTGTCTCCTCGACGTCCTTTTCTTCATCCGGCATAGTTTTTCCCCTCCACGATTACAGTTGCTTCAGCGCACGGCGATATTTCATCACGCGGCGAACGACTTCTTCGGCGGTCTCTTCGACAATGAATTTTTTTTCATTGACGAGCGTGATGACTGTGTCGGGCGTCGTTTCGATTGTTTGAATCAATTCCGCGTTGAGGATGAATTCTCCGCGCTGTTTCGAGTCCGAATTGAATCTCGTGAGCTTAATCATTTGTTGACCTCCTGTTTTGGTTTTGCTGAAAATCTTCGCCGCAAAGTTTCAAATCCCTTTCAATATCAAATCAAAAATTTTGCAGGAATATTTTACACCGCCTATACGCGTTGTCAATACTTGGGGCGCGTCGTGCAAATCCATGCCCGCGCAAAAAAAAAATTCCGACCGCCGAAAAAATTTTTTTATGCCTTGCAGGAATTTTTTCACGTAAAGTAGAATCAGTAAATCCCCAAGGTTTGTATCTAGTTTTTTTTCAGACAGGACAGACAGGAGATGATTGAAGACCCGGTTGTTGATTTTCAAGACCCGGTTGTTGATTTTCGCTGACGCCCGCACCATTTATCGTCAGGTATAAATTTTTTTACAGGTTATGGAAAATTTTTCCGGCAGGTGTTATAATAATGGCGGGCATGAAATTTTGATTTGTTATATAAAGTCGGAGGTGTCCTTTCATGGCAGAACGTGAAATCAAATATCGCGGCTTAAAAACTTTTCAAATATTCAGCGGCGAGATGAAGAGCGTTTGGATCTACGGTTTCTATCTTAAGCGCGGAACTTACGGCGACCCCGGTCCGCAGGCGCATATCTTTGTCTACGAAAACGGCTACGAAGGTTATCGCGTGGACGCCAAAACCATCGGGCAGTTCACGGGGCTGGTCGACAGAACGGGCAAAGAGATTTACGAAGATGATATAGTTTCGCTCGACGACGGGCGCGTTGGCGTCGTGAGTTTTCGCGGCGGGTGCTTCGTCCTCGAATGCAGTAACCAAATGCGTCAAGCTCTTTATGACGTTCAAAATTGGCAAATGACGATTCTGGGCAACACGTTTGAAAATCCCGAACTGATTGTCAACGTCACTGCGCCAAAAAAAAACGAACAAGAAAACCAAGAACTCGACATGGAACAATTTGAACCGGAATTAGTCGCGAGGAAGTGAGCCGCATGTTCAAGAAAATTTCGGCGGCAATCCTTATAAGCGTCCTCGTGTGCGGCAACGCGGCTCAAGCTTACGACCTGCCAAAACTTAAGCCCGACAAAGTCGTTTCCAAATCTGCGCAACCGCCGAAAAAGCCCATGCTCAAAAGCGATTGGCAAGGCGCGGATCTGTTTGAACAGACGATTAAGGCTCGTTTGGCACTCGGCGAAGAGCTCGCGCCCGACGACCCTGCGCGGGTTCCGACGGATAAAAATTATGTGTTCGTCGCTTTCTACAACGACGCGCCGTATTTTCTGGACAAGTATTCAATCAAGATTGGCAAGCGAGCGGACGGCGTGCGCGTCTGGGAGCAAAACGTTTTCCCGATAACCAAAAAGTTTTCTCCCCGGAACGCCACGTCGACGCATCAAAAGTTTTGTTTCGCTGACGGAAAATTTTTCAACTCGACAAAGACCAAAGATGCTATTGCAGATTTGACTGACGAGGCGGGCAGAATCTTCCTCCTGGAATGTTTCAAAGTCGGCTACTATTTCGCCTTCGGGGAAGTGGCGACAGGAAATTAAACATCGCACAAAAAAATCGTCGCTCGATTGCGGGCGGCGATTTTTTTATTGGAATCGGGACTTCACAACTTCAAGCGGGCGTTCGGAAAGTTCAGCGTCGCAAAGTAGTCGTTCAAGGTTTCTGCGCGACGAATCAGCTCAACCGTGCCGTTTTCACGAATCAGCAGCTCCGCGCTCCGAAGTTTGCCGTTGTAGTTAAAGCCCATGGCGTGACCGTGCGCGCCCGTGTCGTGGATTATCAGCACGTCACCCACGTCAATCGGCGGCAGACGGCGGTCGATAGCGAACTTGTCATTGTTTTCGCACAGCGAACCCGTCACGTCGTAAATCTCGTCGCAGGGCGCGTCTTCCTTGCCCAAAACCGTGATGTGATGATAGGCGTCGTAAAGCGCGGGGCGCATCAAATCCGACATGCACGCGTCGAGCCCGACGTAATTTTTGTAGGTGTTTTTCTTGTGCAGGACGGTCGACACCAGCCAACCCGCTGGTCCCGTCATGGCGCGTCCGCTTTCCATTGCCAGGCGCACGTTGCCCAAGCCGTTCGGCACCATAATTTCCCAGAAAAGTTTTTTTATGCCTTCGCCGATCATTTTCAAATCGACGGGCAATTCGTCGGGGCGATACGGTATGCCGAGCCCGCCGCCCAAGTTCACGAACTCAAATGTTATGCCGAGCCGGTTTTTTATCTTCGCGGCAAGTTCAAACATGATTCGCGCCGTGTATATGAACGTCGACGCCTTGCGCTCATTGGAGGCAATCATCGTGTGCAAGCCGAAACGCTCAATGCCCTTGTCCAGGCAAATCTTGTAGGCGTCAAAAATCTGCGCGCGTGTCAAGCCGTATTTCGCTTCGGCGGGGCGTCCGATTATGTCGTTGCCGTCGTTCATGATGTCGGCGGGATTGTAACGGAAGGAAATTATTTCGGGCAAGCGGGCGTTGCGCTCAAGGTAGTCGATATGCGTGATGTCGTCGAGGTTGATAATCGCGCCCAAGTCCAAAGCCTTGCGGAATTCGTCGGCGGGCGTGTCGTTCGAAGTCAACATAATCTTTTCGCCCGTGACGCCTGCCGCCGCGCTGATAAAAAGTTCGGCGATTGAACTGCAATCGGTGCCTGCGCCGTCGCGCGCCAATATCTCCACAAGATACGGATTGGGCGTCGCTTTAACGGCAAAGTGTTCGCGGAAGTCGGGTGCCCACGCAAACGCCCCGCGCAATCGTCGGAAGTTCTCGCGGATATTTTTTTCGTCGTAGATGTGAAACGGCGTCGGGAATTTTTTTATCACTTCGCGCAGGGCGGCTTCGGGCAACGGGAATGTTTTCGGCGTGTGAAAAGTTTCTGCGTGATTTTCGTTTGTCATCGATTAACGCCTCCGAAAAATTTTTTGTATACTTTGTGCACGATTATAGCAAAATTTTTCTGCAAGGAAAGAGCGAACTTTCAAACCTCGTAATGAATCGGCAAGGCGTCTCGTTTCTGCGCGGGGTCGTCGGGATTTTTAATGCTGACGAGTTCAACTTTCAACTGCGGGCAAATTTCCGCCCACGCCAAAAGCTTGTTGCCGTTCCTGAGCCGAGAAAATTTTTCTTCGTTGATAATGCACATGAAATTAAATCCCGCGCTCTTATTCGGTCTGTAAACGTCGCGGAAATAACTCCACGGGTTTTCAAGATACCACATGTTGCGCAGTTCAAGATAGGTCGCTCCTGTCGGGTCAACTTCACCGATTCTGCCGAGATAACGTTCGCTCCAAGTTTTGTTTAAGTTAGGAATATCTTTGAGCCGCACTCGCATATCCGCCAAAATTTTTTCATAATGCTTTGCCGACGCGCAATAATCGCTGCCGTAAACCATGCAGAGATGCGTAAGCTGTTTTCCTCGCGACGCTCCGACGGCGTAGATTATGTCTTTAACCGTCCACTTTTCGGCTTTGCGGCAAGCGTTCGTAAACATCGGGTCATTGGCGTAAAGCTTTTGGCGCGGATAAAGTGTGTTGAGTATCAGCGGGTCACGTTCCAATCTTCCTCTGGAATATCTTTTGGGAATATAAATATTTTTTATCTCTATGGCGTCGCCGCCGCGCAATATTAAATCAGGCGGGTTAGTCGAGTTGCCGAAATGCGAAAAAACTTCAACGCGGCGCAAACTTTTTTCGTCCATCGTTCTTGCGTCGAAACTGTCGGCAAAAAGATTTTTAACGTACTCTTCCATACTCCAATAGCGGGCTGAAACGCGAGAATCTTCTTTGGAATACGGGTCGTCCAGATAGAAGGGCTTGCGCTTTATCAGCGTGCCTATTGCGTCGATTATATTTCTGTTCATGGCGGCTCCTTTGCTAACTTTGTATACACGCCGATTATAACAAAAATTTTTGCAGGGCGGGAAATTTTTTGCTATCATGTGCGAAAACTTTTTGGAGGCTGATAACTTGAACAGAATCCGCACACGCTTCGCGCCGAGCCCGACAGGCTACATGCACATCGGCAATTTAAGGACTGCGCTTTACGCTTACCTGTTTGCCAAGTCGCAGGGCGGCGATTTTATTTTGAGGATTGAAGACACCGACCGCGCCCGCTACGTCGCAGACGCCGTGGAGTTTATCGAACGCACGCTTGCCGCCGCGAAAATCGTTCCCGACGAAAGCCCGGCATTGGGCGGAGCCTTCGCGCCCTACGTCCAGAGCGAACGCATGGACATTTACAAGCACTACGCCGAAGAACTCGTCGCGAACGGGCACGCCTACTACGAGGAAACCGAACAGGGCGTCGCCATTCGCCAGAAAATGCCGCGCGTCGGCGAAACGACTTTCTATGACGTACTGCACGGCAACATCACAATTGCCAACAGCGAACTGGAAGACCAGGTGCTTTTGAAAAGCGACGGTATGCCCACGTACAACTTTGCCAACGTCGTCGACGATCATCTTATGGAAGTCAGCCACATCATACGCGGCACGGAATTTATCACGTCGACGCCCAAGCACGTCCTGCTTTACGAGTTCTTCGGTTGGGAGTTGCCGACGTTCATTCACCTCGCGCCCGTCATGGGCAAGGCGGCGGACGGCACCGTTTCCAAGCTCAGCAAGCGGCACGGCGCAACCGGTTTCCACGATCTGATTGACGCGGGTTACTTGCCCGAAGCCATTACAAATTACGTCGCGCTGTTGGGTTGGAGCCCGAAGAATTCTTGCCAAGAAATTTTCACGATGGACGAACTTATTGCCGCATTCAGTCTCGACGGCTTGAGCAAGTCGCCCGCCGTGTTCGATTACGCAAAACTCGATTGGATGAACGGCGAATACTTCAAGGCAATGACCGACGAAGACTTTGCCGCCGCCGCGCAGGATTATCTTGCCGACTTCGACACGGACAGAAAAATTTTCCTGGCAAGCCTGCTGAAAACCCGCGTCGCAAAACTTTCCGACATACCGCAGACGATTGGTTTCCTTAAAGTTTTGCCGCCGTTCGACGCCGAACTGTTCGCGAACAAGCGCAACAAACTCACGCCGCAAAAATCATCCGAAATCCTCGCGCCTGCGATAAAAATGCTCGCGCAGGTCGACGACTGGACGTTGGACACGCTCAACGCAAAAATCGCCGCGTTCGTCGAAGAATCGGGCTTGAAGGTTGGCGCAGTCATGTGGCCGTTGAGAATCGCGCTGTCCATGCAAAAAGTCACGCCCGGCGGCGTCACGGAGATTTTGTATCTGCTCGGCAAAGAAACTTCGCTTGAACGCTTGAACGCCGCATTGGAACAGCTGGAGGCTTGAATCGTGGCAAAGGTTTTAAAATCCGAACTGTTCGCGACAATTCCGCGCGTCGACGAAAATTTTTATCGCGCTGAGTTGGCGACGGCATTGAAGAATTTTTCGCGCAAGATCGTTGTGCTCGACGACGACCCGACGGGCGTGCAGACTGTCAACGGCATTTCGGTCTACACCGATTGGACGGACGAAAGCATTGCGGCGGGCTTCGCCGAAGTCAATCCGATGTTCTTTATCCTGACGAATTCGCGCGCCTTTTCGGAGGACGTGACGCGCGCCGAACATAAAAAAATCGCCGAACGAATCTGCGCGGCGTCCGACAAATGCGGCAAGGATTTCATTATTATAAGCCGATGCGATTCGACGTTGCGCGGTCACTACCCGCTTGAGACGCAAACCTTGCGCGACACGTTGGAGGCTTGCGGGCGGCGCGTCGATGGCGAAATTTTAATTCCGTTCTTCAAAGAGGGCGGACGTTTCACAATCGGCGACGTGCATTACGTGCAGGAGGGCGATTGGCTTGTTCCTGCGGGCGAAACCGAATTCGCGCACGACAAGACGTTCGGCTACACGAGTTCAAATCTTGCGGCTTACGTCGCGGAGAAAACGCACGGCGCATTCACGGCGGAAAGCGTCACCTGCATTAGCCTCGACGACCTGCGCGGCGTGTCTGAAGGGGGCAGGAGTCAGGGGTCAGGGGTCAGGGAAATTGCGGCGCGGCTGGAAAATGTTGCCAACTTCGGCAAAATCGTCGTCAATGCCGCTGATTACGTCGACATTGAAATTTTCACGCTTGCTCTGCTCAAGGCGTTGGCGGCGGGCAAAAATTTCCTGTTCCGGACGGCGGCGGCGTTCCCGAAGATTATCGGCGGCGTCAAAGACAAAATGCTCCTCGGAAGGACCGAACTCGTCGACGCGGCGAATCCCAATGGCGGCTTGATTATCGTCGGCTCGCACGTCAAAAAAACCACCGCGCAATTAAAGCAATTAGAAATGCGTAATGCGCAATGCGCAATGATTGAGTTTGACGTAACGGACTTGGGCTCGGTCGACGCGATTGTTCGGCGGGCTGAAGAAAATCTTTCGCGCGGACAGACGACGGCGATTTACACGAGCCGCGACGTTTTGGACTTGGGCGACGCCGAAAAAAATCTTGCCGCGTCCGTGAACATCTCCGACGCGCTGACGAGTATCGTTCGGCGGCTGAACGTGCGCCCGAAATTTTTAATCGCGAAGGGCGGCATAACTTCCGCTGATGTCGGCACGAAGGGTCTCGGCGTCAAACGCGCGTTGGTTCTCGGTCAAGTGGCGGCGGGCGTCCCGGTTTGGCGACTCGGCGCGGAAAGCAAATTCCCCGGCATGAGTTACGTAATTTTCCCCGGCAACGTCGGCAACGTCGACACCCTGCGCGCAATCGTCGAACAGCTTGACGCGTAAAAAAAAATTAACCCCCGCGTTGGGGGTTTTTTATTTCCTGCAGACGAAGCCCGCGAACGATTCGACGTGCGTGACTTCGACGCGACGATACAGTTCGTTCAAGCGCGCTTGCAAAGTCGTCAGCGTCTCGTGGGGCGGCGAGAAAAATCCTTGACGGTCGCAAAACTTTTCGACGAAAAAATCCGTCCGCCGATTGACGCCCTTGACGTACATGCACCCGCAAAAAATTCCGCCGTTGCGCAGGACACGCCGCGTATCGCTCCAAGCCGCCGCCTTGTCGGGGAAGACGTGAAAGCCGTTAATCGACAGCACCAAATCAAAAAATTCGTCCGCGAAGGGCAACGACGCCGCGTCTCCGCGAATGAACTGCACGCCGCGCAGATTGAGTTGCCTTGCCCGCGCCTTTGCAGCGTCAAGCATTTTGTCCGACAGGTCGACACAAAAAATTTCCGCGCCGAGTTTTTGATAACGCGGCAACGACAAGACGCCCGTACCGACAGGAACTTCAAGCAGTCGTCCGTTGAAGTCGCAGGGGACGCCCGCGAACGATTGCGCCAAAAATTTTTCGTAAGCCGCCGAATCCAGCCCCCAAAAGATTTTCAACGCCAACCGTCCGAGTAAACCCGCGTTCGTCAGCATTGCGTCATAAAGTTTTGACAGACCGGCGACGCGTTGATAAGCGTCAAGAATGTTCGGCATGACGGGCGGGCACCGTCGTAAGGAGCGCGTCGCACGAG
Organism: uncultured Selenomonadales bacterium; assembly: GCA_947304355.1. Taxonomy (GTDB): domain Bacteria; phylum Bacillota; class Negativicutes; order Selenomonadales; family Selenomonadaceae; genus Quinella. The sequence continues at coordinate 10,650 of CAMZAX010000011.1, forward strand.
CCGCGAATCTGCCACTTGCCCGAACCCGCCGTGATGAAAATCGAATCGCCCTTGCGATAAGCCAAGTCGACGCCGCCGCTTGAGATTGTACCTTCGCCGCCGAGAATCAGCACGCTGAGGAAAGTTTCTTCGCCGACAACGCCGTCCGCCTCCGACAAAATTTCGCCGTCCAGGTCGAGCTTGTCGACGACAAAGTAATCGCTTACGGCAACGTGCGGATAACCCGCGTCGCGTTCGGGCAGCGGGCTGAAGTTCGTCACGTCGAGAGCCTTGGCGATGTGCAACGGGCGGTTTCTGCCGTAATCGAATATGCGATAGGTGACGTTCGAGTTCTCCTGAATTTCGGCGAGCATGACGCCCTTGCCGAGTGCGTGAATCGTCCCGGCCGGTATGAAAATAATTTCACCGCGTTTGGCGGGCACGGCGTTGAGGACTTCAATCAGCGAGTTGTCTTTGATTCGGGCAACGAATTCGTCGCGGGTGATTTCGCGTTTGAAGCCGCAATAGAGCACGGCATTTTCGTCGCTGTCGAGGACGTACCACATTTCGCTTTTGCCGCGCTGTCCTTCGTTTGCCAGGGCGTAATCGTCGGGCGGGTGCACTTGCACGGAAAGATTTTGTTTGGCGTCGATTAATTTAATCAGCAACGGGAAGTCGCGCAGGTTACGGCAAGCGGTGCCGAGAATTTCTTTGCCGTTGCGTTTGATGTAATCGGCAAGAGTTTCGCCGCTTTCGAGCGTCGACGCGCCGTCGGGGTGGCAAGACAGCATCCAGGCTTCCGCGCAGATTTGTCCGCCGTCGATGCCGAATTCGTCGATAAGCCGTCGCCCGCCCCAAACGTAATCTTTGCACGCGGGCTTGAGTTTGAATATCGCCATGGAAAAATCTCCCTTCGGTCGATTTTTAGGGACAAGGGGAAAGGGACAAGGGACAAGAAAAACTTTTCCCTGACCCCTGACCCCTACCAGTGATAGGGTTCGTTGCGATTGATTTTGAATGCGCGATAAATTTGTTCGGCGAGAATCAGCCGCGCCAACTGATGAGTGAACGTCATTTGCGACAAGCTCAATCGGAAGTCTGCCGCCCGCCGCAATTCGTCGCTTAAGCCGAACGCCCCGCCGATAACGAACGCCAAATTGCTTATGCCGTCAAGTGCAAGCGCGGCGATTTTTTTTGCGAAGTCTTCCGAAGTGAGCGACGCGCCCGCAACGTCAAGCACGCACAGCCAAGAATTTTGCGGGACAAGCGATAAAAGTTTATGTCCCTCCTCCTCGACTGTGCGTTGCTCGGATATTTCGCGGACTTCGACGGTTGCAAATTTGCGCAGACGTTTCAGGTATTCCGCGACGCCTTCAATCAAGAAACGTTCTTTGAGTTTGCCGACGACGATTAAAGTTATCTTCATTGATTCGACGGTTGCGGCAACTCTTCCAGCGTGACTTCGACGGTCTCTTCGCGGCCTTCGCGGTCGTAAACGATTTTAACTTTGTCGCCGACTTTGTGCGCCGCAATTTCGTTGCGAACGTCCGTGACCGTGTTGACTTCCTTGCCGTCAATGCTCAAGATGATGTCGCCGCGTTGGAAGCCTGCGCGACCGGCGGGCGAATCCAAACCGACTTGGAAGACGTAAACGCCCTTTTCAATCGACAGCTGATAGCCGTAGCGTGCGGCGGTGGGTTTGTCGAAAATCGTCACGCCAAGGTAAGGACGCGCCACGTAGCCTTTGTCCATAAGCTCGGCGACAATGCTTTTGACAGTGTTAATCGGAATGGCAAAGCCCATGCCTTCGACGCCGGTGGTTGCAAGTTTCGCGCTGTTGATGCCGATGACTTCGCCGTCCGCGTTGACGAGCGCGCCGCCCGAATTGCCGGGACTGATTGCCGCGTCGGTCTGGAACAGCTTAACGCGTCTGTCGTTCAAATCAAGCGTTCGATTCAGCGCGCTGATAACGCCGACCGTCACGGAGCCTTGAAACTCCAAACCCATTGGGTTGCCGATAGCAATGGCGGGCTCGCCGACGACGACTGTATCGGAATCGCCAAGCTCGGCAACGGGCAAATTACTCGCCTCGACCTTGACGACCGCAATGTCCGTCATTTCGTCCGTGCCGATAAGCGTGCCGTTGACGGTGTTGCCGTCGGACAGCGAAACGATAATTTCTTTCGCGCCGGCGATGACGTGGTTGTTAGTGATGATGTAACCGTCGCTCTTGAAAATGACGCCGCTGCCCACGCCCGAAGTCTCGAACGTCCTGTCGAAGAAGTCGCGGGCAATCGCCTTGTTGGTAATGCCGACGACAGCGGGTCCGACCGTCCTTGCCACGCGCACGGCGGGCGTATTGCGGGCGTCAGAAATTTTGGCGTTGCTTTCGGGCTTGTTGGGCGTATTAGCAGCGGCCTCGGTCACGGCGACGCTTTTGGTCGTCGAAGTTGAAGTTTGTTCGGCAGATTTGCCGTCGCCCTCGGCTCCTGTCAAGTCTGCAAGCCCGCCGCAACCGCTGAAGGTCATAGCCGCGACAATCGCCGCCGCGCAGATCGTCTTGGTAAATTTTTTCGCACTCATAATTAATGCGCCTCCGTCATGATTTAATTGCGCATTACGCATTGCGCATTACGCATTAATTTTAAAGCCGCCGTCGATTTTGTCAATGCGCCGCTGACTGTAAAGATGCCCGACCGCCCGCTTGAAAGCCGCCTTGCTGAGCTTGAACACGGCGTAAATTTTTTCGGGCGCGGTCTTGTCGCCGAAGGGCATGGAGCCGCCTTGAGCCTGCATGAACGCAAAAATTTTTTCGGCGTCGCGTTCAAGGGCATTTTCCTTGGCGGCGCGCAGGGATGCATCAAGCCGACCGTCTTCGCGCAGATAAGTTACGCGTGCCTCGACGACCTCGCCGATTCGCAACACTCGCGGGATGTCCTTCTGCGGAACGAAGACGATATGCTGTTCGTCGCTGAAAACGAATGCGCCCGCATCGATGATGTTGAAGACCGCGCCTTTGATTTTGTCGCCGCGCTTGACGGCGGTTGCGGGCTTGGAGGCTCGGCGAATCTCGTCGCTGACCTTCATGGACGCGGCAAGCCTGCCGGATTTGTCGCTGTAAATTTTAGCCCAAACGACCTCGCCGACTTGGGGACGCCCGCGCATTTCGGCGAACGGCATGAAAATCCCGCGCTCGGCACCCGCGTCGACGAAAGCTCCGTCATTTGTTACGTTGATGATTTTGAGCCGTGCGATTTGTCCCTCACGCATCTTGGGCACGCGCATACTTGCGGTCAAGCGTTTTTTCGGGTCAAGGTAAAGGAACACCCGGACGACGTCGCCGATTTTGACTTCGGCAGTTTGTTGCGCCTTGTGCAGTAAAATATCGTCTGACGTGTTGCCGGTGCCGGCGTCAAGGAACGCGCCCATCTCGTTCGCGCGGACGACCTTGAGCGCGGCGACCGTCATGGGCTTGAGTTGCACCGTTCGCTTAGTCTTCATAGAGTTTAATCTTCGCCTCGCTCCAAAGCTGTTCAAGCGCGTAGTATTGCCGATTTTCTTCCTTGAAGATGTGCGCCACGACGTCTCCGTAGTCAAGGAGAATCCACTCGCCCTCGTGATAGCCTTCGCGATGGCTGTAGTGAATGCCGTCCTTGTCAAGTTCCTCGGTGATGTTGTCGGCAATGGCGCGCACTTGAGTGGCGGTCTGCGCGGAGCACACGACGAAATAATCGGTCGAGAACATGACGCCGCGCATGTCCATGGTAATGACTTCGGCGGCCTTCTTGTCGCTCGCCGCCTTGCAAATTTTGGTTGCCAAATCGAAAGTCTTCAAAATGAAATCGCCTCCGTGTCAGGTTATAGGTTATAGGTTATAGCTGATAGGTTATTCGCCAAACTGTTCACTGTCCGCGTCGCCCGCAACCGATTCGATAACAATGTCTTGAAACGGAAACAGCTCGCCGATACGCGCTTCAATCTCCGCAATGTTGGGCACCCACGCGCCGTCGACGTTTTCGGAACCCGGCAACATAAGCGTCGTCGGCGGGTCTGAACTCATCTTACGCAAGACGTTGGCAAGGTGCGCCGAATCGAAAATCTCCGCGCTGGTATCCATTCTGTTGCGGAAGATGTCGGCAATGGCGGGCAGCTTCGGTATCGTGTCGAGTTGAAGGACTTTTGCGTAGAGTGCCTTTATAAATTTCTGCTGACGTTGCACGCGTCCCACGTCGCCCAATTTCTCGCCGCGATACCGCAAATATTTTTGAACGTCTTCGCCCGATAAGTGCTGATAGCCTTGCCCGATATGAATCGACAATCCCGCCGCCTCGTCGTCATAGTCCATATTCTCTTCGACGTAAATATCGAGCCCGCCCAACGTGTCGATAAGCTCCGCGAACGTCGCCATGTCAATGATTATGTATTGGTGAATCGGGACGCCCAAAAGCTTTGAAACTTCGCGGACGATAAGATTGACACCGCCCCAACTGTACAGCGTGCCGATTCGCCCCGAATTGCTGCGCGAAGAAATCCACGTGTCGCGCGGTATGCCGATAATGCGGCTCTTGCCCGTGTCGTTGGAAAAGCTCAGCACGAAAATCGTATCGGCCTCCTGCCGTTCGCTGTCGTCGACGCCAAGGATTAAAATATTCGTGTAGCCGTCGAATTTCGGATCGGACGAGCCGACCCGCGCAGTCTTGCGGTCTGTGTAGCCCTGATACATTTCGGCGAATTCGCTGTAGACACGAGAGCCCGCGTTATATATGCTGAAGCCGACGAACAAAATCGCCGTGCCGATTAAGCACAAAATGACCAACACAAAAACCAGGCGGAAGGCTTTGATTCTGCGCCTGCGCCTCATCGATTTGCGTTTCTTGTCGATATTTTTTTGAGTTGTGTTAGCCATGGTTAAGCAGCCCCGTTATTTGTTGAGCAACAGGAAATTTCGGGCGGCGACGGTGTCGGGGTGTATGAGCGAATTTTTCTGCAGGACAAAGGCAATGGTCTCGGTGAACGCCGTCAAAAGAATTTCGTCGAGTGCGGCGGTCTCGGCAAGGGCACGCAATTTCTCCACGCCGGGATAATTCCTGTTCGGCTCAATCATATCGGCGAAGTAGATGATTTTGTCCAGCGGCGTCATGTCGCGTGCGCCGACCGTATGCCGATAAATCGCCTGCGAAATTTCAGCGTCGTCCACGCCGTAAACTTCCCGTATCATTTGCGCGCTGATGTAGGCGTGCAGGAGCAGGGGCATTGCGCGTTCGACTTCGCCGATTGAAATGCCGCGTGCCTCTGCCTGCGCGGGCAGTTCGTCGTTTTCAAATTCGCGTGCGCAATCGTGAAGCAAACCCGCAACGTAAGCTTTGTCCACGTCGACGCCGAATCGCCGGGCAAGCTTGACGGCGGTGTTCGCCACGCCAATCGAGTGCGCGAATCTGTTCCTGTTGAGTCGCCGCTGAAGTTCGCGGCGCATTTCGTCAATCGTCATGAATTTTCTCCTAAATCAAGGTAACTCCGTAAGCCTGCAACAAATCTTGACGTTGAGTCAGCCGATTCAAGAATTCGTAATAACTCGGCGCGTAATATTGCACGGCGTCTTCATTCAAATTAAGACCGCTGCCCGCGTAAGTTTTTATGTACGACAAGAAAGTTTTGAAGTCGTCCTCGGCATAACCGTCGAACGCGTCGCCGAAGAATTTCTTCAGTTGCGGGCTGATTATGAAGCAATACGGACCGTTGAAGGTTTCAAATATCGACAGCGACGAATCGACGTAGTTGGCATTCAAGCCGGCGACTTGGTCGATTACTTGCTGATAGCCCGTGAAGCGATTGGCGGCGCGCGGAATGAAAATCGCCTCGGTGCCGCCGCGCAGAAAAACGGAATTGTGTGCGCACGATCCCAGCGTTGACGCAAAACTTTCCGCGTTTATAAGCAAGTTCAGCTGTTCGTCGAGTGATAATTTTTCGGGCTGAACAATCGCGTAGCCCTTGGCGTGAAAATATTCCGCAAGCCGCTCTTCGCCGATTTGATTTCTGCCGTAAAAGTAATAAACTTTTTTTTCGGAAGTCGGCGTGCGATTTTTCAGCGCGAAGTCTTTCAAGCGTTCAATCGTCTCGCGATATTCCGCCGTGAAACATCTGCCTGTCGCCGCCGTGAAAAAAGATTCGTCGGGCATGATGACGTTTTCAAAGCGGACGGGACGATCCAACGGCACGAGGTTGTTCATATCCGCGCCCAAAAGCTCTGCCAGTTGCCGAAAATTTTTCATGCGTTCAAGGTACCACTTTTTTTCATACGGGACGTAGACGAGCGGACAATCCTTAAAACGCTGCTTGAAAGTTTCGCTTGACAAAAACCAGAAATATCTCAGACCTTCGGTGATGAAGTGCCCCCAAATGGGATAAAACAGTCCGAGGTAAATGACGGTCGCGGGCACGTAATCAATCTTTTCGGTCGGCGTGTAAAGGTCGTTCGCGCCAAATCTGCCAACGCTGCTCTGTATGAATCTGCCGTTGCCGTCAACCACGCCGCCGAATTCCAAAATGCGCCTGCCGTTTTCGACGACGGGAACGAACGGAACAATCGCGCCGCGTTCGACAACCTTAAAGCCGAGTTTCTTGTCGACGAAACAATTCCTGTCGAAATGTTTTTTTGCGGCGGACGGGTTGCATAGATAATCAAGATTAGTCATAAATGCGGAATCCTCATCAAAGCGCGTCACAATAATTTTTTTCGCCAATCGGTCGGCATATCATAAGACGCAATCAATTTCGGGCGTTTGTTGAGTTGTGCCATGAATTCGGGAAACATTTTGCCGTAATGCTTTTTTGCAAAGATGTTGAGCTTCAGATCGTTACCGAGGGCGTCTTTGACGTATTCCAGAAAAATTTTGAAGTCGCCCGTTTCGTAGCCGTCGAATTTGTCGCCGAAAAAACTCTTCAAATGCTTGCTGATTATGAAACAATTCGCGTCGCGTCTTTTGCCAAAAAGCGACAGCGACGAATCAACATAATGTATCCGCAACGGATGAACTTGGTCGATTGTCTGTTGGTAGGAGGTGAAAACATTCGGGGTGCGCGGAATAAAAATCGCCTCTGCGTCATTGGGCAGGAAAAGTGAATTGTGCGAACAAGAACCCAACGTTGACGCAAAACTTTCGCAATTTATCAAGACGTTGATCTGTTCGTCCACGGATAATTTTTCTGGCGAAATAATTTCGTAACCTTTGGACTTAAAATATTCCGCAAGCCGTTCCTCGCCGATTTGGTTCTTGCCGTAGAAGTAATAAATTTTCTTGCATGAAACGGGTGTGCGATTTTTCAGCGCGAAGTTTCTTACGCGGTCAATCGTCTCGCGATATTCCGCCGTGAATATTTTTTTGCCGCCGCCTTCGAAAAAAGAACTGTCAGGCAAAATTATTTTGTCGAATTGTGTCGGTTGAGTTATCGGTTGCAAAGTCGACGTGTCGATTTCCAAAATGTCCAGCAAACGCGCAAAGCTTTTTTTGTCGTTGATGTAAACGTGATCGCCATTGCCCGCGTTCCACGGCAGATACACGAGCCGACAATTTTTGAATTCCGTCTTGAAGGCGTCGCTTTGCAAGAACCACAGGTGTTGCAGATTAATCGTAAGCGAATGACCCCAACCCGGCGAAAACAGTCCGAGATAAACTGCGGTCGCGGAATTTTTTTCTATATCCGCGTTCAAGGGATATTCGTCAAAGCGCAGTGGCGTCGGGAAACTGCCTTCGACGAAATTGCGTTGCTCATCGAAAATGCCGCCGAGCCCCCACAAGTTGGATTGCCTCGATTCCTTCGGTCGTTTAAACGGGAGGATTGTGCCGCCTTCGATGACTTTAAAGCTCAACGGCTCGTCGGAAAAACGATTCATGCTGAAATAATTTTTTTCGGCATATTTGTTGTAGAGATAATAAATATTCGTCACAAAGGGCTCTCCTCTCCAAAGCTGCTTGTCACAGATACAGACGCTCTGTCAAAATGTAGTCTTCGACGGCTTCGGGCACGAGATATTTTATTGAGCGACCGAGCTTGATTTTTTCTCGGATGTCGGTTGAAGAAATTTCCAGCCCCGGCGTCGTGACGCGGTGAATGTGTTCCTTTGCCGCCGCGCCGAAGAAATTTTCCACAGCCGAAAAATCCGCCTCCACACCTTGACGCGTCGTCGCTATGAAATGGCATTTGGCAACGAGTTCGCGCGCTGCGTGCCACTTCGACAGGTCAGCCAACGAATCTGCGCCGATTATGAAAAATAATTCCGTTGCAGTCCCGAAAATTTTGTGCAGTTCGTTCATCGTGTCGAAGGTGTAGGATAAGCCCTTGCGTTTAAGCTCCATATCAGAAACGCGGAAGAATTTGTTTGAACGCGTCGCCAGGGTTGTCATTGCCAAGCGGTGTCGTTCGTCGGTTACGTGTTTGTCGAGTTTGTGCGGCGGGCGGGCGGCGGGTATGAATAAAATTTCGTCGAGCGCAAACAGTTCGCGGACAGCCTCCGCCGTCGCCAAATGCCCCAGATGAATCGGGTCGAACGTCCCGCCCATGATTCCGATTTTCACGTTGCAAGCCTCCGAACAATCAGCGCAACAATTAATGCCGTAAGTAAAATGATTGCACCTGCGCGGGCGTAGTCTTTAAGGTCGTGGCGAGCCTTGGGCGTGCGCAAGTAGTTCCTAAGTGTGCGAAGGTAGCCCATCAGCGAACCTTTCCGTCGCCGTCGACAAGATATTTCATGGTCGTGAGAGCCTCAAGCCCCATCGGGCCGCGCGCGTGCAATTTCTGCGTGCTTATGCCGATTTCCGCGCCGAAGCCGAATTCAAAGCCGTCGGTGAAGCGCGTCGACGTGTTGACGTAAACAGCCGCCGAATCAACCAGCTGTTCAAAGCGCGTCGCCGCGTCGGTGTCCTCGGTGATAATCGCGTCGGAATGTTGGCTGCTGTAACGGTTGATGTGTTCAATCGCCGCGTCAACGTCGTCGACAATCTTGACGGACAAAATCAAATCGTTGTATTCGGTCGCCCAATCGTCGTCGGTCGCCTCGTTCATGTCGGGCAGGATTTCACGGCAAGCGTCGTCGCCGCGCAGTTCGACGTTCGCGTCGGTCAAGACTTTGGCAACTTTGGGCAGGAACTCGGCGGCAATGTCCTTGTGAATCAAAAGCGACTCCATTGCGTTGCAGACGGACGGGCGCGACGTTTTCGCGTTAAAGCAAATTTTAACTGCCATGTCAAGGTCGGCAGCTTTGTCAACGTAGGTGTGACAAACGCCCGTGCCGGTTTCGATTACGGGAACGGTGCTGTGCTCCACGATTCGGGCGATAAGTCCTGCACCGCCGCGCGGGATAATCACGTCGACGAGCTTGCGAAGTCTGCACATGACGACAACGGCGTCGCGGTCGATTATGCCGATAAATTCAATCGTCGCCGCAGGAATGCCGTTTGCAATCGCCGCCTCCTTGAGTATTTCGGAAATTTTTTTATTTGTGCGAATTGCCTCGGAGCCGCCGCGCAGAAGACACGAGTTGCCGGATTTCAGGCAAAGGGCAATGGCATCCGCTGTGACGTTGGGTCGCGATTCGTAAACGATGCCCACCACGCCGAAGGGCACGCGCACGCGGCGAATCTTCAAGCCGTTGGGGCGCACGACTTCAAAATCTGTTGTGCCAATCGGGTCGGGCAACTTGACGACTTGCCGAATACCTTCCGCCATATCCGCGATTCTTTTCGGCGACAAAATCAATCGGTCAATCATGTTGAGCCGCGTTGCCTTTTCGCGAGCCGCCGCGACTTCCTTGGCGTTGACTTCCAAAATTTCGTCTTGGCGAGCCTCCAGCGCGTCCGCCATTGCCAAAAGCGCATTGTTGCGCACGTCGACGGGTATGCACGCCAAAAGCCGCGACGCTTCCTTGGCGCGGCGTGCTTGTTTGGTTACGTGATCTTTCATGAACATAACAATCCTTCCTCCGTTAAAAGTTTCCGACGCTGCTGATTCTGTCAATCATCTCGTTCTTATCGGAGCCGACGAAGTGCAAATCGCTGACCAAAACTTTGCGGACGTAGTGCTTGGCAACTTGCCCGTCGTTGAGCGTGTAGTAGCTGCTTAGCGCGTGAATGACAAGCGGCTCGCCGTTTGCGTCGTTGCCGAGGTAAAGCATGACGTGCCCCGGCGCGAACAGCAAGGAACCGGGCTTAGCCTTTTTGATGATCTCCAGACGTTGCGCGTGCGTCATGCCTTTAAGGGATATTGAACGCGTCATAACTTTTTCCTGCTTGCCGGTGTCGCGCGGCAGTTCGATGCCCACACTGCGATAAACGTCCTGCACGAAGGCGGAACAGTCGACGCCCTTATCGAGACCGCCCCAGCCGTAATCTTCACCGAGGAAACGGAACGCTTGCCGAATCAAATTGTTTTCGGAGCAAGCAAGCGCACCTTTGACGACGGCGTTGTCGTTGGGAATGTTGTAAGCCTGTTCGACGATTGTGCCGTTGGCGTCGACGGTCGGCATGGTGATAGCCCAGGTGCCGTCCTTTTGCAGGTCGTCGGCGCGGAGCAAAACTTTGCCGCCCATCTGGTAATAAGCTTTGCCCTGCGGAATCGTCTTGCGGCTCGCCAAAACGGTGAGGTAACTTTTCGGCGCGGCGTACTTGAGCCATGTCGCTTTGTCGGTGAAGGCAAGTTCGGAGGACTTAACCCAGCCCGCGTAGCAGCGTGAATCGACGAAGACAAATTGATTGTCCTTACTGTTGACAAGCACGGCAAGCGGCTCGCACGGGTCGAGGACGGTCGCTTGAAGTTGGTCGTAGTGCTTGTCGTCCGCGCTTTCGAACCAGCCGGCGTCTTCGGGCAACAGTCTAAGATTTGTGCGATTAATCGTCAAGGCGTAGCGGACTTCGCTGACGGCGGGCAGTTCGTCGACGCCGGTATTCTTTTTTGCCTGCGCGTAGCTGAATTCGGTCAACGCGGTGCCGTTCTTGAAAAGCTTGGGAACTTCCGCGCCTTGGAACTTGCCGATTTCGATGGTCGCGGTGATTTTGTTCTTCATCCATTGCGTATAAACTTTGTCGGGATATTTCGCGAGGTCGACGAGAGTGTTCGCGCTCTTCTGCATGATTTGCAGGTTGAGCCTGTCGAGGTCGTCCGTCGCGACGAAGACCGCTTCGCCGGGTTTGTTCTTGCCCGTCCAATAGTCGGCGGTGGCGCGGTTGTCCTGAATGGCGATGTCCGCTGCCTGCGCGGACGCCGTGATAAGCATGAGGATTACGCCAATCAGTGCGAAAAATTTTTTGTTCATGATGTCACCTTCCTTGGAAAGATTGTGCCGATGTGTTCGCCGCTTAACGCCCGCCGCAAATTGCCGTTCGTGCTGCCGTTGATTATCAACATGGTGACGCCGTTGGCAGTGGCGAGTTTCGCCGCTTGAATTTTTGTGAACATGCCGCCTATGCCAAGCTTGGTGCCCGCGCCGCCCGCCATGCGTTCAATTTCCGCGTCAATCGTCGGCACTTCGTCGATAAGCCGCGCAGAGCCGTCGAGCTTGGGGTTGCCGTCGTAAAGCCCGTCGATGTCGCTTAAGATAATCAAGACTTCGGCTTCAATCATTGCGGCGACGATTGCGGACAGGTTGTCGTTGTCGCCGATTCGGATTTCGTCGACGCCCACCGCGTCATTTTCGTTGATGACGGGAATCGCGCCCATGTCCAGAATCGCTTGCAGGGAGTTGCGGGAATTTTCGCGGGCGTGCGCGTCGGCAGCGTTTTCCTTCGTCAAGAGGACTTGCCCGATCGTCTGTCCGTATTCGGCGAAAAATTTTTCGTAGATGTGCATTAGGACGCCCTGACCGATTGCCGCAAGTGCTTGGTTTTCGGGAATGGTCTGCGGCTTGATTCGGATGCCGAGTTTGTTCATGCCCGTTGCAATCGCGCCCGAACTGACGAAAATAATTTCCTTGCCCGCGTTGTGCAGGTCGGCTATCTCACGAATCAAGTGTTCGATTCTGTACAGATTCAGCTTGCCGGTATCGGCGTGCGCCAGCGTACTCGTCCCGACCTTTACGACGATTCGCCGCGCAGATTTCAAACTGTCGCGTGCACTGCTCATGATGTCCACTTCCTTTTTGTTTTTCATTATAAATTCATTTCGCCGTTTGCGCAAGGGATTTTTTAGGGAAAAGGGAATAGGGAACAGGGACAAGGGGGAATTTATTACGGAAAAAATTTTTTGTCTCAAGCCGCGTTACGTGGACGCCTTCAAATGCGACGGCGCGCGCTGCGGTGCCTTGTGCTGTCGAAACGCTTGGAACATTTACGTCGACGCGAAGACTTACGAAAAATATTCCGCGTTGCCGGGCGTGACGCAACACCTGCGGCAGGCGGGCGAACATTGGCAGATTGCGCCGAACGAAAAAAATTGTTGCCCGTTCCTTGACGCCGATAACTTGTGTCGCATTCAAAAGGCGCACGGCGAAAATTTTCTGTCGCGAGTCTGCGCGAGTTACCCGCGAATCGTCACGCGCTTTGAAAATTTTTTGGAGGTTGCCTTGTCGCCGACGTGCCCGCTTGCGGCTGAATTAATCTTACTTGCCGACGCGCCGCTTGCCTTTGAAGTCGCGGAGGCTGACGAAAAAATTTTGCGGCTCGGCGCGAACAACATCCTGAAGGGACTGCCGCGCAACTTGACGCCGCTGATATTCGACGTGCAGCTTGCGATGATTGCGATTTTGCAGGAGCGACGGCTGACACTCGACGGGCGGCTTGTCGTGCTTGGCTTCTTCCTCGACCGCGTGGAGGAGTTGCTTTACGGCGACAGGCTCGACGACGCGACGTTGCGGCGATTGGCAGTGCTCTATTCGTCGGAAAAATTTTTTCGTGAACAGGTGCCGCTGATGTTGGCAAGCGTCCGCTTCGACGCGACACGAAAAACTTTGCCCGCAAATTTCGCGACGGTCGCCGAAAATTTTTTGGTCAACGAAATTATTTTGGGCGCGTGGCCGTTCAGGCTCGACGCCGCAATTGCGAAAAACTTCGGCGCGTTCTTGGCGGTGTACAAAATGTTTGAGCGACGGGCGCAAGCCGACGACCCGTTGAGCGCGGCGCGTGACGTGAGCCGACAAATCGATCACGGCGACGAACTTTCACGGCTTGCCGCGACGCTCGGCGACGGCGACACATTGACGTTGCTTGAAAAATTTTTGACGCGGGAGGCTTAACAATGGAACGACACGGACTGACAATCGTGCACACCGGCGACGGCAAGGGCAAGACGACTGCGGCATTGGGCTTGGCGATTCGGGCGTTCGGCGCGGGCTTGCGAGTTTTGATTTTGCAATTTATCAAAGGGCACCGGCGTTCGGGTGAGCTTGCGGCGTTGGACGCGCTCGGAATCGACGTGCGTCAACTGGGCTTGGGTTTCGTCACGCAAGAAAATTTCTCCGAACAAAAAAAATCTGCGCGGGCGGCACTCGACTTGGCGCGGCGCGAAATCTTATCGGGCGCGTGGGATTTGATTGTCCTTGACGAAATAAATTACGCGGTGAAATTCGGCTTGCTCGACGCGGCTGAAATTTTGGAGCTGACGACGATTCGCCCGCCGCAAATGCATTTGGTGTTCACGGGGCGCGACGCCTTGTCCGAACTGATTGACGCCGCCGACCTCGTCACGGAAATGAAACTCGTCAAGCACCCGTTCCAACACGGCATCGCCGCGCAGGCGGGTATCGAATTTTAATTTGAAACTTTTTCGCCGCTGTGATAAAATCCGCCGCGAATAATTTTCAAGGAGGAATTTTATGGGAAAAGGCGCAACCCGGCTTGATGCAATCACCCGCCAGAACGAATTGCTTCAAGAGCAAAACGATTTACTGCGCGAACAGAACGCACTCTTGCAACAATCGTCAGCGGGCAATCGGCACGGCGACTACGAAATTTTGGTTGACAACATTGACCGCGACGAAATGCGCAGCGGCTTTCTCGTCACGAGCCACAGAAAAAAACTCTGGAACGTCCAGCTCAATCTGATTAAAGAATTCGACCGCATCTGCAGGAAACACAACCTGCGTTGGTTCGCATACGCAGGAACTTTGCTCGGCGCGGCGCGGCACAAAGGCTATATCCCGTGGGACGACGACGTTGATGTTGCAATGTTGCGACCCGATTACGAGAAATTCAGACGGATTGTCGCTTCCGAAATCAAGCCGCCGTATCTTTTGGATATCTGGTACAATTACCGCCGCGAAGACGACGAGCCTTCCGAGATGACCGATATGTCGTTGCCGCTCATTACAAACGAGCATTTCAAAAAGTATTATCCGATTTGCTTCCCGTTTTTCCCGCTCATAAAGATACGTGACACAAGGACTTTTATGCTGGAGCATCCGGGCGTAAACAACGTCCATCAAAGTATTTTCCTCGACATCTTCCCGCTCGATACGGTGCCGCCCTTTGCCGAGAAGGAAATTAAAATAAAGTTTGAAATTGCGCGAGTTGTTTACGCGGCAACAGTCAAGCCTCAACTCATACGCGACGCCATGGAAAAGAAACAGCGGCTCCTTGTCGACTACGACAGCCTGCAAAAATTTATCAAGTTGCCCTACAAGCAACGCGGTATGCAACTCGAAAAACTTTTGGCGAAACATTTTTTCATGTCCGAACATTTAGGACTGATAAAAAATTGGAGTATCCTTAAAAGCCGGCTTTTTGAACAATCAAAAGACTATCAAGATCTTACGTACTTGCCTTTTGAAAAGATTGAGTTGCCCGTCCCCATTGGTTATGATTCTGTTTTGACCGATCTTTACGGCGAATGGCGCAAGCCCGTTATCGGGAAACCTCATTCAAAATTTTACAGCGCGGAAATTCCTTGGACTGAATACGTGCAAAAGGCGGCGTTCAAATAATTTCACGGCTATGACTTGCGGCAAAGTCACGCGTAACGGAAGGAGAATCGTCATGACACGAGTTATAACTTACGGCACCTTCGACCTGTTGCACTACGGTCACATAAAACTTTTGCAAAGAGCAAAGGCTTTGGGCGATTATCTTATCGTCGCGCTGTCGACCGACGAATTCAACATGCGCCAAAAGAACAAACGAAGCTACTTTTCCTACGAAGAACGCAAGCTGATTTTGGAAGCGATTCGCTACGTCGATTTGATTATCCCCGAAGAAAGTTGGGAGCAAAAGAAAACCGATATAATCAAGTACGAGGTTGACGTGTTCGTTATCGGCGACGATTGGGAAGGCAAATTCGATTTCCTCAAGACCGTCGGCAAGGGTTGCGAAGTAATTTACTTGCCGCGCACGCCGGAAATCAGCACGACGCAAATCAAAAACGAACTCAAATCATATAATCCTTAAACACATTAAGCGAGGCGTTTAAATGTTTGAATATCGCAAGGCGACGTTCGCGGACGTGGACGAGATTCATGAATTAATCGCGGGTTACGCGGCGCAAGGAATCATGTTGCCTAAGCCGCACAGCACGCTTTACGAGACGTTGCGCGAATTCGTCGTGGCGGAAGATGTCGCGTCGAAAAAAATCGTCGGCGTCGGCGCGTTGCATTTGACGTGGAACGAATTGGCGGAAGTGCGCTCCATGGCTGTGCACGCAGACTTTTCGCGCAAGGGCATCGGCTCGGCTATCGTCAAGAAACTTTTGGCGGAAGGTCGCGCCGTCGGTGTGAAGAAATTTTTCACGCTGACCTATCGCCCCGAATTTTTCAAGTCGCTCGGCTTCACGCTGACGACCAAAGAATCACTGCCGCACAAAATCTGGAAAGATTGCATGGACTGCCCGAAGTTCCCCAACTGCGACGAAATAGCCATGACGCTTGAATAAAAAATTTTCCCCTCGCGCCGTAAGCGGCAGGGGGGATTTTTTTTGCGTTGAACTTTACACGCGCAGAAAACTTTTTTGGAGGATGAATTCAATGACCGAAGACAAACGCAGGATTCACATACGCGGAATCGGCACCGCCGCGCAGACGCCCGACACGGTTGCTTTGTCGCTGACTTTAGCCGCGCAACACAACGAATACGCCGCTGCAATGAAAATCGGCAGTCAACAAGTCGAAATGCTCCGCGAGGCGATCGTCGACGCGGGCTTCAAAGCCGACGACCTTAAGACGATAAATTTCAACGTGCGCGCCGTCTACGAGAGCGAAGAGTACCGCGACGGCAACTCAAAGCGCAATCGTCAAGTCTTCGCGGGTTTTGAATGCCGGCACGACTTGAAATTGAACTTCGACTTCGACAACGACAAGCTCAACCGCGCACTCGACACGATAGCTGTCAACTTGGCTCAGCCGAAAATTTCAATCGCGTTCGCCGTGAAGGACACCGCCGCCCTTAACGACGCAATCTTGAAGTCCGCAGCGCAAGACGCTCGTCGCAAAGCCGAAATCCTCTGCGCGGCGTCCGGCGTCAAGCTCGGCAGGCTCATCGACATAAATTATTCGTGGGACGACTCGCGGGCGCAAGAGACGATTGTTTACGGCGAATGCGCCTCCGTCGACCGCAACGCCTTCGACCTGCAACCCGAAGACTTGACCGCAAGCGACAGCGTCGATTTCCTGTGGGAGATTGAATAAATGGCAAAGCAAATCAAATTCACCGTCGGCGGCTTCTTCGGCGGATACAAGACTGTCGAAATTTCAATCGCGGGCGACGCGGCGTCGTATAAAATTTTGCGCAACGGTCTGCTTGATGTCGAAAAAAAATTTTCAACCGTCAAAGTCTCAACGGCGTGGCTTGACGAACTCGACGCGCTGAAAATTTTCGCGTGGCAGGAAAATTATTCGTCGGACGTTAGCGACGGCACGCAATGGCAGTTGACATTCAAGGACGGCGAAAAAATTTATCGCGGGCACGGCTCGAATGCTTATCCCGAAAATTGGGAGCGGTTCCTCGATTGGCTCGACGCGCTTGTTCCCGAAATGGAGTTCGTCAATCGTGAGCGGCTCGAAAAAGTCACGCTCGACTATTCCCGCGAATCGGCGATCGGCTACACGATTTCCGAACAGCTGACGCTCGACCGCCGCGAAAAAATTTTGACGCTCGACAAGCACAACTCGTCACACCGTTACGACTTCGGCGCGGACATTGATAAGCTTTTCGACGCCGCGCAGATTTTCTTCGACAACCTCGAACGTAACGACTTCCGCAAAGATTCGCCCGCGCAAATAAAAATCGAACTCGTCCGCCACGACGGTTCGATTGAAAATATTGACGCGAATTATACCGAACGCGACCTGCCGGGCTTGACGCAATTCGTCAACGCGCTTAAGGGTTTCGTCACCGATTTGACGGCGGAGATGTTCACGCCCGTTCCCGACGACACGCCCGCGCAGGGCAAATATATTTTGTGCAAAGTGCAATTCAAGGGCAGTTACAAGCACTACACCTACCGCACGGACGACGAGACGCTTGCGGTTGGCGATACGGTTGACGTGCCCGTAGGCAAGAACAACGACGTCAATCAGGCGCGCATTGTCGAAATCGGTTACTTCGACGAATACGAGACGCCGTTCCCCGTCGACAGAATCAAAAAAATCATCGGCAAGCACGTCGCCTCCGCGTGGGACAATTATTGATTAGGAACTAGGAACTAGATTTTTGAACCGGTCGCTTAAATTTATTCCAGCTCGCCGAGTTTTTGCAAGGCAGCTTTGGCAGCTTCCTGTTCGGCAAGTTTTTTGCTGCGTCCGACGCCGCGTCCGTAAATTTCGCCGTCAATCAACGCCGCCGATTCAAACGTCCGCATATGCGGCGGGCCGCTTACGTTCAAATCGGCGTAGGTGAGCTTCTGCAACGTGCCTTGTCGCTGAATGACTTCCTGCAACTTGCTTTTGTAGTCTTTGGGAATGCCCGTGGTCTTGACGTGCTCGAATTCGGGCGCAAGTTGGCGCAGGACGTAATCGCGGGCGACTTCCCAGCCGCACTCAAGATAAATCGCGCCGATTACAGCCTCGAAGGCGTCTTCAAGATTCGTTTCGCGTTCGCGACCGTCAGCCTCTTCCGTCGGACCAAGCAAAAGCAATTCGCCCAAGCCCATTTCGCGCGCCAGCCGTGTCAACGTCGATTGCCGCACGACGCTCGAACGCATTTTGGTAAGCTCGCCTTCCTTCAGGTTGTTGAAGTGCTCGAAAAGATAAGTTGCCGTCGCCAAGCCCAGAACCGCGTCGCCCAAAAATTCCAGGCGTTCGCTGTACTTCAAACGCGGCTCGAATTCCCGCGCGTAAGATTTGTGCGTCAAGGCGATGTTGAGCGTTTCAAGCCGCGAAAATTTTATGCCGATCATGTTGGAGAATTCCTGCAACAGTTCGCGGCGTTCGTCGGTCAGTTCCTCTTCGACAGTGGTTTCGCCTTCGGGTGTTTCAAAAATTTTCTCGTCGATAGTCAAACTCAAAAAGGTCACCTCTTGATAAGGGAGAAGGGACAAGGGATAAGGGACAAGATTTTTTGTTTTAACTTGTCCCTTGCCCCTTACCCCTTGTCCCTGAAATAATTTTCTCGGCGGCAAGCAACGTGCCCGCCAACAGCCAGAATTCGCGCATTATCGGGACTTGATTCATGTTCGTATCGGTCAAGCCTTCAAGCTGGAGACCCGCCAATATCAGCAACGCCGTCATGCCCGCGCCGAACGCGATATTTTTTTCGCGACGAAATTGCGTGTAGAACTTCCAAAAGAAATACGCGTACAGCCCGACGAACGCCGACAAGCCGACTGCGCCGCCTTCGCTCGCGCGGTGCAAAATGTTGTTGTGCGGGTGAGTGTGTCCGCGCCCGATTTCGCCCGGACGTTCGCGCGCCTCGTCAGAAATGTAGTGCTCGTTGTAAGCCGTGAAGAACATTTTCTGCCCGACGCCGAATATCGGGTAGTCGTGGAAAATTTCAGTCGCCGATTCCCACATCAAGACGCGCTCGGTGTTACTTTGAAATTTCGTGCTTACCATCGTCGACAGCCTGTCTTGAATCTTCGGCGACAGCAACGCGACAATCACGAACACTATCGCCAAGCCCGCGCAGATTTTCGCGGCAAGCAGGCGATAATTTTTTTCAAGCACGACGAAAATCAACGCGACGACGACGAACGCCAGCCACGCGCCGCGCGTCATCGACAGCACGAGACAGATTAAACTCAAGCCCGCGCCCAAGACCGACAGCCCGCGCCACAACGGCGGCAAGAATTTAAGTTGCGCAATGAAAATCATCAGCGGGATTTGCATAAGCATGAACGAACCGTAAAACGTCGGCGTGTGATTGAATCCGAACGCTCTCGGCTCGCCCGCCGCGAAGTATTGATACAGCCCCGCCGCGTCGTTTATCAGCATTGCAATCAGCGACACGATTAACACGCCGCAAAGTTGCGCGCGCCGCTTGATAAACGTCATTGCAAAGACCAGCGGGAACATGCGGTGCAATTCGCCAAGCACTTCGCGGAAACTCGTCGACGGCTCCCACGACGTCATTGCGATTAAAATTTGACACGCCATGTAAACCGCAAGCACTTCCAAGATATTCGAGTCGAAGCGCGGCCAAGTCTTCGTGCGCAGGCGGTGGACTACAATGAACAGCACGCCCAAGCCCACGGCGATACTTGCGGCGGCGGTCGACAGCGGCGTAGCGAATGCCAACAGCAAGACGACACCGTACATTGCCTGGTTAAGTGAAAATTTCAGCGGCATCACTTACCTCCGATCAGTTCGGCTTTCAGCTCGCGATAAGCCCGCGTAAAGTGCGTTCCGTTTTGCGACTCGCGACGCGCTCCGTAGGGTGAATTGGTTACGGCAAGAATCGGCGGCGACTGAATGCGCTTTGCGACACCCATGCCCGTGAACGCCCGCCACCAACGCTCAAGGTCGGCAATGAAGTCTTCTTCGTTCGGGAAATATTTTTCGACAAGCCCGGCGTTGCAACCGATAGATTTTTCAAGCTCGCCCGTCGCGTACCAACGCAAAATTTCTTCGGGCGTCCAATTATTTTCAGCGAAGGCGCGCAGTAAGTAATCGTGATAATCGTAGCGGAGCGGGTCGCCCTTGCCCTCGTCGACGTTCTGCGCGGTCGACAGCTCGGCACTGGGCACGATGTCGATAATGCCCTGCGGAATGACTTCGCGCTTGTAAATTTCGGCGTTCATGTAGCGGGCAAGGTCGTAAACTTGATACTTCCACAGGTCGGCAAGCGCGCTCAAGAAGCCCGCCTCGTCGCCGTAAAGCGTGGCGTAACCGACGGTCGATTCGGCTTTGTTGGCGTTGCAGGTGAAGACGCCGCCGACGCTCGCCGCAACAGCCGCCAAAATCCTCGCGCTGCGGTCGCGGGCTTGAATGTTCTCCTTGACGAAATTCGACACACTCACGCCGACGCCTTCAAGTTGCTTGACCGTCCAATCGACGGACTCTTGAATCGGCACGACGAAATATTTACAGCCAAGATTTTTTGCAAGCCGGTCGCTCAAATTTTTTGTCGTGGCGGAGTTGAAACGGCTCGGCATGTTGACAAGGTAAACATTTTCCGCGCCGACGACTTGCACGTAAAGCGCGGCGGCAACCGCCGAATCAATCCCGCCGCTCACGCCGATAACGACTTTGCCAACGCCGATTTGCTCAAGAAATTCTTTCACGCCGTAACGAATCGCGCGATAAATTCGGGCGGACTCGGTTTCGACGGGCGGTTTAAGCACGGGCATTCTGTCAATCTCGTTAAGCTCGACGAAATTCAGACATTCCGCGAAGGGCTCGGCGTATTGAACGAGTTCGCCGCGCGAATTGTAAACCGCGCTGCCGCCGTCGAAGGGATAAATTGTCTTGCCGGTATTCTGCACGCCGACCGCGCTTACACTTATCAGCGGACGACCGTAATTTTTAGTTGCGGACTTCTCGCCGACAACAAACGGCGCGGACGAAAGCCTTAAGCAAAAAGCGGACGTTCTGTCAACAGATTGTTCCTGATTGCCGATTAGAAAAGATGCGCCGTATTCTTCGATTGCACCGTCGCTCGTGTCGTTCTCAAGGTGCAGATACGCGGCTTGAGTGTCGGGCGCGGCGCAAGAATTTTTTTCTTCAGCCGACGGCAATTCGTGCCCGATGACGGGAGAATCAATCAGTTTGCCGTTGCGTGCCACAAAAATCGCGTTGAAAGGCTTATCGTTTACGTCAATGTCTATGTTGCCGAAGACGACGGTAATGTTTTTGCTTGCCGCAATTATCTCCGCGCCGTAACATTCGCAATCGTCCAAAAAAGTTTCTTGTTGCCACGCGCCGCCGACCATTCTGCCGGGCACCGCCAATTCGGGGAAAATTACCATGTCCGCGCCGCAAGCCCGCGCCTCGTCGATAAGTTGTAAAATTTTTCGCGTGTTCACGTCGGGATGTCCCGCCACGACTTTCATTTGAGCATACGCTATCTTCGGCAAGTCAATCGCCTCCCAAAATTTTTCTGCGCTGATAATAATTCATTTTGCCGAATTGCACAACGAAAATTTTTTTCATACAATGACGGCAAAATTTTTTCGGGGCGGGTGACGGTATGGGCTTTGAAACTTTTTTGGCGGCGGCAACGAAATTTTTCCGCGAAGACACGAGCGAAGTCGTTGGCGCGTATTTCGACGGCATGAAACTTTTTGTCGCGCGCCTG
Source organism: uncultured Selenomonadales bacterium (assembly GCA_947304355.1). Lineage (GTDB taxonomy): Bacteria > Bacillota > Negativicutes > Selenomonadales > Selenomonadaceae > Quinella. The sequence continues at coordinate 32,270 of CAMZAX010000011.1, forward strand.
ACCGAAAAATTTGAGACCGTCGAACTTGACGCCGAATATGCCGAGATTGAACAACTTGCCGAAAAAATTTCGCTGACGTACAAGCAACGCGGCTGGTCAACTTCGTCGGTCGGCTTCTGTTTGCAGGACGGCGACGCCGTGATTTATCAAATGGCAGTCGACAACCTGCCCGCGAAAGCAATTCCCGCCTCGGTCAAGACGTGGGCAGTCGCGCAGGCGGGCAAGGACGCCGTGTTTGCCTTCAAGCAGGTCGGCGACGAAATTTGGATGGAGACTCTGCCGCGAACGCGCTTCGACGAAATCTGCGCGGCGTTCAAAAAATTCGGGCTGAATCTGCGCGGGCTGTCGGTCATGCCTTCCGATTCGCCGGCTGAAGTCACACCTTTCGGCAGGACGAAATTTATCGCGGAAGTCGTGCGCAACAAGACGGCTCCCAATCTTTTGGCGGCAGGCAGCGTTTGGCGTTGGCAAAGAATTTCTGCGGCGGTTGCGGCAATTTTTTTTATCGCACTGACGCTCGCCACGGCTAAAGTCTTTTGGGATTGCAACGCAGCTTCCGACGCTCTCGACGCGGCAAAGCAAGCCGTCAACGAAATCAACGCGGACGTCGCGCTAAAAAAATCCCTCGACGCCGATATTGCCGAACTGCACAGATTGAACGCCATCGCTGCCGCGCAGGTCGACACGCCGCCAATATTAAACCGCTTAATTAAATTGGGACGAATCGCCGACAAAACCGTCCGCCTGACGAAAATCCGCGCCGACGAAAAATCTTTGACGCTCGAAGGCATTGCCGCAACGCCCGAAGCCGTCAAAGCTTACCTCGCCCGCGTGAAAGCCTCCGTCGCTCAAGGGGCGCGCCTCGAAAATTCAGCCGCTCGCGACGACGGCGACATTGCCTTCACGATTCGCGCCGTGCCGTAAAAAAAAATTCGTCAAACGCTTGCTAACCTCCCCCCCGTTGTATGATTTAATGGTGACAGTTAAATTTTCTTTTTTGAGCTTTTGAAAGGAAGTGGATTGTTATGGCTACAATTCAAACGAGCGAAGAGTATTTTGTTTTTAACGGGGACGATGTTGTAGATTCCATACGAAGCGGCGGTGCAAGTGCGACAATCCGAACAATGGGCGGCGAAGATGTTGTCTACAACACGGGGGCGAATTCTTTTGTAGACACGGGCGATGACTCCGACTACATTTATAACACGGGCGCGAACAGCACGATTTACGGCGGCGGCGGCGACGAGCGGGTAGTAAGCTACGGCACGAACAGCACGATAGACGTCGGCGCAGGCAATGACTCCGTAATGAGCTATATAGCATCTGTTACTACGGCTGGCGGAGCCGGAAACGATACGATTAATGTTTTTAGTCGCGGTTGCTCAGTCAATGGCGGCGCGGATAACGATTCAATCAAAAATTCTGCGGGCGGTTCGGGCAATATCTTAATTGGCGGCACAGGCAACGACACTATCACAAACTATGCAGCCAATGTCCTCTTCGTTTACAACTTAGGGGACGGCAACGATCTGATTCAAGGCTTCAAAGACACTTCCACGTTGCAGATAGCGGGCGGCTCTTACTCAACTGCACCTTCATCTTCGGGCGAAGACGTAATCGTCACGGTTGGAAGCAATACCATTACTTTGGAAGGTGCCGCGAGTTTGGAAACTGTCAATATCGTTAGCGGCGGCGGTTCCCAACCTACCATTATCAACAACACATTATCAAACACCATAGTCAACGGCACGAGCAGCAACGACACAATAATAAACAGCGGCACCAACGTGACGATAAACGCGCTGGGCGGCAACGACTCAATCCAAAACACCGGCGTAAGAACTTCAATCAGCGGCGGCGACGGCAACGACTACATTAACTCAACCAACAACAATTACGGCAATGCCTACGTGACTATAGCGGCAGGCGCGGGCAATGATACGATAGTCGGACGTTTCGGCGATTCATCAATCAACGGTGGCGCAGGGGCTGACCAAATCAGCATGACGGGCGACGTAGACCGAGCGACAATCATCGGCGGCACGGGCAACGATACCATCTACATGGATACGAACGACGGAGGAAATTTCTTTCAATACAACCCCGGCGACGGCTACGACATCATTTATCGCTTCAACTCCAACGACACCGTTTCGATAGCGGGCACCACTGCCTATTCCACGCAGGTGAGCAGCGACGGCGACGATTTCATTATCAGCTTCTTGAGCGGCGGCGCAATAACACTGGACGGCGCGGCAAGCTTCTCGCCCGTCAACATCGTCGGCGGCACTCTCGTCAACATTATCAGCAACACATTATCAAATACCATAGTCAACGGCACGAGCAGCAACGACACAATAATAAACAGCGGCACCAACGTGACGATAAACGCACTCGGCGGCAACGACTCAATCCAAAACACGGCAACGAACGTATCAATCAGCGGCGGCGACGGCGCAGACTACATTAACTCAACCAACAACTATTACAGCGGTGCCTACGTGACGATAGCGGCAGGCGACGGCAACGATACGATAGTCGGACGTTTCGGTAGTTCATCAGTCGACGGCGGCGCAGGGGCTGACCAAATCAGCATGACGGGCGACGTTGATTACGCGACAATCGCGGGCGGCACCGGCAACGATACCATCTACATGGATACGAACGACGGAATAAATACTTTCCGCTACGCCGGGGGCGACGGTTACGACATCATTTATCGCTTCAAATCCTACGACACCGTTTCGATAGCGGGCAACGATTCCTACTCCACGCAAGTGAGCGGCGACGATTTCTTAATCAACTTCTTGAGCGGCGGCGCAATAACATTGGACGGCGCGGCAAGCTTCTCGCCCGTCAACATTATCGGCGGCACTCTCGTCAACATAATCAACAACACATTATCAAACACCATAGTCAACGGCACGAGCAGCAACGACACAATAATAAACAGCGGCACCAACGTGACGATAAACGCACTCGGCGGCAACGACTCAATCCAAAACACGGCAACGAACGTATCAATCAGCGGCGGCGACGGCGCAGACTACATTAACTCAACCAACAACTATTACAGCGGTGCCTACGTGACGATAGCGGCAGGCGACGGCAACGATACGATAGTCGGACGTTTCGGTAGTTCATCAGTCGACGGCGGCGCAGGGGCTGACCAAATCAGCATGACGGGCGACGTTGATTACGCGACAATCGCGGGCGGCACCGGCAACGATACCATCTACATGGATACGAACGACGGAATAAATACTTTCCGCTACGCCGGGGGCGACGGTTACGACATCATTTATCGCTTCAAATCCTACGACACCGTTTCGATAGCGGGCAACGATTCCTACTCCACGCAAGTGAGCGGCGACGATTTCTTAATCAACTTCTTGAGCGGCGGCGCAATAACATTGGACGGCGCGGCAAGCTTCTCGCCCGTCAACATTATCGGCGGCACTCTCGTCAAAGATACGATTAGAAATTTTACAAACGCAGACGCGGCAAATCAAACCCTCGCCTCGCAAGTCATCACTGCGGATGCGTCGGCTCGCACGGCGGCAATTCAAATCACGGGCAACGCACTTGCCAATTCAATCGTCGGTGGCGCGGGTGCAGATATTCTTTGGGGCGGCGCAGGCGCGGACACTCTCCTTGGTGGCAACGGCAACGATAAGCTCTACGGTCAAGACGGCAATGATGTTGTTTACGGCGGCGCGGGTAACGACACGCTCACGGGCTACACTGGCAACGATAAGCTCTACGGTCAAGACGGCGACGATGTCATTTACGGGGGCGCGGGTAACGACACGCTCACGGGCTACACCGGCAACGATACGCTCTATGGCGAGGCAGGTAACGATGTCATTTACGGCGGCGCAGGCAATGATCTGTTCATCTACAGCGCGGGCAATGACGTTATCAGCGACTATGCGGCGGGCGACAAAATTTCTCTCGGCGCGAACGTGACAAGTGCAAGCCTCAACGGTTCGGACGCCGTGCTGACTGTCGGTCAATACACTCTCACCATAAAGAATGCCAAGGACGAGGTGCTGACGCTCATTGACGTTTCGGGCAAAGAGCTCACGACGATTATCGGCGGCGACGTTCTTTATGACGACAACTCCGCAGACGCAGTAATTGTGCCTTCGGGCGTTGAAATTGCAGACGCAACAAGCAGGACGAAAGCCATAACAATCACTGCCAACAAGCTTGACAACGTGCTTTTGGGCGGCAGCGGCAATGACGTATTCTGGGCAGGTGCGGGCAACGATTATATCGGCGGCGGCAACGGCAACGATAACCTCAACGGCAGTGCGGGTGACGACACTCTTTGGGGCGGCTTCGGCAACGACACCTTAACGGGCGGCGCAGGTAAAGACACGTTCATTTATCACAGCGGCGAAGGCAGGGACATTATCGCGGACTTTGCCAACGACGACCTGTTACAAATCATCGGCGCGTTCTCGACAGCTTACAACTCTTCTGCCAAGACAATCGCGTTCAAGGTGGGCGCGACGGCAAATGCCCTAACGTTGCAAAATTTCACGGCGACAACCTTCAAAATCAACGGCAACGACTATCACATCAGCGGCAACAAGCTCGTCAAATAAAATCTGCGCGAACGCAAAAAAAAATCCCCGTTCAAAACGAGCGGGGATTTTCAATTTCCAGTTCCTAGTTCCTAGTTCCTAGTTCCAGTTCCTTTAACAGCAATGTCGCGACGGAAGTGCACGTCGTCGAAATGAATCACGTCGACGCAACGATAAGCCTTGTCGACAGCCTCGCGCAAAGTCGGAGCCGTCGCAGTGATGCCCAACACGCGTCCGCCGTTCGTGACGAGTTCGTTGCCGACAAGCTTGGTGCCCGCATGGAAAATCATTGCGCCCAAAGATTTAGCCTTCGTCACGCCATCAATCGGCAAATTTTTTTTGTAAGCCTTCGGATAGCCGCCGCTCGCCATAATCACGCAAACCGCACTGCCGTCACGCCACGAAAGTTTTTTGTCGCCCAAATCGCCCGCCGCGCAGGCCGTCATGAGTTCAAGCAAATCGCTTTCCAGCAACGGCAAAACGACTTGTGTTTCGGGGTCGCCAAATCTGCAGTTGAATTCGACAACCTTTGCAACGCCGTCGACAATCATCAAGCCCGCGTACAGGCAGCCGCGATAGATAATGCCTTCCGCCTTGAGCGCAGCGATCGTCGGCTTGAGAATTTTCTCTTCGACTTGCGCGGCAATCTTGTCGTCGACGACGGGCGCGGGCGCGTAAGCTCCCATGCCGCCGGTATTCAAACCTTTGTCGCCGTCGAGAGCGCGTTTGTGGTCTTGTGCGGCAATCAGCGGCAAAATCTTATCGCCGTCAGTCAAAGCGAGCACGGAGGCTTCTTCGCCGTCCATGAATTCTTCGACGACGATTTTACTGCCCGCCGCGCCGAAAGTTTTCATTTCGTCGACAGCCGTCAAAGCCTCTTCGAGTGTTTGCGCGACGATAACACCCTTGCCCGCCGCCAGCCCGTCAGCTTTAACGACAATCGGCACGCCCTTCGTGCGAATGTAATCTTTCGCGGCGTCGGGAGTATCGAAAACTTCAAAGTCGGCGGTCGGTATGCCGTATTTCTTCATGAGCCGCTTGGCGAAAATTTTCGAGCCTTCAATCTGCGCGGCGTCTTTGTTGCACCCGAAAGCTTTAATGCCGGCGTCATTGAGCGCGTCGACGAGTCCGTTTACCAGCGGGGCTTCGGGACCGATAACCGCCAAATCAATCGCATTGTCTGCGGCGAAGGCAACGAGCGCGGCGTTGTCGGTGATTGAAATATTTTCGACGCAAGCGGCAAAGTCGGCGATACCGGGGCTGCCAGGCACGGCAAAGAATTTTCCGAGCTTCGGGCTTTGCGCAATCTTCCAAGCAAGGGCGTGTTCTCTGCCGCCGCCGCCGATAAGCAAAACGTTCAATGAAAAAACTCCTTTCGGGTCGTTAAGACGACGAATCTTGAAGCCGCCACGGATGGCGGCCGCGCCGCGTACTGAGCGTGACGCGAAGTAGCGGCGCACACGCGGCTGACTTAGGCGCGGACGTTGGAGCAGTTGTCGGCAACCGCCCCTGCGAGGTGCCCTTTTCTTTGCTACTTTCTTTTGAGCAAACAAAAGAAAGTAGATTCAAAAAACTTTCTTTAAAATGTTTCTTGGGTGCGGCAAGAAACGGCAACCCGCTCACTTCACTTCCAGAATCTCAAATTCAATGACACCCGCCGGCGCGTGAACTTGAACGATCGCGCCCGCGCTTTTGCCCAAGACAGCAACTCCCAACGGCGATTCGTCCGAAATTTTGTCGTTATCGGGGTCAGCCTCCGTCGAGCCGACAATCATATACGTTTCAATCGTGTCAAGTTCCACGTCGCGCACTGTCACGGTGCTGCCAATCATAATCTTATCCGAGCCCGCCTGTGCCTTGATGATGTCGCTGTTGCGAAGTTTCGTTTCAAGGTCGGTGATTTCGCCTTCGAGGCGTCCCTGTTCGTTTTTGGCGTCGTCGTATTCGGAATTCTCGCTGAGGTCACCGAGAGCTATCGCCGCCTTGAGTCGTTCGGAAACTTCAATGCGCCGAACACTTTTAAGGTAATCGAGCTTTTCGACGAGCTTGTCGTAGCCGTCCTGCGTGAGCAAAATTTTCTTTTCAGCCATATAAATTAATCCTCCGTGAATTGTCCTTCGACAAAGGTACGATGTTCGCCGGGTTTAAGCGGTGACCAAGTAGGGATTCGATTAATCACTTTAAATTCGCGCGACGGCGTCCACATGGGATAATCGACGCGGTGCATTGCCACGAGACTCTTGACGTTGGTGCGCGCCGCAAATTCCAATGCGCCCTTTTCCTGCGCAATGCCGAGCCGCCCGTCAACGGGGAAGAACGCAACGTCCGCCTGCATGCCTTTGAGCCGCTTGACTTGACGCTTGAAAGCCTTTTCAGCCAAATCGATGTTTTCGGGCGTGTCGCCAATCCAATGCCACCAGTTGAAATCACCGGCGTGAAAGACGCGCTTGCCCGACGGCAACTGCACGCGGAAGCAGACGCCCACGTCCGTCGAGTCGTATGACCAAACGTGAATCGCGTCGTCTTCCCACTCGGTATAGCGTTTCATGTACGTGATTTTATTTGTCGGAAAGATTTTGACGCGCTTTGTGTGCTTTATGTCGCTGGAAAAAATGTAGCGCGTGGTTTTGGGCGCGTAAGCCCGAACGTGCGTGCTGAAGTGGTCGAAGTGCGCGTGCGTGGCGAAAATATAAAGCCTGTCGAAGTCCCCCTTATCGTACGCGGCGTCGACAATGCCTGCGGGATCCTCGTAGTCGTCAAACACCAGCAGAGTCTTTTCGTCCCGAACCAGGAAGCCGCTGTTCAACAAATAAGTAATGTCCATAAAGTTATTAATCCTCCTCCGGTCGCCGGCAGATTTTTTGGATAGACGACCGTTCTATCAGTTAGGAGTTAGGAGTTAGGAATTAGGAGTTAAAAACGCGTCAATCAACTCCTAACTCCTATCTTCAAACTCCTAATTGCTTTTCAATCGTCGCCCCGTTTGGCGAGCGCGTCTTGAATACGCTGTTCGACTTCGGGGTCAATGGCGTTGTCTTTGCGAAATTTTACGTTTTGGCGATTCGGGCGGGTGAAGCCGCGTCCTTGCACTTCGCTTGCCGACAATATCAGCATGAACGCGTTTCTGTCGACTGTGTTGACGACTATTTTAATTTTGGCGATTTGCGTCATGCTCACGACAACCATCACGATTTTTTTCGGGTCGCCGGTGTATGCGCCTTCGCCGTTTATAAACGTGACGCCGCGCCCGATGTCGGTTATTATCCCGTCGGCAATGTCCTTTGCACGGTCTGAGATAATCAGAATCGCCTTGCGCTGATTGAATCCGTCAATAATCTTGTTGGTCATCTGCGAGGTCACGTACATACAAATCAGCGTGAACATGGCGGAGCTGACGCTGAACAGCGCGCCCGCAATCGCAACGATCAGGCAGTTGAAGCCGAAGATAACCGAGCCTATATCCATCGAGTAATATTTTTTGAAAATCGCGCCGAGGATGTCGAAGCCGCCCGTCGAGCCGTTCATGCGGAAGACTATGCCGTAACCTATGCCGTTGAATATGCCGCCGTAAATCGAAGCAAGCATCACGTCTTCAAGCGGCAACATCCCGTTCAAAAATTTTGTGGCGTCCAACGCGAACGAAAACATCAGCGTCCCGATTACAACGTCGATTGTGTAATTTTTGCCGAGCAATTTGTACGACGCGATTAAAAGCGGCACGTTGTAAAGCAACGTCTGAATGCCAATCGGCAAGCCCGCAAGGAAATAAAAAATAATCGCAATGCCCGTTACTCCGCCGGTAAGCAAGTTGCTTGGCACCACGAAAAGATTGATTGAACTTGCGGCGACGAGACATCCTGCAAAAATCCCCAGATACTTCAGCGGGTCCCACCTTACGAGCATTGAGGTCAATCGCATTAAAAGTTGTTCCCTCCCTTCGCACATACGCGGGGGATTATAGCACAAAATCGCCGTTATCGCACAAGTTTTTTTAAAAAATTTTTATGGCAGTCAGTGATTTGCTTTACTGTAAATTTCAAAGACCAAATCCTTGTCCATGGGCAGGAACGTCGCGACTTTCCGCGTGCCGCCGAATGTAACCATGCCCGCCAAGTATTTTAATTCGTCGTCGCTCTGCACGCCGATTCCGAGTTCCGTGAAATTCGTCGGCATACCGATTTCGCGGAAATAATTTTCCAGGGCGTCGATACCTGCGCGGGCGCGTTCGTCAATCGAGCCGTCGACGATGCCGAAAATTTCCTGCGCGAAGTGTGCAAAGCGTTCGGGCTTGACGGTGTAGACCGTGCGCGCCCAATGCGCCCAAACCGTCGTCAAGCTCGCGCCGTGCGCCACGTCGTAACGCCCGCTGAGTTCGTGACCGAGTTTGTGCGCGGAAAAGTCTCGTTCGCGACCCAAGCCCGTGAAGCCCGTGTGCGACACAGAGCCGCACCACATTATTTCGCTCATGGCGTGCAAGTCGTCGGGATTTTTCAGCAACGCCCGCGACTGCGCCATCACGTTGCGAATCAAAGCTTCGGCGACCATGTCGGTGAACTCGTTGCCTTCGACGCGGGTGAAGTAACGCTCAATCGTGTGCATTAAAATATCGGCGATACCGCAAAACAGCGGGTAACGCGGCACCGTCATTGCGAATTCGGGATTCATAATCGCGAAGACGGGGCGCGGAGTCGTGACGCCGGCTTTCTTGCCGATCTCCTCGTTGGTGAGGACTGCCGAATCGGACGTTTCGGAACCTGCCGCCGCTATCGTCAAGACGACGCCCACGGGCAAAGATTTTTCCAGCACGATTTTCTTCGACCAATGCTCCCAAATGTCTGCGTCGGGATTGGCAACGCCGATTGCAACGGCCTTCGCGGTGTCGATAACACTGCCGCCGCCCACTGCCAATATGAAATCGATTTTGGCGTCGACAGCCTCGCGAACTGCTTGACGTGCGAAACTCAAGCGCGGATTGGGTTTGACTCCGCCGAGGATTTTCACGTCCGCAAAGCCGCCCGCCGTCAGCAGCCGTTCGATTTTCGGAATGAGCCCGCTTTTGACGGCACTGCCGCCGCCGTAGAGAATCATCACGCGACGACCGCCGTGCTTGCGGATTTTTTTTGCGACGGTGTTTTCCGCGCCCTGTCCGAAAATTATTTCCGTCGGGCAGAAGTACTCGAAATTTTTCATTGAGCAGCCCTCCACTTACAAAAAAAATCTTAACGCCGAAATTTTACAACGTTACGGCGATTGGCGCAACATTGCAACGAAAAAGGACTGCCAAAAATTTTGACAGTCCTTACGTTCGGAAGGAGAAGAGTATTTATCTGGCTTGCATACGATTGTTCTGTTGAGGCTGATTGAATTGCATACCCTGACCGCCTTGGTTGACGAACATCATGCCGCCCTGCGCGAAGTTGCCGAAATTGTTCTGCTCGCCGATATTGACGGAGATGTCTGCGGAGGACGTGTCGACGATACCCGAAAGTTCACCGGGTGCGCCGGAGTTTTGGGACGCGAAGTTGTTGCTGCTGAGCATGTCTTCGCCCGCGAAGCTCTCGTTGCCCCACATGTTGCCTTGGGGTTGCATACCGCCGAAGCCGCCTTGGGGTTGCATGCCCCCGAAGCTGGAGCGACCGTGCATTCTGCCGTCGAGCGTCGGAGGCTGTTCGCTACCGTCGAGCGTCGGGGGTTGTTCGCTGCCGTCGAAGCCGGGACGACCGTGCATTCTGCCGCCGAAGCCGGGCATCTGCGCACCGCCAGTGGTTTCCTGTTCGATGGTGGACTGTTCGTTGAGATTGTCGTTCATTGTGATTCGCTCTTAAAAATTTTTTTCTTGCAACTTTTGTTTCAAGTCGCTTGAATTTCTATGATTGTATTTATACGTCCGCATTCTTAGAGCATCCTTAGAACTTTTCTCATTTAATCAAGACTTAATTTTCGTCGCTTAAGTCGGATTTGCCGCAACGCGATTTGTGCTCATTAACGCTGATGTTATTTCGCGCTGTTCGTTTGTGTTCGCGGCGGTAGACTGAACATAGCCTAATGAGGAATTAGGAATAGTGACAAATTTAATTCCTAACTCCTAACCAAAAAAAAGTTGCCCGCCGAAGTTTATCGACGGGCTTAACGAAGAATATTTTTACTCGGATTGATAAAACGTGGACAGCTTAACCGAGGACTTCAAGCAAGTCATCGGAGCCCGCTTTGACGTCGCCGGTCTTGAGCGGGCGAACAGTACCGTAAGCGGAAGAGTTGGTAACGATAAGCGGCGTGACGACAGGATAGCCCGCCTTCTTGATAGCGGGGATGTCGAACGTGACGAGCAAATCGCCGCGCTTGACTTCCTGGCCGTCGGTGACGTGAACTTCAAAGTTCTCGCCGTTGAGTTTGACTGTGTCGATACCGATATGCATGAGCAGTTCCGCGCCTTCGGGCGTGACCATGCCGATGGCGTGTTTGGTTGGGAAGATAAGCGTAATGGTGCCGTCGGACGGAGCAACGAGTTTGCCTTCCGTCGGGTCAACCGCAACGCCGTCGCCCATTGCACGCGAGGCAAAGCCGTCGTCGGGGACTTCGTTCATGAGCATCATGTGACCCGTGAGGTGCGCGCCGAAGGTTGCGTCTTGCATCTTGGGCTTTTCGGGTTCCGCCGCCGCCGCAGCACCGCCGCCGCCTGCGCCTTCAAGAATCGAGCGATCAATCTTGCCTGCGCGGATGTCTTCGACGAATTCTTCAAAGTTCGCCTTAACAATCGTGACGGACGGACCGTAAATGACTTGAATCGCGTTGCCCTTGATAACGACGCCGCCCGCGCCCGTGGACTTCAAGATAGCTTCGTTGACTTTGGATCCGTCGTTGAGCGTCAAGCGCAGACGCGTCGCACAGCAGTCGATTTCGGTGACGTTGTCGACGCCGCCGACACCGCTGAGGATAGTCGCAGACTTCTGTTGGTCAGGCGTGAGGCTTGCAAGAGCCGCCGATCCTGCGCCGCCGCCCGCAACGCCGACGCCCGTAGCTTTCTGGTAATCGGCTTTGGACATCATCTTGACTTCCTCGTCGTCAGCTTCGCGACCCGGAGTCTTGAGATCCCATTTCATAATGAAGAACTTAAACGTTACGAAGTAAATGACCGCGAACACCGCGAACAACGGCAACATCATGACCCAGCCGGTTTTTGAGTTGCCGGGCAGGACGCCGTACAGGATAAAGTCAATCAAGCCGTCGGAGAACGTCGTGCCCATTGCAATGCCCATGATATGGCAAGCCGCGAACGAGCAACCCGCGAAGAAGACGTGAATCGCGAACAATTCTTTCGCAAGGAACAGGAACGTGAATTCGATAGGCTCTGTGATACCCGTCAGGAACGAAGTCAAGCCGACCGAGAACAGCAGTGAGCCGGCAGCCTTTTTCTTTTCGGGACGTGCGCAGGTGTACATTGCCAACGCCGCCGCAGGAAGACCCGCCATCATGAACGGGAACTTGCCCATGAGGAAGCGAGCCGCGTCAACCGAAAAATGCTCCGTGTTCGGCGAAGCCAATTCCGCGAAGAAAATGTTTTGCGCGCCCATGACGGTTTGACCGTCGATAACGGCGGTGCCGCCGAGACCCGTCTGCCAGAACGGCAGGTAGAAGATGTGGTGCAAGCCGAACGGGATAAGCGCACGTTCGCAACAACCGAAGAAGAACGTGCCGAAGTAGCCCGCCGCCTGGACGATGCCGCCGAGCGCGAAGATACCGCTTTGAACGAACGGCCAAACGAAATAAAGAATGACGCCCGTCACGATACCGAAAATCATACAAACAATCGGGACGAAGCGCGTGCCGCCGAAGAACGAAAACGCGGGCGGAAGTTGCATCTTATAAAAACGATTGCAGAGTTCAGCCGCAACCAAGCCCGTAATGATACCTGCGAAAACACCCATCTGCAACGTGGTGATACCGAGGACGGACGTTATCGCGCCTTCTTTGACGCTGGGGTCAATCGAGCCGTCCGCATGAAGCGAGCCGTCGAGACCGAGGAAGACGTGAATTGTCGTCAAAAGGACGAGATAGAAAATTGCTGCGCCGAGAACGGCGATACCTTTTTCTTTTTTCGCCATGCCGAGGGCGACTGCCAACGCGAAAATCAACGGCAAGTTGCCGAAGATCGCGCCGCCGACGTTTGAAAGAATAAGCATGAAACTGAACAGCGCACTGCCGGGGTGAAGTGTCGACTCCAAGCCGTAAGCCGCGATTGTCGTCGGGTTCGAGAACGAGGCACCGATACCCAACAACACGCCGGCGAACGGCAACACGGCAATCGGCAGGAACAATGACTTACCGATCTGTTGCGCTACGGCAAATGCCGAACCGCCTCCGTCACTCATGTTTTAACCTCCTTAGATGTTGACAGAAAAAAATCCCTCCGAGTTGAAAAATATCCTCCTTCCAATATGTTTTGTTTCCGGATCTTAGACCCACCCTTACCCTTCTTGCAAAAGGAGGATGCCCTTTGCGAGCCTCCTCCTCATTGCAGAATATTTTTGAAATTATACCCGACGAAAAATCGTTTGTCTACCGATTTGTCAAAGTAATTTTTGCACTTAACGGCAACGGTAGCGGAATTTCTGTCCGGCATTGTCTTGCGCAATTTCGTACAGTTCGGGGAAATCCGCAACGAAGTCACGCAGTTGGTGATAGCCGAAATCTTTTATGCCGTAGCCGAGATGTTTGCGTTTAATCGCCTGACCCGCGTAATTGAGCAGGGAAAAGCCCGCGTCGTCGCTGTGAGCCGCAGCCGCCTCGCGCAAGATGTCATGCAGGCGATTGAGTCTGTCGTCGGAAATTTTTTTTGACGCGGACATGCGGCAACGGTAGAAAAATTTTTTCTGCTCCTTGCGAATTTCGTAGCGGTCGGGGAAAGCGCAAACGAACTTTTGCAACGTGCTGTAGCCCAAGCTCCTTATGCCGAAGCCGATTTTTTGTTTGCCGATTGAATTGCCGGCAAAGCTCAAATCCGTGAAGCCCGTCGCGTCAACGTGCGTCTCCGCCGTCTTGCGCAAAATGCCGTGGAGCATTTCAAGTCTGTCGTCGGAAATTTCCTTCGGTTCGGGCGCGCGGCAACGCAGGAAAACTTTGTGCTCGTTCTTTTGCACTTCGTAAAGATTCGCGAAAGCGGCAAGAAATTTTTGCAAAGAGCCGTAGCCAAAATTTTTTATGCCGGCACCGAGCTTTTGGGTCACGTAGCCGCCGACCGAACACAGATTGGCGAAACCGTCTTCGTTCGCGTAAACTTCCACGGCCTCGCGCAGAGCGTCATGCAAAGGTTGCAAGTCTTTCTTTTCAGCGGTCAAAGGAGCTTGCGAAGTTATCGGCACGACCTTTGTCTTTGTCGACGCAGGAGCTTTATCCTCGACGAACAGCGACATCTGCGCGGACGACTTTGCCTGCGCGGGCGGATTTTTTTTGACGACTTTGGGCGGCTGAAAGGACGGGACTGCGACGGGCGCGGACAAGTCGATAAACTCATTGCAGGCGGCGCGAAAAGAATTCGACACTTGCCCGCCGCCAAGCCCAATGACAGTCATGCCGCCTTCGCGCAGGCGTATGGCAAGCGGCGTGAAGTCGCTGTCGTTTGAAACCAGCGCGAAGACCTCCGCCTTGCCGTCATGGAGCACGTCCATTGCGTCAATCGTCAAAGACATATCGGTCGCGTTTTTGCCCGTCACGAAGTCGGGTTGTTGAACGGCGCGCAGAGAAAAGCTCAAAATGCAATCGTTCCAGCCGTGCAGAGAAATTTTTTCCCAGTTGCCATAGATTCTACGGATAAAAATTTCGCCGCGACGTTCCAGCACGTCAAAAATTTGCTTGCCAAATTTCGCTGAAATATTATCTGCGTCGATGAAGAGTGCGATTTTTTTTGCCGTCATGGAAAAACCTCAGTAGCAGTCGAAAGCACGAATCGCGCCGAATTGGATGAAGTTGCCCGCCTCGACGGGGTCGCCTTCGGTTATCGCCTGTTCGACGGCGGGCAGATCGTCTGCCGCGATTTGAATTCGTTCCGCGCCGTATTCCTCTTTGACTTTCTTCCAGAGATTCTTGCGCGAAGTCTTCGTGTCCTTGTACACCGCGTGATTGTAAAAGATATTCATGGACGCTTCGCTTTTGGCGGCGTCGCAGTTGAAAAAGATAAACACTTTGCCGGGTTTGGCCATTCTATAAAAACTCCTTTCAAATTTTTGGGCACCGCCGCGATTATAACAATTTAAGGGACTAGGGACAAGGGACTAGGGACTAGGTACAAGATTTTTCTTGACATTGAGTCGGCTCGAACATTTAATATCGGGCAAACAACAAAATTTTTGTCAAGGAGTTGGAAGTTATGCAGTATGTAAAGTTCGGCAACACGGGCATGGACGTTTCGCGCATCTGCCTCGGCATGATGAGTTTCGGCAAGCCCGGCAAAGAAAACGGCGTATTCCCATGGGCAAAGACGTTTGAAGACGGCAAGGAAATTTTCAAGCGGGCGATTGACTTGGGCATCAATTACTTCGACACGGCGAACGTTTACCAGATGGGCTCAAGCGAAGAGATTACCGGCCGCTACATCAAGGAATTCGGGCTCGACCGCGACGAGATTGTCGTTGCCACGAAAGTCAACTTTGAAATGCGCCCCGGGCGTCCGAACGGCGGCGGTTTGTCGCGCAAAAATATCATGGCGGAAATTGACCACAGCTTGAAGCGTCTGCAACTCGATTACGTCGACGTTTACCAGATTCACCGCCTTGACCCGCTCACGCCCCCCGAAGAAATCATGGAGGCTTTGCACGACGTTGTTAAGAGCGGCAAGGCTCGGTATATCGGCGCGTCGACGATTTTCGCTTGGCAACTCGAACGCCTGCAGAATATCGCGGAGACTCACGGCTGGACAAAGTTCGCGTCGTTGCAACCGCAGTACAATCTGATTTACCGCGAAGAGGAACGCGAAATTATGCCGCTGTGCACGGACAGGAAAATGGCAGTCGCGCCATGGTCGCCGTTGGCAGGAGGACGTTGCGCACACCCGTGGGGCACGAAGACCGCCCGCAACGCTGTCGACGAAGTGTCGCCTATGGTTTGGAGCAAAACTGATGACGTTGATAAAGTCGTCGTCGACAACCTGGAGCAGGTCGCGAAGGAACTCGGCTATTCAATGGCGCAAACGGCTTTGGCTTGGATGCTCGGCAAACCATTTATCACCGCGCCGATTGTCGGCACAACGAACGTCCGCCACATTGAGGAGGCAGTTTTCGCGCTCGACATCAAACTCGACGACGAAACTGTCAAACGGCTTGAAGCACCCTACGTCCCGCACATCAAGACAGGAGCGTTTTAAATGAAGAAAAAATTTTTGGCAACACTGGCGGCGGGCTTGATAGCGTTCGGCTCGCTCGGCGCGGTCGACGCAGCAAAACCGATTACGATTCAAGAGCAAGGTTCCTTCACCGTGGGCGGCACATATAAAGAGCGTCCGGGAAAATTTTCGCAAGAAAACTTCGTGGCGGAAGACGGGCAACGAGCCTATGGCGATTTTGCCTATGTGGAATACCAAAAACCTGTAAACGCCAAAAAGTTGCCCCTAATTTTCCAGCACGGGGGAGCGCAGTCGAAACGCACTTGGGAATCCGGTCCCGACGGTCGCGAAGGCTTTAATACCATGTTCGTGCGTGCCGGCTATTCGGTTTATTTGATTGACCAGCCAAGGAGCGGCGAAGCGAATCTCTCCACGGAGGCTGTAACTCCCGATACACCTTGGGCAAGCAATCCCATGTACGGCGACAAGACTCTTTATGTGCTGTCTCGTATAGGTCATTACGACGCGGCGGGCAACCCCGTTCCCAACGCACAGTTCCCTAAAGGCGAAAAAAATTATCAAGCATTTCAGCAGAGTTAGACGATTGGCTCCGGTCCCTTGGATAATGATTTGAACGCCGACGTTCTTGCCGAGTTGGTGAACCGACAAAAAGACGGCGCGATTTTAGTGACGCATAGCATGGGCGGTACTATCGGCTGGCGTACAGCCATTCGCACGAATAAGGTACGAGCGATTATTGCCTACGAACCGGGCGGCACGCCATTCGTTTTCCCGGAAACGGAAATGCCTAAAATTACCGAAGCGCGTTTCAAGGCACTGTCCGCGTCCGCCATGGGCGTTCCGATGAACGATTTTTTAAAGCTTACCAAAATTCCTATAGTGCTTTATTACGGCGACTATATCAATCTTGGCTCGGAAAACGTCGGCGAAGACAAATGGGGCACCGAATACGCTATGGCTGAGCAATTTGTAGCAGCAATCAACAGACACGGCGGCGATGCAACGCTTGTACATTTGCCGAAAATCGGAATCAAGGGTAATTCGCATTTTCTGATTCAAGAGCAAAACAACGAGGAAATTATGAAGTTGGCACTTACCTGGCTTAAGTCGAAAGGACTTGATAAATAATGAACGTATTTGAAAAACTGCGCGCAGGGCAACACTGCCACGTGCTCGACGACGAGGAATATGTGCGGGAGGCTCACGGCGAATTCGATCGTTGCCGTCACCTGTGCTGGTTGATTAATTCAACTGACCCCAACGACAAGCAAAAGATTTGGGAGCTTGAACGCGAACTGTTCTGCGGGAATTTCGACGCGACGAACTTTTTGACGCCGCCGTTTCAAATAGACGCCGCCTGCAGGATTTTCCTCGGCAAAAATGTTTTCGCGAATCACGGCTTGACGGTTATGTCGGTCGGCACGATAACGGTCGAAGACGGCGTTATGTTCGGCCCCGAAGTCGGTTTGTTCACCGTTAATCACGAGCCGAAAAACATTCGCGTCATAATGACCAAAGAAATTCACATCAAGCGCAACGCATGGATTGGCGCGCGCGTGAACATTTTGCCCGGTGTGACGATTGACGAAAACGCGATTGTCGGCACGGGTTCGATTGTCACGAAGGACATCCCCGACAACGCGGTCGCCGTCGGCAACCCTGCGCGGGTTATCAAAATCATTGAATAACCGCCGTCACTTGCCGACACAGAACTTGGAGAAAATTTCGTTGATAACGTCTTCGCCGACGCTCTCGCCCGTCAATTCGCTCAAGCACTCCAACGCGGCGCGCAAGTCAATCGACACGAAGTCAATCCCGACGTTCAGTCGAATCGTTTCTTGAGCCTCGCGCAAATGTTTAACGGCTTGACGCAGTAAATTGGCTTCGCGTTCGTCGCGGACGAAACTCATTTCAAAATCAATCGTGCCGACGCGTTCGCCAATCGCGGACAAAAGTTCATCGGTGCCCGCCCCGCTTTTCAGTGACAGTTCAATCACCTGCGCGGCGGGGATTTTTTTTGCAACCATTGCGGCGGTCGTGACGCGCGGCAAATCGGTCTTGGTCAGCAGAATCAAAGCGTCGCGTTCGGGCAAGAGCTTGAAAATTTCTTCGTCCTCGGCGTCGAGCGGTCGTGAGCCGTCGAACAGCGCAAGGATAAGTTCGGCGCGTTGAGCACAGTCGCGAGCGCGCGCAATGCCGATTTTTTCAACGGCGTCGCTTGAATTGCGAATACCCGCCGTGTCGATAATCTTGAGCGGGACGCCGCCGACGTTGACGAATTCTTCAATGCTGTCGCGCGTGGTGCCGGGGATGTCCGTGACGATTGCGCGTTCGGTCTTCGCGAAAAAATTCAGCAGGCTTGACTTGCCGACGTTGGGCTTGCCGATAATCGCGGTCTCCAAGCCCTCGCGTAAGATTTTGCCCGCCGATTGATTCGCAAGCAACTCGTTGAGCCGTTCAATCTGCGCGGCGATATTTTTGTCGACGGCAGTCAAAGTCACGGCGTCCAGGTCGTCTTCGGGGAAGTCGATTATCGCTTCGATGTGCGCGGCGGAGTTAAGAATCGCCTGGCGAATTTCGCGAACGGTCTCGGAAGTTTTGCCGGCAAGTTGATTTTGCGCGACGTGCAGTGCGGCGGAAGTTTTGGCTTGAATCACGTCAAGGACTGCCTGCGCCTGCGTCAAGTCGATTCGTCCGTTAAGGAAGGCGCGCTTTGTGAATTCGCCGCGCTCGGCAGGACGCGCGCCCGCCGCGAATGTGAGCTTCAAGACTTCGCGCAGGACGACGCTGCCGCCGTGACATTGCAATTCGACGACATCTTCCCGCGTGTAGGATTTGGGCTCGCGCATGACAAGAGCAATCGCCTCGTCGACGACCTCGCCCGAAAAATTTTTCACGTGCCCGAAAACGATTCGTCCGCCGTCAACTTGCGCAAGGGCTTTGCCGTTCGCCGCGCAGAAAATTTTATCGGCAACGTCAATCGCTGCCGCGCCGCTGATTCTGACTATGCCTACGCCCGCCGCGCCCGCCGCCGTCGCTATCGCGCTGATTGTGTCTTCCACGTCATCACCTCATGAAAAAAGCCCGCCGCTTTGACGAGCTGAAATTTATTCGATATTACCGTCTGCCGCGCTTGACGGGCGTGACGATAACGTAACGGTAGGGGTCTTCGCCGGTGCTGTGCGTTTCGACGCGATCGTTTTCCTGCAAGACGGTATGAATGATTTTGCGTTCGTGGCGGCTCATGGGCTCCAAGCGGACTTCGCGGCGCGTTTTGATTGCGCGTTCGGCGACGCTTTTGGCAAGTTTAATTAAAGCCTCTTCGCGGCGGCGGCGATAATCCTCAACGTCGAGCGTGAAGAAAATTTTATCGTCAACCTTGCGATTGACCGCCAAGTTCAGCAGATATTGCAGGGCGTCGAGAGCTTGCCCGCGTCTGCCGATTAACACGCCCAAGCCCTTACCGCTGAGATTGAGTTTAACGCCTTCGGCAAGTTCTTCGACTTCGATTGTCACGTCGAGTGTCATTGCCGCGAAGACTTCACGCAAGAAATTTTTCGCCGCGTCGATAATTTGTTCGCGGTCTGCAGGCTCCGATTCTTCGACAGGCGACGGCTCCAACACGGGCTCAATCGCAGGCTGTTCGGGCTCAACGGGCGGCTCAACGACTTGTTCAACCCGCGCAGGTTCTTCGGGCGGTTCTTCGACTTCGACGGGCACGGGTTCGGGCTCTTTGACGGTGACGCGAATTTTGGCGGGCGTCTCGCCGAACAGTCCCAAAAATCTTTTGGCGGGCGTCTCCAAGACTTCAACGTCCAATTCGTCGACTGCGACGCCGAGTTCGTCGGCTGCCGCTTGAACTGCCTCATCGATCGTCTTGCCGGTCTTTTCAATAACATTTGCCATTTAAGCGGCCTCCTTATCGTCATTACGGTTCATCCACAGTTGCTGAACGATTTGCACGACATTGTTTACAACCCAATAGAGCACGAGTCCCGCCGGGAAGTTCAAACTTATCCAGCCGATAAAAAGCGGCATTATCATCATCATGACTTTCATTTGCGGATTCATTTCGGTGCCGCTTGAAGACATCGTTTTTTGCATGAGAACGGTCGTCACGACGCTCAGAATCGGCAAAACGTAAACCGGGTCGGGCTCGGATAAATTCGGTACCCAAAAGAACGAAGGATCCGCGCCGCCGTAATTGAAATTGTACAGCGTGTAATACATGCCCATAAGGAACGGCATTTGCGCCAACATGGGCAAGCAACCCGACGCGGGACTTGCGCCTTCTTTTTTGTAAAGCTCCATCATCTTTTGACCCATGAGCTGTTGATTGCCTTTGTACTTCTCTTGGATTTTTTTCATCTGCGGTTGAAGGCGTTGCATAGCCTTAGCCGATTCGATTTGCTTTTTGGTCAGCGGGTGGAGCAAAATTTTTATCAGTATGGTCAGCAGGATTATTGCCAAGCCGTAATTGGGCAAGCCGATTATTTCGACAAGCGAGTACAGCGCGTTCAGTGCGACGCTCAAAATGTATTCTATCGGAGCGAAGATACTGCCGAAGATTCCGGGTTCGTCCAAGACATCACTTCCTTTGAGGGGCAAGGGAAAAGGGACAAGGGACAAGTTTTTTCATTCCGAATTCCTCATTCCTAATTCCTAATTATTTTACGGGGTCGTAGCCGCCTTTGCTCCACGGGTTGCAACGCAGGATTCGTTTGAGCGTCAACAGCCCGCCGCGAGCCCAGCCGTATTTGGTCAGCGCGTCGACGGCATAAGCCGAACACGTCGGCACGAATCGGCAACACGGCGGCTTCAAAGGCGACAACCACCGACGATAAAATTTTATCAAAGCTATCAGAAAACTCGTCATGACTTCAAAATTTTGGCGCGCCGGCAAAGGTCGCGGAAAGCTTTTTCGGCGTCCTTGCATTTGGCGGTAACCAGGAACTTGCGCCCGACGAGAATCATTCCGCAATCGCGGCGGAGAGAATTTTTATTCAGACGGTAAGCCTCGCGCATCAAACGCTTGACACGGTTGCGCACGACCGCGCCGCCGAGCTTTTTGCCCGCCGCGAAGCCGACTTTGCCGTTGTAACGTTCGTCGCTTACGACAAGCAAAACCAACGCGTGATTGGCGAACGACCGCCCGCGCGAATGCACCGCGTTGAAGTCGTACTTGCCGCGAAAAATTTCAGATTTGGTCAATCGAAACACTTGCCGTCCTCCGTCCGCCGATAAGCGAAAAAAAAGGTCACTGCGATTAGTGACCTGTCACGCCGTTAAGCTGTAAGCACTTTCCTGCCACGCTGACGGCGTCTCTTGATGACAAGCCGCCCGCCTTTGGTCTTCATGCGTTCGCGAAAACCGTGCGTTTTTTTCCGCCAATGTGAATTTGGTTGAAAAGTTCTCTTCAAGCCCGACACCTCCTTGCAAAAGATTCGATAACAGCGTCGATTATAGACGAGCGTTTTTTTTGTGTCAAGTAATAAATACGGGCGGTGCCGAAAAATCTTGCAGGGTCGGGCGCGGCGTCGCGAAGAGTAACCCGCGCAGATCGGTCGCCTGCACGTCACGCAACAAAATTCGTTGGTAAGGCTCAAGCGGGCGTCGTCGTTCGTACACGTCACGGCGATTTAAATGTTTCGTGACTTTTGTAATGACGGGCGCGTTGATTTTTTTCAGCAATGCACGTCCGCGCTCGTTGAACGCCAAAACTCTCACGCACGTCGCCGCGTCGAGTTCCGCCACTTCAGCCGCCGTCACGTCAAGCAACACGTGCAACAGCAGTCGTCGGATTCGGCTTGCCGTGTAGCGTCGGGCAGTCAGTGTTTCGACAAGCGCGGAAAAATTTTCTGCCGTCGTCGCGTTCAAAAGCCGGTGTTCCAAGCCTTCCGTCATGCCGAAGATTTTTTTCAGCACGTCGACGCGGGACGTTATCAGCTTTGCCAAAATCGGGCGGAGCAAAAATTTTTCGTCGACCAAGCCCGCCGCGTGTTCCCGTTGCAATGCGGACAGCGTTGCGGCGTCGACCTGCGCGGCGATTTTGTTCCACGGCGGTTGCGGCTCGCTCACTGCCGAACGAATTGCCGATGCGCTTGAAAATTTTTCGTGCAGTGTCGAATCGTCGTAAGCCGCGCCGACTCGTTCGATAAGCAGCGGCGAAATTTTTTCGGGCAGGGCGCGCAGATATTCCGTCGCCAAAATCGTGTTGGGTTGCCGCAAAAGTTTTTCGTCAAGACCCGTGACTTGCGCCAAAATTTTCGTGACTGCCGCCGCGTAGGACGTACCGATTGACATCAGCCCGCGCAGATTCGTCGCGAAAGATTTTTCGTCGAAAGCCGCCGCAGCCCGTCGCAGTGCCGACAAGTCAGCGACCTCCGCACCGAATGCCAACACGTCGACGACGCCGAGACTTTCAAGCAGTCTTATGCCGCCGCGTGCGAAATCTTGCGCGCTCCGCACCGCCGAGACGAACGGCAATTCCAAAACCAGATCGACGCCGCCCGCCACTGCCAACGTTGCCCGCGTGTGCTTGTCGAGGATTGTAGGCACGCCGCGTTGCGTGAAGGATCCGCTCATGACCGCTACGACTTCACAGCCGCAAAGTTTTTTGACCGCCGCGATTTGATGTGCGTGCCCCGCATGAAACGGATTGTACTCCGCGATTATGCCGACCGCCATTTCAATTCCTCCCGATAATTTCATTTAAAATTCTTGCAACGAAAAGTCAAATGGTGTATACTTCGCCGCAGTGAAACTTACCTGAAAAAAATCTGCAGACTGAGGTGATTCTATGAATATCAACAGCGCGAAAAAATTCATAGCGGCGGCGATGCTCGGAGCGTTTGCATTGTCAGTGCCCGTGACCGCCGACGCCCGCATTCATGACCCGAAAGTTCAGACGCGTTCGGTGCAGCGCGGCGGCGACAGCTTAAACGGCAATACCTTCGCCATGCTGTTGGACGGGCTTTCCGAAATCCCAAAACACGTGCAAATCGTCGACGACTACGTTGCGCCGCAACATTTCGACACGCAACCGACATTTCCCGTGCCGCAGACCGTTTCAACTTCCGACCCGTCGATAATCGGCACGCCTATGGCAACGCAACAGCAATGCGTTAAATATCTTCTGCGCAACAATCCCAATCCGAACTTGCCCGTCAGTGCCGAAGAAATCGTCGCTTACTACTACGAAGAGGGCAGCCGCGAAGGTATTCGCCCCGACGTGGCGTTCGCGCAGGCTCTCAAAGAGACGGGCTTTTTCCGCTACGGCGGCGACGTTATCCCCGAACAAAATAATTATTGCGGGCTCGGCACGACCGGCGGCGGCGTCAAAGGCGAATTCTTCTCGACGCCCCAACTCGGCGTGCGCGCTCACATTCAGCACTTATTGGCTTATTCATCCACGCGTATGCCGACAATGCCCGTCGTCGACCCGCGCTACAGCCTCGTTCGCCAATCTTACGGCTCGCGGACGCTCGGCAACTGGCAAGACCTCAACGGACGCTGGGCTGTCCCCGGCAGATATTACGGGCAAGAAATTTTGTCCATGTTCCGCGATATTTTGATTCAATGAGGAACGCATCATGTCTGAAAAAAATCTTAACTGGGCGGTCTTAGGCGTCGGTGTCATCGCCAATGAAATGGCTCAAGCTCTCCGAAAGCAGGGCAAAAATCTTTACGCCGTGGCAAACCGCACGCACGCAAAGGCCGTCGACTTCGCCGAAAAATATTCCGTCCCGAAGGTTTACGACGCGATTGACGACATGTTCGCAGACGAAGCCGTGGATGTGATTTACTTGACGACGCCGCACAACACGCATTACCCGTTCATGCGCCGCGCGCTCGAAAGCGGCAAGCACTTGCTCGTTGAAAAGTCAATCACGCTCAACAGCCGCGAACTCGACGATATGATTGCCCTTGCCGCCGAAAAAAATCTTGTCCTCGCCGAAGCAATGACGATTTGGCACATGCCGCTTTACAAGACGCTTTGGCAACGAATTGCGGCGGGCGACTTCGGCAAAGTGCAAATCATGACGCTGAACTTCGGCTCGTTCAAGGAATATGACATGCGCAACCGCTTTTTCAACATGAGCCTGGCGGGCGGCGCGCTCCTCGACATCGGCGTCTACGCGCTGTCGATTGTGCGTTCGTTCATGACGGAAACGCCGACCGAAATTTTAAGTCAGTGGCGACCTTCGCCGACGGGCTCCGACGAATTCGCGACAATGTTGCTGAAAAATCCTCGCGGGCAAATGGCGACCGTCGCGCTGTCCATGCACTCCAAGCAACCCAAGCGCGCCGTCATCAGTTGCGAACGCGGCTACATTGAAATCGTCGAATACCCCCGCGCAGATAAGGCTGTTTTCGTCGACGCGGCGACCGGCTCCGTTGAAAAAATTTTCGCGGGCGACAAGACGGACGCCTTGCTTTACGAACTCAACGACATGGAACACGCGATTCAAAGCGGCGACGTTGCGGCAATGAAGCTCGACCAATCAAAAGACGTAATGGATATTATGACGCGCCTGCGGAAGGCGTGGAACTTGCGCTACCCTAATGAAATTTGGTGACCCCTAATCATGTCTGAAAACAAAATGCAACGCGGCTTGAAGAACCGCCATTTGCAAATGATTGCGCTGGGCACGGCCGTCGGCACGGGCTTGTTTTACGGCTCGACCGCGACAATCGCAATGGCGGGGCCTGCCGTCTCGTTGAGCTATTTAATCGGCGGGATAATCATATTTTTTATCGTGCGAATGCTGGGCGAAATGTCCGTTGAAGAACCGGTCAGCGGCTCGTTCAGCTACTACGCCGCGAAGTATTGGGGCGAATTCCCCGGCTTCCTGGCGGGCTGGAATTATTGGTTTCTTTATATCCTTGTGAGCATGGCGGAGCTCAGCGCGGTGTCGATTTACCTGGGCTACTGGTTTCCCGACCTGCCCAAATGGATCGGCGTGCTTGCGTGCTTGATTATTATCACCGTCGTCAACCTCGTCACGGTCAGCGCGTACGGCGAAATCGAATTCTGGATGGCGTTCATTAAAATCGCCGCGATTATCGGCATGATTGTCCTCGGCTCGTATTACATTGCCACAGACCCCGACCCCTTCCCGCAAAATTTTTCTTACCTGTGGGATCACGGCGGCTTCTTCCCGAACGGGCTTGAAGGAATGCTGATGTCGCTTGCGCCCGTGCTGTTCAGTTTCGGCGGCATTGAGCTTTTGGGGATAACGGCGGGCGAGGCCGAAAACCCCGATAAGACAATTCCGCGCGCCATTAATCAAGTTATCTACCGCATTTTGATTTTCTACGTCGGCACGATGATTGTCCTCATGACGCTGTGGCCGTGGAACGAAGTCGGCAAGGATGCAAGCCCGTTCGTTCAGATTTTCCAAAACGCGGGCTTTACGTCGACGGCGAACATTTTAAATTTCGTGGTGTTGACGGCAGCGGTAAGCGTCTACAACTCGGCGATTTACTCGAATTCGCGAATGCTTTACGGCTTGGCGAAGAGCGGCAACGCTCCGAAATTCTTTGAGAAACTTTCAAGTCGCGGCGTCCCCGTCAACGGCATTTTGATTTCGTCCGGGATAACGCTTTTGGCGGCGGTGCTGAATTGGCTTTTGCCCGACGAAGTTTTTATGTACATGATGTCAATCGTGACGGGCGCGGTGGTTATCAGCTGGGCAATGATTGTTTTGACGCATTTGAAGTTCCGCAAGCACTGCGCGGCGGTCGGGCTGGTGCCGAAGTTCAAATCGCTGTTCTATCCGTTCGCCGACTACCTGTGTTTGGCGTTCCTCGCGATGATTTTGGTGATAATGGCTTTGATGGACGAAATGCGGCTGGCGGTTATCGTCATGCCGATTTGGATTTTGGCAATACGGTTGTTCTATCAGTCGAAACGAAAATAATTTACAAAGCCTCTCGAAAAATTTCGGGAGGTTTTTTCTTGACCAAAAATTACCGGGCAGTTAAACTTAACAAAAATATTCATTGCGCATTACGAATTAAGCATTGCGCATTGACAAAGGCGGTGTGCTATGGAAACGACAACAATGCGACTGACAAGCGACGAGCAAAATGTTTTGGAAAGCCTTTACGGGCGGCAACTGGACGGCTTGGGCGGCTACAACCCTCGCAAGCTGGAGGCGGTTTGCGAACTGTCCGCGCAGGAGAAAAAATTTTTCGCAGACAAAAATTTTATGTCGCCGTATTTCTTCGTGCAGACACTCTACAAAGTTCGCGGCTCCATCAGCCCGATAAAGTTCAACATCGCCGTCACGCGACTGATTGCCGAAAACGCCAACCTGCGCGTCAACTTTTGCGATCTGGGTATGCGCACAGTCAAAGTCATTCGCCCTGCCGTCACCGTCAAGCCCGAAGTCATTTTCCGCAACTTGACGCAAAAGAACAAGGACGAACTCGACGACGACTTCCGAAAAATTTTTGAAGCGGACATGCGCCGCGAATTTGATCTTCGGCACGACCCGCTGATTCGTTTTGCGGTGTACAGGACGAGCAACAAAGATTTCGCCGTATTCGTGACGATTGCCCAACTGATTGCCGACAGCTTCGACGCCGAAAAATTTTTCTGCAACGTCTTGGACATCCCCGTCGCACTTGAGTCGCAAAAAGCCGACGACGAATTGTCGCAAAAAAATCACGAGGCGATTCGCGACTATTGGATGAAAATCTTGGACAAAGCTCCGCCGCCGTGCGTCCTGCCTTTCGAGCGCAACGAGTCGGCGGGTGCTTATCGTCAACGCGCCTACCGCACGCTGATTCCCGCCGAAATTCTTTCAGACCTGCGCGGGCTGGCGCAAAACAATCGTGTAATGCTCACGGCGATTTTGCAAAGCGCGTGGGGTTTCATGTTGCACCTCACGAACAAGCGGCGCGATTGCATGTTATGTCAAATTTTGCCGGCGAAAAAAGCTGACGAAGATTTTGCGCTCCATGCCGTTCCCGTCCGCTTGACAGGCGACGACAAATCAACCGTCGAACAAATCGTTCGCAAGCAATTCCGTCAACAGGTCGTCTCGCAACCCTACAGCCAAATAGATTGGGCGGAACTGGGCGAACTGACGGGGCACAAGAAATTGTTCAACCACTTCCTGAGCTTCAAAGAATTTCAGTCCGACGGCTTGAAATACACCGACGCGCCCGCAGAGCCGCAAGGTAAAGTTGTTTATCGCAACTCTTGGGACGCGCGGGGCATGGGCTTCGGCGCGTACTTCCGTTACTCCGGCAAAGCGTTGGCGATAGGTTTCCTTTACAACGAAAAAAAATTTTTGCCCGGCGGCGTCGAGCGGCTTTGCGAACTGTACAAATTTATTCTTCAGCAAATGTTTGTCGATTGGCACGCGCTCTACCCCGATTTCATTGACAGGCTCCGCAACCGCTTGAACACGCAGATTAAAGACGAAGAGACAGCTTCCGAAGAAGAACGGCGCAAACGTCTGCGCGACATGATTTCGCAACTGCCGCTTTTGCAGGGACGCTTCGGCGGGACAATCGGTTTGTTCGAGCGACAGGCGAGCCTTGTCACGCTTTACGAAGGCGACAGAATTTCGAGCGACGACATGACAAAAGATTTTATCTTCGTGGCGGACGGCATTCTTTCGCGCAACGTCGACACGGGCGACGGCTGGTACAACACGCTTGACATCATCGAGAAGAACGCCTTTATCAACCCGACGAGCCTTTTGGAAAAGCAACTTTTCAAGTTTTCGGTCACGGTCTTGACGGATCAGGCTGAGCTTTTGACGGTGCCGCACGACGTGCTTATCGAGATTCTTCGCACAAATCCGGAAGTCACTTTGACGGTCATGAACGACGCACTTGCGCAAATGGAGCGTTATCAATTTCTCTGGATGCAAACTTAAAAATTTTCGTCGCCACGAGCCGAATCGTTGATTATAAATTTTCTGTATGCTACAATAACCCTCACAGAAGATTCATTTATCGCAAGGAGGTCACGTGATGATTAGGAGAATTCTCATAGCGAATCGCGGCGAGATTGCCGTCCGCGTCATTCGCACGTGCCAAGAGCTGGGCATTGAAACTGTCGCGATTTATTCGGACGCCGATAAGCAAGCCCTGCACGCGCAGTTGGCTGACGTTCGCTATCGCGTCGGCACAGAAGACGCCTTCGACAGCTACCTTAACCGCGAATCGATAATCGACGCGGCGAAGACCACCGAGGCGGACGCCGTGCACCCCGGCTACGGTTTCCTGTCCGAGGACGCCGAATTCGCGCAAATGGTCGTCGACGCCGGCATGACGTGGATTGGCCCCCTGCCCGAAACGATTAAGCTTGTCGGCGACAAAGACGCGGCGCGCGCCTCAATGGTTCCGTCGGGCATTCCCATGGCGAAGGGCTCCGAGCCTTTAACGAGCAACGACATGGCGATTAAGGCGGCGGCGGAAGTCGGTTACCCCGTCATACTCAAACCCGTGAGCGGCGGCGGCGGCAAGGGCATGTTCATCATCCGCAACGAAAACGAACTGCATCACGTGCTTGGGATTGTCGACGTGGAGCACAACAGATTTTATTTCGAGCACTACATTGAACGTTCGCGGCATATCGAAGTTCAAGTCGTGGCGGACAATTTCGGCAGCGTGATTCATCTTGGCGAACGCGAGTGTTCGATTCAGCGACGCAATCAGAAACTTTTGGAAGAGTCGCCGTCGATTGCCCTTACACCCGAAATGCGCGAACGCGTCGGCAAATTGGCGGTCAAGGCGGCGAAGAGCGTCCATTACTCCAACATCGGCACCGTCGAGTTTCTTTTGGACTTGGCGACGAACGAATTTTACTTCATGGAGATAAACCCGCGCATTCAAGTCGAACACGGTATAACCGAGGCTGTCACGGGCATTGACTTGGTACGCACGCAGATTCGCATTGCTTCGGGCGAGCCGCTTGACATTACGCAGGAAGACGTTAAATTTACGGGTCACGCCATCGAGTGCCGCATAAACGCCGAAGACCCCGACCGCAAGTTCATGCCCACGCCCGGCAAAATTGAATTCCTGCACGAGCCTTCCGGACCGCGCGTAAGGTTTGACAGCGGCGTCACGGCGGGTTTGTCGATTGAGCCCTATTACGATTCGCTGATTGCAAAGCTTATCGTACACGGCAGGACACGCGGCGACGCGATACGAATCATGCGGCGCGCGCTCAACGAGTTCATGCTCAAGGGCGAAGGCAATTTCGTCAAGACGACCGTCCCGCTCCACCAGCAAATCCTTGACGACGAGTGGTTCTGCACGGGCAACATCGACACGCAATTTATCAAGCACCGTCTGCCGATATACGCGGCGGCTCCGAAGAAACTCACGCTTGAAGACAAAATGGATCCCGAACTTGCAGAACGCTTGGCACGCGGCGGCGGACGTATCAGCATTGATTACGCATAAAAATTTTTGGAGGTCGACAGAGTGGCAGATTTGGAATTTAAACGCGGACAGTACGAGGCATTGAAGACGGCGTATCGGCTCTTCGGGCAAGGCGACTTGATGAAATTCTTTCTCTTCGAGGAGCACCGTTGTATCAGCAAGTGGGTGCACTACTTCCCGATTTACGAGAAATGGTTCAGCCCCTATCGCGGCAAGGATATTGTCTTCGTCGAAATCGGCGTGCAAAACGGCGGCTCCGCGCAGATGTGGAAATATTACTTCGGCAAGTCCGCGCAGATTGTCGGCATCGACATTGACCCAAATTGCAAGCAACTTGAGGAAGAGCAAATCACCGTCGAAATCGGCTCGCAGGAAGACCCGGGCTTTTGGGCGGCGTTCAAAGAAAAATATCCTCGCGTCGACATTCTCCTTGACGACGGCGGGCACACAATGAATCAACAGATAACGACTTTCCGCGAAATGTTTCCGCACATCAAAGACGGCGGGCTTTATATGTGCGAAGACTGCCACACATCTTACGTTGATAAGGAACGCTGGCCGGGCGGCGGCTTGCGGCGCGAAGGAACTTTTATCGAGTTCACGAAAAATCTTATCGACGAGCTCAACGCCTTTTGGACGGGCAAAGCTTTGCAACCGACTTACAACACGACAAATGTTGGCGGCATTCATTTTTATGACAGCGTCGTTGTCGTGGAGAAAAGGCGGGCGGCCTCCAAACCTTTCTCGCTCAATGTAGGCAAGACAACGACGTTTCATTTTGCAGACGCTCTGTGAGCCGCGCAGATAAAAACCTTTACCGCTTGAAGTTTTCAGGCGGCTAATTTTTTTGGCTAATTGAAGGAACTTTAACAAGTCGGGCGAATATTAGCTATTAATTGCTTCGAAACGGTTGACAGCGAAAACTGTCCGCCGCAATATATTTTCCGGCTAAAGGGGAGGCGTCCAAAGTGATTCGTGTTTTGATTGCTGATGACTCGGCTTTTATGCGAAAAGTCCTCTCTGATCTGTTCAAGGGTCAAAGCGACTTCGAGGTAGTCGGCACTGCAGTAAACGGTCAAGACACCATTGACAAGGTAAAAAAACTTCAACCCGACGTGTTGACGCTTGATGTTATCATGCCGGTAATGGACGGGCTTAATGCTCTGGCGGTTATCATGGAACAATGCCCCGTGCCCGTCGTCATGATAAGTTCGACGACGCAAAAGGGCACGAACGAAACCATACGCGCTCTTGCGTTGGGTGCGGTCGATTTCGTCAGCAAGACGGGCGGCGCAATATCGAAAATCGACACGATTAAAGACGAGATTTTGGTCAAGTGTCGCCTGGCCGCAAAAGCGCGTGCACGCAAAAGCGGCGTCGCAAGCAAACCGCTGGTTTACACGCCCAAGCCCGCCGAGGAGCCGACGACGCGCCGAATCGAAATCAGACGCAGGACGGGCTACGTTCCGGGTCAACGACCGATAATCAATCGCGTGCCTTCAACGACCGCGCCCGTCCCGAAAGTTGTTCAGAACACGGGCAAAAAAATCGTGGCTATCGGCACGTCGACGGGCGGCCCTCAAGCTTTGCAGGCAGTCATCACGCGCTTGCCCGGCAACCTGCCCTGCGGCGTCGTCGTCGTTCAGCATATGCCCGCCGGCTTCACGAAGTCCCTTGCGGAACGGCTCAACTCCATAAGCGAAATCGCTGTCAAAGAGGCGGAAAACGACGAAATCATCAAACCGGGGCAAGTTTACATTGCGCCCGGCAATTATCATTTGCGGATAGTGCCGGCGGTCGGCACCGATCGGAAAATCCAACTCAGTCAAGAGCCGCCTGTAGGCAACCATCGTCCCGCCGTCAATGTCATGTTCGATTCGGCCTCCAGGTTCGGCAAAGATTTGGTCAGCGTGATTATGACGGGCATGGGTGCCGACGGTTGCGAAGGCATGAAAAAAATTAAGGCGACGGGCGGCTACTCAATCGCTCAAGACGAAAACAGCTGCGTCGTTTACGGTATGCCCAAGGCCGTGGTCGACGCGGGGCTTGCCGACGAAATTCGCCCTTTGGATAAAATTGCGGAGGCTATTGTCGAGGCGGTCAGACGATAGGGATTAACGTCCTTGCCAACCCCCTTGTCCCTTAAAAAGGAGGAAACTTTATGGAAACCAATCAATACATGGATATGTTTCTCGACGAGTCGCATGAACATTTGCAATCGCTTAACGACGGCTTGCTCGGCTTGGAGGATAACGCCGAGGATTTGTCCATACTGAATGAAATTTTCCGCAACGCGCACACGTTGAAAGGCATGTCGGCGACTATGGGCTACAACAAAATCGCCGAATTGACTCACGAAATGGAAGACGTCCTTGACATGTTGCGCAAGGAACAGCTGGCGGTTAGCGGCGACATTATCGATACGTTGTTCAAGTGTATCGACTCGCTGGAGCAAATGATTAACAACGTGGCAAACGGCGACCCCGAAGACCTTATCGATGTATCGGATTTGGTTGCGAAGTTGAGCGCGATCTCCAAGGGCGATGCCGGTGCAAAACCCGCCGCCGCACCTGCCGCTGCACCCGCGCCCGCCATCGCTGCACCCGCCGCACCTGCCGTGCCCGCACCCGTCGCAGGCGGTGCCGCAAATATCCCCGTCGAACTGTCAGACACCGAACACAATATCATTGCCGAGGCGGGCAAATCCGGTATGCGCGGCATCTACCTTAAAGTCACGTTGGCGGAAACTTGCTTGCTGAAATCTGCGCGGTCGTACATGGTTATGAACGCGCTCGACGAAATCGGCGAAGTGATTCGTACAATCCCGCCCGCAGAAGATTTGGAACAGGAAGCTTTTGAACGCTCGTTTGAAGTCATTTTGATAACAGGCGTCGAAGAAGATGTCGTTCAGAATGCGGTTATGAGCATTTCGGAAATCGAAAAGGCGGAGACGACGATAATAACATTCGACGCCGCCGCACCCGCCCCCGCCGCCGCTCCTGCGCCCGCGCCCGCAACGTCAACCGCACCTGCAACGGCTCCCGCGCCCGCACCTGCTCCCGAACACAAACCGTCCGCACCCGCCAACAAACCTGCGCCCGCTGCTCACCCCGGCGGCGCGCAAGGCAACGCTGCCAATCAAAAGAAAAGCCACGCAGGTCAATCCGTTCGCGTCGACATCGAAAAGCTCGATACGCTGATGAACTTGATGGGCGAATTGGTTATCAACAAAGTTCGCCTTGAACAAATCGGGCAGACGCACAGACTTTCCGAACTCACAGAGACGTTGGAGCAAATGGACAGGGTTACGACCGACCTTCAAAACATCGTCATGAAAGTCCGCATGGTTCCCGTCAGCCAAGTCTTTAACCGCTTCCCGCGCATGGTTCGCGACGTCACAAAGGAACTCAACAAGGAAATCAACTTGACAATCGAAGGCGAGGAAACCGAACTCGACCGCACCGTTATCGACGAAATCGGCGACCCGATTATGCACTTGCTCAGGAATTCGCTCGACCACGGTATCGAAATGCCGGACGAACGCGAGGCCAAGGGCAAACCCCGCGTCGGCGAAGTCGGTCTTATTGCGCGCCACGAAGGCAACAACGTCGTTATCATGGTTACCGACGACGGCAAGGGCATTGACGCCGACATTATCCGCCGCAAGGCCGTCGAAAAGGGCTTGTACACCCAAGACGAAGTTGACTCAATGGACGACTCAGATGCCGTCCGAATCGTCTTCCTGCCCGGCTTTTCCACGGCGGAAAAAATCAGCGACATTTCCGGGCGCGGCGTCGGCATGGACGTTGTCCGCAGCAAAATCGAATCGCTCTCCGGGCAAGTTGACGTTGAAACGCACGTCGACGAAGGCTCCGTTTTCAAAATTAAATTGCCGCTGACGTTGGCGATTATTCAAGCGATGTTGGTGCAAGTGCAAAACGAAATGTACGCCATACCGCTCGCGTCAATCGACAGCACGTTGAGCGTCCAGCCGACCGACATTCGCACGGTACAGAACAACGAAGTTATCGTCCTGCGCGGCGAAATCATCCCGATAATCCGCATGGAAGAAACGCTTATGGTTCCGCACGTCCGCGACACGCATGAGCTGTTCGTTGTCGTCGTGCACGCGGGCGACTCCAAGGCGGGCATTGTCGTCGACAAGCTTATCGGTCAGCAGGAAATCGTTATCAAGACGCTGGGCAATTTGTTCATGGGCTTGAAGATGTTCTCGGGCGCGACGGTGCTCGGCGACGGTCGCGTAGCTTTGATTCTCGACGTGGCAACCATGCTGAACTAAGGGAGAAGGGACAAGGGAAAAGGGACAAGAGTTTTGAACTTGTCCCTTGTCCCTTACCTCTTGTCCCTTAAAAAGACCGGCTATGAAAAGTCAAGAGGTTGAAGCCGGAACATAAGATTTATTA
>CAMZAX010000012.1 GCA_947304355.1 uncultured Selenomonadales bacterium
TCAGAGAACTGCTTATGTTTTTCTTTTACTTGAGTTTACCAACAACCCCTAGTTCTCGTGCATTGAAGTCGTGAGCGGCTTTAAGTCGAGCGACAGCGCGGGCGATTTTGTCTTCATGCCCAAGGAGTTTTGCGCCGAGGGCAAAGCGACGAATCAAGCTGATGATGTCGGCGGTAATTTCGGCGTTGGTCAGTTGCGAAATCGCACCGTTGAGGTGGTCAACGCTGAAATCGTTTTCGCGCAAGATACGAAGCAAATTTTTCAAGTCGGAGCGAGTCAAATCCTTCGGACGGGTGCAAACGATATTGAGCGCGACGATCTCGTTCCGATTATCGGCAATAAATTTGGTGAACTCGTCAAGATAATCTTGCGGTCGCTTGCCTTCGCCGAAGCCGCGTTCGTGAGCTGTCAAGCGGTCTTCATGTTCGGAAATGACAAACTCTCTGCCGCGAGAAATTTTTTCCTGCAAAGCGTCCGCGTGACTTAAGATAAATTCTTTGGCGTCCTGCGCGGGCAAAGTCTTAAGCGCGTCGATAACGTCTTTAAGTTGTTCGTCAGGGCGGCGACGGAGCTTGACGATGATTTGATTGACGAGATTTTGAACGGCTTTATCGTCGTCGAGAGTTTCGAGCCTTTCGAGTAGTTGGGCGAAAGTTTCGGTGGCGTTG
The DNA here is from genome assembly GCA_947304355.1 of uncultured Selenomonadales bacterium. GTDB lineage: Bacteria > Bacillota > Negativicutes > Selenomonadales > Selenomonadaceae > Quinella. Next base: position 669 of record CAMZAX010000012.1, read on the forward strand.
GCGACGACGGGTTTCATTTCGCTGACGGGTTCAAGCGCGCTGTAAACGTCAACAGCGTCAAAGATTCGGAAATGAGTTTTGCCGATGTCGGGACAGAGGCGCGTTGCACGACCGAGCATTTGTTCAAATAGGATGCGCGACTTGACGCGGCGCATGAAAACGAGTGTGTCGATAGCGGGCACGTCAATGCCGGTCGTGAGCAAATCGACAGTAACGACGACATTGGGGAAGCGTTCGTTCTTGAAACGTCGGATAGCGTCCTTTACGCGTTCCTTGTCGCCGATACTGCCCGTGATTTTCGTGATGGCGTCGTTGCTTATGCCTTGCGCGGTGTAAAGCTCTTTGAGAATTTGAATGATTAAATCGGCGTGCTTGTCGTCGACGGCAAAAATCAAAGTCTTGCCCGCGCCTTCGGGATTTATGTCGGCGGCGATTTCCTCAAGGACGACGCGATTAAAATTCTCGTTGACGACTTGGCGATTGAAATTGTCGATGTCAAAGTTCAGTTCGTCGTCAAGCAGTTCGCTGTTGGTGAGTTCGCCGGTTACGGGGTCGCAAGTGGTAATGAGGTCGCCTCTTTTGTAGTGGATGCCCTCTTCGCTCAGCATGGTTTTCAGACGGTGCGGCGAGTCGTGGTCGACAAGGTAACCGTCAATGACAGCCTCGCGATAAGTGTACTTGAAGACAGGCGCGCCGAAAATTTCCGTGGTGTGGAGCGCAGGCGTGGCAGTCAGCGCGATTTTCACGGCGTCGAAGTATTCGATAACGCTGCGATATTTGCTTTGATAGTCGCTCTGGTCGCGGAAAGAAAATTCGTCGTCAGCAAGTTCACGGTCGAGAATGTAGCCGCGATGAGCCTCGTCGACGATTATCAAGTCGAAGTCAGTCACGCCGGGGATTAAGTCTTCGGCATAAAGGATGCGCTTGACCATGCTTTGAACGGTCGCGATTTGGAGGCGCGTTTCTTTGCCGAAAGTCTTATCGCCGAGCTTGGTGATGTTGTAGATTTTATCGAGCGGCAGCAAGTCTTCAAGTTTGACGGTGGCGAAAACATCTTGAGCCTGTTCGCCGAGTGAATTTCTGTCGACGAGAAACAAAATCCGACGGAACCGCTCTGCCTTCAAGAAACGATAAATCATGCCGAGGACAGTGCGCGTCTTGCCTGTGCCCGTCGCCATTGCTATCAAAATATTTTTTTGCCCGTCAAGGACAGCTTTTTCGACAGCTTGAACGGCTTTTATCTGGTAGCCGCGCAAATTTAATCCGTCCTCATCGCGCAGGAATTCAAGCGGCAACCTTTGCAGTTTCTCGTTGCCCGCCGATATGTCGCGTTCAAGGAGTTCGACAATTCCCGTCGGACTGAGCCAGCCGCGCAGGGCTTTAGGCGTGTTTTCGGTGCGTCGCAAGTCAAGGAACCAAATGCCTGACTTAGTTTCGAGTTGCCGGTTATAAGTTCTGCCGTTGGTCGCGAAGACGAACGGCACTTTAAAGCCGTGCCAATCGCCGAGCCGGTAAACTTTGTCCTCGTCGCGAATATTGCGGGCATAATCCTTGCATTGACAATCAATGACGGCGGAAACATCTTTGTGCGTTGCTTTCGCTTCAATCGTGGCGACCATTTTCATGCCGACGAACAGCGCGTAATCGACAAAACCGCTGTCGGTCTGCCATTCGGCAACAGCAATGTTACGCCCTTTTTTGGGGCGCGTGCCCTTGGAGTAACGGAGATTATCGGAGTCAGCTTCCCAGCCGACCTTCCTCAGTTGCTCGTCAATGATTTTGCGCGTATCGTCTTCATTTAGCATGGTTGTTTTCTTGAGAGTCAGCTTGAGCGAGTTCGTTAAGCCGCCAGGCAGGTAAATCAGTGAATTCTTGGATTTCCTCGAAAGATTTACCCTTACGAATCATCTTGAGAGCAATTTCTTCCGAGCGTTTTTGAGTAGCTTCCATTTCGCGTTCGAGCAAGTACATTTGGAAAGTCATAAAATCATGCCTCACTTTCGCATTGGTCTTGACGTTATCGACGGCAACAGCTAATTCTTTGACGAAATCTCCGGAAACGATGCCGGAGTCAACGTAATCAAGGAATGCCTTAATATCGGGCGAAACATCATCGAGAATCCCCTTGGTGCTGAGAAAAATTTTCGTAGTCCCGTCGTCCAGAGCAAGAGAACTATCTTGGTCGCAACGTTCGCGAAAGGTATACAAGTGGCATCCTTGCTTGAATATGTCAAACGGGCAAATAAAAATAATGAACGATTCGCCGAGATGACTGTAATGCTGACCGCGTTTGAGTTTGTCTGAGTCAATGAGCGACTGATAGTAGCGCATCCTTTTGGCGAGATTATCGAAGTTAGAGATTTGAATTTCCACGTCGAAAGAGCGATTGGTGCCCTTCTCTTCAACGTAAACGTCAAGACGAATGCCCTTGCCGTCAATACGAGCCTCGATAGTTTTTTCGCGTTCAGGGTAACTGATCTATTTGATTTTAATATCAAGAATCAGTTCAAGAAGTTGCCGACACAAGTCGGGATAAAGTTCCATGGTTTTGCCAAAGACGAAATTATCACGAATGGTAGCGTCGTGCCATTGATTAGCAATTTGCTTGTCAGCCATAAGCTCACCTCAATGAAAGTTTACTACAAAGCGAACGAAAAAGCTATGAAGAAAAAAATTATTCCCGAAAAGTACACTTGGACAAGAGTTTTGCTAAACAGTTAGCGTGTTTCGACCAAAGAGCAAAATCTTGAAAGACAAATCAGTGAATTAGCCTTTCTTGTTACAATTTTTCTTGACCAATACAAATGTGCAGACAAAACCCCGTGCTCCGCCGCAAGCCGCGAGCCGTCGGCCGTCGTGTTCTCAATCAGCACCGTCATTTTCATTTCAATCACTCCGTTCGCACGTAAAAATTTTGTCCTTGCATATTTTTTTCATGTAAGGTACAATGCACCCAAAATTGTAACGAGGTGAATCGATTTGCGCAAAATATTTTTTCTGACGGCACTGCTGATGATGATTCTTACGGCGACCGCCTTTGCCGAGGATGTACAAGAATCAGCCGCCGCCGAACCGACCGCCGAACAGACTGACGAACAGATTGACGAGCCGTACATCTACACGAGCGAAGATTTTCAGTACACAATCGCTTGTCCGATTAAGCCGCTTGCCGTCATCCAAAATCCTTGGCAGGAGCCCGGAAAGCGCGGCGAAATGCTTGTCTTCGCCAACGACGGCTGGACCGTTCAATACGCCTACCTGATTCAAGTCAACGCCTTCGACAGCGACAAAGTCCCCGACTTCAACAAAGCCGACAAAAAGACGATTGACGAATACCTTGCCGCTCTCAAGAAAACCAACGGCTTCGGTCAAGCCGAACTCGTCAGCATAACCAAGGACAACAAGGGCATCTACGCCGTCACCGCCGAGACTATCGAAGTCCTCAACGAGGAGACCGGCGAAGTCGAAGGCGAATTCGTTGCCGACAGACAGGACGTTTTCACGTTCTTCCGCACGCCCGCCGGTCGTTGCGTGAGCATTCAGCTCCTGACCTTGAACATGGATAAAGTCTTCGTCGACACCTACCGCTACGGCGTCGCGTCGTTCAAGGATAACTCCGTCGCCGACAAAAAAGCCAAGGACAAAAAGTCTAAGGACAAGAAAGACAAGAAAGATAAGAAGGACAAAAAGGATAAGAAAGACAAAGATAAAAAGTCCAAGGATAAAAAATAATTCCGATTGACAAACTTTCGGGCGTGTGGTATAAATGGCAACGGTTTTACCACAGGGGTATCGCCAAGTTGGTAAGGCACCAGACTCTGAATCTGGCATGCGTTGGTTCGAGTCCAGCTACCCCTGCCAATCAGAAATTCAAGCCTGCGTCTTAAACGGCGCGGGCTTTATTCGTTACGGGAGGTCGAGAGTATGGAAGAAGCAATGGTATCGCCGATGATTTCAAGCGCACTGAATTTCCTGGCGTTGGGCTTGAGTGTCGTCTTGCTGTTCGTCGCCGCGTATCTTTGGTCGAGCAACAGCAACAAGTCCGCGCAAATCGCGCAACTTCAATCGGACGTGCAGACCATGAAACGCAAGCTCAATCGCGTCGAGGAAAAAGTCAACCAGTTCAAAGAACCGACGGTCGTGTCCGAAGTGCCGCAAGTCGAACCGTTCGGGTTGGATTTATCGGAGCCGCGCCCGCTGAACGTCACGCCGCTCGCTCCGCAAGACCCGTGGATGGATTTCGTTGCCGCCTACAACAAACTTGCGATTGAAATGATGAAGCCCGGTCAGTTGACACGTTGTGAACAATTCGTTCGCGAACAAAAACTGCGGGCTTTGACTTACGGCGGCTCAATGACTTTCCGCCCCGCAATCGACGTGCGCGACAGCAGTTATTGGGCGTTCAAACTTCCGGGCGCGGGCGAAGAATTTGCCGTCGTACCCAACCCCATGAACCCTTGCGACGAGGAACTTCACGACCACGGCGGCTTGAAGGAAATTTTCGCGCTCAACTATCAAAGCGGCGTCTACAAAAAATATTCCGTCAAGTTGCCCGCGATTTTCGAGCACGACCACGAGCGTGGCTGGTTGCTTAAAAATCCGGGCGTCGTGAATTTGGAGCGCAAGTGATGAAAAAATTTTTACTTGTAATCTTATCGCTTATAATCTTGCCGCTTATAACGGGTTGCGGCGAAGTCAAGCAAGTGCAAGCCGACGTTCCGCCGCCGCCGTCCGACCCGATCGAAACGACGCTGCAATCAATGACGCTCGCCGAAAAAATCGGGCAGATGGTTATGATCGGCGTTTACGGCACCGAAATCAATGACGACGTTGTTTACTTGATGAACAACTTTCATTTCGGCGGCGTGATTTTTTTCGACAGGAACCTTGAGACCGTCGCGCAGACAAAAAAACTCGCCGACGATATTTCTGCCGTCGCCAATCAAAAGGCTCCGTTGTTCTTCGCGCTGGACGAGGAAGGCGGTCGCGTCGCACGCGGCAGACACATGTTTGAAGTCGCGCCGTCGCAGGAAAGCATCGGGCTAAGCGGTCAACCCGACAACGCTGCGTATTGGGCGCGCCACAACGCAAACATCTTGCGCAGTATCGGCGTCAACATAAATTTCGCGCCCGTGGCTGATGTCGGCAGTCGCGACACGCGTTCTTTCGGCGACGACGCGCAGACCGTTGCAAACTTCGTCGAAGCCGCCGCGCAGGGCTACGAATCGGAAAATTTCCTTTACACGTTGAAACACTTCCCCGGAATCGGCAAGAGCAAGATTGACCCGCACAAAGACATTTCCGCCGTCGAATCGGACAAAGCGACGCTGGACGCCGAAGACCTGCCGCCGTTCGCAAGGATTATTCGCGGGCACGATAATTCAAAGTTCATGATTATGGTCGGGCACCTTCGTTACGACGCGCTTGATCCTTTGAACTCCGCGAGCCTGTCGCCCGCCGTCATGACGAATCTTTTGCGCAACGAGCTTGGCTATTCGGGCGTCGTCGTCACGGACGATTTGGAAATGGGCGCGATTAAAAACCATACCGACTTGCCGAGCCTTGGCGTCAAAATGATTTTGGCGGGCGGCGACATCGCGCTTGTCTGCCACAATTACGACAGTCAGCAAATCGTTTACAACAGCATTCTTGACGCCGTTAAGCGCGGCGAAATTTCCGAAGCGCGTATCGACGAATCAGTTCGCCGTATCCTCAAGATGAAGGCGCATTTATAATGAAAATTTCAATCGCACAATTCAAATCAACGTTGGGCGCGGTCGATGAGAACTTTGCGACAGCGGCACGGCTTATCGAATCTGCGCGGGCGTCCGACGTGATACTTTTGCCTGAACTTTGGTCGACGGGCTACTATCCAACGCCCGTTGAAAACTTCGCGGACAGCGGCGGGCGGCGCACGATTGATTTTATCTGCGCGGCGGCGGAAAAATTTTCCGTAAACATAATCGGCGGCTCCGTTATCGTCGAAAGCGACGGAAAAATTTTTAATCGCTGTCTCGTGGCGAATCGGTGCGGGGAAATCGTCGCGGCTTACGACAAGGCGCACCTGTTCAGCTTCGCGCATGAAGACGACGTTTTCAGCGCGGGCGACACCGTTGCGACGGTCGAGCTTGACGGCGTGCGTTGCGGCTTGGCGATTTGCTACGATTTGCGTTTCCCCGAATTCATGCGCAAGATTGCGTTGGCGGGCGCAGAAATTTTTTTCATCCCCGCCGCTTGGAGCCTCAAACGTTTGACGCCGCGCAGGATTTTGACGAAAGCGCGGGCGATTGAAAATCAAGTTTTCGTTGTCTTCGCGAACAGCGCGGGCATTTCCGAAATCGTCAATCCCCTCGGCGAAGTCGTTGCCGAAAGCGGACGCGACAAAGAAATTTTAACGGCGACAATCGATTTGCACGAACGCGCGGACGTCCTCGCGACAATGAACCTCCTCGCCGACAGAAATTTGAACGTCGACACATTAAGCGCGGCGAACGGCTGAATTTTGCGCAACGTGACAACGCGTCAACAGGATGCAACGTCACGTTGCTTTTTTTTTGCTGTAAAGCACTTGTCAAGCAGGAATTTTGCTCACTCGCGCCGAACCACCCTTCGGGGGGTTGGGTGGTTAAAAGTCAACCTCCAACCCCGAAAAAAGTCTCCACTACCTCCCCACCGCCGCCGCCTTTCCGGAAAGAGATGAAATGACAACAAGCGGGGAGACATCGGGGAAAGTCAGGGAAAGCCCGAGGGAGATGCGCCCCGCGAAAAAAAAAAAAAGGTTTGGTGCCGGAAAGGAAATGAACGCATGACTGTTGACGAACTGCTGAAAAGCTACGACGACTTTGCCATGACTGACGTTGAGAAGGGCGAACGCTTTGAACGACTTATGCGAAACTTTTTGCTGACGTATCCGGCTTGGCGCGGACAAATCGCCGAAGCGTGGCTTTGGAAAGATTTTCCCTTCCGTCACGACCTCGGCGGCAAAGATTTGGGCATTGACATCGTTGCCAAGACCGTTGACGGCGAATATTGGGCGGCACAGTGCAAGTTCTACGCCGACACCACGCCCATTACGAAAAAAGCCGTTGACTCGTTTGTATCGAACAGCGGACGCACCTTCGGCGGCGACAAAAAGTTTTCTCGGCGGCTTTGGATTTCGACAACCGATAATTTCACCGACAACGCCCGCGAAATGTGCAAAAATCAATCGCCCGCCGTCGAAATCATCAATTTGGAGTTCTTGCGGCGTCCTCAAGTCAACTGGATTCTGCTCGACAACGGTTTTGCTCGGCGCGAAGCTCGTATCATCAAAAGATTGCGCGACTATCAGTGGGAAGCTCTCTACAAGGCTCGCGCTCACTATCAAGCCAACGATCGCGGACGGCTTATCATGGCTTGCGGCACGGGTAAAACCTTCACCGCGCTGAAAATCGCCGAAGCCCTCGCGCCCGAAGGCTTGATTTTGTTTCTCGTGCCGTCAATCTCTTTGCTCAGTCAAACGCTCGAAGAATGGGCTGCCAATTCCGTCAAGCCGCTCAATGCCGTGTGCGTTTGCTCCGACGAAACCGCCGCGCAGGACACCGACGAAATTACCGACGTGCAACTGCCCTTCAAAGCGACGACCGACCCCGACAAAATTGCCGCCGCTTTGACGCACCTGCTCGCCGACCGATTTAACGTCGTTTTTTCGACTTATCAATCGCTCGAACAAGTTGCAAAGGCTGAAACCGAATTCGATTTGATTATTTGCGACGAGGCGCACAGGACGACGGGTTCATCGAAGGACGCCGCAACACAATTCACCGCCGTGCACGATAAAGACTTTATCAAGGCAAAACGACGCATGTACATGACCGCCACGCCCCGAATGTTCACTTCCGACGCAATAAAGAAGGCCGCCGACGCCGAAATCAACGTTTGGTCTATGGACGACCCGAAAATTTACGGAAAAGAATTTTATCGCTTGAACTTCGGCGACGCCGTTCATCTCAAAATTTTGTCCGATTACAAGGTGCTCGTCCTCACGCTCAACGAAAAAAAATCCGACGACAAGCACGCCGACGACGCAACCAAAATCGCCGGAACGATAAATGCACTCGCCAAGAAAATGACGCACATATCTCAAGGGCTCGCGACCGTCGACCCCGCGCCAATGCACACCGCCGTTGCCTTTTGCCCGACAATCCTCGACTCAAAACGAATCGCCGCGACTTTCGACGCCATTGCCGACAAAAAGCGCGACTTGCTTGACGTTCACACCAAACACGTCGACGGCTCGCAAAGCGGCAAAATTCGCAACGGACATCTTTCGTGGCTGAAAACGACGCCCGTTGACGGAAACGCCTGCCGAATCCTCACAAACGTCCGCTGCCTGTCAGAAGGTGTCGACGTGCCCGCCCTTGACGCCGTTATCTTCATGGCGTCAAAAAAATCCAAGGTTGAAATCGTTCAAGCCGTCGGGCGCGTCATGCGCAAACCTCCCAAAGAAAGCAAGTACAAAAAAAATTACGGATACATCATCATTCCCGTCGTCGTCCCGCTCGAACAGAATCCCGAAGACGTTTTGGACAAAAGCAAGACTTACAACGTCATTTGGGAAGTCCTCAACGCCCTGCGCTCTCACGACGGGCGCATCGACATTTTTATCGAAGACCTCAAGTTGCAACGCGCGCGCGGCGAAAAGCCCGCCAACAACGGCGACGCTCATATTATCATCGGCGGCGCGGAAGACGAAACCGAACTCGACGCACCATTTCAAGACACGCTCAATTTCGGCGAGTGGCAAGACTTCCTTTATGCACGCATGGTTGAACGCGTCGGCAATCGTCGTTATTGGGAGCAGTGGGCTGCCGACATCGCGCAAATCGCGCAACGACACACCGACCGTATCAAAGAACTTATCGCCTGCGCGGGCGACGCTCAACGAGACTTTTACAACTTCGTTCACGACCTGCAACAAAATATCAATCCCGCCGTCACGCCCGAAGCCGCCGTCGAAATGTTGGCTCAGCATATCGTAAGCCGCCCCGTCTTCGACGCGCTCTTTGAAGATTATCCCTTCGTCAAGAATAATCCCGTATCAAAGGCGTTGGAAACAGTCCTTGCCGCCCTCGACACGCAGAACACCGACGAAGAAGCCGAACGCCTCCAACATTTTGCCGACTCCGTCCGCGAACGCTCCGAAATCATTCATACGGCGGCGGAAAGGCAACAAACCATTCACGAACTGTACGAAAAATTTTTCCGTATCGCCGTACCGAAGACCGTCGACAAACTCGGAATCGTTTACACTCCCGTCGAAGTCGTCGATTTTATTTTGCGCTCCGTCGACGCCGTGTTGAAGAAAAATTTCGGGCGCGGGCTCTCCGATAAAAATGTTCACGTCCTCGACCCGTTCGCGGGCACAGGAACTTTTATCGTCCGGCTGATTCAAAGCGGCTTGATTAAGCCTCGCGACCTCAAGCGCAAATATCTGTACGAACTTCACGCCAACGAAATTGTCTTGCTCGCCTACTACTTTGCCGCCGTAAATATCGAAGACGTTTACACTGCCGCCGCCGACGCCAAGGATTACGTCCCATTCAACGGCGTGTGCTTCACCGACACCTTTCAGGCTGCCGAAAACGACACCAACGCCAAGGGGCAGACCGACTTTGAACAGATGCGCGACACGCTCCGCGAAAACGCCGCACGCGTCAAAGATCAGCTCGCCACGCCAATTACGGTCATTGTAGGGAATCCGCCGTACTCCGTCGGGCAACGCTCCGCCAACGACAACGCCCAAAACGATTACTACCCGAAGCTTGAGACGCGCATTCAAAACACCTACGCCGCAAAGACCGACGCCACCAACAAGAACGCGCTTTACGACAGCTATATCAAGGCTTTTCGTTGGGCAAGCGACCGAATCAGCGGCGGCGGCGTCATCGGTTTCGTCACCAACGCCGGCTGGCTCGACGGCGCGGCAATGGACGGCTTGCGCAAATGTTTCGTCAACGACTTCAGCGAAATTTACGTTTTCAATCTGCGCGGCAACGCTCGCACTCAAGGCGAACAGCGTCAGCGCGAAAAGGGCAACGTCTTCGGCAGCGGCTCGCGGGCTCCCATTGCCGTCACGGTTTTGGTTAAGAATCCCGACGCTCACGGCGACGCGAAAATTTTCTACCGCGACATCGGCGACTACCTCACTCGCGAACAAAAGCTTGACATCATTGCTCGCACGCCCGACGTACTCTCCGACGACTTCAAGCCCCTCACTCCCAACGACAAGGCCGACTGGATTAATCAGCGCGGCGATGCCTTCGATTCGTTCATTCCTCTGCACGATAGTCAAAATCCATATATATGGATTTCGCACTTTCCAATTCCCAAATACGGGAATTTGTTCAATTTGCGTTCAAACGGGCTTCAAACCAACCGAGACGCGTGGATTTACAACTTTTCGCGCGAAAAACTCCTTGAAAACGTTCAAACGACCATTGAGTTCTATAATTCGCACGAATCGAACGAAATCGACCCGAAAAAGTTCGTTTGGACGAGTTCAGCCGTTCAAAATAAAAAACGCGGGCTTAAAATCGATTTTGACGCAAAAAAAATCGTCGAAAGCATGTATCGACCGTTTTGCAAGACAAATTTTTATTATGGAGACGGTTTGATTCACCGACGCTATCAAATGTCGAAAATTTTTCCGACGGGGCGCGAAGAAAATCTTTTAATCTGTGTTAGCGGCGTTGGAAGTCAAAAAAATTTTTCTACTTTCATCGTTGATAAACTTCCCGACCTTGAATTAGTATCAAAATCGCAGTGTTTTCCGCTGTATTGGTACGAGGCGGCGGCGCAGGGCGAGTTATTCGGCGAAACTCTTCAGCGGCGCGACGGAATCAGCGATTTTATCTTGAATGAGGCGCGAAAACTCTACGGCAGCGTCAGCAAGGAAGATATTTTCTATTACGTGTACGGATTTTTGCATTTGCCGAGCTATCGGGCGCGTTTTGGTGCCGAGCTGAAAAAATCATTGCCGCGAATTATTTTGGTGGGCGACGCGGACAAATTTTGGACGTTGAGCCGCGCAGGCCGCGAGCTTGCCGAAATTCATCTGAATTACGAGCGGCAACCGGCACCGGACGGCGTGGAAGTTATCGGAAGCGGCGATTTTCGCGTAAAAAAAATGCGCCTGTCGAAAGACAAGACGACTTTGACATACAACCGCGACATTAAGATACGGAACATTCCGCCGCGCAGTTTTGAGTACGTGGTGAACGGACGGAGCCCGCTTGAGTGGATAATCGACCGCTACCAAGTGAAAACGGACAAAGCGAGCGGAATAATCAATAATCCGAACGATTGGAGCCTTGAACACGACAATCCGCGCTACATTTTGGATTTGATATTGAGCAGCCTGACGGTGAGCTTGAAGACTTTGGATATTGTTGACGGCTTGCCGAGCGTGGACTTTGGCGGCTGAAAAAATTTTCTTGCCAAAAGTTTGTCGGCGGCTTATAATACGTGCGAACGATCTAAAGACAATTTTCTCATCGTTATCACAAAGCAAAAACCCCCGAGTAAGTCTGGTGGTACAGACCCTCGGGGGTTGCGCTATTTATTGCGCAGTTGCGGCTCAATCGTCGCTATCCTCGAAGAGATGCTTGAGCCAATCGTATATTGCGCGCGCTATGGTGCTCTCAACGATTCTCTGAACGAGCTTTCTAAAGATTTTTCTCACCGTTATCACCACCTTTCCTGATCAGAGGGATCGGTGTCGGATAACGACGGCGGCATTATACAGCACATAATAAAAATTTTCAACGAAAAAGCCCCGGCGACGAGTCGGGGCTTTTTCGTTGTTAAAACCTTGGAAAATTATTCGGAAAGTCGAATTTAATCATGATTGGCGACGCCAGGCTTAAGATTCGTTGCAAAAAGCTTGGTTTAGGCGCGGAATCGGTGATTGTGAAATCTTTTTGGTCGCCGTGAAGAATTTCGGTGATTAAAAAGTTCAGCGCGTCGTCTTCGGTGCCGAGTTTGTCGATAAGATTGTTTTCGAGCGCGGTGCGAGCGTCCAAAACTCTGCCGTCCGCCAATTCGTCGAGGTTAGCGGCGTTCGGTCGCGCGAGCCTGATGAAGTCGATGAATTCGGCATGAGACTTCTTGACGAGCGTTTCAAGGTAAAGTTCTTCTTCGGGCGTCATTTCGCGGAAGGGGCTGCCCAAGTCTTTCATTTTGCCGGCCTTTATGGTCTTGAAGGAGACGCCGAGCTTTTTTGACAGTTCGATATAGTTTCGCAAAAGCATAATGACGCCGATAGAGCCCGTCCAAGACATTGTGTTGGCGAAAATGTAATTGGAGGCGGCGGCAACCATGTACGCGCCCGAACAAGCACTGTCGCCAATCGAAACGACGACGGGCACGGTGTCGCGCAAGCTGAAAACCAATTTCGCCAGCTCTTCACTGGTGGCAGCCGCGCCGCCGGGCGAATTTATTTTCAAGAGGACGCCTTTGTAATTGGACTTGTTTTTTTGTTTCAGTTCAAGCAACGCAGTCTTCAACTTCTGAACGGAATTGTCACCGGCGAATTTTGACGCGTCGGAGGTTATTTCGCCGTTCAAGTAGAGTTTTAAAATTTTTTTGCCGGAGAAAATGCTCATGTGGTTACCCCGCCTTAAAGAATTCATTTAAATAACAATGGCGCTGGCATTATACACCAGGCGCGACGGTTTATCAAAGGCTTGAAAAATTTCGGGCGGCTGATATAATGCGCTAACGATTCAAGGCTTGAAAATTTTTGACGGGAAGCGATTTCATGTTGGTGAACACGGTCATACACGACCGAATCTGTTATGTGGAAATGCAAAACGCGAATCACTTCAACTGCTTGAGCGAAGAAATGTGCGCGGAGCTGATTGAGGCTTTGAAGTACGGCTACAAGAACGAATGCGTCGGAATCGTCATCAAGGCGCAAACGCGTCGCGGCGTGTGGAGCGCGGGTCACGACATTCACGAATTGCCGACGGACGGCACAGACCCATTGGCGTTCGACGTGCCTATGGAGCGTTTGCTTCGCAAGGTGCAAGATACGGCAATCCCGGTAATCGCGTGCGTGAGCGGAACGGTTTGGGGCGGCGCGTGCGACCTTTGCCTGTCGTGCGATATGATTGTCAGCTCGAAGAACGCGACCTTTGCGATAACGCCCGCGAAAATCGGCATACCCTACAACGCGTCGGGCATTCTGCACTTTATCAATCAACTTGGCATGAACAAGGCTCGCGAAATGTTTTTCCTTGGCATGCCGATAACCGCCGAGGACGCGTTGAACGTCGGGCTTATCAATCGCGTCGCCGAACTTGACGACTTGGAAGGCGTGCTTGAAGAACAATTCCTTAATCCGTTACGTCGAAACAGCGTTTTGAGTATCAGCGCGATAAAGCGGCAGTTCCGAATCCTCAGCCGTGCGTCGACAGTTATCAGCGCGGAGAATTTTGAACGAATCAACGCTTACCGCGCCCGCGTGTTCGAAGGCGACGATTATCGAGAAGGAATTCAATCTTTTCTTGAAAAACGTCCGCCGCAATACAAAGGCAAGGCTTCAGATTTGGATTAAACGGCATTCACAAATCATTTCCGTTAAACTTTAGCGGAGATGATTTTTTTTTGCGCGAAGGTCTGATATAATCGGCGCGTGATTCAAACGGAAGGAAGTGCACTGATGATTAAAATGTTCGTGACGGATATAGACGGGACGCTTTTGCCGACGGGCGGCGCGGTGTCTGCGGGCAACGTGGCGGCTGTTCAAGCGATGGTTGCGGCGGGCGTCAAGGTCGTGGTGGCGACGGGCAGGATGTACGCAGCGGCGTTGCCGATAGCGGCTCAACTGGGCGTGCCCGTGCCGATAATCGCTTACAACGGCGCGTTGATAAAATCGTCGTCGGGCGAAGAACTTCACGCGCAATACATGAACGAGGCGCACGTTTTAAAATTGATTAATTTTTTCGCGGAACGCGGCTGGCATTTGCAAAGTTACAGCGACGACGTGCTTTACGTGCCCAAACGCAACGACGAAGTGAAATTTTACGAGACAGTCATAAAAGTCACGTCGGTCGAAGTCGGTTGGGACGGACTGCGCGCGCGGGCAAAGAACGTGCCGAAACTTTTGACGGTATCGGACACGCCCGAAGAGGCATTGCACCGTTTGAACGAGGCGACAAAAATTTTCGGCGGTCAAGTGGAAATTACGCGTTCGGCTCCGCTTTTTACCGAGTTCATGGCGTTGGGCGTCAGCAAAGCCGGCGCGATTAAAATTTTGGCGGACAAATACGGCGTCGACATTGCGGAAGTCATGGCTATCGGCGATTCGGAAAACGATTTACAAATGCTTACGTCCGTCGGCGTGGGCGTGGCAATGGGAAATGCCGTCGAATCCGTAAAAGCCGCCTGTCCGCGCATAACCGACACTTGCGAGAACGACGGCTTCGCCAAAGCTGTCTACGATTACGTTTTAAGGGACTGATTCGCTATGGAAGATAAAACCACCGATAAAAAAGAATTCGCCGACAAGTCGCGGATAATAATCGTGACGGGCATGAGCGGCAGCGGCAAAACGCAAGCTTGTCGTTATCTTGAAGACTTGGGCTATTTTTGCGTCGACAATCTGCCGCCCGTGTTCATTCCGAAATTTGTGGAGCTGTGCACGCACGCGGCGGGTCACTTCAACAAAATGGTTTTCGTCGTGGACACGCGCAGCCGCGAATTCTTTGACGACCTCGTTCAAGTGCTCGACGACATGGACAAGGCGAATCTCGATTACGAAATGCTTTTCATGGACGCGGGCGACGACGTGATTATCCGCCGCTACAAGGAAACGCGCCGCCGCCACCCGATGGCTCCTTCGACGCGCATTTCCGACGGTGTGTTCAAGGAACGCAAGCGGCTCGAAGGCGTGCGCTCGAAGGCGACTTACGTTATCGACACGTCCAACCTGTCGAAGCCCGAACTGCGCGAAAAAATTCAGCGGCTCTTCGGCAACGGCGACGGCGATTCGATGAGCATATCGGTTTTGTCGTTCGGCTTTAAGTTCGGAATGCCGCTCGACGCCGACATGGTGCTTGACGTGCGTTTTTTGCCGAATCCGTTTTACGTGCCGGAAATGCGTCACAAAAGCGGCTCGGTGCCCGAAGTCGCCGCGTATATCGAAGAGAAGCCCGTAACGCAGGAATATCTTAAGCGGCTTGATTCGTTCGTCGACTTCCTCGTCCCGCAATACGTGCGCGAAGGCAAAAGTCAGCTCGTTATCGCAATCGGTTGCACGGGCGGAATGCACCGCTCGGTTTTCGTCGCCAAACACATTTTCGACTTGCTTGCCAAAAAAGGTTACGCCGTCAACTTGGAGCACCGCGACTTAATGAAAAACGACGTTTGGGAAGTTTAGGGAGCGGCTCATGTTCCATTTACTTAAGTGGCTTTATCCCGGCATGAAGATGAAACGCTGGCTTGCACTGTTCGCGGTCGGCGTCATGCTGTTCAGCTTCGGCGGCGCGCTTGCAATAAACTACGAATATCTCGGACGCGCAGAGGAAGAAATTTTCATGCTCGTCTGGCGGATTGTCGGCAGTTACAATTACGCGGCGACGACGGTTATCGGCGTCATTATCGTGATAATCGGCGCGTGTATCATGCTTTACGCGACGCGCTCGCTTATTCGTTCGATAATCGCCGTACTGATTCCCGATCGTTCGGAAAGCCTCGTCGACATGATTTATCAGGAACGCAAGCTCGGACGCGGCCCCACTGTCACGGTTATCGGCGGCGGGCACGGGCTCAGCGTCCTGTTGCGCGGGATAAAGACGGCGACGAACAACGTATCGGCTGTGGTGACGGTTGCCGACGACGGCGGCTCTTCGGGGCGTCTTCGCGAAGAACTCGGCATAATCCCGCCCGGCGACTTGCGAAACTGTCTGGTTGCGCTTGCCGATACCGAACCGCTCATGGAAAAACTTTTCCAGCACCGATTCAGCGGCGACAGCACGCTTGCGGGTCACAGCTTCGGCAACCTGTTTATCGCGGCGATGAACGAAGTGACAGGCGACATGGAAACCGCGCTTAAAGAGTCGTCGAAAGTTTTGGCGGTCAGAGGACGCGTCATACCCGCCAGCAAGGAACACGTCCGCCTTGACGCCGTGATGACGGACGGCACCGTCGTCGAAGGCGAATCGCAAATCCCCGAAGCGCATAAAAAAATTCGTCGCGTGCGTCTTTTCCCCGAAAGGGTGCAGGCTGTCCCCGCCGCGATTGAAGCTATCGAATCAGCCGACGCGATTATTCTCGGTCCGGGCAGTCTTTATACAAGCATCATGCCGAATCTTTTGGTTGACGGCGTTGCCGACGCGCTGAAGAAATCCAAGGCGATTAAGATTTACATTTGCAACGTCTTGACGCAGCCGGGCGAGACCGATAACTACACCGCCGCCCAACACGCAAAAGCTATCCTCGACCACACGGGGCACGGCGCGATTGATTACGTGCTTGTGAACTCCACGGCAATTCCCGAAAGCATGTGGCGCGGCACCGGCGCGACGCCCGTCCGCATCGACGAAGATAAAGTCAACGCGTTGGGCATGGGGCTTATCAAAGCCGATTTGATGAGCGAAACGCAAATCGGACGTCACGACCCCGACAAGCTCTGCGCAGCGGTCATGAAGATTATCTACAGCATGGGGACCGGCAAGGATTAATCATCAGGAGGTGAGCAGTTAGCGATTACGGAACTTAGAACTTAGGATTTTTCACAACTCCTAACTCCTAATTCCTAATTCCTAACTCCCAAAATGCCGTCATACGCGCAGGATGTCAAAAACGAGTTGGCGCGCAAATTCGTCAAGGAACGCGCTTGCCTTCGTGCCGAGTTGATTGCGCTGTTGAAAGTCGGCGCGAAAAAAATCGACGGGCGCATTGAATTCGCAAGCTCCAATGCCGCCGTCGCCCGCAAGGTTATCACGTTGGCGAAAAGATTTTTCCCCGCCGTCAAGCCCGAAGTCGCAGCCGTCCGCCGAAAGACTTTGCAAAAAAATTTGCGTTACGTTGTCCGTTTTATCGCGACGAGTGACGTGCAAAATTTTTTCGCCCCGCCCGACCTTGACGAAGTGCTCAAGCGTCCGCGATTCAAAGTCGCTTACCTGCGCGGCGCGTTCCTTGCAAAGGGCATGGTTAATCGTCCCGAAGCCGAATATTTTTTGCAAATCGTGACGACGAAGGCGGAGGCTCTCTTCCTGCAAGGGCTGATGATTGCGCTTGACTTCAACGCGGTCTTTCGTCAGCGCAGGAAAGTTTTCTTGGCGTCTCTGCGCGGCGGCGATGACGTTTGCGATTTCCTCGGTATGATCGGCGCGGATAATGCCGTCGAACGCTTTGAGGTCGCACGCAACATTAAGGAAGTCCGAATGCAAGTCAATCGCGTCGTCAACATGGAAACCGCCTCGATAAATCGTTCCGTCGACGCCGCGCAACGTCAGCTTGCCGACATAAAAATTCTTCTCGACAACAACGTCCCCGTCAATCACTATTTGCGGGATGTCATGAAACTTCGGCTCGAAAACCCGACCGCCACCGTCGCCGAACTTGCCGAAAAAGTTTCAATCACCCGCCCGGGGCTTATGTATCATTTCAGGACGATTCGCGTCTTGGCTGAAAAATTTCGCAGTAAATGAATTGGAGGTTTTAACGATATGAGTGGCTTGAGTGCCGCCTTCACCACAGATTTTTTAATCTCGTTCGCGCTGATTGCGACGATTCTCATTATGCTCGGTCTGATTGTCAATTTGTATTCGGAGCTGTCGAATCTGAAGACGCGTTACCGGCGAATGATGACCGGCGCGGAGGGCGACAGTATCGAACATATGCTTTCCAAACACTCTTCGGAAGTCACAGTCGTCGCCAACGAGCAGATGAAAATGGATCACAAAATTTCCAAGCTTGAGGACATGGCAAGCGGTTCGTTGGCGCATGCGGCGGTTATTCACTTCGACGCCTTCGAAAAGACCGGGCAGAATTTGAGTTGGTGCGTCGCGCTCCTCGACAGAAACAAAAACGGCGTCGTTATCTCGACCATTTGCGGGCAGGAATCCGAACGCAGCTACGCCAAGCCGATTGAGGACGGGCGCGCCTCTTCCGGTTACAAACTCACTCGCGAAGAGGAACAGGCACTCAGTCAGGCAATTAGGAATTAGGAATGAGGAATTAGGAATGGCAGATAAAGACGCTAACAACTCCAAGCCGCCCGAACATGTCACGAGCTACCTTATCAGCATAAAGGGCGGCAACAAAGACCGCACGATTCGCCTGTCTTCGGGCACCTTCCGTTTCGCCGTGGCAAGCGTGATTCTCGGCGGGCTGCTCCTTGTCGGCACGGCGGCTTATTCGTTTTACAGCACCATGCGCATGCAACGCGACGCCGCAACCATTTACGAAATCGAACAGGCTGCCGAACTTCGTCAGGAACAACTCTTGACGCTCTCGAAGAAAGCCGCCACGCTCAGTGAAACGATTCAAAACCTCGCGCAACAGGAACAGGAATTGCGCATTCAAGCCGGGCTCAACCCGCTAAAAGACGACGCGCCCATTGACGCCTTGCTTGAAAGCATCCAAGCTGATGCCGACGCCAATCCGACTGCCGAAGAAACTTCAACCGCCGAAACGCCCGCCACTGCCGACGCACCCGCGCAGGACGCCGACGCTCACGACGGACAGGGCGGCCCCGTTGAAGAACTCGACATTGCCGACGTGTCAGAGGCGTTGGACATGCTTGAAGTCAAGGTCAGCACGCGCAAGGAAAGCCTTGACGACTTCCAAAACTCCCTCAAGCAACAGCGCGAACAAATGGCTCGCGGCGCGGCTGTCGCAAGCGGCTATTCCCCGAACTTTGAAAATTATTCGGCGGCGGCTCCCGCAGGCTCCGTGCAATTCGATTTCAGCAAAGGCTTGCCGATTATTCCTGCGGCGGGCTCGATTCCTGCGCCCGGCTCGTTCCCGTTCGATCCGAGTCTTGTCGGCGGCAGCGGCGCGGCTGATTCGCATATCCCGTCCATTTGGCCGACCACGGGCGTTGTCTCGTCGCCTTACGGCTTGCGTTGGGGCGGCACCGACTTCCACCCCGGCATGGACATCGCCAATGACATGGGCACCCCGATTGTCGCCACTGCCGACGGCGTCGTCGAATACGCCGGCTGGAATTCGGGCGGCTACGGCAACATGGTCGACATAAATCACGGCAACGGCATGATGACGCGCTACGGGCACGCCTCTCAAGTCGTCGTCAGCACGGGTCAGCAAGTCAAGCGCGGGCAACTTATCGCCTACATGGGCTCGACGGGTTTCAGCACCGGTCCGCACGTCCATTACGAAGTTCACATCAACGGCAATCGCGTCAACCCAATCAGTTACCTTTAAGGAGGTCGTATCTTGAAAAATTTCGTCAAGCTTATCAAGCAGGCGCATGAGGAAAGATTTTCCGTCGTCATGAACAAAATCGCCACGAAAAAAATTTCGGTCGCGTTCCTGTCCGTCGCGCCGATTGCGCAGGCCGTCGCAATCACGCAAAATCTCCGCGCTCAGGGGCTCAACGTCACGAATCTTGTTGTCGTCGACAATAACCCCCCCCCCACAGCGAATCTTGATTTCAACGTCGTTCACTTAAAGGATGCCGCGCAGATTTACCCCAAGCCCGAATACGTCCTTGCTCCGGGTTCTAAAGAGTTTAAGCTTGCAAAAAAATTTATCGGCGACGTTAAAATTATCGAGCAAGCTTGGATACGAGGATTACCGCCCGACAGTGTTTTTGAAATTTTCATGACACATTTGCCCGAACTGCAGGAAGTTTACGAATCGCTTATTGACGAAGAGTCGAAGAAAACTTTTTGCGGCTACTGGTTCGGTTGCATATCCAATCAAATAAGCTCCGTTGTCTACGCGAACACGCCGCAATATATCTGCCCCGGCTTTCTGCCCAAGACAGGCGACATCGTCATTGACTGCGGGGCTTACGACGGTATGACATCGCTGCGTTTCGTGAACATGGGTTGCAAAGTTTACGGCTTCGAGATGGACAGAAAAAATTTTGAGCGTTCATCCAAACTTGCCGCAGAAAAAAATTTCGTCGTAGAGAATCTCGGTCTCGGATATTACCACCACGAAACAAGTTACGCTCACGCAGGAGCAGCAACTAAAATCAACTTGCAAGGTTCCGAAACAGCGCAAATAATCACGCTTGACAGTTACGTCGGCGAAAAAAATCTGCCGCGCGTCGACTTCATCAAAATGGACGTGGAAGGCGCGGAACTCGACATTCTTAAGGGCGCGGCGATAACGATTGCCAAATACAAGCCGATTCTCGCGCTCAGTGCTTATCACAAGCTCGACGACTTTTGGACGCTGATGAAGTTCATCAAGTCGATTCGTCCCGATTATGAATTTGCCTTGCGTCAATATGCCACTACTCCCGAAGACTTAGCAGACTGGTTGTCTGAGGAAAGTATTCAATTTTTAACCATGTTGGATTTGGAAGTCAGTGGTCCGAATTACGAGGAGTGCGTCCTGTTCGCCCGCTAAAAAGCAACGTGACGTTGCATCCTGCAGTCGCGCTTAAACGTTGCAATGGCGACAGATTAATCGCCGCGTCCACGCGCAACACTCGCTCGCTAAAAAATCCTTGACAAAATCTTTCGCCTTGCTTATCGTTGGGGCGAAATTTTTTTTGCGGAGGGGAATTGCATTGAGAAAAATTTTAACGATTGACGTTGGCGGCACGTTTATCAAGTACGCGGTGGTTACGGGCATACGCAGCTTTAAAATCGCGGGGAAAAACAAAATTCCCACGCCGCGAACTGATCACGCGTCCTTCATTGAGAAACTCGCCGAAATTTTTCACACGAGCGACGAAACGGAAGGAATCGCGATTGCCATGCCGGGGCTAATCGACACGGCGCGCGGCGTTTGCATATCCAGCGGCGCGTTGAATTTCAGCAACGGTCATTGCATAGCCGAGGAACTGCAACAGATTTGCAACGTCCCCGTGACGGTCGAAAACGACGCCAACTGCGCGGCACTCGCCGAAGTTCGTTCGGGCAGTCTGGCGGGCGTCAAGGACGCGGTCGTTTTGGTTTTCGGCACGGCTGTCGGCGGCGCGATTATTCGCAACAAGGAACTATATCGCGGCGCGCACTTCTGCGCGGGCGAAGTCTCCTACACGCTCACGAACATGGACGCCGACTTCCGCGAAGAAAATTTTTACGGCTTGAACATCAGTGCGCTTGCCTTCCAAAAGAAGTGCGCCACGATTTTGAACATGCCCGAAGACGAAGTGACGGGCGAAATGATTTTCCAACTGATTGAAGAGAACGACGACGATATTTTGGACGCGCTGTACAAATTCGCGCACGGCGTCGCGGTCAAGATTTTTAATCTGCAAATGATTTTGGATCCCGAACGATTTGCATTGGGCGGCGGAATCAGCGAACAGCAGAGCTTTATCGACGCGGTGCAAGACCAGCTCGACGAACTGTGCACGAAGGCTCCCGACTTCCTGCCGCGCCCCGAAATCGTCGCCTGCAAGTATCACAATGACGCAAATCTTTTGGGCGCGCTTTACCGCTATCTTAAGGGTTAAAGGAGCATGACGCTTGATAAAACTTTTAGGCATCGAAAAAATTTACGACAGCCCGTCGGGACAAGTCCACGCGCTCAAAGGTATCGATCTCGAAATCGCGCGCGGCGAAATCTACGGGATAATCGGGCTCAGCGGCGCGGGCAAGTCAACGCTCGTCCGCTGCATTAACATGCTTGAACGCCCCACTGCCGGCAAAGTCATCGTCGACGGGCAGGACATGACGACGCTTAACGAAAGCCAACTGCGCGAAGCTCGCAAGTCAATCGGAATGATTTTTCAGCACTTCAACCTTTTGAGCTCGGCGACCGTTTACGACAACATTGCCTTTCCGCTGAAACTGTCGGGCATGGGCAAAGCCGAAATCGAAAAAAAAGTTCGCCCGCTGCTTGAACTCGTGGGCTTAAGCGACAAAGCAAATCAATATCCGTCACAGCTCAGCGGCGGGCAGAAACAACGCGTCGGCATTGCCCGCGCCCTCGCCAACGACCCGAAAGTTTTGCTCTGCGACGAAGCAACAAGCGCGCTCGACCCGCAAACGACCAAATCAATCCTCGCGCTGATTAAGGACATAAACAAAAAACTCGCGCTGACCGTCGTCGTCATCACGCACGAAATGCAAGTCATCAAGGACATCTGCGACAAGGTTGCCGTGATAAGCGACGGCGTCATTGCCGAACGAGGCTCGGTGCTTGACGTGTTTACCAATCCGCATCACGACATCACGAAGGAATTTATCAGCGTCTTGCTGTCGAACGCTTTGCCCGCCGCCTTTCGCGGCAATGAAGTTTCGCAGGACAGGACGTCGGGTAGTCTTCTGTTGATAAGATTGGTTTTCCTCGGCGATAGAGCTGACGAACCCGTCCTTGCCAACATGATTCGCGACTGCGCGGGCGTCGAATGTACGATGCTTTTCGGCAACCTTGACGAAATCGGCGGCGTACCTTTCGGGCGATTCATTGTCGGCTTGAGCGGCGAAGACGACGCGATTAACAGCGCGCTGAACTTTTTGAGCGGGCAAGACGTTCGGGTGGAGGTGATCGGTTATGTTCGCAGAAATCCTGCCGCTGCTTAGCAAAGCTTTGGGCGAGACGATTTACATGGTCGTCGTGAGCATGGCAATTGCGTCGGCAATCGGCGTGCCGTTGGGCGTCCTGCTTCACACCACGGCAAAGGGGCAAATCCTCGAAAACGTCGTTGTCAATCAAACGGTCGGCTCGGTCGTCAACGCCGTGCGTTCAATCCCGTTTATAATTTTAATGGTTGCAATCATCCCGCTGACGCGTTTCATCGTCGGCTCGGCAATCGGCACGACGGCGGCAATCGTCCCGCTGGTTATCGCGTCGATACCGTTTATCGGGCGGCAAGTCGAAACGTCGCTGAAAGAAGTCCCTGCAGGTTTGGTTGAGGCGGCGCAGGCAATGGGCGCGACGCCGTTTCAAATAATCAGCCGCGTGTTGTTGCCGGAGGCAATGCCGGGAATCGTGTCGCAACTGACGACGGTTATAATCGCGCTGGTCGGCGAATCGGCAATGGCGGGCGCAATCGGCGGCGGCGGGCTCGGAGACTTGGCTATCCGCTACGGCTATCAACGTTTCCGCCCCGAAGTCATGTTGGCGACGGTCGTCGTGCTTATCGTCTTGGTTCAGCTCGTTCAGTTCGTCGGCAATACGTTAGCCAAAAGACTGGATAAGCGTTGACGATTGTGCTACAATCGCCGCGCAGAAAAATTTTTGAAAGTGAGGTATAAGAATGCGCAGAATGTTATTCACATCCGAATCCGTGACGGAGGGGCACCCTGATAAAGTCGCGGACAGAATTTCAGACAGTATCCTCGACGCAATCCTTGAACAAGACCCGCTCGGACGCGTCGCTTGCGAAACTCTTGTAACCACGGGTCAAGTCCACGTCGTCGGCGAAATCTCCACGACTTGCTACGTCGATATCGCCAAAATTATTCGCAGCGCGATTCGCGACATAGGCTACACAAATTCGGCTTACGGCTTCGACGCGGACACGGTGGGCGTGCTCATTTCCCTTGACGAACAATCGCCCGACATCGCGCAGGGCGTCAACAAATCGATTGAGGCTCGCGAAGGCGATATGGCTGTCGAAGACGCAATCGGCGCGGGCGACCAAGGCATGATGTTCGGCTACGCGACGAACGAGACGCCTGAATTCATGCCGTTGCCGATTTCATTGGCGCACAAGCTCGCGCGTCGTCTTGCCGAAGTCCGCAAAGTCACGCACGAAGTTGATTACCTGCGCCCCGACGGCAAAACGCAAGTAACCGTTGCCTACGAAGGACGCAAGCCCGTCGCCGTCGATACGATTGTCGTTTCCACGCAACACAATCCCGACGTGACGCTTGAACAGATTAAGCGCGACGTTATCGAATACGTCGTTAAGCCCGTCGTCCCCGCCGAGTTGCTGACGGCTGATACAAAGTTTTTCGTCAACCCGACCGGCAAATTCGTTATCGGCGGGCCGCAAGGCGACAGCGGCTTGACGGGCAGGAAAATTATCGTCGACACCTACGGCGGTTGGGCGCGCCACGGCGGCGGAGCGTTCAGCGGCAAAGACCCCACGAAGGTTGACCGCAGCGCGGCTTACGCGGCTCGTTACGTCGCAAAAAATATCGTCGCGGCGGGTTTGGCTGACGAATGCGAAATTCAGCTCGCCTACGCAATCGGCGTCGCTTATCCCGTAAGCGTGCGCGTCGAAAGCTTCGGCACCGCCAAGGTTGACGAGGAGCTGATTGAGCGGCTCGTTAAAGAGAACTTCGACCTGCGCCCCGCCGGGATTATCAAGATGCTCGACCTGCGCCGCCCCGTTTACAAGCAGACTTCGGCTTACGGACACTTCGGCAGGACGGACGTCGACTTCACATGGGAACGCACCGACAAAGCCGACACCTTGCGCAAGGTAGCCGGGCTTTGAACCGATACGTAAAAAAAATTTTCCCCGTCACTCACGCGGAGCGGCGGGGCTTTTTCTTGTCCCTTGTCCCTTGTCCCTCAATTTACGGCAAGCAGGATGATGTTTTCCGCGTCCGAGAGCATGTCCAATTCCGTGCCCAAGACCGAAATGATTTGCTCGCGGCTCGTCAAGCCCGACAAATCGATTTGCTTTTCGCCGAAGTACGCGAAGAGCCCCGGCAACTGTTCGCCGATCGTCCCGTAAGAAACCGTTTCCTCAAAGAGCGTCTGAATGTCGTCTTCAAGTTTCGGCTTCGTCGTAACGATAACGCCCAAGCCTTCGCGTTGCAGGCAAACGACGCCGTTCCTGTCGACAACTCTGACCGCGTGCTTTTTCGTCGGGAAGATGCCGAAAAATTTTTTCGTGTAAAGCCCGTCGAAGATGTGCCACTTGCCGGCGGCGGCGACTTCGGTGACGTTCTCGGCGGGCAGGTGCAGAGATTTTACGGCGACCGCGTGCAATTCGGCGGGCGTCAAAGTTTTGTTCAGCGAGTCGTTCATTTTCATTTCGGTTGCGCCCGTCGCCACGGCACGCAGGATATTCGCCTTCTTGTCGATTTCAATGGCGATTTCAACCGTCGATTCGTTCGCGCCGGACTTCATGACCTGTTGCAAAGCTTCATGGCGAATTGTCTTGATGTCGTGTTCGGTCGGGTTGGAAACGGTGCGTTCGACGACTTCGCGCACCATTGCCATTGCGACGCCGATAGTTGAAATAATCGGGGCGTTCTTGACGATTTTCCACTGCACGTTCATTTTGTTGCCGAGGTAGGGCACGACAACGCCGCCTGAGCCGCCGCCGCCCGCCAACGTCAGCAAATCCGTCGAAAGCTTGTAATCGGTGATGAGGCGCGAGACGATTGACCAAATTTTTTCGGACGCCTTGTCCATGGTTTGCCGCGCAGCATCTTCCGCCGAACAGCCGATAACGTCGCCGAGAGCTTGCCACGCGACACGGGCGGCGTCTTTGTTCGCGCTGAATGCGTAATCGCCTTCGGGGACACTGCCGAGCAAATTCGCTGCACCCGCCAACGTCAACGAAACTTTTCTGCCGTCGGAGCCCGTGACCGTTGCGAAAACTTTTTCGTCGTCAGCCACGGGCGCAACGAGTTCACATTTCGGATTCGTCAGCTTGTCGGAAAAAATTTCGTAGGGCAAGCCGGCAATGTGAGCACTGCGCGGCCCCACGTCGGTTATCTTGCCGTTCTCGACGCGAATCATACTGCCGCCCGCCACGCCCAGCGTCCGCACGTCCAGCGACGACAGATAAGTTTTGTGCCCGCCGATTTCGCCGTAACGAAGCATGACGCGCCCGTCCTTGACGACCGAAATGTCCGTTGACGTGCCGCCCGCCTCCAGAAAAATGCCGTCGGATAATTTTTCGTACATGAGGACGCCCGCGACGCCCGCCGCCAGTCCCGAAAGCATTGTAAGAATCGGACGCCGCCGCACCTCGTCAATCGTCATGACGCCGCCGTCGCAACGCATAATCATCAGCGAAGACGGAATGCCCGAACGCTTTACGCAAGATTCCGTCATATCGGCGGTCTCCATCATGCGCGGAATCAGACTGCCGTTGACGACAGCCGTGCGCGTGCGAACTTTCAAGCCGTAAAGTTTTGAAACTTCATGACCCGCCGTGGCGTAAATGCCTTTGTCGCGAGCCGTCTGCACAACAAATTTTTCGTTGTCGGGGTCGTCGACGCTGTAAGCCTCCGTTGCGACAATGACAGCCGCGCCGCGTTGTTTCAGCGCGTCGACCTTTGCGGAAATTTCAGCGGCGGAAGATTGCGCGTCGTCCGTCTCGACGAACTCAAACAGCGTCTTCAACTCTTTGCCGGGCGCGAGCGGAATGTTGCCGACGTTGCTAATGGATTTCGTGCGTGTCGCCTCAAGCCCGCTGCCCAATGCCAAAATGCCCGTCGTCGCCACGTCGCCTTCAAGCAAAGCGTTCGTCGCCTGCGTGGTGCCGTGCGCAATGAAAACGACTTCTTCGGGCGCGATATTATTTTTTCGCAGAATATTTTGCAGGACGTTGATAATGCCCTCGGCGACGCCTTCCGTTGAGTCGTGCGTCGTCGGGATTTTTTCTTTGGCGATAATCTCGTAAGTCGCGTTGTCAATCGCAACGGCGTCGGTGAAGGTGCCGCCAACGTCAATGCCGATTCGTACTTGCCGCATAAAAACACCTCATCGCAAAAACACAACGACAATCATCATCAAAACGCATTCGCCCCAAGCATACGGCAGGACTTTTTTCATGACTGCGTTGGTGTCGACGCCCGCGTAACCCGCAAGCCACGTGTTTTGCGAGTTGGTAGGGTCAGCAATATTCTGCACGTAACCGACTGCGCTGAATATGCCGTGAAGCGCGGTTGCGGGCAGGAAGTTCAGATTCGTCAATATCGTCGCAATGCCGGAGCCCATGCCGTACATATTGAACGGACCGCGATAGAGAGCCGCCGGCGCAAAGACCGTGAAGAGAATCAGCACGCCGAAGAACGACGACGGCATTATCGCCGTAATCAGCGGATTTAAAATCTCCATTGCTGCCGGTTGCGTCGTCGCGGTAACAAGCATGCCGATTCCCATGAACAGGAACAGCACGCCCGCGATGTCCTTTATGCCGTCGACGAGCGCGCCCGTGAAAAGATTTATCGCCTGCGACGGACGCACGAGAATTGCCGCGTAAAGCGACGCGATTAAAAAGCCGAGCACCGCCGCCGCCACGGGGTCAATCATGCCGTCTTTCGGGGAGCCGAGCCCGACCGTAAAATTTATTGTCGCGATAATCGCGAGCGGCAGAATCGGCGAGATTAACGCCGCACTTGGCAACGCGCGTTTCTTCTTTACGAGCGTCGAAGATTTTTTCGTGAACAGCTTGCCGAGCGTCCGAACGAGACTGACGGGCACCGACAGGATTCCGCCGAAAAATTCTTTCAGCAACGCCAAAGCCGAACCTCCCGCATTTTCGCCGCGCGGAATGTTTATGACGATGTAAGCGATTGTCCCGATAATCGATATGATTGTGGCGGGGATAATATATCTGAGCACCGCCTCCGCGCCGAAAATCCCGATAGCTGTCGCCGAGCTTGCGAAGTTAAACGAAAGACCCGTCATCATGCCGAGCAGAATCAAAATCACCGCGTCAATCGGTTCAATGCCCGCGCTTGTCATAATCGGAATAGCGATTGAGCCGATCATGATTATCGCGCCGAGCCCGCTCATGCCGAGGAATATGAACGCCGTCGCCGCCGTCATAATGACAGCTATCGCAATCGGTTTGTCGCCCGAAAGTTCCGCCGCCTTTTTGATAATTTCATCCGATATGCCCGTCTTCTGAATGACTTTCGCGAACATGGCACCGAAAATCACCAGCGTTATCGGCATACTCAAACGCAACGAGCCCTTAATCAAAATTCCGTCAAGCCAGTCAAGGAACGGCACGCCCGCCGTAAAAGCTATCCACGCCGCCATAAACGGCAACGCCAAGAGCGTCGGCAGGAGTCGCGTCACCATCATTGCCGCGAAGACGAAAAACCCGACCAGCAGTAAAATTCCCGATGCTGTCAAGCAAATTACCTCCTACAGTCAAATTACGGGCGGCATTGTAATTCATTGGCGCAAGATGTTCAAGATTCGGCAGCCGCCGCCGAAATTGACAACCTCCCGCCGCAACGTTACAATGCGTAATGCGAAATGCGTAATGCGTAATGCGCAATGAAAGGAGACTTTCTGCATGAAAGACACTGTTAAAAAAGTTGCACTCGCCTACAGCGGCGGGCTCGATACCTCGGTTATCATTCCGTGGCTCAAAGAAAATTACGGTTGCGAAGTCGTGGCGGTCTGCGCGGACGTCGGGCAGGGCGACGAACTCAACGTCGTGCACGACAAGGCTTTGAAGTCCGGCGCGTCCAAAGTCTTTATCGCCGACCTCACGAAAGATTTCATCGAAAATTACATCTTCCCCACGCTCAAAGCCGGCGCGACCTACGAAGAAAAATATTTGCTCGGCACAAGCTTTGCACGCCCGATTATCGCCAAGAAACTCGTCGAAGTTGCACTCGCCGAAGGTTGCGACGCCGTGGCGCACGGCGCGACCGGCAAGGGCAACGACCAAGTCCGCTTCGAACTGACCGTCAAGGCTCTCGCGCCCGAATTGAAGATTATCGCTCCGTGGCGCGAATGGGATCTCGACAGCCGCGAAGCCGAAATCGAATACGCCAAGGCGCACGACATCCCGATTGCCGCAGCAAACAAGACTTATAGCATGGACAGAAACATCTGGCACCTGTCGCACGAAGGCTCCGACCTGGAAGACCCGTGGAACGCGCCGCAGAATCAAATGTTCCTGATAAGCTGTGCGCCCGAAGACGCGCCCGACATCCCCGAACAAGTCATCATCAGCTTTGAACAAGGCATACCCGTCGCAGTCAACGGCGAAAAACTCGGCGCGGTTGAACTCGTCACGCGGCTCAACGAAATCGGCGCGCGCAACGGCGTCGGCATCGTCGACATCTGCGAAAACCGTCTCGTCGGCATGAAGAGTCGCGGCGTCTACGAAAATCCTGCCGGCTCGATTCTTTACTACGCGCACCGCGAATTGGAATACCTTTGCCTTGACCGCGCCACGTTCCATTTCAAACAGCACGTCGCGGTTAAGTACGGCGAACTTGTTTATGACGGCATGTGGTTCGCTCCCCTGCGCGAGGCGTTGGCGGCGTTCGTCGACGAAACTCAAAAGACCGTCACGGGCACGGTCAAGCTCAAGCTTTACAAGGGCAACATCATCAGCGCGGGCAGCAAGTCGCCGCATTCGCTTTACAGCCAAGAGTTCGTGACGTTTGAACACGACGACGTTTATAATCAAGCGGACGCGACGGGCTTTATCAATCTGTTCGGCTTGCCGCTGAAAGTCCGCGCGCTCGTGAACAAGCAGTAACAAGCAGTATTGTAGGAGAGCTTCACAATGATTAAAAGCATTGCGGTTGACGCCGGCATGTGCCTTCATTGCGGCATGTGCATTCACGATTGCATTGTTCAATGCCTTGAATTCGACGACAGAAACGTTCCGCGCTACGTCGAAGGCGGCAAAGAACTTTGCGTGGGCTGCCAACACTGCATGGCGATTTGCCCCAAGGGCGCGTTGTCGTTCGGCGGCAGAAATCCTTACATGTCCGACCTTGCAAGTTACGGCAACAGCGAAGATTTATTGCGCCTCATCAAGTCGCGCCGCAGTTTCCGTTTCTTCAAAGAGCAAGACGTTCCGCCCGACAAACTTTCCAAAATCGTCGACATGCTGGCTTACCCGCCCAAAGGCGGCAATGCCGATTCGTTGCACTTCAACATCGTCGCCACGGCGGAGAAAATGCGCGCAATCGAAAAATTCACTTACGAGACGATAAACGCAATCGAAAGCCCGTCGCCCGTCGTCGAACTGTGCCGCAACTGTTACAACAACGGCATTGACTTCCTTTATCGCGGCGCGACGGCGTTGGTTGCCGTGTCCGTCGACAATTCAAAGGTAATCGCGGGTTGCGAAAACGCCGACCCGATTATCGCGCTGTCCTACCTGGATTTGTACGCGCAAAGCTTGGGACTCGGCACGCTGTGGACGGACGCCACCTTGACTGTCATGAAAGAACTGCCCGAAGTCCGCGCCCTGCTTGAAATCCCCGACGAATGCGAATTGAACTACGTAATGCTTTTGGGCGTGCCCGCCGTAAAATATCGGCGCACCGTTCAGCGCGAGCCCGCCCACGTGACAATGATTAGGTGATATAAACAATGAGCGAGAAACTTTGGGGCGGACGCTTCGAGAAATCGACCGACGAGATGATTAACGACTTCCAAGCGTCGATTGCCTTCGATAAGCGCATGTACCGCGAGGACATCGAAGGCTCCGTCGCCCATGCCAAAATGCTTGCCGCGCAGGGGATTATCTCTGCCGACGACGCCGAAAAAATCTGCGCGGGCTTGCAAAAAATTTTGGCGGCGATTGACGCGGGCGAATTCAATTTCAGCGTCGCGCTTGAAGATATTCACATGAACGTTGAGGCGGCGTTGACGGAGGCGATTGGCGCGGCGGGCGGACGACTTCACACGGCGCGCAGTCGCAACGACCAAGTCGCGCTCGACACTCATCTTTACATGCGCCGCCAAGTTCGCGAAGTGCAACGGCTGATTCTCGACTTGCAAGCCGCGTTGGTTGCCGCCGCCGAAAAAAATCGCGACGTGATCTTTCCCGGCTACACTCATCTGCAACGCGCTCAACCGATTTTGTTCGCGCACCACCTGTTGGCGTATTTCAGCATGTTGCAAAGAGACTTCGACCGCTTCGACGGAGTGTACGCCCGCGCAGACATCATGCCGCTCGGAGCAGGCGCATTGGCGGGCACGACGCTGCCTATCGACCGCAACTTTGTCGCACGCGAATTGGACTTCGGCGCGCTGTATTCAAACAGCCTCGACGCGGTGAGCGACAGAGACTATCTGCTTGAATTTTTATCGGCGGCGTCGATTTTGATGGTGCACCTGTCGCGGCTCAGCGAAGAAATAATTTTGTGGTGCAGTCGCGAATTCAGCTTCGTTGAGTTGGACGACGCGCATTGTACGGGCTCGTCGATGATGCCGCAGAAAAAAAATCCCGACGTGCCGGAACTCGTTCGCGGCAAGACAGGACGCGTTATTGGTCACCTCATGGCGTTGTTGACGACGGTTAAGGCGTTGCCGCTCGCCTACAACAAAGACCTGCAGGAAGACAAGGAAGGCGTATTCGACGCGCTCGACACCGTGAAATTTTCGTTGGCTGTCTTCGCGCAAATCGTTGCGGGCATGAAGATTCGACGCGACAACATGCGCCGCGCCGTTGAAGAAGATTTCAGCAACGCCACCGACCTCGCCGATTATCTGGTCAAAAAAAATCTGCCCTTCCGACAAGCGCACGAAGTCGCGGGCAAACTCGTGCACCACTGCATTGCGCGCGGCTGTTATCTTAAAGACTTGACGCTCGACGACTTCAAAAAATTTTCGCCGCTGTTCGACGCCGACATTCACGACGCCATTAAGCCCGAAACGTGCGTTGCGGCTCGGAACTCTTTGGGCGGCACGTCGCCCGCGCAGGTTGATATTCAAATTGCGGCGGCTCGTTCGTGGCTTGACGAACACCGCTGATTGATTGCGCAAAAAAATATCCCCGTCACTCGATTGAGCGGCGGGGTTCGTTTTATTTTAAGCCCGTGATTAACGTTTCATGTTCACGACGGTTTCAAGCATTTCGTCGGCGACCGTCGTCATCTTTGAGTTGGCTTGGAAGCCGCGCTGCGTGACGATCATATCGGCGAATTCCGTTGCCAAATCGACGCCCGACATTTCAAGCGCGGAAGACGTTATCGTCAAGCCCAAAATGTCAACCGTCCTGATGTTGGCTGCGCCGGAGTTGTTCGACTCTTGATAAATCGTCGTGCCGATTTTCGTCAAGCCGGCGGCGTTGGTGAACTGCGCGACCGCGACTTGCGCCTCGGTGCGAATCAAGCCGTTGGTGTAGGTGCCCGAAATGATTCCGCTCGCGTCGACGGCAAGGCTCTGGAGGATACCCGCCGTGTTGCCGTTTGTCGTCGGGAAGGAAGTCGTTGAGCTTGCGTATTGCGTCAAGCCGCTGAAGTCCATGATAACTTGCCCGTTCGCCGCGCCGTTGCCGTCGGCATAACTGAAGGCAATGGAGCCGTCAACGTCTTGCCCGTTGGAGATGAATCCGCCTCTGTCGTCGAAGTAAAGATAATTGATTCTGTTCATGGTGCCGACAGTCGAGGAGCCGTCCGCTTCGGGGTTGCCGTTGGTTTGACTGCGCTCGTATCTGTTCGTGAAGTTTTCGCTTGCAGGCCCCGCTTCGCCGACACCCGGCGCGATATAAACTCTCCAGCGGTTGTAGTAGACAACATGATCGGCATCGGCAGTTTGTCCTTGCGTTATTGTGCCGTCATCATTCATAAGGTCGTATGTATAACTGATGTTTTCGCCCGTTCCCGTCGCGGTTATGTTGGTGGCGTTAATCTTGTTGCCGTCGTCGTCAAGGATTGTCGCCGAGGCTACGGCATTGGCGTCGCTCAAGTTGGCATCAACGGTACTGTAATCCTTGTCGATAAGAACGGTGACTTCGTGCTTGCTGCCGAGCGAGTCGTAAACCGTGGCGAGCGTCGTTATAGGGACGCTGTGATTTACTTGATAATAGCCGTCCGTGACGTTCATTGTCGTGCCGTCTCTGAAAGTTATGCGCGCGGCAATGATTGTTTGCCCGTCGACATTGACGCTTGTGACATTTGCTTCGGGACCTTCGCCGTCTCTTGTTATAACAGCATCTATCTGTTCGGGCGTGACGCCTACGGCGGTTGTGTAAGTGATTCTGTCAATGATACGCGATTCTTTGTCGAGGTTGCCGTTGTAATCCATGCGAGTTGTCTCGGTGGCGTCCATGGTTTTGCCGACGGGCACGAATACATCAGTCGACAAGCCGTTGGTATCCAAAACACCGTCGGCGGAGGCGTTCCAACCCTGCACGCGCAAGCCGTTGCCGGGCATGACGTAATAGCCTTGCTCGTCGAAAGAGAACGAGCCGTTGCGGGTGTAGTAATATTGTTCGCCCGCCGCCAAAACGAAAAGCCCGTTGCCCGAAAGCGCGAGGTCGGTATTCTTGC
This sequence comes from uncultured Selenomonadales bacterium, assembly GCA_947304355.1. Taxonomy (GTDB): domain Bacteria; phylum Bacillota; class Negativicutes; order Selenomonadales; family Selenomonadaceae; genus Quinella. The sequence continues at coordinate 33,986 of CAMZAX010000012.1, forward strand.
CGGTCTGTTGTGCCGAGGAGTCTTGGAACATGAGGTCGATACTTTCAACGTCGACGCCAAGACCGACTTGGCTGGGGTTGACGCCACCGCGAGTTGTGGTCGCGCCCGAAGCATTGCGGCGCAGTTGCGAGAGCATATCGGAAAAAGTCGTGCGGCTGCCTTTGAAGCCGACAGTGTTGATGTTGGCGATGTTGTTGCCGATAACGTCCATGCGTGTCTGGTGCGACTTCAAACCGGAAACGCCGGAGTACAGGGAACGCATCATAAAAATCACATCTCCTTTTTTAATGCGGCACGATTGCCGGAGGTCAGATTCGTTTGACTGTTCCTTGTCGCCGAGATTCCTTTGAGCTGTCTGACCCGATTGTACAAAGTTTTATCAAGCCGGAGCTTGACTTGCAAATTATATCGGAAGGCGGCGGCGGCAACTTAAATTTTTTTCTAACCCTAACCCCTTATCCCTTGTCCCTAACTGCACGATTTGATACAATGCCCGCAAGCGTTTAGAGTTCGGAAAAGATTTTTAACATCGGGAGGCTGATATTATTTGAGAAATGACCAACGAGGCGACAACAAACTGAAAATTATTCCGCTGGGCGGGTTGGGCGAGATCGGCAAGAATATGACCATAATCCGCTACGGCGACGAAATGATTATGATTGACGCGGGGCTGATGTTCCCCGAAAACGACATGCTCGGCATAGACTTGGTTATCCCCGACATTTCCTACGTCATGGAAAACAAAACGTGCTTGAAAGCGATAATCCTGACGCACGGGCACGAAGACCATATCGGCGCGTTGCCGTACATTTTGAAAAATCTTTCGGTTCCCGTCTACGGCACGAAACTCACGCTCGGCATTTTGACGGGGCGGCTTAAAGAAGACGGCGTCGAGTGCAAAAATCTGCGCGCAGTCTCCGGCGGCGAAATCGTAATGATCGGCTGTTTCAGCGTCGGGTTCATTCGCGTGAATCACTCAATTCCCGATTCGGTCGGCTTGTCGATTAAAACGCCCGTCGGCATGATCGTTCACACGGGCGACTTCAAGCTTGACTACACGCCGATTGACGGCAAGATGACGGACTTCCGCCGCTTCGCCGATTTGGGTGCGCGGGGCGTCCTGCTTTTAATGGCTGACTCAACCAACGCCGAAAAGGAAGGTCACACGCCAAGCGAAAAGACTGTCGGCGTTGCGTTCAATCGCGAATTCCAGAACGCGCCCGGCAGAATTATCGTCGCGACGTTTTCGTCGAACGTGCACAGGATTCAGCAGGCGATTGACACGGCGATTCGCTACCGTCGGCGCGTGGCGATTCTCGGACGCAGCATGGTAAACGTTGTCAATATTTCGCTGGAGCTGGGCTACATTCACGCGCCCGAAGGCACAATAATCGACATTGAGGACATCAGGAATTATCCCGCCAATAAAATCGTAATCATAACGACGGGCAGCCAAGGCGAGCCCATGAGCGCATTGACTCGCATGGCAATGAGCGACCACCGTCAAGTTGACATCATCCCCGGCGACACCGTGATTATCTCCGCCACGCCCATTCCCGGAAATGAAAAACTCGTTGCCAAGACCGTCGACAATCTGTTGCGGTTGGGAGCAAACGTCGTGCACCGCCGCGAGGAAGGCATTCACGTTTCGGGGCACGCCGCCCGCGACGAGTTGCGCTTGATTCACAATCTTGTTAAGCCGAAATTTTTCATGCCCGTGCACGGCGAACTTCATCACCTGTTCGCGCACGCCAAGCTTGCCGAAGAACTGGGCATGAATCGCGAAAACATTATCGTCGGCGAAAACGGCGCGGTGATTGAACTGACACGCGACAGCGCAAAAATCGCGGGTCACGTCAACGCGGGCGTAATAATGGTCGACGGGCTGGGCGTCGGCGACGTTGGCAACATCGTCCTGCGCGACCGCCGCCAACTTTCGCAGGACGGAATTCTAATCGTCGTCGTGACAATGAATCGCGCTTCGGGCAGAATTGTTTCGGGGCCGGACATTGTGTCGCGCGGTTTCGTTTACGTCCGCGAATCCGAACAGCTTATGGACGACGCAAGGAGCCGCGTTTTCCACGTCCTGCGCCGTTGCAGAGAAGATCAAGTTTCCGATTGGATGACAATCAAGCTGAACATCCGCGACGCGCTTGCGCAATTCCTGTTCGAGCAGACGCGCCGCCGCCCCATGATTTTGCCGATTATCGTTGAAGTCTGAACGCTTACCAAACAAAAAATCCCCGTCAATAGGCGGGGAAATTTTTTTGCGCCATCAGCCCGTCAAGCCTTCGATTGCGCGAATGAACTGCACCGACTTCAAGCCGCCGCCCAAAACCGAGTGCACGTATTCCAAGAAAAAATTTTCCGCCGCGTCGAGTTGTCGTGAGTTGAAACTCAAGCGCGTGTCGTCGCGCCAATCGAAACCGAGCATCGTCTCAAACGTTCGGCGCAAGGCGGTAGGGTACGGGCGACAGTCCTGCGCGGCGTCGATACAGTTCATGCAAACCGCGCCGCCGTCAAGCAAACTTATCGCGGCGTCGCCGTCAAGCTCCGCGCCGCAATGAACACACCGACTGAAATTCAACTGCACGCCGCTTGTCTCCATGAATTGGCAAGCTCCGATAAGCGCGGCGATTTTCGGGTTGCGCTTGCCAAGCACGGGCAGAGCCTTCGTCAGCAAGTCAAAAGTCTCGCGCTCCGATTGTCGCGGCAACGTCATGCGGTTGACGATTTCAAACAGCAGCGACGCGTAGGCAAGTCGCTCCAAGTCGTTCGTCAGCGCGTCGTAGAAATGAATTATGTCCGCCTCGCGAATCGTGTCGACCTTCGCGCCGCGCGTCAGCTCTGCCGATATGTGATTGAACATTTGCAACGCGCCCGATAACGGACTGCGTGTCCGTCGACAGCCGTAAGCGTTCGCCTCGACCTTGCCATATTCGCGCGTAAAGAGCGTGACGACCCGATTGGCGTCGCCGAAATCGTCGGTCTTCAACACAACCGCTTCAACCGTTAAAGTCTCCATTACTTAACCGTATCCTTAATGTCTTGCAAGCCCTTCGACGCGAGCCCGGCAGTTGAAATTGTTCCCGCCGTCAAGATGAATTGGAACGCGTCGGGCGGTGCCATGTTCAGATAAATGATGTCTTCCTTTTTCGTGAACAAATTCATGCCCGCCGTCATGTTCATGCTCCAAGGCACGTAGACGCAAACGTAATCGTCGCCGAGCTTTTCGCGGACAGGTTCGGGCAACGTCAGCAACAGGAAGCCCAAAACGTAGCTGTGCTGATACTTCACGAGCACGACGTTTTTGAACGCCGAATCCGATTCAAACAGAGCCTTCGTCACCTGCTTGACCGAGCCGTAAATAAATTTCACGACGGGGATTTTACCGATGAGCGCGTCGAAGAATTCGATTATCGCCTTCGACAAAAAATTTCCGCTGAGCACGCCGACAACCCAAATCGCCACGACGACGATAACCAGCCCCATGCCCGGCACGTGCGACGGCAAAATTTTCGACATCATGCGCTCCGTCAAGTCGAACAGCCACACCAACACGGCGACGGTTATCGCGGGCGGCACGATTACCAAAAGCCCGCGCAGGAACGAGCTTGAGATTTGCTCCTTGAAAGATTTCGAGTTGTTGTCGTCTTCCATGTTACTTGCGCTCCAAAATCAATTCAATCGCGTTAAGCACGTCGTCAACGTCTTGAGCGGTGATAACGAGCGGCGGCTGGAAAGCCAACACGTTGCGCCCGACGCCGTTCTTGCCGACGATAAAGCCGCGATTCTTCAGCTCCTCAAGCAGCGCGTCGAGTTCCTTGAAGGCGGGCGATTTGTCCGCGTGCACGAATTCCGCGCCGACCATCAAACCGATACCGCGCACGTCGCCGATTATCGGGAATTTTTTTTGCAAAGCCCGCAAGCCGTTCATAAGCTGTTCGCCGCGAGCCTGGGCGTTGTCCATGAGATTTTTTTCGGCAATGTAGTCGAGCACGGCAAGCCCCGCCGTCGAGGAAACGGGATTGCCGCCGAGCGTCGACGCGCCGGGACGCGTGTAGGTGTCGGCGATTTTTTTCGTCGAGATGAACGCGCTTATCGGTTGCCCGTTGCCGAGGGCTTTGGCGACGCTCATGATGTCGGGCGTCACGTCGAAGTTTTCAATCGCGAACATTTTGCCCGTGCGCGCGAAACCCGTCTGCACTTCGTCCGCGATAAGCAACGCGCCGTATTTGTCGAGAATTTCTTTGACGCGCTTGAAGTAACCTCTGGGCGGCACGACGATACCGGCGTTGCCTTGAATCGGTTCGGCAATCAGCGCGGCGGGCTTACCCGACGTGGCGGTTTGAATAATCGTTTCGATTCTGTCCGCGCAGGCGAGGTCGCAAGTAGCGGGGTCTTTGCCGAGCGGGCAACGATAGCAATACGGATTGGGCGCGAAGTTAATGCCGCCGACGGGATTCGGGTCTGTGCGCCACATGCCGATACCCGTCAAGCTCATGGTGAGTTTCGTGCGCCCGTGCAGTCCGCTTTGCAACGCAATGAACTCCGAACTTTTGGTGTAAATCGACGCGAGCAGCAACGCGCCTTCGTTGGCTTCGGTGCCCGTCGAGCAGAAGAAACTTTTTTGCAAATCGCCCGGCGCGACGGCGGCAAGGCGTTCGGCAAGATTAACAAAGTTTTCCGTCAAGTAGATGTTGCAGACGTGTTGGAGCGTGCGAATCTGTTCAATCATGCGTTCGGTTATGTACGGATTGCAATGCCCGCAATTTATGACAGAGACGCCCGCGTAACAGTCAAGATATTTTTTGCCCGTCGCGTCGAAAAGATATTGCATGTCGCCGCGCACGAATTGCGGCGGGTCGGCGTAGAAGTGTCCGAGGCAGGGCATAATGTATTCGCGTTTCTTGTCGATAATTTTTTTCGCGCCGATGTATTCTTTCAAGTCAATCGCTCTCCTTAAAGTGTTATCACGTGCGGAACAACGTCGGGGTCGTGATTCGCCAACGACTCAACGCAATTTTCCTGCAAGCTCATTTCGCGAATCCACAGCAACGATTTAAGTGCCAGTTCTTCGTCAAGGGCAGTGCCGGGCGGAATCAAGTCCTGCCAAGATTTTTTCGCGTAGCCGCCGTCAGAAAACAGCAAGACGAATTTGCCGCCGCTATTAAGCTTCACCGCCGTCAAGCCGCTTGTGTGTCCGGGGATGTTCACGAGTTCGACAGAGCCGTCGCCGAGCAAATCGAGACTTTTGCCGACGGAGCCGACGCCCGTGTCGTTGAAGTCGAACGTTTCGAGCTTGACGCCGTCCCACATGCTTGAGACGTAGCGAATCGGATATTTTTTCGTATCGTCGAGTTCAGCCGCGCTCACGAGAATTCTTTTGGCGTTCTTGACAGATTTCAAGCCGCTGGCGTGGTCGGTGTGCAGGTGCGTCATTATCACGAAGTCCAAATCTTCGGGCGCGATGTTCAAGGCGGCGAGTTGTTCGACGAGCGATTCGCCCTTCGGCACGAGCCCCTGATTCAAAAGGAAATGACCAAGCCCCATGTGCTTGACTTGCGCGCGCCGATTGTATTCTCCGTCGGGGCTTACGGCGCGGTGCCAACCCGTGTCGACGAGAATTTTATAATCGCCGTGCTCAATCAGATAAGCCGAGACGGGCAACCAAATTCGATTGCGCCGCCCATAAAGCGACAGCAACGACATTTGCAACGGATTGGGATTCTTCGCCGCGTCTTTGAACGGCAGCGCGTGCGACACATAAACTTTGCCCGTTTGAAGTACACGGATTCTCACAAGCGTCATTCCTTCCCGAAAAATTTTTTCAAGCTTAACACGTCGCGAATCGGTTGGCAAGTTGCGCGGACGGCAGAAATTTATCGGCGGCGGGCAGGAGCAACGTGACGTTGCATCCTGTTGACGCGTCAAAGTCTTCAATAACCGTAAGCGACACCCGCGCAGATTTTTATCGGCAGTTGCAGGATTTTTATTCGACGCGGCAAATAACCAACACGATTAACGAAAAAATTTTTGAGCCGTAAATTATATTTCAGGAGGGATTAACTTTGAGAGAGCTGGACGTTAAACTCATCACCGAGAACGTCGCGGAGATGTGCAAGGAGGCGGCGTATTATCTGCCGGACGATGTCTATCGTGCGCTCAAGCGCGGCCGCGAAACCGAAAAGTCGCCCGTCGGTCAAATCGTCCTCGACCAAATCATCAAGAACGCTGAAATCGCCAAGGCGGAGGATCGTCCTTACTGCCAAGACACCGGCATGACGATTGTCTTTTTGGAAGTCGGGCAGGACTTGCACATTGTCGGCGGCGACCTGGAAGCGGCGGTCAACGCGGGCATTGCCAAGGGCTACACCGAAGGCTACCTGCGCAAATCCGTAGTCGGCGAGCCGCTGTTCAATCGCGTCAACACCAAGAACAACACGCCGGGCGTCATCTACACGAAAATCGTCCCCGGCGACAAGTTGAGCATCACTGTCGCGCCCAAGGGCTTCGGCTCCGAAAACAAGTCGGGAATCAAAATGCTGGTGCCCGCTGACGGCGTGCGCGGCGTCAAGAAAGCCGTCATGGAAATCATCCTGCACGCAAGCATGAATCCTTGCCCGCCAATGGTCGTCGGCGTCGGTATCGGCGGCACGATGGACAGAGCGGCTTTGCTGTCGAAAAAGGCTTTGACGCGTTCAATCGACGAACGCAACCCCATGCCCGAATACGCCAAGCTTGAACAGGAACTGCTTGACATGATTAATTCGACGGGTATCGGTCCGCAGCTCGGCGGCACGACTTCCGCTTTGGCAGTCAATATCGAATGGGCACCCACGCACATTGCCGGCTTGCCCGTTGCCGTTACGATTTGCTGTCACGCAATGCGCCACGCTCACCGCGTGCTTTAAAATCAAACAATCATTACGCATTGCGCATTACGCATTTCGCATTGATTGAAAGGAGAGTTTGACAGAATGGCTGAAACTATCAGAATTACGACGCCGTTCACCGAGGAAATGTCGCGCAAGCTCAAAGCCGGCGACAGCGTCCTCATCACCGGCACGATTATCAGCGCACGCGACGCCGCTCATAAAGTCATGACGGAGGCTCTGGCTCGCGGCGAAAAATTGCCCGTCGACTGGACAAATCAAATCGTCTACTACCTGGGACCCACTCCCGCCAAGCCCGGCGATCCGATTGGTTCATGCGGCCCGACGACTTCGGGCAGAATGGACGCCTATACGCCCACCATGCTTGACCAAGGCATCAAGGGCATGGTCGGCAAAGGCTCGCGCACTCCTGAAGTCGTCGAATCCATGAAGAAAAACGGTGCGACTTACTTCGCGGCTGTCGGCGGCGCGGCGGCTCTAATCGCCAAGTCCGTCAAGAAATACACCGTCCTTGCTTATCCCGAACTCGGTCCGGAGGCTGTGGCGGCTCTTGAAGTCGTCGACTTCCCCGCGATTGTCGTTATCGACTGCGAAGGCAACAACTTCTACGAAATCGGACAAAAGGATTATCGCCACTTCGACATAAATCAAATCTAGGGAGAAGGGGAAAGGGACAAGGGACAAAAAAAAATTGTCCCTTATCCCGTGTCCCTTGTCCCTTCAACAACAAGGAGGTCACAATGATTCACACGACTTTTTATCTGCGGCGACTGCACTCGCTGTGCGGCTTGCTCGTCTTGGGCATGGTGCTGTTTGAACACATCTTCACCAACTCAATGGCGATATTCGGTCCGCAAGGATTGAACACCGCGCTCGAAATGATGGAGCTTATCCCGAAGCCGATTTTCATGGGTCTGGAAATCGGCGGCATTGCTGTCCCGCTGTTATTCCACGGCATTTATGGTATCTACATTGCCCTGCAGGCAAAGAACAACCCCGGCAATTACGGCTACATTCGCAACAAAAATTTCGCGCTTCAGCGTTGGACGGCGTGGTTCCTCGTGGTGTTTTTGATTTGGCACGTCGGCTATCTGCGTTTCTACGTCAAGGGCGTCACGGGCACTCCGATTTCATTTGAACTGTTGCAAAACTTCTTCCAAAACCCCGTCGTCGTCGTGCTTTATATCCTCGGCATGTGGGCGGCGATTTTCCATTTCTGCAACGGCATTACGACTTTCTGCATGACGTGGGGCATCACCAAGGGGCCGCGCGCGCAAAACGTCATCAGCATTATCAGCATGTGTCTCTGCGCGGCGTTGTGCCTTATCACGCTCGTTTTCATGGGCAGCTACTTTGTCTACTAAGAATCGGGAGATTTGATTATGGCTAAAGATCTTAAGAAACGGACAATCATAATCGTGGGCGGCGGCATATCGGGCTTGCTTGCTACGATTAAGGTTTGCGAAATGGGCGGCGAGGTCTTGCTGTTCAGCTACTGCCCCGTCAAACGTTCGCACAGCCTTTGCGCCCAAGGCGGCATGAACGCTTGCATGGACACCAAGGGCGAACACGACAGCATTTACGAACACTTCGACGACACGGTTTACGGCGGCGACTTCCTTGCCGACCAAATCGCTGTCAAAGGCATGGTTGAGGCGGCTCCGAAGCTCATCAAGATGCTCGACCGCATGGGCGTCACGTTCACGCGCACGCCCGAAGGCAATCTCGACTTGCGCAACTTCGGCGGACAGAAAAATAAACGCACGTGCTTTTCCGGCTCCACGACGGGTCAGCAAATCCTTTATGCGCTCGACGAACAGGTTCGCCGCTGGGAAGTCAAAGGTTCCGTCAAAAAATACGAATTCTGGGAATTCGTCAAGATTATCAAGAATCGCGAAGGCATTTGTCGCGGTATCGTCGCGCAGAGCATGAACACCATGGAAGTTAAATCCTTCCGTGGCGACACGGTTATCCTTGCGACGGGCGGTCCCGGTCAAGTGTTCGGGCGTTGCACGGCGTCGACAATCTGCAACGGCTCGGCAGTCAGCGCAGTCTATCAGCAGGGCGCGGAAATTGCAAACCCCGAATTCATTCAGATTCACCCGACGGCAATCCCCGGCTCCGACAAGAACCGCTTGATGTCAGAGGCGTGTCGCGGCGAAGGCGGACGCGTTTGGGTTTACAAGGACGGCAAGCCCTGGTACTTCCTTGAGGAAATGTATCCGGCTTACGGCAATCTCGTCCCGCGTGACGTGGCAAGCCGCGCCATTTACAAAGTCTGCGTGCACATGGGCTTGGGCATTAACGGCGAAAACCGCGTTTACCTCGACTTGTCGCACATTGACGGCGATTATCTCTTGCGCAAGCTCGGCGGCATTTTGGAAATGTATTCCGAATTCGTCGGTCAAGACCCGCGCAAAGTCCCCATGGAAATTTTTCCCAGCGTCCATTACTCGATGGGCGGCATTTGGGTTGACAGGCAACATTTCACGAACATACCCGGCTTGATGGCGTCCGGCGAATGCGATTACCAATATCACGGCGCGAATCGTCTCGGCGCGAACTCTTTGCTCAGCGCGGCGTATTCGGGCACGGTTTCCGGTCCGGAAGCAATGAAGTGGGCTCGCAGCGGCAAGAACGGCTCCGAACTCACCGACGACGAAATGGAAGCCGCACGCCGCGAAGTTCAGAACGAATACGAAAAGATTTTGCAAATGAACGGCTCTGAAAACGCGCACAAGCTCCATCACGAAATGGGCGACCTCATGTACAAATACGTTGCCATTGAGCGCGACAACAACGGTTTGGACATTTGCCTGCAAGAGCTGAAAAAATTGCTCAAGCGTTGGGACGACATAGGCGTCACCGACAGAGGCAACGTCGCCAACCAGGAAGCGATGTTCGTCCGTCAGTTGCGCAACATGATTCTTTACGCAATGGTCATCACGAAGGGTGCCCGTTGCCGCGACGAATCGCGCGGGGCTCATGCAAAAATCGTCCTCGAAAACGGCAAACAGAAACACGACGCAGACGGCGAACTCGTCTTTATGGGACGTGACGACAAAAATTTCATGTTCACGACCATTGTCAACTACGACCCCAAGACCGAAGAGCCGATTGTCACTTACCGCGAATTCGACCACTCGCTGATTAAGCCGCGCGCCCGCAACTACGCCGTCGCGAAGAAAGAGTAAAGGAGCGTTCGTTATGGCTGATAAAGTCAGATTTGTAATAGAGCGGCAAGACGGCCCCGGCGACAAGCCTTACACGCAAGAATTTGACGTGGACTATCGCCCCGGCTTGAACGTCGTCGCCGCGCTCATGGAGATTCAGAAAAACCCCGTCACCGTCGACGGCAAAAAAGTTCCGCCCGTCGTGTGGGAGTGCAACTGCCTCGAAAAAGTCTGCGGCGCGTGCATGATGGTTATCAACGGCAAAGCTCAGCAGGCGTGTTGCGCGCTCGTCGACAACCTCAAGAAACCGATTAAGTTGCAACCTGCGCGGACGTTCCCCGTTATCCGCGACCTGCTGATTGACCGCTCGCGCATGTTTGAGGCTCTCAAGCGCATTCAAGGTTGGGTTGAATTGGACGGCTCGTGGGAAGTCAAGGACGCGCCGATTCAAAATCCCTACACCGCGCGCACAGCTTACGAAATTTCGCGCTGCATGACGTGCGGCTGTTGCTTGGAGGCTTGCCCGAACGTCGGACCGCAATCGGACTTCATAGGCCCCGCGCCGACCGTGCAGGCTTACCTGTTCAATCTGCACCCGCTCGGAAAGTTCGACGCGCCGAAACGTCTCAACGTCCTCATGGAAAAAGGCGGCATTACCAGTTGCGGCAACAGCCAAAACTGCGTCGAAGTTTGCCCGAAGTCAATCAAGCTCACGACCTATCTTGCGCAACTCAATCGCGACGTGAACATTCAAGCTTTGAAAAATATCTTCGACAACTGAACGCGGCACAACGCAAAAAAAGCCTCGGCAGTCTTCACGACCGTCGAGGTTTTTTGTTGTCGATTTGTTCACGGCATCAGCTTTTCAACAGCTTGCTTGAACGCCGCGTCCTCCACTTGATAAACGGCGAAGTTGTAAGGGTTGTATCCTTTTTGCGAAACCGCCTCGGCGATAAGGCGCACGTTGTCGTCATCTGAATCGAAATCGTAAGTTACCATTCTTTTCGGCTCCACCGCAACGGCGTTCTTGAAATCCGACGCGAATCGGTTTTGCGGCGCGGCAAAGTCGTAAGTCGCGGCGCATATGACAATCGTTAAGTATTTGCCAATGCCGGTATCGGCGGGGCGGACGCTGAGCTTCGGGACGACAATCGGGTCTCCGACAGCGATATTGAGCAACGGTTCCAAGATTCGGAATCGGGTTTGCCGTCCGCAAAATAATCCGTCAGGCGCGGGACTCGCGATATGAAACAATTTTCCAACATGATTCAAGACACCTCCAATAAAATAACGCCAATGTATCTGCTTGATTTGCCGTTGTCAAGGATTGCACAAAAAAAAGAAGCCCCCCGTTGCCGAGGAGCCGAGTAAAATTTTTAGGAGCGCAAGCGTGACGCTTGACCCAACGGTCGCGCCGAATCGTTCAGACGGTTCAAAGATTCTGACCGCGCCGGAACGCAACGTTGCGCAGGGTTAGCTTAATGCTGTGCAGATTACATGCCTGCTTGAGCCGCAACTTCAGCCGCGAAGTCGGTTTCTTTCTTTTCGATGCCTTCGCCGAGTTGATAGCGCGTGAAGCGCAAAACTTTTTCCTTGCCGAGGATGTCTTTGACGGTCTGCTTGCTGCCGGGGTCTGCTTTGACGAAATCCTGTTCGACGAGACAGACTTCCTTGTAGAATTTGTTGATGCGTCCTTCGACCATGCGTTCGACGATTTTGGCGGGCTTGCCCTCTTCGAGAGCCTGTTTGCGGAGAATTTCTTTTTCGTGTTCGAGTTCGGAAGCGTCGACGCCCGCGCGGTCAACTGCCATAGGATTGGCGGCGGCGATTTGCATTGCGACATCCTTGCCGAGTTCGTCGGAACCGCCCGTCATTTCGACGAGCACGCCGATTTTGCCGCCCATGTGAATGTAAGTCGTGAGCTTGCCGGCAGTTTCGTAGACGACGAAACGACGAATCGAAATTTTTTCGCCGATAGTCGCGGTCGCCTCGGTGACGAGGTCGGCAACGGTCTTGCCGCCGATAACGCCTGCGTTGAGCACGTCGAGGTCAGCGGGCTTTGCGTCGGCAATGTATTCGATAACTTGCTTTTCGAGAGCGCGGAAATTTTCGTTGTTGGCGGTGAAGTCGGTTTCGCAGTTGACTTCGAGCAGGACGCCGGTCTTGCCGTCCTTGGAAACGTAAGCGGCAACGGCACCGTCAGCGGCAGTGCGTCCGGCTTTTTTGGCGGCTTTAGCAATACCTTTTTCACGCAGCCAGTCGATAGCCTTTTGCATGTCGCCGTCGGTTTCGGTCAGAGCCTTTTTGCAATCCATCATGCCCGCGCCGGTTCTCTCGCGCAGTTCCTTAACAGTCTTAGCACTAATAGCCATTTATGAAAAATCTCCCTTCGGTCGATTTTTAGGGACAAGGGGTCAGGGACAAGGGACAAGTGTTTTTGTTGTTAGCTTGTCCCTGCTCCCTTGTCCCTTCTCCCTTTATTCTTCGTTTTCTTCGGACGCTTCGGCAATTTCCGCGCCCTGATTGCCTTCCAACATGGCGTCGGCAATTTTCGCCGTCAAAAGTTTCACGGCACGAATCGCATCGTCGTTGCCGGGGATAACGTAATCAATTTCGTCGGGGTCGCAGTTCGTGTCGACGATGGCGACAATCGGGATGTTGAGCTTGCGAGCTTCGGCGACGGCAATGCGTTCCTTGCGCGGGTCGACGACGAACAGCGCGCCGGGCAATTTGCTCATTTCCTTGATGCCGCCGAGATATTTTTCGAGACGCGCCATTTCGTGGCGGAGTTGCATGACTTCCTTTTTGGTGAGGACTTCAAAAGTGCCGTCCTGCTCCATGGTTTCGAGATCCTTGAGGCGATTGATACGCTTTTGAATCGTCTGGAAGTTGGTGAGCATGCCGCCGAGCCAGCGTTCGTTGACGAAGAATTGACCGCTGCGAACGGCTTCTTCCTTGACGGCCTCTTGAGCCTGCTTTTTGGTGCCGACGAAGAGAATCGATTTGCCTTCTTCGGCGACGGAGCGGACGAAGTTGTAAGCCTCGTCGACTTTGCGAACGGTCTTTTGCAGGTCGATGATGTAAATGCCGTTGCGTTCGGTGAAGATGTAGCGCGCCATTTTCGGGTTCCAGCGACGAGTCTGGTGACCGAAGTGCACGCCCGCTTCCAAAAGCTGTTTCATTGAGATAACTGCCATTTGAAACTACCTCCTGTTTTTCATTCGCAGAACATTTTCGCGCCGATCAACCTTGCGGAACAGGCGACGCTCCGATTCTGCGTGCATTTTTTAAACGGCGCGAATTATACCACAGGAAATTTTTTACGGCAAGGATTAATTTGTCGGCGGCAAATTCAGAAAATAATCTGAAAATCTTTTGTTGACACACTAAAAGTATCGTGCTACACTTTTTTACGTTGACAGGCAGGAGAGGCAGTCGCGGGGGATTCGTCCCACGAGGAAAGTCCGGACTCCGCAGAGCAGCGTGCCGGGTAACGCCCGGTGAGAGTAATCTTAAAGACAGTGTCACAGAAAAGCAAACCGCCGTTCATTAGTTAGGAGTTAGGAGGTAGAAGTTAGGATTTAGGAGTTAGGAATTAAAGATACCGACAATCAACTCCTAACTCCTACATCCCAACTCCTAACTGTAAGAACGGTAAGGATGAAAAGGCAGGGTAAGAGCCTACCGACGGACGGGTAACCGTTCGGGCTGATAAACCTCACGCGGAGCAAGCCTAAATAGGAAAGGGTTGAGGTTGCTCGCTGACCTTTCGGGTAAGGTGCTTCGACTTGAGCGGCGACGTTCAAGCAAGATAAATGATTGCCACTAACAGAATCCGGCTTATTGACTGCCTGCCAACACCACGCGAAATCCAAAACGTCGCTGTCGAGTAATTTCGCGGCGGCGTTTTATCAGTTAGGAGTTAGGAGGTAGAAGTTAGTAATGAAAAGACTCGTCCCTACACACGTTGCTTAATTTTGATAAAAATTTCAGCTAATAATTCAGCTATTAATCACGTCGAAAGATTATAATTCGATTAAATTTTTCAGAGAGGAAGTGGCTGATTTTGAGGATTTTTTTGCGAGCGTTGATGACGGTGATGCTTTTGCTGTTAATGAGCGTTTCCACAACCTACGCGGCTGGTCAGTTCAGAGTGGGCGACCAGGGCGAGGATATTGCCGAACTGCAAGACAAACTCGTCGGGCTCGGCTATGACGTAATTGCGGACGGAGCCTTCGGACCGGCAATGGCAGAGGCCGTCAAAGAGTTCCAAAAATCTTGCGGCATCAAAGCGGACGGCTTGATTGGTCCCGCGACGTACAAGGCACTTTTGGATAAGGACATGCCCGAAATCACGCGCGGCGTCAGCTACATTGCCGGCACAATCGTCGCGGCGGCGACGGATTATATCGGCGTGCCTTACGTCTTCGGCGGCACCAGCCCCTACGGCTTTGACTGTTCGGGTTACGTCCAATACGTCTTCGCCAAATCCGGCATTTCGCTCCCGCGCACTGCTGACGTCCAATATGAAGTCGGCACGCCAATTTCCACGACCGATCTCGTTACGGGCGATCTGGTTTTCTTTTCGACGTACACTTACGGCGCGTCGCACGTCGGCATTTACGTCGGCGACGGGCAATTCATTCACGCCAGCTCAAGTCGCGGTGTCACTATCGACTCGCTTGGCAGTTCTTATTGGAGCTCGCACTACATTGGCGCACGCAGAATTTTGTAAGTCTTCGATGACTTCAACAGAACGAAAATGTCCTTCGGCAAGCCGGGGGGCTTTTTCAATTAGGACAGACAATACGCAGACAAATTTTGTACTTGCTCGAATTATTTGTTGTTAGGAATGAGGAATTCTAATGTCACAATTTGATAAACGCAACCTGTCGATGATGATGGACTTCTACGAGATGACGATGGCGAACGGCTACTTCGTCAACGGCGGCGAAAATACTTGCGTGGCGTTCGACGTGTTCTATCGCCGCAACCCCGACGCGGGCGGCTTCGCGATATTCGCGGGCTTGGAACAGGTTATCGAGTACGTCGAGAACATGCAATTCAGCGCGGCGGACATTGACTACCTGCGCGGGCAAAAAATTTTCAGCGAAGACTTTTTGGACAGCCTCAAGGATTTTCATTTTCGCGGCGACATTTACGCTTTCCCCGAAGGCACGATTATGTATCCGAACGAGCCGTTCATGACGGTCGTCGCCAATCTGATTGACGCGCAACTTGTCGAGACGGCGATTTTGGCGCAAGTCAATCACCAGTCGCTTATCGCAACGAAGGCGCGGCGAATCGTGCGGGCGGCGGAAGGGCGTTTCGTGTCCGACTTCGGAGCCCGTCGCGCTCACAACATGGACGCTGCAACCTACGGCGCGCGCGCGGCATTTATCGGCGGCGTCAACGGCACGGCGACAGTCAGCGCGGGTCAGCTGTTCAACATTCCCGTCAACGGCACAATGGCGCACAGCTGGGTTATGTACTTCCGCGACGAGTTTGAGGCGTTCAAACGTTACGCCGAAGTTTATCCCGAATCGACGACGCTTTTGGTCGACACCTACGACGTTGTTCACAGCGGCATACCCAAAGCCATTCGTGTCGCCAAAGAAATCTTGGAGCCGCAGGGCAAACGTCTGCGCGGCGTGCGAATCGATTCGGGCGACTTGGCTTATCTGTCAAAGAAAATCCGCAAGATGTTGGACGCCGCCGGCTTGAACGACTGCAGGATTATCGCGTCAAACAGCTTGGACGAATTCACGATAACTTCGCTGATAAGCCAGGGCGCGGCGATTGACAGCTTCGGCGTCGGCGAACGGCTGATAACCGCGAAGTCCGAGCCCGTCTTCGGCGCGGTGTACAAGATTGTCGCTGTCGAGGAAGGCGGCGTTTTCGTCCCGCGAATCAAAGTCAGCGAGAACGTCGAGAAAATCACCAACCCCGGCGTGAAAAGTATTTACCGCGTCTACGACGAGGCAGGTCACGCTGTCGCCGACTTGATTGCCTTGGCGGGCGAGACCGTCGACTTGGCGCAACCCTATCGCTACGTCGATCCCGTCAAGCCGTGGAAGAATCGTCGCTTTGAAAACTTCACCGCCAAAAAATTGTCGCGGCTTTACGTCAAGGACGGGCGGCGCGTCGAGACTCTGCCGACCTTGCACGAGATTCGCGATTACGTCCGGCACCAACTGGAGCACGAGATTTGGCAGGAGGAACAACGCTTTGAAAACCCGCACCGCCACTACCTTGACATGACGCCCGATTATTATGATATGAAGATGAGCCTGCTTCACAAGACGCGGCAAGGCATGGACAATTAACGAGGTGAAAAATTTTGTCGGCAAAAGTCGCCGTGGTCATTCCCGTTTACCGCGAAGACATTGACGCGCTTGAGCAGGTTTCGCTTGCGCAAGTTCGTCGCGTCCTTGGCAACTACCCGCTGATATTCGTCGCGCCCGAAGGAAAAATTTTCTCGTACTTCGACGCAGGCGACATGGTTGCGCACTTCCCGCCGCCGTTCTTCCAAAACGTCGCGGCTTACAGTTATTTGCTCCTGTCGCCCGAATTTTACGAGGCGTTCGCGGACTTCGACTACATTTTGATTTATCAGCTTGACGCGTTCGTTTTCTATGACGCGTTGGAGGATTTCTGCGCGCTCGGTTACGACTATATCGGTGCACCGTGGCCGCGTATCGCGTACTTCAGTTATCGCAACGAAAAAACCCCGCGCGTAGGCAACGGGGGCTTTTCTCTGCGAAGGGTCGCGGCTTGTCACGAACTTTTGACGCAAGCCGAACAATCGCCGACTTGGGACGACACGCTTGCCGAATCGAACGAGGACACGTTTTTTGCGTTGTGCGGCGCGACGGACGGCATTGACTTCAACACCGCGCCCGTCGAAGTCGCCGCGCAGTTTTCGATGGAACATTATCCCGCGCGTCACGTCAAGCGTCTCGGCGGCAAATTGCCGTTCGGCTGTCACGGCTGGTCGCGATTCAGCGCGGATTTTTACGTCGACGTTTTGAAACAATGCGGTTGGGATTTGCGCCCGCTCCGACATTTGATGGGCAACGAAGATTATCGTTATCAGTTGCCGCTGGGTTTGACGAAGTTGGCGTTGACGCGGCTGATTCGCACGATTGAGCGCGGGCAGTCGCTTATCCGATATTTGCCTGCGCGGCGGTTCGCGTCGATTCGAGTCCTGCGCGAGCCCGACGCCGTAAAGATTCTTGCCAAGCTTCTGACGGAGGAAAATTTTCTTGCCGACGAAATTTTTATCTGCGACGCGGCGGACGATTTAATTCGTGACGTGACGCGCAAGCCGTTCCTGTTGCTGACGACCGATTACGACGCGCCGACGATTGAGGGATTGGAAAGTCGCGGGCTGCGTTACGGCAAGGACTTCGTTTCGTTCCGCCGCGAATACCTGCGCCGTTGCGAAGCACTTTTCCGCAAGCTCGGCAAATGTTGACTTCAACAAAGGAGGTAAAAATTTTGGCAACGAAAGCCGCCGTGGTCATTCCCGTTTACAAAGAGGAGCTAACCGAGCTTGAAAAAATTTCGCTCACGCAAGTTCGCCGTGTCCTTGGCAATTACCCGCTGATTTTTGTCGCGCCCGCAGGAAAAATTTTTTCGTACTTCAAGGACACCGATGGAATTGCGCATTGCCCGCCGCAATTCTTCCAAAGCGTCGCGGCTTACAGCGCGCTCATGATGTCGCCGGCTTTCTACGACGTGTTCAAAGACTTCGACTACATTTTGATTTATCAACTCGACGCGTTCGTTTTCTATGACGCGCTGGAATATTTTTGTTCGCTCGGCTACGACTATATCGGCGCGCCGTGGCCTTACTATGCGCGACGCAATTTCGCTGACAAAAAAAATGTACGTGTCGGTAACGGCGGTTTTTGTCTCCGCAACGTCAAGGCGCATTATAACCTTTTAACGGAACACGCCGATTTATTGGCACGTATGATGGGCACGCCGGAGGATGATTTTTTTGCTTACTGCGGCGCGAGAGAAGATATAAATTTCAGCGTCCCGCCCGTCGACATAGCTGCGCGGTTTTCCGTCGAATATTTGCTTAAACATTCACTGAAATACATTGGCAACAAATTGCCATTTGGTTGCCACGGCTGGACGAAAATGGATGCGGATTTTTATGTCAAGCTGTTCGCGCAGTTCGGGTACGACTTGCGCCCGCTCCGAAACCAAATGCGTAACATTGATTACGACGGATTGCAAAGATCGCTAATTAATTATTCGTTTCAACGATTGGATCGTCGACTGCAACGCGGACAATCAATCATGCGCTACTTGCCGCGCAGAGACTTTGCGTCCGTGCGCGTCGTCCGTCACCCCGCCGCCATGATGATTTTGGCGCGACTGCTGTTGGAGAATCCCGCTCTTGCCGACAAAATTTTTCTCTACGACCGCGACGAGCAAGACCTTTTGCTTAACGATTTGACGTTGCAGAAACAGCCGCACCTGTTAATCACTGTGGGGGGGGGTTAGATACGGATTTAATCTCCGCCGTCGAAGGGCGCGGCTTTGCTTACGGCAAACGCGTCGTCTCGTTTGGGCGGGAATATCTGACCCGTTGCGAAGAACTTTTTCGTAACCTCGGCAAGTGACTCAAGCAAGCCCATCGAAAAAATTCGGGTAGGAAATTTTAACGCAAGCGTCGTCGTCAAGCGCAACGCCCTGCGCGGCGGCTCCGAAAATCGCAAGCGACATTGCCATTCTATGATCGGCGCGGGTCTTGCATTCGGCGAAAAATTTTTCGCGCCCGCCGTGAATAATCAAGCTGTCGTCCGTCGCCTCAAAGGTCGCGGGCGATATTTTGTTGAACTCGTCGACAATCGCGGCAAGCCTGTCCGTCTCCTTGACGCGCAATTCGGCAACGTCGCGAATAATCGTCGTGCCCTCGGCGAAGGCGGCCGCCACTGCCAACGCGGGTATCTCGTCAATCAGGCGCGGGATAATCGCTCCGCCGAATTCGACGCCGCGCAGATTCGACGACACGACACGCAAATCAGCCGCCCGTTCGCCGCCCGACGTCCGTTCGTTCAAAAGTTCAATCGTCGCGCCCATTGACTTAAGCACGTCCAAAATCCCCGTGCGCGTCTCGTTCACGCCGACGTTGCGAATCGTCACATCAGAGCCGTCAAGAATCGTCGCGAGCACCAGCCAATAAGCCGCCGAAGATATGTCGCCCGGCACAGAAATTTTTTCGGGCGCGGTGAGTTTTTCGGCGGGGAAAATTGTTATCGCGTTGCCCGAACGTTCAAGCCGTGCTCCGAACGCCGCAAGCATTTTTTCGGTATGGTCGCGGGACGGCGCGGGCTCAATCACTGTCGTCGGCGCGTCGGCGTAAAGTCCCGCCAACAGTATCGCCGATTTGACCTGCGCGGACGCCACGGGCATTCGATAGGTTATCCCGCGCAGTTTCGACGCGGCGGGCAGGATTGTTATCGGCAGGTTGCGATTGGCGTTGCGCCCGACGATTGTCGCCCCGGCTTCGGTCAGCGGCTTAATCACGCGAGCCATCGGACGTTGCCTAAGCGAGTCGTCGCCCGTGAACGTCGTCAAGAATTTTTGCGGCGCGAGCAAGCCCATAAGCAAGCGGAGCGTCGTGCCGGAGTTGCCCGCGTCCAAGACGTTATCGGGTTCGCGAAGCCCGCGCAGTCCGTTGCCCGTGACTGAAACCGTGTCGCCCGCCCGTTCAATCGTTGCGCCCAAAGCCTTCATGCACGCGACGGTTGAGAGGCAGTCCGCGCCCGCCAAAAAGTTCGTGACTTCGACGGGCGTCGTGCCCAGGCTCGATAACATTATGCTGCGGTGCGAAACGGATTTGTCGCCGGGAATTTCAAGCGTGCCGCGCAGTCCGTGTTTGAGCGGTAAAATTTTTTTCATGAAGCATTCTCCTCGATTTGACAATTCGGCGCGAGTGTGATAGATTTTCTTTACTCTTGAAGTAAAAATGGCGGCAGGCAATCTGATGTTGGCGCGTCGGTTCCTTCCCCGCGTTAGTAGATGCTAGATGTGTATACGGGTTTGGTGCCGGGCGTTGCTCGGCTTACTTTTTGCTCTTAAAGTACGTCAGTGCCGCGAAGATAAACGTCCCGACCTGGCAGATGTGATCTACCATAGTCCAGTCGATTAAATCCATACGCGTCACCTCCTTCCTTCGCGAGGAAGAAAGCCGAGCCGCTTTAGAAGCGGCGGAACAGCGGACGCGCCGAATCGTTGCAATGATTTAAACTGTATGACCGCGCAGAAATATATCACGTAACAGAAATTTCTTCAATGAAAAATTTCCCGTCAATGCGGCGGGATTTTTTCTTGCGCGCCGAAAATTTTGCACGTATAATAGCCGAAGTTTTCTTAAGGAGGCAGTTTAATGGGAGTCAATTCCGAACGCAGAAACATAGCAATAATCGCGCACGTCGATCACGGCAAAACCACGCTCGTCGACGCGATGCTTAAACAAAGCCACATCTTCCGCAAGAACGAACAGGTAGCCGAACGCGTCATGGACAGCGGCGACTTGGAGCGCGAACGCGGCATTACGATTCTGTCGAAGAACACGGCGATTCTTTACAAGGGCGTCAAGATTAATATCGTCGACACGCCCGGACACGCGGACTTCGGCGGCGAGGTCGAACGCGTCCTGAACATGGTTGACGGAGTTTTACTTTTGGTCGACGCCTTTGAAGGTCCCATGCCGCAAACCAAATACGTCCTGCGCAAGGCGTTGGAGCACAAGCTCAAGCCGATTGTCGTCATAAACAAGATTGACCGCCCCGAAGCCCGCGTCGACGAAGTTTACGACGAAGTGCTTGAACTTTTCATGGAACTCGACGCCGACGACGAACAGCTTGACTTTCCCGTAATCTACACCGCCGCCAAGCAGGGCATTGCCAAACTCGACATTCACGACGAGAGCCGCAACCTGCAACCGCTCATGGACACGATTCTTAAGGAAATTCCGCCGCCCGAAGGCGAACTCGACGCGCCGCTTCAACTGGTCGTCACGACGCTTGAGGCTGACGATTACGTCGGGAAAATTGCTATCGGTCGCGTGCAACGCGGCAAGATTCGTTCCGGCGAAGTTATCGCGCTGATGAGCGAAGGCGGCATCAAAAAAGCGAAGGTCGGCAAAGTTTTCACTTACGAAGGCTTGAACCGCGTCGAAACGCCCGAAGCCGAAATGGGCGACATTGTTGCGTTGACGGGCTTGAGCGAAGTGTCAATCGGCGATACGGTCGCCGACGCCGAACACCCCGAAGCTTTGCCGTCAATCCGCGTCGACGAGCCGACGTTGAGCGTAACTTTCGGCGTCAATACAAGTCCTTTCGCGGGCAAGGAAGGGCAATTCGTCACGAGCCGCCACATTCGCGACAGGCTGTTCAAAGAGGCGCAAACCAACGTTGCCCTGCGCGTCGAAGAAACTGATTCGGCGGACGTGTTCAAAGTCAGCGGGCGCGGCGAACTTCACCTGTCGATTCTGATTGAGACGATGCGCCGCGAAGGTTACGAAATGCAAATCGGCAAGCCCGAAGTCGTCTACAAGCTGATTGACGGGCAAAAGTATGAGCCGATTGAAAACTTGACCGTCGAAGTGTCGCAAGATTATATGGGCACCGTCATGGAGTCGCTCGGTCGCCGCAAAGCCGAACTCAAGAACATGCAAAACGTCGCGGGCTACATGCGGCTGAACTTCCTGATACCTGCGCGGGGGCTTATCGGTTTTCGTTCGGAGCTTTTGACTTCGACGCGCGGCAACGGCGTCATGAATCACGTCTTCCACGGCTACGAACCCTACAAAGGCGACATTCCCGGTCGCAGTCGCGGCAGCTTGGTTGCGTTCGAGCAGGGCGAAACGACGGGCTACGGCATTTTCAACTTGCAAGATCGCGGCGTCATGTTCATTGAGCCGGGGCAAAAAGTCTACGAAGGCATGATTGTCGGCGAAAACTCTCGCGACATGGATATCGACATCAACCCTTGCAAGCAGAAACATCAGACCAACATTCGCGCAAGCAACAGCGACGAGGCGATTCGACTTGTCCCGCCGCGTATCATGAGCCTTGAACAGGCAATGGAGTACATTAACGACGACGAGCTTGTCGAAGTCACGCCCGGTTCGATTCGCCTGCGCAAGACGATTCTTGACCGCACGACACGCGGTCGCGCCGCAAAGAACGCCCGAAAATAGGGACTAGGGACAAGGGGCAAGGGACAAGGGATCAGGGCGAAAAAAATCTGTTCCCTGTACCCTAATCCCTGACCCCTAATGCAGGAATTACCCGCCGCCTTATCGAACACTGCAAAAAATTTCTTTGTAAAGGCGGTGTAAGTTATGGCAAGTAACGAAATCGAATTCTCGGAGGACGTTGAACTTTATCTTGAGGAAGTTCGGCGAATCCCGCTTTTGGGTGCGCAGGAATTTCACACGTTGCTTTTGCGGGCGGCGGACGGTGACGAAGACGCTCAGCTTGAATTGGTCAACGCGAATTTGCGGCTTGTCGTCAACATTGCACGCAAATACGTCGGGCAGGGCGTTGCCTTTCCGGATTTGATTCAAGAAGGCAACATCGGGCTCATGAAAGCGGTCAAGAAATTCAGCACGAAGGGTTCCGCGACGTTTATCGAATACGCCGAGACGTGCATTGAATCCGCTATCGTTCGCGGCTTGCGCGAAATGAATCCGTCCGCGCAGGTTTCGCTTGACACGCCGATTGACGAGACGGCTTACACTGCCAAAGACGAATACGCCGTCGAGGGCGACTTTGTCGAGGGCTTGACGCTTGGCGACTTCGTTGAAGACAGCAAGACGCCCACTCACTTCGATCGCGTGAACTATTCGCAAATGACGGAACTTCTGCGCGAGGCAATGCACACGTTGACGCCGCACGAACGAAAAGTTTTGTCGCTGCGATTCGGCTTGGAAGACGGGCGCACGCATTCACCCGACGAGGTTGCCAAAATTTTCAAGGTCAGCGACGCCACCATTCAAAGCATCGAATCGAAGGCCTTAAGCAAACTCCGTCACCCCGCCCGTTGCCAAAAGCTGAAAGATTTTTATTGAACTTATCTGCCTGAAAAATTCTTGAAAAAACCTTTGCAATTTATCAGACGCTGTGTTAGAATGGACGCGCTTATAAAAAGCAATCAACAACCGGAAGGGCGATATTATGATAGTGATGGACTGGATAAAAAAGCTGACGGATATAATCATGCCGTTGGAGCCCGCGCCCGAAGACGAGGAGGACGCCAAGGAGCTCAAAAAAGCCGAAGCGACCACTGCCGACGCGCAAGCCGACCGCAATCGTCAAACGGCTCAAGCCGCGCCGCAACCGCAGGCGGACAGGCAATCGACAGCGAGCACCTTCGCCAACAACATCGGCGGCGGGACAATGAGTTTCACGCGCAACGGCGGCATGGTCAGCACTGCCGAGAACGGCGTCACGAGCATGGGCGGCGTTCGTTACGAGGCTTATTCTTCCGACACTGCGGTTAAGCCGAGCCTTGCCGTAGTCAAGACGCCGCAACTTACCATGAAGATTTACGCGCCGACCAAATATGACGGGCAGGTCAAGCAGATAGCCGACGACCTGCTCAAGAACAACGCGGTTATCGTAAACTTTGAGGGCGTCGACGACATCGAACAGCAACGGATTGGCGACTTCGTTATCGGCGCGGTCTACATGATTCACGGGCGGGCGGAAATGGTTTCCGGCAAGATTATCCTTTACGTGCCCAGCGGCATCGAATACGAAACTGCTATGGCGACCTCTGCTTCTGTCATGCGGCGTTATAATTGAGGGGCGAGACGGAATTCAAATTCAAATCAACCATAAAAAGCGGGCATTCCAAGCGGTGCCTGCTTTTTATTTAGAACGGAGGATAATTTTGCGAGACGATTATTTGACGCAAGACCGCGCGCCGATTCTTGAGGCGTTGACGAAAATGAAGGCGGCGCGACTCGTGCCCTTCGACGTGCCCGGACACAAGCGCGGACGCGGCAACCGTGAACTTGCGGACTTTTTGGGGCAACCGTGCCTTGACGTGGACGTTAATTCAATGAAGCCGCTCGATAACCTTTGCCACCCCGTCAGCGTCATTCGCGACGCAGAAATTTTGGCGGCAGAGGCGTTCGGTGCAGCACACAGCTTTTTTATGGTCGGCGGGACGACTTCGGCGGTGCAGGCAATGATTCTTGCGACGTGCAAGCCCGGCGATAAAATCATCTTGCCGCGCAACGTCCACCGCTCCGCCATCAACGCGCTGATTCTCTGCGGTGCCGTGCCCGTGTACGTCAATCCGCAAGTCGACGGACGCCTTGGCATTTCGCTGGGCATGAAAGTCGACGACGTTATCGCCGCAATCAAAAACAATCCCGACGCCAAAGCCGTTTTGATTAACAATCCGACTTACTACGGGATTTGCTCCGATATTGCCACGATAACGCGCGTCGCGCATGCTCACGGCATGAAACTTTTGGCGGACGAGGCCCACGGCACGCATTTTTATTTCAGCGACAAGTTGCCGCCTTCGGCGATGTCTGTCGGCGCGGATATGGCGGCTGTGTCAATGCACAAGTCGGGCGGTTCGCTTACGCAAAGTTCGTTGCTTTTGACGGGCGCGGAAGTCAACGCGGGCTACGTCCACCAGATTATCAACTTGACGCAGACGACAAGCGGATCGTATCTGCTGATGGCAAGCCTTGACATTTCGCGGCGGAATTTGGCTCTGCGCGGCGCGGAAATTTTCGACAAGGTGATTGAGCTGGTCGAATACGCACGCGACGAAATAAATTATCTTGGCGGCTGGTATGCTTACGGCAAGGAGCTTGCGGACGGCGATTCGGTGTTCGATTTCGACGTAACGAAGCTGTCGATTTTCACGCGGGCGGTCGGCTTGGCGGGCGTCGAGGTTTACGACATCCTGCGCGACGAATACGACATTCAGCTTGAGTTCGGCGACATTGCCAACGTCTTGGCTTACGTGTCCGTCGGCGACCGCGTAAAGGACATTGAGAGGCTTGTAAGCGCGCTTGCCGACATTAAGCGCATTTATCGGAAAGACCCGTCGCGGCTCATGAAGGTCGAGTACATTGACCCGATTGTCGACGCCACGCCGAAGGATGCCTTTTACGCCGAAAAAAAATCCCTGCCGCTTGCCGAGACCGTCGACAAGACTGCGGCGGAATTTTTGATGTGCTACCCGCCGGGCATTCCGATTCTTGCGCCGGGCGAACGCATTACCCGCGAGATTTTGGACTACGTGCGTTACGCCAAACGCAAGGGCTGTCAAATTACCGGTCCCGAAGATATGACGATTCAGCGTCTGCAAGTCATCGACAAGCTTTAACGGCGAGTTATTGATTGAATGTAATGCATTTCCGCTATCGCCTGCTTGAAGTCGCGCAAGTCGTCTATCGCCCGCTTGAGTTCGTGAATGTCGCCGCGAATTTTTTTTATGCTCTCGTCGAGTTCCTGAAGGTGCCGTTCGTCTTGTTCGATTTGCCCACGCAGATTTTCAAGCAACAGTTCGCGTTCGTGCTGAGCGGCCTGGAGCTTTTTGACGGCAGCTTTGATTTCGCGCAATTCGTCCGTCATGATATTCAGTGAGATAAGACCGAATAAATTACGACGACGACGATACTTACAACCGTTGCTGTTAAAATTTGACCGTGACGCGCAGAAGAGTGAATTTCCTTCTGCGAATTGTCGACAGAAGTTTTAAGTTCTTTCCGTGTGTCTTCAAATTTACTTTCCAGTTTATCCATACGCTGAGTCAATTCTTTCCGCGTCTCGTCGATTTTGGTATCCAATTTGTCTTGTCGTGCTTCGATTCTGTCCATGCGCTGAGTCAATTCTTTTCGCGTCTCGCGCACTTCGGCTTTCAATTCACGCATTTCAGCTTTCAATTCGCGTATTTCGTTCAAAATCAATTCGGCATAGTTGAAACTTTTTTCTTGGTCACTCATGATTATCACTCCTTTCGCGGAGATTTTATCACAGTCGGGGGGGTTTTCAAATGGAACTTTGGTTCAGCGAGCAACATACGCCGAGCGTGCGGTTTTCGCTGAAAGTCGACAAACAGCTTTTCGGCGAGGTCAGCGAATTTCAGCGCGTCGACATTTTTGATTCGGCGGAGTTCGGGCGGATACTGGTGCTTGACGGGCGCATAATGACGACCGAGCGCGACGAGTTCATTTATCACGAGATGATTACGCACGTGCCGCTTTGCGTCAATCCGAACGTCCGAAAGGTTTTGCTTGTGGGCGGCGGCGACGGCGGCTCTGCGCGCGAGCTGTTGAAATACGATACGATTGAAAAGATTGACTTGGTCGAGCTTGACGAGACGGTCGTGCGCGCGTGCCGAAAGTTCATTCCGCAAACGGCTGCGTGCCTGGACAATCCCCGCGTCGAAACTTTTATCGCCGACGGCTTGAAATTCATACGGCGCAGGGCTGACGAATACGACTTGATAATCGTCGACGCGACGGATCCTTTCGGGGCGGGCGAAGGGCTTTTCACCAAGGAATTTTACGGCAACTGCTTCAACGCGCTCAAAGCCGACGGCATCATGGTAAATCAGCACGAGAACCCGTTTTACTCGCGCGACGCCGCCGCCATGCAACGCGCTCACAAGCGATTGACGACATCGTTCCCGATTGTCCGCGTCTACCAGATTCACATACCGACGTACCCGGCGGGGCAATGGCTGTTCGGTTTTGCGTCGAAAAAATTTCACCCGACCAACGCCGTTGACTTCGCCCGCTGGAACGCGCTCAACCTGCAGACGAAGTACTACAACACGAACATTCACGTTGGAGCTTTCGCGCTGCCCACTTACGTCATTAAGACGTTGCGCGCCGCCGAGTAAAAATTTTTCGCAGTGTTGAAAATTTTTTTTGTCACTGCTAAACTAAGCGCGGTGATTATTTTTTTTGTAGGAGGAATTCTTCAATGGCAGAAATCAAATTTGTCGAGGCGAAGACGCTCAAGCCCAAGCCCGACGTTTCCAAAATCGGTTTCGGCACGCACTTTACCGATTATATGTTCGTAATGGACTACGACGCCGCGCAGGGCTGGCACGACGCGCGAATCGTCCCGCACGAAAAAATTTTGCTTGACCCTGCCAACGCGACGCTTCATTACGGGCAAGCGATATTCGAGGGACTCAAGGCTTATCGTCAAGGCAACAAGGCGGTCGTCTTCCGCGCCAAGGATCATCTGCAACGCCTCAACCGCTCGGCGAAAATCCTTGACATCCCCGAATTGCCGTTCGACGTGATTCATTCGGGCTTGCTTAAGCTCATCGACATTGAAAAGGATTGGATACCGACGGAAAAGGGGCAGAGCTTGTACATTCGCCCGTTCGTGTTCGCGACCGACGAAGTGTTGGGCGTCAGCGTCAGCAAGAAGTACAAGTTCATGATAATCCTGTCGCCGGTTGCCGCCTACTACGCGCACGGCTTCGCGCCCGTCAAGATTCTTGTCGAGGACAAATATGTCCGCGCAGTTCGCGGCGGGTTGGGTGCGGCGAAGACTCCCGCCAACTACGCGGCAAGCCTGCACGCGGGACTTGTGGCGCACGACATCGGCTTTGACCAGGTGCTTTGGCTTGACGGCGTCGAACGCAGATATATCGAGGAAGTCGGCTCAATGAACATCCTGTTCAAGATAAACGGCGAAATCGTCAGCCCGTCGCCGCAGATTCAAACGTCGATACTTGACGGGATAACGCGGCGCACGGTGAATCAAATCGCGAAGGCTTGGGGGATGCCCGTTGCCGAGCGCAGAATTTCAATCGACGAGGTTATCGCAGCTCACGAAGACGGTCGGCTTGAGGAAGTCTTCGGCAGCGGCACGGCGGCGGTAATTTCGCCCGTCGGCGTCCTGCGCTACAAGGATCACGATTACGTTATCGGCGACGGCAAAATCGGAGCATTCGCGCAGAAAATGTACGATTATATCGAAGGCTTGCACGTCGGCGAAGTCGAAGACACGTTCGGCTTTATCGAGGTCGTCGGCGAATACTGAGCTTAACTTTGCGAACAAAAAAACCCTTCCCGCTTGGGAGGGGCGATTTTTTTTGACGGAAATTATTTCGGCTGAACGTTGTCGACTTGCGCCGCGAGCCAACGATAAAACGACCGCTTGTTGACGGGAAGACCGCCGCCGCTTGTCGGAGGGTCGCCAAACCAGTTGTTGGCGATAAGATATTCCCGCCCGCCGCAAAGCACGCACATGTTGCTTTCGTGATAGAACCGCCGGACGCCGTTCGCGTCGCAAATATCGTCGGAGTGCTTGACCTTGCGCAGGACGCCTTCGCCGCGATTGTAAGGGAACTTCAGATCCGGGTCGAATTCGGCGCAAGCCTCGGCGTCGCTCAAAAATCGGACGGTGTCTTCGTTTATCAAGCGGCAGTCCGCCAACAATCTGAACGCGCGCCTGCAGAATTCGACGTTAACTTCGCGAAGGTTTTCGTCGTTGTTTATGCAACGTTCGACGCTTTTGAGCCGCGCGGACAGTTCGTCGTAATTCTTGGGGAAATTGCCGCGAGCCGAGTCGGAAAAAATTTCGGGCATGTCGTTGCCTCCTTTCGAGTAACGCAAAAGCGCGGGGACGAATCCTCGCGCTTGAAATTTCGGATTGGTGCGGTTGACGAGACTTGAACTCATACGCCCTTGCGAGCACTACCCCCTCAAAGTAGCGTGTCTGCCAGTTCCACCACAACCGCGTATTGTGGTGCGGTCGATGAGACTTGAACTCATACCCTCTTTCGAGGACTGCCCCCTCAAAGCAGCGCGTCTGCCTATTCCGCCACGACCGCATATTTAGTTTTGAATTGGTGCGGCAGAGAGGACTTGAACCTCCACGGGGTCGCCCCCACCAGCGCCTGAAGCTGGCGCGTCTGCCATTCCGCCACTGCCGCACATGCCGAGGACCGGAATCGAACCGGTACGAGTTTTTACACTCGCAGGATTTTAAGTCCCGTGCGTCTGCCAGTTCCGCCACCCCGGCGAGTGGAGCGGGTGATGGGAATCGAACCCACGTGATCAGCTTGGAAGGCTGGAGCTCTACCATTGAGCTACACCCGC